>NZ_CP133671.1:6607500-7314351 GCF_031326345.1 Aureispira sp. CCB-E
TCGAAACTTTTTTACCCGCTCTTTCGCTAAGCGGTTGCAAATCTCTAACTTTATTTCCAAACCACCAAATATTTTTTAAACTTTTTTAAAAATTATTTTTCTGTAGGTTTTTCTTAGCGTTTTCAATTTTGCTGTGCTTCTCTTTTGAAGCGGTTGCAAATCTCTAACTTTATTTCCAAACCACCAAATGTTTTTTAAACTTTTTTAAAAATTATTTTTCTGTAGGTTTTCATTGTTTTCAATTGCCAATGCCTCTCTTTCGAAGCGGTTGCAAAGGTGCAATGTTTTTCCTTTACTTCCAAATTTTAGGTGTTTTTTTTAGCGTTTTTTTTAAACTTTTTTCTTTCTCCCAACTCTCTCTAATTAACCACCAATTAAAACACAAACACAATCAATATCTTATAAAATCATTCCTTTTTCTGGGACATTTATTTTTTTTCAAAAAAATCATCTCCAAGTTGGGTTAGACGATAGAATATAAAGCAAAAATACGCTCTATTACAATAAAAAAAATTGAAAGTGGCCTCTATATACACAGTGCTAACACAATATTTAGTATTTTCATTATCTCCTATTTGCTTAATATACTAATACCGATTTGCTATGTTTGGACTCATGCATCCCCAAAATACGTGTTCAACGAAAAAAAATAATTCCAATTATTTGTACCATCGCAGGCATTATTGTGGTACTTGTAAAGCTATTGGCAAAAATTATAATCAACAAAGTCGGTTAATGCTGAATTGGGATACTGTTTTTTTATCTGAGTTATTATCACAATTAGAACATGAAAATTTTAAATCATGGAGCGATCGTTTAAAAACAGTGAATACTTGTTTTTCTATACCAAAAGAAAAACTCCCTTTTTCTTTAGAGTATGCCGCAACTGTTTCTGTTTTATTAGGAACGTTAAAGATTAATGACAATAATCAAGATGAGCCAGCTCTAAAGTGGAAATTTGCTCAATACCTTTATACTTCTTCGCAAAAGAAAGCTCTTTTACAATTTGAGCACTGGGGTATTGATACTATATATATACAAAGCATAATTCAACAGCAATACCAAAGAGAGCGCAAAAAAATACAATTTAAACATTTGCATTCTTGTTTAAACTATTATGCAGAGGCTACTGCTAAAATAACAGCTTACCTTTTTCAACAAGGAGGACTTCGACTGCAACAAAAAACAGACTTATATCAATTAGGTTATTCTTTTGGTCAACTCATCTACATCTTAGATGCCTTTGAAGATTATGAAAAAGATGTTTTTAAAGACCAGTTTAATCCTTTGATAAAATACTTTGGGTCTTTCAATCAGTTAGACGAATCAAATTTAGAGTCTGTCCGATCTATTTTATTAGATATCCAAGCAGAAATAGACACACATCTTCAACAACTCAGTATAACAGCAGAGGCAATATCTATTTATAAAGATAGATTAGCATCTAACCTTGCGCTTCGGTTGTATCAAGAACGACGTATTCCTAAAACGATTAATGACCAAATTGCTTTAAGGTGGAATGAGGCAAAGATTTTTGCTAACCAAATTACATGTCAACCCAAAACTTGGTTGCGCCAACTAAACTACTATGTGATTGTCTTGGCTGTGTTTGCGAATCCACAAACAAAAACATATTTGCCTCAAGAGGGTAAATTACAGATTGTGGGCTGGACCTTGTTGATGACA
This sequence comes from Aureispira sp. CCB-E, assembly GCF_031326345.1. NCBI lineage: Bacteria > Pseudomonadati > Bacteroidota > Saprospiria > Saprospirales > Saprospiraceae > Aureispira > Aureispira sp. CCB-E. The sequence continues at coordinate 6,609,187 of NZ_CP133671.1, forward strand.
ACTATCTTAGCAAGTATTGGTATCGCAGGAGTTGTTAGAAGAGATAGAAAAAAACAAAAGGATCAAAAACGTAAAGAAAAAAGGATTAAGCGTCTAAAAAGAAAAATAAAAAATCTATTTCGTAAAAAGGATTGTTGGTCGGACTGCTGTAGCAATTGTTGCAATCAATGTTGTAGTGATTCTTGTAGTAACTGTTGTGGTGATTGTTGCGAATGGATGTGCCAAGAAGATAACTTAATGATTACAGTAATTCTGCTTATATCTATTGTAGCAATCACCACCATTATCATTCTTATCTTATTCTTCTTGGGGCTACTTTAATATAGTATGACCACCTACTTCCATCTTATTCATTAACCTCTCTACAAATATTAAACTATAAAACAGTTAAAGCAACTTTATTCGCCAATTGAGTTCTTATCATATCTATCTATCCCCCGTCTATAAGTATTCTATTGTTCACAATTAAAAAATACTAATGATGAAAAACTTTGGTTTTATATTTATTTTAATCGTCCTATTCAACGCAGCATGCAAAACAAACTCTACCAATACTCAAAATACGCCATCGGAAGCTAGCGATTTTGGAACTGCTGCCTATTATCAAAAATATCAACGAAATATTGATCGCTTGTATCATATGCTTCAAGGAACATTTATCTGTTACTCTCAATCGACAGAGAAAGAAGCTAAGTTGATTCCTTGGAAAGTAAACAATCAGCAAGATAGTGTTATTACTTATTCGGTTCCAATAAAAGAGCCTGCAAAAGATGGATATTGGTTAATTTGTTACCAATTTATAACTAGTTTGCCTGATGAGCCTATATATTGTGCTGTACAAAAAATTACTCCTGTAGATCGAGATACATTTTTATCTGATTTTTTTGACTCGCCAGCAGAGATTAAATTAACTAAAATGATTAAAGATTTAAAAACGGTAGAGCAATCTATTGATTTAGAACAGCTAACACCTATTGATGAGGTTGTTACTTATTATAGAGAAAAAATCACCTTTTTTAAAGGCTTTTCTAACATTTATAAAGATCACCAAAATCAAAACTTGACCTATAGACAAGAAAACTATGAAGTTCATCCAGAAAACACCCAGTTTGCTACCCGATACTTTAAAGATATAAATGGAGATACTACTATTAATAAAGCATCCAATATTGCCATCGAGATTAGAACTTCCAAACCTGTTTCCGAAATGATTGACCAAACGTTGTTAGGCAAGTAACAAACAGTATGGCACGAAGCATCATTTTTAGTTTTGCTGATTTACTTAAATTTAGTAGTTAGCTACGCTGCTACTTCGTGGTCGTTGCTTTTTTACTTTTTCACAAAAAAGATAAAAAATCAAATTTTTAACACAAAACACAACAAGTGCACAACTCATTAATTATCAAACTAATAAAGTTTAGCTTCACTGCTACTGCGTGGTTTCAACGAACTATTGCAAATTAAAAGCACTTGTGCTTTAGGTTCTAAATTTTCTTTTGATCATTAAATCATTATTACTCAAAACAATCAAATATTTTCACTATATGCCCAACCTTAGTTATCCATCTAAAGTACTTTTATTCGGTGAATATACTATTATTCAAAACTCTGCTGCATTGGCTATTCCCTATGCTCACTACCAAAGCTACTGGAGTGATCACCCTTTGTCTAAAGATTGGGAGAATACAATTAAACCTGCTTTTTCAAAACAAAGTTTGCAAAAAATAGCCATAGATCTTCAATCTCTTCAATATCCGTTGTTGAACTTAAAACAATTCAAAGAAGATTTAAAAAATGGGCTTTGGCTCTGTACAAATTCTCCGATGGGATATGGGCTCGGAAGTTCGGGAGCTGTTTGTGCTGCTATTTATGACCGCTACGCTATCCACAAAACCACAAATTTGCAATTACTAAAACAAGAATTAGCTTGCTTAGAACATAGTTTTCATGGCAAGAGCTCTGGAATAGATCCCTTAATTGCATACAACAAACGCCCCTTGTGGGTGCATTCTGATGCCTCCATTGAATCTGTCGAATTACCGTCTTTGCAGAAACTAACTTTTTTCTTAATCGATACTCAACTACCAAGAGTTTCTACACCACTCATTCATTTTTTTGTCGAATCTTGTAAAAATGCTTCTTTTGAAAATGCATTTGTACAGCCTACCAGTCGTGCTGTTGATGATGCGATTCACGCCCTAATGACCAATAATTCTAGCTCCTTAATGCAGGCAATTCATTTGATTTCTAAATTACAGTTCGCCTACCTACCACCAATGATTCCAGAAAGCATGCACGCACTTTGGAAAAAAGGATTAGCATCGAATGAATTTTATTTAAAAATTTGTGGTGCTGGCGGAGGTGGTTTTATGTTGGGAGTTACTCGAAATTGGGAAGCAGTAAAGCAACATTTTCATTCGTTTAAAACATTACAATTGCTCTAATACAACCAAAGCATTCTCCAGTTGGGGAATGCTTTGGTCATTATAATTAATGTTCTATTGTTAATCTTTACGAAACATCCACTTCATAAAGTCCTTTACCGTCGTTTTCTTTCCATACATTAAAATACCAATCCGATAAATACGCCCTGATACCCAAGTAAAAAAGATTCCTGTTAATACTAATATGACTGCGGATATAACAACTTGATATATTGGAGGATCAAAAACAACTCGCACAGGCATCACTACAGGAGCAAAAAATGGAAACATAGAAGCCCATACTCCAAGTGAACTAGTTGGGTTTTGAACTACAGCAGAACCAATGTATAATGCAATAATAATTGGAACTGAAATTACAAGCATCAATGACTGCCCTTCTCCCCAATCATCGCCCATTGCAGCTCCTACCGCAGCAAATAACGACGCATACAAAAGGTACCCAGCTAGAAAGAAAACCAAGAAAACTACAATTATATAAGCATAATCAAAGTTTTGTAACTCTTGCCAAATAGCCATTATTTCTGTTGTATCACCAACGGGACTTGCTGTTGATGTAGTCATGCTTTCTTGAAGTTCTTGCAATTTTCCTGCAAACAAGAGTCCCACACCAAGATATAAAAGTGGTAATGTGATTGCCCATATTGCAAATTGAGTTAATCCCACTGCTCCAACCCCTATAATTTTACCTAACATTAACTGGAATGGCTTAACTGAAGAAATTAGAACCTCTACAATTCGATTAGTTTTTTCTTCCATTACAGAACGCATCACCATATTACCATAGATAAAAATAACTGAGTAAATCAATATCATCATAATTCCCCCAAGTACAGTTGCGATTCTTGCTCTATAAATAGAAACCTCTTCATCAGAAGATTTCATATTTGTTGGAATTACATTAATATCTGTTTTCAATCGCTTCAAAGTCAGCTCATCGACTTCCAACTGACGCATTTTGAGCTTTTTGATCCTTTGTTCAATCCCTTCTTTAATGTTTTTTTCTACATTAATTCCTAAGCTTTCATTAGAATAATATTCAACTTTGAAGTTTGTTGTCATACTATCTAATGATTGTTCAGGAACAAAAACAATTCCTTTATAACCATCCTTTTCAAAACTTTCTTTAAGTATTTCTAATTTCTTTTGTGGATACTTGTACATAACCAGACCATCTCTTAGCTTTCCTTTTTCTTTAATTTCTAAGATATTGCTAGGATCTAGTAGAGCCACTTTCTGCGTATCTTGTCCAGAAGACATGATAAATATTAATGCCACCCAAGAAATAACAAATCCAATGGGAGCAAATATAGTTGTCAATATAAAGGTCTTTTTCTTTACTCTTGACAAATACTCTCTTCCTATAATTAACCAAAGCTTACTCATCTGACTTCCCTCCTACTATTTTGATAAAGATTTCGTTTAAGGTTGGTAATATTTCATTAAAAGCCGTTACAACTGTTCCGTGATGCAACAAGTATTTTAAGAAATTATTGGCATGTTCCACATCTCTTAGTTTCACAACAACTTGCCCCATGTCTTTGGATATAATGGTCACATGTTCTTCTATTTGTTCGGGCAAAGCACCTCGATAGTTTACTTGGAACAAGAACTCTTTGAACTGTTCTTTGATAGATGCAACAGAACCGCTCAGTACATTGGTACCTTTATTAATCAAAACGATATGTTCGCAAATTTGCTCGACTTGCTCCATTCGGTGGGTTGAAAACAAAATAGTCGTGCCATTTTTATGCAATTCGTCAATTTCATCCCGAATTAAGTTGGCATTCACAGGATCCAAACCAGAAAAAGGCTCATCCAAAATCAATAATTTAGGCTTGTGAATGACGGTCGTAATAAATTGAATTTTTTGTTGCATTCCTTTCGAAAGCTCTTCAACCTTTTTGTTGCGCCAGTCCTGAATATTGAATTTTTCTAACCAGTAATCCAATTGGTTTTTAGCTTCTTTCTTGGTCAATCCCTTGAGACGAGCAAGATAGGTAATCTGCTCTTCTACTTTCATTTTTTTGTACAGACCTCTTTCTTCAGCCATATAGCCAATTTGGGCGGGGTGTGTATTGTTTAAGGGTTCTCCTCTAAATAAAATGGTTCCAGAATCTGCTCTGGTTATTGTAGTAATAATACGAATCAAAGAGGTTTTTCCTGCACCATTAGGTCCTAACAAGCCAAAAATTTTGCCTTCAGGGATTTCAAAAGAAATATTGTTGCAAGCGACATGCTCTTGATACGTTTTTCGGACATCTTTTAGTTCTAAAACGTTCACTGAGAAAGTTGTTGTTCGATTATAAATTCAATAGTAGATAAATCTTCATTCAATCTATCTTATTTAATTACAAATGTAAAAGTTCTAACTACAATCTCATGCATTTAGTTTCTAAATTCCATTAATAATCTTGTTTTTTAGATCAAAAACTATTTCAAATGATACCAATTCTTGTTAAAATAAGAACCGTTTTGAAAAAAACTTCTAAAAGGATAACCTTTTTTTAATGCCTGTATCTAAAAGCAATAAAGGGTAATGCATATAAAAAATCAGGAAGATAGTTACCCTGTTTTTTTGATTTTTAATAGAAAGAAGTGTCCTTATTTTTAAACAATCTTTGTAACACTTTATTGAGAGCTAACCAACATCAAACTTTACTTTCTTCTTTTTGAATTTTTTTCAAAATCTTATGATCGATGTAAAATGTTCCAAAAGGAATAATACAAGCAATGAGTACTTTCCATGTTATTTGGGTAAACTTCCAACTTTGTTCTATTGCTACATTTAGGGTACTCATGACAAATAGCAAAAATAAAGCTCCGTGAATAGGTCCTATAAATTGAGAACCTTCTGGAATATCCCATAGATATTTTAAAGGAACAGCAATAAAAACTAAAAAAAGTAAGGAACTTCCTTCTAAAAGTGCCAATAATCTCAATCGTCCGATAGGACTAGATAAATATTTATTCATAATTAAAATGGTCTGAAATATGGTCGATTTGCAAAGGGGGAAAACGGCCAAGGAATTGCTAAAAATAAAATAATAAGGGCAATTGTAAACCAAACAAGCATGGTTTTGAACTTTTCTCGATCTACTTTTTTTCGTTTGGTTAAAGCAGAACCAATTGTTATCAATACAATCGCTACAAACATAGCGACAGCGTGATACAACCCAAAGAATAAGCACTCTACACTTTTTAATGCTTCTCCTGTATTTTTCATAAAATGCAGTGCAATTGGACTTTTAAAATACAACAACATCCCAACAATAAGTTGTATATGGGCAATCGTCGCTGTCCAATGACGAATAGAATTGTAACTTTCTGAAAATGCTTTTTTTTGCGTATATCCATAAGTCGCCATCAAAATTGCTATGACTAGAGATACAACAACAAAATAACGAGTGGCAGAGTGTACTCCTAAAAGTATTGCATACATACCTAAGTTTTTGTCAGTCAGAATAATGGAGTACAAAAACAAAGTTTTCATGGATGGTCTTTTACGACTTACTTTGTTCTACTACTCAGAATAACAAGTGCAAATTTGTACATTTATCTAATAGCATTCCAGTACTTTTTATGCCTTTATTGACATTAATCTGTCATTTTTCTAACATACGGAAATAACTTTTGCACAAGACTTGTACTCCAACAGCATATAACTTGCTCAATATAAAAAAGTTAGTAGCCCAAGTGGTCGTTCTAAGAAAATAGCCTTACTCTTTTGTGCTTACTCGCTTAAATATGAATGACGGTATTGGGAAGAATGTTTCGAACTTTCTCTTGTTCAGATTTGTTTAAAGGGTTCTGGCTTAAATATAGAATTTTCAAGTTTTGCAAGACGCTCAAAGCACCAGGTAAACGTTTGATATTATTCTCGGAGAGATCAAGAATCTCCAAGTTTTCTAACATACATAACTCCATGGGAACTTCACTTAAAGCATTGCCACGCAAAATCAGTTTTTTGAGCTTGTCTAAACGAATCAATCCATTGGGCAAATTGTCAATTTGATTGTCAATTAAGGAAAGTATTTCTAACTTTGGTAATTCTAGAATACAGATTGGAAATTCATTCAAACCACTTCCAACTAAGGATAGTTCTATTATATTTTTTAAATTACTGACTTCTTTGGGGATATGGTTTAGTGTATTATAGTTGATAATTAACCGTTCTAGTTGGGTTAAATCACCTATTGCCTTGGGCAAATCTGATAAGGTACAGTGACTTATAGATAGTACTTCTAAGTTTTTGAGCAGATTTAAGTTTTCTGGTAAATTAGCAATTGGTTGATAACGGAACTCTATTCTTTTTATTAATTCCAGCAATTCCGTCCAGTTATTTTTTAAGCTGCGTAATAAATATTGTGGTTGTGCACTGATCACTTCTGCTAACTCATAGCTAGATATAACACCTAAACTTTCTAACAATTGGAATCCGAGTTCATGATTCGTTTCATCCTCACTTTTTAACAAAGCAATAATTGCTTTATAGTCTAAATTAGACATGACTTACTTTTAAGGGTGGTATATAATTTGAGCATAAATTTATACCATAAATAGTTTGATTTTTATTTTTTAATTGCTAAATACCAAACACTCAATAGGTTTCATTTTTCGCAATACATTTTGGCATCACATAAGCAATAAATTTACTTATTTTGTGTCGATTTTTTCACCTTTTTAAGTTCTTTTTAAAAAAAATTATAAACCAAAGAAAAAAAAAATAGTTTTTATCGTATGGACATTTATCAAACAATACAAAAATTCCAAAATAAGTTTTCTCAGATGGTTGTGCTCTCTCCATAAAACCGCATTTATTACACACTCCATTAGAAATATGACCAAACATTCTAAATTCATTTAATAAAAAAAGATAATATTATTTGAATCCCATACCCCCACTTTTTGCAACAATTGTGTCAACTCCCTTTTTTAGGCACAATCACATCGTAAAAAGAATGGTCTCTTCAATGTATAATAATGTTATCAACTAGATTGGCTTTGCAAAATAGTATGATACACGCTTTTTTTGTTGATCTATGACCTCAATAAAATTACTGATATGAGTATCGAAACAGAACAATATTTGCGTCTAAAGAATAAAATATATAGTGACCTAAGCACTAAACATTTTTCAATCAATTACTGGGAGAAACTAAGAGAAATCCCAAGTGAAATCAACTTATTACAACAATTAGAAACTTTAAGCATTTACAGAAACAAGTCTATCAAGAAATATCCTGCGGAATTGGCAGATTTGCCCAACCTAAAGCACATCTCTTTAAGATTTAATAATCTAAAACAAATTCCAACCGTTTTTAGGGAACTAAACCAATTAGAAACTTTGGTACTGTCCAACAATCGCTTCTTGGCTTCTACCCAATGGGATTATTTGTCCAATATGCAGGCCTTAGAAGTGTTGGACCTGAGCTACTCCTTACAAAATTTATCTATCTTACCTCCCGAAATTGGTAATTTACATAATTTAAGGGAATTGAATATTTCAGGCAACAAATTGAAAGAGCTACCTAGCAGCCTAAAAAACCTGACTAAGTTAGAAAAGCTGCACTGCGAACTAAATGATTTTGAGTCTTTTCCAAGTGTATTAGTGGAGCTTCCTCAACTAAAGGAGCTTCAAATTTCTGCTAAGTCCTTAGAAGGGTTGCCACAAGAAGTTCTACAACTACAACACATTACGTCCCTTAAATTTACGGCTAAAAGCAATACAAAAACAGCCTATATTTTTCCATTTGAGCGATTACTTAAGAACATTAAAAACTACCAATTTAGCCCTGAATTGCAACGATTCTTTTTGGATGTCATTCGAGGTAGTCTTCTTATCAAAGATCTTGACAACAAACAATTACTAACCTTACTGAATTGTGCTATTCCTGAATATACCAATCAGGCTTTAGAAGAAATTGACATCCGCATCAATAACAACCAATTTAGTTCCTTTTCGTTCCCTACGGCTAACGACCGATTGGTTATCAAGGGCAAAACAAAAGGAAAAGTATCTGAATTAAAATCTAGGGTGGCACAACACGCTATTCAAACAGGTGTCAAGATTAATCGATCTACGACGCACCTTCTTATTGGAAGTATGCCTGGTGATATTTATGACCAAATAGAAGCCTACAATATTGCTCTAATCACAGAACAAAGTTTAGTAAAATACCTCAATCAACTTGAGCAACCTTATTTATTGGCCTCTACAGAAGTTACGGATCTTGACAATATTCGGCAACTGCTGCACAGTGATCAGACCGAAAATATTTTGTTGGCATTAGAAATGTTGAAAAGTGGTGGCGTTCCTGAAGAACTGTTAACAGAACTATTTTTGATTTATAAATTGACTAGAGTTCAAAAAATTAAACGTGTCATTTATCAAATCGTTGGTCAATATGCTCCATTGTCTTTTGTAACAGCCATCAAAAGTCGCAAACCAATTGGTCCATTAATTTCCGAAACAGCTCGATCAACGAACTTGGAATACTATTGCAAGACAGGTGCCTTAGATAAAAAATATATTGCTTTTTATTTACTCAAAAAAGGCGGTTATGGTCATTTGTTTGCCTTATTTAATTTGGATACCGAGGACAAAATGGCTTATTTTGAACAAGCTTTGCAAGATGGTCATTTATCCTTGTCTAGTTTGGAACTGACACAATTACCCGATGACTTAGGGGCAATTAAAGGGTTGACGCATTTGGATATTTCGTATAACAAATTCACGGAAATCCCCCCCCAACTATTTAAGTGTCAAGAATTGACACATTTGTACATTAGAGGATTGCATGAGATTCACAAAAAACCTGAAGATCTTTGGAAAATCCCTAATTTAGAAGTTGTCTATGTGGGTTACAACAATAAGTGGGTTGGTGCTGACAATACCAGTAGTGTTGTTATAAATGGAAAAACAATAGTAGGTCGATAAGCAATTGTCACTTAATTCTCTTTCGGATTGAGACAATTCAAAATGGGTAGTTTCTTGATTTTCACGGATAAAAAAGTTAAAGTTTGGCATGACCGTATTATTTTTTGTATCTTTAAAATAGTACAAAAAACTTGCAAAATTTTATTCACGATGCTCAACAAACTACTCTTCCTCTTTTTTCTCTGTTCTTATTGGAGTTTGCAGGCTCAAACCGATGTAGAATTACAAATTCAACATAAATTCGGAAAATCAAACTATATTCCTAATCAACCTTATGTTGATGATGAAAACCGAGTTATTTTAATCAATAGAATTCAGTACTATTTATCTAATATAGAATTAGTATTCGATGGCGGACAATCCACGCTTATCAATCGGCAACATTTGTTAATGGATGGTGAAACGAGTATATACAACCTAGGAACCGTTACTCCTGAAATACAACAGCTAGAAGCAATGCACCTTAATTTGGGTGTTGATCCTGCACTAAACAATACAAGACCTATCCACCATCCCGTTGGACATCCTTTGGCAGACAATGCTATGTATTCGAATGATCAACAAAGTTATATTTTTGTTGCAATAGAAGGTATGATTGACTCTGATGGCGATCAAATTCCAGACAAGCCATTTAGCTTTCGAGCGACCGGTGATCCATTGTTTCGTGACTTATCCATACAAGCATCTACGAGTCGAAATGGCAATAGCCTAAAGATAAATTTAGTTGCCAATATTTCTAACTGGCTAAAGGAAATTGATCTAGAGTTGGTGGGCAATCAAGAAAATGGACATACCGACAATGAAAAATTATGTGATAACACAGACGATCATAAGGTTTTCTACAATGTTGCTACGACCAGTGTTACAACCTTAGTTTCTCCTCAAAATCAAATTAATATTGACTCTAGGCTTTCAACTGCTCCTACCATTTACTACGATTTTTATACCTTAGAACAACTGGATATGACAATTACTAATGTCAATGGCACCTATTTTATTCAACGTTCTAACCTAGATCCTCAAGGAGATTTTTATATGGACAGCGATTTAGCCGCAGGGATTTATATCGTTATTTTTACTACTCCTAAGGGGATTCGTCAATGCAAACGTTTTGTCATTAGAAATTAAATAATTCTTGCTAAAAAACAGGGGCTTTCCATAAAAGAGAGCCCCTGTTTTTGTTTGAATAATCTGCTAGATTAAGGGTTTACTTCAAAATTAACTGCGTGGGTAGCTGATTCTCCCGAATGATTGGATGCCGTTGCTGTGATTGTAAACAAACTGTGTGTTCCCACAGACAAAGTAATCGTGCTATCAACCGTGTAAGAAGTCTCATGCGTATGCCCACTCAAATTCAAAACGGCTGTATTTTTATTCTTGTCCCATACCTCAACCGAGTAAGTATGTAATTCTGTCGGGTCTGTAAAAGTCACCTTAACATTTAAGTCATCTCCATTATTCATTACAGTCCCTTCTAAAGGATTGTTGATTGTTGCAGTTACTGTTTCTTGGATTTCAGGTTCTTTCTCACAAGAGCTAAAAGTGATTCCCATTGTAACTAAAGTAAATAAAATTAGTACGCTTTTCATTGTTTTGTTTTTTTAAATAAAATTACTCCATTGAAACCACGCAGTAGCAGCACAGCTAACTAAAAGCAAAGCGCTCGCGCAGTAAAAACTAAAAAAGCAACAGAGTATTAAAATAAATAATTGATATTGGCTGAAAATCTAGGCTTCGCTTGCACCAAACCATCTGATAAGTTTTGCCAAGTAGGTTGCTGATAATTGATTCCCACTTGAATTTTTTTATAATATACCTCTATTCCAACAGTAGCAATTAATTGATTGCCTCCCGTATTAATTCGCTTATAGCCATTTTTTAGATTATAATTCGCATGCTCAAAGGCAAGTCCTAGTTGGGGCATAATTCCCCACTCTGTATTTTTCACCTTGTGCAAGAAAAAAGCTGTTGCTGCTGTCATTAGTTGGTTTCCAAACTTGTATGTATGGGCATTGGGCAAATTAATTTTATAGGTAGCGTTTACATTTACTCCCCAACGTTTGTAGCGCATGGTATATACTGCCATTGTCAGAAAATCAACCGATCCAGTTCCTAATTGTAAGCTTGGGGTTAGCAATTCTCCTTGCATATCGGTTCGTTGAAAACTCCCTGTTGGTACTTTGACTCCTCCTCCTACTAATAGATTGTGTTTAAGGTCCTTTTCCGCGACAAAGCTTGTATTATAAATATTGTACAATGCAATAACGGATATGTCTCCCAAACCGATTAAATGATTTGCTTCCTCTGGAGCAATTCGGACATTATAACTCAAAGGAACAAAAGCTAGAATTTGTACGCGTCTATGCGGATAAAAACGCCCCATTAATTCCAATGAATGAAAGTGTTCTCTCGAAAAAGCATTGATGCCTTCTCCTTCATGTCCTAAATCTGAACTAAAAGAGCTCAAACGCCATCGAAGTCCTATAAAATTCTTATGATATTGAGGCAACATTCCACTATAATATCCACCAACACCACAACCACAAATATCGCAAGCTAGGACTGAAACGCTAAGCCCCATCCACAAGCTGAATAGTATTAAAATATTCTTCATAATATAATCTTTGCAATAGTTCGCTTCTATTGTATATCACATTAACTTCTAGTGATGACAAGACGTGTTGCTCATAGACAACAACACTTCTACCCTATTAGGTCAACCTAATAGATGATTACGCTAGAAATCCTAAATAAAAAATAGGCTTGATATAACTTGCAGAAACTGGCGAACTATCAATTTTTATAAATTATAGTCAACTAGACATACGACATAGAAGTTCCTTTATAGATTATAGCATTAGCTACTTTTTCTATGAAAGAAAAAATAAACTACACGCTAACCTAGGTATACTCACATAAGCTACATCGCATGAAATTATGGTTTGTGTCTAAAATTGTGGTGGATGAAAGAGCGCCCTTATCATTTGGTGTGTATAATGAAAGGAATAATTAAAAGTAGGTGCTCCTTCTATCTGAATGGAGAGGTATTTTTTAGGTATAAAAAAAGGTTCTTGCATTACTTGAAAGAATAAAACAGGGACTTTCAGCTCTTCTAAATTAGGCATAGGATGCTGTTGGTCGGTATGGTTTTCTTTTTGAGCAATGGATAACACTTCTTTGAGATGGCATTTTCCATTACACTCTAAAACAGGCGTATTTCTATTCTCGCAGAGATGCTGAATAATATAATCTTTATTTAAGGTAAAGTAGGTATAAATCAGCCCTTGATGTACAGTTTGTACACCTATTATTATTATAAATAAAAGAGCTAATAATTGACGCATTATATTTTCTTTGTTATTAGAAGCTCGAAGGTATCATTTTCGCGAAGGTTATACAAGTTAATAGGTCGCTTATTTTTTAGTTTTTTAGCCCGCTACACTTGTAAAAATGCAAGCTAAGTTGGTAAAAACATAAACTACATGAGTACTCCATAGTTGATAATCAGCCTTTCAAGATTCCCAACACTTAAAAGCTATCATGATAATTTTATTCTGAGGGAACTTGTTTCAACATAAGTTTGATTCTCGTTCCATCAACAAGCCATATTACTCCTAAATAAACCAACATTAAAGTACTACTTACAAGATAAGAGACCAAGCTATTGGGAACTAGATATGGTGCAATTGTCCATGCATACAGCATATAAATGACGACTACGGTGACAATGTATCCTAGCATACGAAAAATTGGATAGGGAATTGGATAGTGTTTTTGCCCCAACGTATAAGCTAACACAACCATTGTCGCATAGCAAAATAGGGTTGCCCAAGCAGATCCTAAGTATCCAGGATGTCCCAATTGCATCATAAAAGGAATCAATAAAATATTGCCCAAAATAGTAACACTAGCTCCAATAACAGCTATCATTCCTCCATAACGAGTTTGGTCACTCAACTTGAACCAAATTGCCAGATTGTAATACAAACCCAAGCATAAATTAGCTAATAAAAGAACAGGAACAATCATCAAGCCTTCTCGATAATTGGAGGCAACGAAAAATTGTACAATATCCATAAAAAGCATGATTCCCAAAAAGCCAATCGTTCCGATTAAGGTAAAAAGGAAAGCGATATTGGCATATAATAATTTAGAATAGGCTTTATCTGCATTTCGGAAAAAGAATGGTTCAGCAGCATAATTAAAAGCTTGGGTAAACAGGTTCATGAAAATAGCAATTTTATAACAGGCTCCATAAACTCCGAGTTGTTCCAAGACGTCCTTACTATCTCCCACCAAAAGCGCTTTGAGTAAAATGCGATCCAATACTTCATTGATAATACCTGCAAATCCTGCCAAAACTAATGGCATTGAGTAGATAAGCATCCTTCTTAATAAAGCAGCGTCAAATACTGCTGTGGCTTCTTTTCCTTCTTCTGTTTTAGTTTTGTACCAATAGGTAGGCAATAAGAGTAAAAAAGTAGCTCCACTCGCTAACAAATTAGCTAAAAATACGTATCCTATCCCCATAGTTGGGTCAAAATATTGTGGAAAATAATTGGGCAAGAGATACAAAAAGAAAAATACAAATCCTAAATGTATCAACAAGTTGGTCAACTTAACAAGGGCAAATTTTAATGCTTTTCCTTCTAGTCGAAGCATCGCAAATGGAATGGCAACCAATGCATCAAACCCTAAGATAAAAGCAAACCATACAATGTAGTTGCTATGGCCTGGATACCCTAATTGAGTAGCAATGGGGTTAGATAGTGCCACCAACAACAATACAAAGATACTGGTTGTGCCAACTACCGTAGATGTAGCTGTTTTGTAAGCTGTCGCCCGATCTTCCTTTTTAGAACCAAATCGAAAAAAAGCTGTTTCCATTCGATAGGTAAACACAATCATTAAGAAAGCTGCCCAAGCGTATACATCTGTTTGAATGCCCATTTGAGCACGATCATCATTGAAAATATGCGTCAAAAATGGAGTCAAAAAAACAAATGTAAGCAAACGTCCTAGAATGCTACTAAGCCCATATAAAGCTGTTTCACCTGCTAATTTTTTAAGTAGGGACACGTTTTGTAATTGAAAATAAAAAAACTATTTTAGTAAGAGTGGCTCAAAGATACATCAAGCTTTTAGAATTTACAATACTGCTCAAAATCGATTTATTAATTGGTTGATAATTTATAAAAAGCGGGATAGAACATCCTTTTCAAAATATTTTCTAAGCAAATTTTAAAATAATCGTTATCTTAATAAGGTTACTTTTAAAATTTAAGCCCATTAAAGAAGTAAATATCTAAACCGAATTCGAACAAACAACTTGGGTACTTTATGTCCAAATATTCTAATATACTGACGCAACTTAGGTCTGGAGACAACAAAAAGGCAATTGCTGTTTTGTATCAATCCTTTCCGATGATACGCAAATTAATTTGCAATAATGGAGGCAATGATGCCGATGCACAAGATGTCTTTCAAGATGCCTTGCTCGTGCTTTATCGAAATGCTCAAAAACCAGAGTTTGAATTAACTTGTGCTCCTAGCACGTATTTATATAGTGTTGCGCGTTTTCTGTGGAAAGATTTGCTCAAAAAACGAAATAAAGAAGTTTCGTTGGAATACGATACACGAGACCAAGCTGCCTTAGAATCC
The DNA here is from genome assembly GCF_031326345.1 of Aureispira sp. CCB-E. NCBI lineage: Bacteria > Pseudomonadati > Bacteroidota > Saprospiria > Saprospirales > Saprospiraceae > Aureispira > Aureispira sp. CCB-E. Next base: position 6,624,229 of record NZ_CP133671.1, read on the forward strand.
GATTTAGAACTTTACCAAGAACAAAATAATAAATCATCCCAACTGGCTTCTGTATTGCGACAACTTGGCGATAAATGCAAGTTATTATTACAAGCCTATTATTACAAAAAAATGTCGATGAAGGAAATTGCTCAAACCTTTGAGTACAGCAGTGTTAATAGTGCCAAAACACAAAAGTACAAATGCATTGAGCGAGCAAAAAAAATTGCTAGCAACCAGCTTCCATCAACATCTAAACTGTAAAAAGCGATGCGCCAAGAGTTACAAAACATAGAATATATTGAACGCTACCTAGAAAATGGTCTTTCTAGTATAGAAAAACGTAAGTTTGAACAGCATATGAATGAGGACGAGGGGTTCAAGCAAGCTGTCAATCTGCAACGTCAAATCATTAATCAGCTAAAAGAAGAGGCTTTTCTCTCTGATGTCGCGAATTATCACCAAGAGTTTATTCAACATCATACCAAGCCAAAACGCTTTTCGCCTTGGTGGATCATACTGCCAATCCTTTGCTTAATTAGTATTCCTATTGTTTGGTATAATTTGCCTCCGCAAGAAACAAAATCGGTGGCTATTGTAAAAGAAGTTAAAAACACACCAATCAAAGCAACTAAGGCGGAGGCTGCTCCTGCTCAACTTAAAGCTTTTCAAACTGCTTTTGTTACCAAAAAAATAAGTGCCCGAAAAGGTGCTACCATTCAGCTAAAAGCATCCAAATCGACCTTGTACATCCCTAAAAATGCGGTGGTAGATAAGAATGGAGTGCCTGTCAAAGGTGCTTATGAAGTGCAATACCGAGAACTAAGAGATCGCGCTGACATGGCTTTTTCTGGATTGCCTATGAACTACAAGAACCGAGCTACTGCCGAGGGCGTTAACTCTTTTGGCATCTTAGAAGTTCGTGCTTTTAAAGATGGTGAAGAGCTTCAAATAGCACCTGGCAAAGCTTTAAGTTTAGACTATGAAGTCAACAAACGAGCTAAAAATTTGGATTTGTATTATTTGGATGAGACCAATCAAACATGGGAATCTACCTCTGAGGTTGTAGACCTTCCCAAACGTGGTGCTTATACAGAAGAATTTGATAGCATTGCTTACAAAGCTGCGGTAATTGCACACAATGAAAAATTTAAGAATATGGGACTAAAAGATGGTGTGGAACGTGACAAAGATGCGTTTAACCTACAAACTACCTTGATCCCTGAAGGAATGAAAAAATTAGAAAAAGAGGAACGTCCCGATCCTAACAAATACATTGTTAAACACTACAAAAATCCAAGGCTGGTCGAGGATTTGCGCCTAAACTCTTTTGGCGTTTATAATTGTGGTAAAAAATATAAAATTAAAAACCAAATTGCCGTCTCAGCAGATTATACCGACTTAGAACAAATTGCTATTGACAATGCGCACACCTTGTCTATTATTGATATAAATTATAACGCCGCTTATAGTTTTAAACCTGAACAATTTATTTGTAATAGTAAGGCAAATAATGTCTTTTTGTTATGGTCTAAAGAAGGCAAACTTTATGCTTTTGTCAAACGAGCTACTGTAAAAATGAATACAGGAGATTATTCTTTTCAAATGGAAGATTTGTCGGATAAGATTAAAAATACCGCGGACTTAAAACGCTATCTAAAATTCGTAGAACAAAAAACAAAAGAAACTGTAACTAAAATAGAATAAGCGCATTATGCAGAGGATCATAACATAAAAATCCTTTGTATGAAATATGTATTTAGTATTCTTTGCCTCTTCTCTATGTGTAGAGTTGTAGCGCAAACCGTAGACAGTTTAGTTCCTACAGAAGATCAGGCCTTATTATCCGTGATTGTTCTGGACATGGAAGAAAACCCAAGACCTAAAGATAAAATTATCTTTCAAGGTAAGCATTCTCAATTAACCTTTGAAGGCATCGCCGACCTTCATGGCGCCTTCTCTATTTTATTACCAGAAGGAGATACTTATTTCATCAAAATTCAAGGCTTGGGCAATAGTGTTGATTTTGACGAACTGTCTATCCCTAAGCAAAAGGGTAAAATAAGTGGTGAGATTGCCATCCGATATCGTCCTGCTCGCACATTCAATTTGGATGATGTACATTTTGAAACAAACAAAGCAACATTGCTCCCCCCATCCTTCGCTTCACTTGATGAGCTTGCTGAAGTATTATTATTAAAAAAGGATTTGTATGTAGAAATAGCAGGGCATACCGATAACGTTGGTGATTCATCTAGCAATCTCTTGCTTTCTCAAAAAAGAGCAGACGCTGTTGTCAAATATTTGATACAAAAAGGGGTACCTGCTAATCAGCTAACGGCCAAAGGATATGGTGAATCAAACCCCATTGCCGATAATAATACACAAGAAGGCAGAAGAGAAAACCGCCGTACAGAGGCGAGAGTTTTATAAGCTATCTTGTGAAGGTGTTTCTTATTATTTACAATACGAATCTGATTTTATACTCTTTTATTAATTTAGCTTTTTCCAATTAGAATAACCAAAAATAGTTTTTCTTCCATAAAATACATTCTCTATCCAAGTCAGCATTTTATATTTGAATTTCTCGTGCTTCATTTTAGGGCGATTGAGCTTGCCTTTTTGAGTATAATTGAGTTTAGATTTCCAAAACATCTTCGAAATCAAATGGCTCATAACCGAAGGGTGTTTGCCTTCAAAAGTAGGGATTGCTCCCAAATAGCCGTAATCAAACTCATGGGCTTTTAATTCATATTCGTTCTGAATTTGATCGGAATCATGATGCATTGACTCTTGTTCTTTCCTTTTGGATTGCATTACTTGCGGAGGACGCACCCAACCATAATGATAAATGTACGGTTCTATTTCGATGACAGTTAACTTTTCATCCTTATTTTTTCTGAATGATTGGGCATCTTTGTACGAATAGATGTGTTTTTTATTTCTTACAATTCGTATCTCATTTTTGTACCAACAATGTACTGGCAAATGATGCTTGTAATCGCCCCAAAAATGATAGTAGTTAAATAAAAAACCATCTACACTATCCTCCGTCAAATATTGTTTGCAATAAGTGGTGATTGATTTCAAATCTTTTTCGTGAACCACCTCATCAGCCTGTAAGTAAAAACACCAATCTCCCGTACATTGAGAAAGAGCAAAATTGGTTTCAGTGGCAAAAATTTTTCCATCTAGGAACTCTTCTTCATCCCAAACGCGATCTATTATCACAATTTTATCAGAGTTAATAGACTCAATTAAAGCTCTGGTTTTATCTTCTGGATCACAATTACCCAAGGCCACAATAAATTCGTCTACAATTGGTAAAATAGATTCAATAGATTCCTTAATAGGAAAATAATACAAATCCGCATTTCTTACCATTGTAAAACCACTAATCTTCATAAATCGTCTATTTTAGTCCTTCGAAGTATCAAAGATAATATCTCCCAAGCTACTATCGTCCTTTTTTTCTAATCTTAATTTATCAATTGCATTTAATTCCTGTGCAATTAAGTCAAATTTATAGACAATTTCAGCATGGTCATTCACATATGCTTCTCCTCCCAAATCAGCCAAAGTATCTTTCATGACACGCTCAACCGTAGCGGGATCTAGTTTTTCTTCTGTTTTCCGCTGGCGATTAGCTACTTCCGTCAATGTAGACAATGGAATTTCGTGTACGTGTTGCTCCCCTTGGTCATAAGTTTGAAAGACAATCCGCATCAATCGCTTTCGAATATTCAATTCGCGTTGTTTTTTGCGTAGCGGGCGCAAACGAATCCATCTAATCATAGGAATTAAAAAGAATAAGCTAGAATACACCAATGGAAAACCTCCTAAGAAGAACTGTCCCCAAAAACCCAAATTTAAGCCCATTGGTCCCAACCAACCACCAAAAACGAGCATTAAGGACATGATAAGGTTAAAGGTATTCATAGCAATAATTCCTGCATTACGACCACCAGAGTTTCCCGTCAACTCATATTCTGGCTCATACTCATCCCAATACCAAACAACAGGTTCTTCCCCTGTTCGGTCTTTGGATCGAATCAATTGAGAAAAATCGCCATACAAAGTTCCATTGTCAGAAACATGCCCTTCTCCATCAAACATTCCTAGACATTCGGTCATAAAATTCTCGGCTTCTTCTCTTCTCCAACCAGCCAAAGCCTGAATCTCTGAAGTTGTAATCAGTCCTTTTTGTTCTCTCAAAAAAGTCGCTACTTCTTGATTGTTTGCCAAGGGATCCAACTCAACTCTTGGCGGACCAAAGATAAAATCATAGATGGAAGCCACATAACTTTTTTCATCTTTAGGGTTTTTAGGTTTCTTCTTTTTTCCTAAAATGCGTTGTTTTTCTTTATAATGTTGATAATTATAGCCATAATCGTCTCGCTGATAATAACGATTGTTATACCCCATAATTGTATTCCATTCAAAAATGGAAATAAACAAACGTAGCATAACCGCTATCAAATCACCAACACCATCTCCATCTTCAGAAGCAATAGCCGCACCGATTAGCAGCACAATAAACACAACAAAATAAACGACTAAAAAAATAGACGTCAATAGTTTATACCCTATTTGAAACCCTTTCCAAAGCAAACGCATCAAGTCGGCGACATATTCAGAAAAAGGCTTTTTGTCTCGACGCTCCAAATGAGGACCAAAATCATAAATTAAATCCCCATTCTCTGTCACTTTTAGTTTACAATCGTATTTTTCCATCATATTTTTGATGGCTTCATCGGTTTCGATGATAGGCATTCCAGTAACAGAAACTGCATCTTCTAATGTGAAAGAAGTTGTATTTTGAGTCGCGTACTTTTCGAGTACGACTAAATTATCCTTAGGATTTTCAAATGCCATTTTGTATATTTATTGTGAGTGTTTGATTGTTTACAACAAAAAAACTTTTTTATATTTTTTACTTTGTGAGCCTATAGGTTCGTGGAAAAACTAAAAAGCAACGGAGTATTATTATTTATAACCGTAACCTAAGATAGTTTGTTCCTTGTGAAATGTTTGTATTTTGTTATCATTATAAATCTATAATAAGCAATCGTTCAAAAAATAACAAATCTTTACGAAATGTAAAGCAAAGCAACTTAGATGCCTTATTATTAACACCATCAAACAAATACATGCATTACTTCTACAACTTGATGCTCATAATTATCATTTGGGGCAATAACTTTAATCAAGCTGTTGCACAAACAGAGAGTAGTTTTCAACTAGAAGCTATGACCGAGGGCAATTATTATTGGCAACAGTTTGATTGGTCGGTCACTACTGGTTTTGGTTTTAACTATTGGTTTACAGATCATTTTGCGATTAACTACGAATTTCAAATAGGCTACGACAAACGATATGGCTTTACGATGAATAGTGGCTGGGGACAAGTAGCGGCTGGTTTTTTGTACTCAGAATTAGGTGGTACTTTTACAGGAGATTTTTTAGGAACAGTCTCTATTTTAGCCTTATTAATTCCTGAAGGGGTAACATTTGCTGCCAATCCTTATGATGACTTGGTCTTTATGCCTTACTTAATACCTTTTGAAGCACAGTATTTGGCTAGTGACTATCCACGGGTTCGATGTGCAGGAGAAGTTGGCTTAAAAATGCATTACAAATTGGGCAATGGCTTGGCTTTGCGTCCTAAAATAGGATTGCGTTATTTATACAGCAAACAACGTTTGGGGATTGAAGTAGGCATTGGAATGGTTTTGCTAGACACAGAAGAACAGCTGTAAAATTACAACAATTTATCCCCCAAAAAGCTTCTTTCTCTTTGAGCAGTACTTTAAATGCAACTTTGTTGCTTTAATTTTGCTTATTAATTGTACAACGTATGATTTTTTATTACCTTCGCAGATTCAAAAAAATAAGCCAAGGATTCTAATCATGGAAGAAAACGTACAAACTGCCTTTATGCTCACTATTCTTGCGGGGTTATCTACAGGAATCGGTAGCCTAATTGCATTCTTTATCAAAGACAAGAGCATTAAGTTTTTGGCATTCTCCATGGGCTTAGCAGCTGGGGTTATGCTCTATCTTTCGTTTATGGAAATGTTGCCACATGCTGTACATTCCATTGGTGCTACCTTAGAGCATGCTCACAATGGAACTTGGTATGCCATCATTGCATTTTTCAGCGGCATGTTACTGGTAGGGGCTATTGATCGGCTCACCCCGCATCACCATGGTCCTCACGAATCAGATACCTCCTTGGATGATGGAGATATTGTTATTAATAACAAAAAGTTAATGCGGGTAGGAGTGATGACCGCCATTGCTCTAGCCATCCACAATTTCCCTGAAGGTTTGGCTACTTTTATTTCTGCCTTAGAAGATCCACACTTGGGAATAACCATTGCCATTGCCATTGCGCTGCATAATATTCCAGAAGGAATTGGTGTCTCTATGCCTATTTATTATGCAACAGGTAGTAGAAAAAAAGCCTTTTTATATTCTTTTTTCTCAGGTTTGGTGGAACCTCTTGGCGCAATATTGGGTTATTTTCTATTCATGACTTATCTTACACCATTCGTCATGGGAATGCTTATTGCTGCTGTAGCAGGAATTATGGTCTTTATTTCTTTAGATCAATTGCTCCCTGCTGCCCATGAATACGACGATCATCGTTTATCTATTTATGGAGTTGTTTTAGGAATGTTTGCAATGGCAGTTAGTCTTGCTTTATTGGTTGGACATCATTCTCACCACGTACATCATGTACATTAGACCTTGTGATCTTCGCCATTATTATTAATAAAAGTAAATTACCTTACCACTTGTTTTCATACTTAGAATTTCGAATAATCCAAAATACCATTCATTATGAATCTATCTTCCAAATTACTCGAAAACACTGTTGAAGTTTTTGCCACTCTTCCAGGTATTGGAAAAAAAACAGCTTTGCGTTTAGCTTTGCATTTACTTCAAACAGAAAGCACGGAAGTGACGCAGTTTTGTGAAGCCATTCTAAATATGAAAAAACACATTCAGTTTTGTTCTTCTTGTCATAATATTGCCGATGACGAAACTTGTAGTATTTGCTTGTCTCCAAAACGAGACAAAACGACGATTTGTGTTGTTGAAAGCATAAAAGAGGTCATGGCAATTGAAAACACACAACAATTTAATGGTGTTTATCATGTATTGGGTGGTGTCATCTCTCCTATTGAAGGCATTGGTCCCAACCAACTTAACATTGATAGCTTATTGGATCGTATAGAAAGAGAACAAACCAAAGAATTGATTATGGCCATCAGTCCCACAATAGAAGGAGAAACGACCATCTTTTATATTTCCAAACAGTTAAAAGAAAGTGCTGTCAAAATCTCTACGATTGCTAGAGGCGTTTCTTTTGGAGGAGAGTTAGAATATGCCGATGAGTTAACACTAGGTCGTTCGATTTTGTCAAGAGTTGCTTATAAGAAGTAATCATTTCGCTGGGGCTTATAGCTCCTTTTTTCTTTTTGGGGTATTTTTGACAACAGTTCGTTAAAAAAAATATTAGCTTAATAATCAACAAGTTACACTCTTATTGCATTTTACATTAAAATCTTGATTATCAACTGCGCAGCACTCATGAAGTACCACGAAGTAGCAGCGCAGCTAACTAAAAGCGCAGCGCTCACGAAGTAAACTAATATAAAGGTGCTTTTTTATCTTTTTGGTAACTAAGCTTGCGATCTCATGACCGCAGGGAACTAGCCTTGCGCTCTCATGAGCGTAGCGGATAATAATCAACGAACTACTACTTTTCTAAATTCTAGCATTATGCAGGGTAGCTTCTTGAAAAAACAGCTACTAAAACTCTTTAATACCCACTTAACTGTATTTTTTTTAAAATTTAAGACCTTTAGGTCTTCTGATTTGCCCTACTCAAAGGAAGTCCTTTTTTAAGCATTCGTCTGTAACAAAACAAAATCTTTCGGCGTAAAAAGCCCTTGTTGTTCTCTCAAAGCCAACAATCCTAAGTATGACGTTATTAACTAATTGTGATTTCATACTTATTTCTCTCATCTTTATAATAACCGTTAATATAATTATGCTAGTAAAAACATTTGCCAGTGCAGTAGAAGGAATTGATGCGCAAACCATTACCATAGAAGTGAGTGCAGGAGGTCAAATTGTTCAAGGAAAACCAGGGTACTCTTTAGTAGGGCTTCCAGACAATGCCGTCAAAGAAGGTTATTGGCGAATCGAAACAGCACTCAAAGAAATTGGCTATAGAATCCCTCGCATTAAGATTATTATCAATATGGCGCCAGCCGACCTAAAGAAAGAGGGGTCTTATTACGATTTGCCGATTGCCATTGGGGTTATGGCTGCCAATAAGCAATTGCCCCACGAACAATTAAAGGATTATATTTTGATGGGTGAACTCTCTTTGGATGGAACACTTCGACCAATTAAAGGTGCCTTGCCGATTGCCATTCAAGCTAGAAAAGAAGGCTTTAAAGGAATTATTTTGCCAAAGGCGAATGCAAGAGAAGCTGCTATTGTTAACAAAATTGAGGTTTTTGGGGTAGAACACCTGCGAGATGTGATCGAATTTTTTCAAGGAAGCAAAGAACTTTCTAAAACAGTTGTCGATACTCGTGAAGAATTTGCTTACAATCAAACTATTTTCTCTGTTAATTTTTCAGATGTAAAAGGGCAACGCAGCATCAAACGAGCCATGGAAATTGCCGCAGCGGGTGGTCACAACTTGATTTTAATTGGTCCCCCTGGTGCGGGCAAAACCATGCTGGCGAAACGCTTTCCAAGTATTTTGCCTCCTCTCAATCTAGGCGAGGCATTAGAAACAACCAAAATTCACTCTGTAGTAGGGCTACTTCCCGAAGATTGCTCTTTAATTCATCAACGCCCATTTCGAAATCCTCATCATACCATTAGTGACGTGGCTCTGGTAGGTGGCGGCAATTATCCTAGACCTGGTGAAATTTCCTTAGCACACAATGGTGTCCTATTTTTGGACGAACTTCCAGAATTTAAACGCTCGGTACTAGAAGTGTTGCGACAGCCCATGGAATCTAGAAAAATAACTATTTCCCGCTCGAAATTCACGGTCGATTATCCCGCCAGTTTTATGTTAGTAGCATCCATGAACCCCTGCCCTTGTGGTTATTATACACATCCTGAAAAAGAGTGTGTTTGTTCTCCTAATGCAGTTCAAAACTATCTTAACAAAATATCGGGTCCATTGATGGATAGAATTGATTTACACATTGAGGTAAAGCCTGTCAATTATGATGAACTGTCAGATGAAACGGCACAAGAAAGTAGCGAAGAGATATTAAATAGGGTGATTGCTGCAAGGCAGCTACAAACAGAACGTTATAAAGAGGATCAGCATACTTATTGCAATGCACAAATGGAGTCGAAGCATCTCCAACTGTTTTGTCAACTCAACAAAGCCAGCAAGTTATTGCTAAAACGAGCCATGGAACACTTTCAATTATCCGCTCGTGCTTATGATAGAATCCTAAAGGTAGCCCGAACCATTGCCGATCTAGATGGTCAAGAAAACGTCCATGCTCAACATATTGCGGAAGCGATCCAATTTAGAAGCTTGGATAAAGAAAATTGGGTACAATAGCTTTAAAAAGTCTTCTTTGCTTACCAAAATACGCCCCTTCTATTTATTTTTTCATACAAATAGCTTGTTCCTAAATAGATTCTTAGTAATATTGCAGCAATAAAAAGACTTAGGCGAATGGTTATTATAATAAGACTTCGTGACTTTTTTAGTTTTTTTGTAAAACGCTAAAAAAACATCTTTACATCCTATTGATAATCAAATGGATGCAATTTCATCGCGAAGTAATGCATACATAACCAGACACTTAATATCCAATTAAAGTAAAAATAGAAGCATAACGTTATGATTTTAAAAGGAAAAAAAGGAATTATCTTTGGAGCATTAGATGATATGTCTATTGCATGGAAAGTTGCCGAAGCTTGTGTTGCGGAAGGTGCAGAAATCGTCTTAACCAATGCACCTGTTGCTTTTCGTATGCCAGGTGATTCCAACATAAAAGTTTTAGCTGAAAAATTAAACTGTCCAGCCATTCCAGCGGATGCCACTCGTTTAGATGATTTAGAGAAATTGATTGACAAAAGCATGGAGCATTTTGGTGGTCAATTTGACTTTGTTTTGCACTCTATTGGTATGTCCATCAATATTCGCAAAGGGAAGTCATACACAGATTTAAATCATGACTTTATGCAAAAATCTTTTGACATCTCCTCTATTTCGTTCCATAAGTTGATGCAATCACTATGGAAAAAAGAAGCGATTAAGGATTGGGGTTCTGTTGTTGCCTTGACTTATATCGGTGCACAGCGTGTATTTCCACATTATAGCGAAATGGCAGAAGCAAAATCATTGTTAGAATCATTTGCTCGTTCTTTTGGTTATCACTTTGGAGAACGCAACAATATTCGTGTCAATACAATTTCTCAATCGCCTACTATGACAACAGCAGGTACAGGAATTGACGGATTTAAAGAATTTTTGGATTACTCTGAAAACATGTCTCCGATTGGAAATGCTCCTGCCGAAGCTTGTGCTCAATACTGTGTTTCGTTATTCTCTGACTATACTCGTTATGTCACGATGCAAAATTTATATCACGATGGCGGTTTCTCTAATATGGGAATGAATCCTGCTATTTTGAATAAATAAAAAACCACAAAGGAACGACTCTTATTCGCCTGAATAAGAATAAGTTTATAAATCATACAAAATGCAATTGCCAAATATAGCAATTGCATTTTTTAATCCTATTGGGCTGTTTGTGTGTAACATATCCAACTCATCCTTGTCATATCTATGAATGAGATAACTGTCTTTTGAAATATGGACATTAATTCCTATTTTCAACCATAAATCACTGCACGATTAGTACATGACAATCGTTATTTAGGTATTTAAGCACTTAAAGTATTTATTTACAAATCGTTTTACTCAATCATAATGCAACTACCAACCATCAGTACGCTATCCATTGTCATTCCTGCTTACAATGAAGGGGCAACCATTCATTTGATTCTAAACAAAGTAAAAGCAGTACATTTAGCCCAAGGCATTCAGAAAGAAATTTTGATTATCAACGATTGTTCTACCGATAATACAGAAGCAGCTATTCAACAATATATAAACGAAAATCCAACACTCGACATTCAATATTTCAAACATCAAAAAAACAAAGGGAAAGGGGCTGCCTTGCATACGGGAATATCTAAAGCTACAGGAGAATATCTTGTCATTCAAGATGCCGACTTGGAATATGATCCTGAAGAGTACAATATTCTGCTCAAGCCTATTTTAAATGGAAATGCAGATGTCGTTTATGGCTCTAGATTCATGGGAGGCAACCCACACCGCATTCTATTCTTTTGGCATAGTATCGGCAACAAACTATTGACCTTTTTATCAAATATGAATACCAATTTGAATCTAACAGACATGGAAACGTGTTACAAAATGTTTAATACTAAAATGGTTCAAAGTTTGGATCTGAAAGAAAAACGATTTGGTTTTGAGCCAGAGGTAACGGCTAAAATGGCGCGTATTCCAGATATTAGAGTGTATGAAGTTGGCATTTCTTATTATGGGAGAACCTTTGCAGAAGGCAAAAAAATCAATTGGAAAGATGGCGTTCGAGCTATCTATTGCATTGCTAAATTCAACCCTGTTAGAACTATAAAAAATGTATTTTTTGTAGGAATTTTGTTTCTACTTTTTATGATGCTAATTGCAGGCTCTTTAGCCTTCTTTAAGCTAGTCTTAGGATTATAAGTCCTATTACAATTCTATATTAGGTTAAACCTATTTGCCTTCATTGGCATGACAATTAACCATAACCTATACCTATTATCCGTTGGGAGATTTGCTATTTTCACTCCAATAACTTGGTAGTGTCACAACTACTCCTTAGCTTCGCATTTATTACTTATCGAGAAAGGTGGAGGGACTTGCCCTTAGAAGCCTTGGCAACCTGCTTTAGTAAGGTGCTAACTCAAGACAGATAAGTTAGAAAGCTTGATATCTACTGATAATCTACTATACCAAACGCTTCTAACTTTATCTGTTAGAAGCGTTTTTCATTTTCTCGATAATGATGATATTTCTATCGTTACTAAACTTAGTACTTCGTGGATTTTTTAGCTTTTTTGTAAAAACCTAAAAAAGCATCTTTGCATCAGTTTGATTCTCAAACCTTTAAGAAATTAAGCAACAAAAAGCATACTCTATTGATAATCAAACTGATGCGATTTTCCCACGAAGTAATGTAAACTTTTTTTTATGAAAATCACATTAAATCGACAAAATGATTTTTATCATTTTTTAGCACAAAACGAATCGGGTGCTCGCTTAGAATTAGATGCAGCGCCTTCTATTGGTGGTCAAAATAAGGGATTCCGCCCTATGGAATCTTTACTAGCAGGGCTCGGTGGTTGCTCTGCCATTGATATTATTAGTATCTTAAAAAAGCAACGTCAAGAAATCATAGACTTCCAAATAGAAATTGAAGCCAATAGAGACACCGAAGCTGTTCCTGCCATTTTTAAAGATATTGAGGTAAAAATTATCATAACAGGAACAGTTGATGAGAAAAAGCTTCAAAAGGCAATTGATTTAACCGTAGATAAATATTGCTCTGTCTATCATATTTTAAAAGAAACGGCTGCTATCAATTACAGCTATGAATTGGTTCCTGCCTCCCCTAAAAAAGTAACATCAACAACTTATAAAGCAGAAACGTTGGCAATTCGAACACAAACAGCACCAACGCACAACAGAGAACACTCGGCTCCATTGTACTTGACTTCTAGCTTTACCTTTGAAAATGCCGAACAAGCTAGAGCCGTCTTTGCAGGAGAAGAAGAAGCACACATTTATTCTCGTTTTTCCAATCCAAATGCTAGTGAATTCATTCAAAAAATGTGTTTGTTAGAAGGTACTGAAGATGGGTTTGCAACTGCTTCGGGAATGTCTTCTATCTTTGCCTCACTCGCTCCTTTTCTCAAAAAAGGAGATCACTTAATTGCTTGCCGCTCTGTTTTTGGAAATACACACCGTATTATCACAGAAATTTTACCCGAATGGGGCGTGGACTATACTTATGTAGACATTGACCAGCTCGAAACATGGGAAGCCGCAATACAGCCCAACACGAAGATGTTGTTTGCCGAAACACCCTCTAATCCCGCCTTAGATTTTATTGATTTAGAATGGTTAGGGAAATTAACAAAAAAACACAACATATTGCTTAATATCGATAACTGCTTTGCTACTCCTTACTTGCAGCGACCTAGTGACTATGGGGCAGATTTAGTCGTTCACTCTGCTACCAAATGGATCGATGGACAAGGAAGGGTTTTAGGTGGTTTGGTATTGGGCAAAAAAGAACTGGTTGCCAAAGTTTATGCCTTTGCTCGTCGGACAGGACCTTCTATCTCACCATTTAATGCTTGGATATTATCCAAAAGTTTAGAGACACTAGCTGTTCGCATGGAACGCCATTGTGACAATGCCTATGCGCTGGCTAGTTATCTAGAACATCACCCAGAAATAGAATCGGTTAAATATCCTCATCTCCCTTCACATCCTCAGTTTGATTTAGCCAAACGCCAAATGAAGTTAGGAGGAGGTCTATTTACTTGTATTGTAAAAGGAGGCTTAGAACGTGGTCGCCGATTCTTGGACGCTTTAGAACTGTTGTCTTTAACAGCCAACCTAGGGGATACTAGAACCATTGCCACACATCCTGCGTCTACCACACATTCTAAGCTCAGTACAACTGATCGAGAAGCCGTTGGCATTTTAGATGGTTTGATTCGCTTTTCTGTAGGCTTAGAACATTTAGATGACCTTATTAATGATATTAATCAAGCTTTAGAAAAATCTAAATAACCAGTATGATTTATCCAAAAAACGTACAAATTTACAAATATCAACAAGGTTTTAACCTAGAACAAGGCGGGCATTTAGTCGAACTAGAGATTGCCTATCATACTTTTGGGACACTCAATGCAGCCAAAGATAATGTTGTTTGGGTTTTTCATGCTTTAACAGCAAACTCTGATCCTACGGATTGGTGGCAAGGTGTGGTAGGAGACAATACACTTGTCAATCCTGACAAACATTTTATTGTTTGTGCCAATGTCTTGGGTTCTTTTTATGGCACAACGAACCCTCGCTCTATTAATCCTACAACTGGCTTAGCTTATGGCATTGAATTTCCTTCATTTACGGTTCGAGATGTCGTACAAGTACACCATTTACTACGTCAACATTTAGGTATTTCTACCGTAATGATGGGGCTTGGAGGCTCTTTTGGAGGACATCAAGCTTTAGAATTTGCGCTTGCGGCTCCTAATGTGCTCAAAAGTTTGGTCTTGTTGGCAACTAGTGCACGAGAAACGGCTTGGAGTATTGCCATTCACGAAGCGCAACGAATGGCATTAGAAACAGATGCTACTTGGCAAGAGGACAGTCCATCAGCTGGCTCCATGGGCTTAAAAACAGCGAGAGCCTTAGGGCTTATTTCTTACCGAACCATCAATGCCTATATCCAAACCCAAACAGATGATACGCCCAAACTCGATCAACATCGTGCCGCTTCGTATGTCCGTTATCAAGGCGAAAAACTAGCCCAACGCTTTCACGCACATTGTTATTGGCATTTGTCTAAATGTCTAGATACGCATCATATTGGTCGAGATAGAGCTCCAGTCGAAACTGTTTTGGCAAATCTCAATATTCCTGTGTCTGTTATTGGGATTACGAGTGACTTGTTAATTCCTGTGTCTGAGCAGCAGTTTTTAACGCGACATTTGCCCAAAAGTGTTTATTATGAAATCGACTCAAAATTTGGTCATGATGGATTTTTAATTGAAGTCTCACAAATTAATACTATTTTGGAAGAACACTTTAAACGACTGAGGGCAAACTATTAAGTTTCCTAAAACCATTCTTATGAAAATCATTCTATTATTTTTTATCCTAACAGGACTCTTTGCTTGTTCTAATTTTGTAACAGCTGACGAAATTCTAAATCAAGGCATTGAAAAAGTCGAGCAACAAAACTACAAAGGGGCTATTGAAGATTTTACCAAGGTCATCGAGGCGAATCCTGAAAATGCGACAGCGTATACCGAGAGAGCTTTTGCACATTGTGAATTGGAAAATTACCCAGCAGCACAAAGTGACTTAGACAAAGCACTAGAGTTAGTTCCAAACTCCTTTAGAGCACACAATTGTCAAGGCATTCTTTTTTCTGCTTTGGGGCAAGAGGAAAAAGCCATTGAAAGTTATTCCACTGCGATTCAATTGCAAGCTAATTCTGCTACCTTGTATTACAATCGTGGTATTTCTTATAATACGATAGCCAATTATGAAGCAGCATTGGCCGACTTTGATGCGGCGATTGAGTTAGAAGAAGATAATACCGATTGTTTTTACCAAAAAGCAGCCTGTTTTTATGATATGGAGGCTTATGATATGGCCATTGATGAATTGGATAGAATTATTGAGTCAGTCCCTAATTATGCAGATGCATTTATCAAACGTGGCGATGCCTACGAGATGAAAGCTGATTATGAAGCGGCAATTGAGGACTACAATCGCTTTATTGAACTGCAAAGCGATGATCCACTAGGTTATAACAATAGAGGATATACGTTTAATAAAATGGGAAAGTATGAGGCAGCTTGTCAAGATTTTGACAAAGCAATTGAATTAGATGTTGATTATGAATTGGCTTATTTAAATAAGGGAGATGCCAAACTAGCTACCCTACAATACGATGAAGCAATTCAACTTTACCAAAAAGTTTTGGATATTAATCCCGTGTCATTTGCGGCCTTGAGTTCGCTAGCAGATGTCTACGAAGCAACCAACAATTATTCGGCTGCCATTGAGCGTTATCACCAAATAATAGCTATAGATTCTACCTACGGAGAGGATTATTTAGCTAGGGGAATGCTTTACATCAAGGAAAATGAGCGGCAAAAAGCCTGTATGGATTTCAAAACAGCTATCGAGTTGGGAGAAGAAACAACTGCTGTTGATGCTTTCAATGAATATTGTAGGTAATTTTTAAGGTTCAAGGCATATCTTCCGCCTTATCTTGGCATATGTTTTGGATTCATAATAAGTATACTTTTAAGGTTGGATCAATAGTACCTTGCCAAAACCTAGCGGTCTATTGTCCCAACCATTCTTAGAAAAATACACACATGAGAATTTTATTATTGCTTTTAAGTACTTTATTTATTTCCTTGTCTATTCACGCTCAAGGTACTTGGAATGATTATGTAATTGGGCGTCCAATGCCTGGTTATTTTGAAGCCAAACAAACGGTTGCCAAAGCTTGGGGCATCAATTATCAAGCTACTTTTGCTGGCTGTGTTTTATCTGATGAGATGTCTGATAAATCCAAGCAGTACCAAGCTACCAATAAAGCCTACTTCAAAACCTTGGCCATTAAATATGGGGATAATTGGATGGAGGAATTTGAATTGGAAGTAAAAAAAGAAATACATCGTAATACAAGCCAAGAAAAAGGGATTTGGTACGAACTAGTTGATAACAATAAAGACAAATCCTTTTACGCTGCCAAACAAGTTGTTGCTCAAACGTGGGGCATTATCTACAAACCTCAATTTTTGACAAAAGACATGAGTGCAACCGAAAAAGCTGCCTTAACAGAGCTTTTTCTCGCTAATAACGATTACGTACAACAACTAGAAAATACCTTTGGTAAAGGTTGGCAAAAAATACTCGATCAAGAAGTAGAGTTTGAAGTAGCCAAGCAGCAACATTTAGCCAATAATACAGCTACTTGGGTGGATTATGTGGTTGGCAAGCCTTATATGACTTATTTTGAGGCTAAAAAAATAGTAGCCAAAGATTGGGGAATTGCTTACGAAGTAAAATTCCAAGGTTGTGAACTCACGCCCAAAATGGAAAAAGAAATGGCTAAAGTAGAAAAATCAAACGCTCGCTATTTCAAAACCTTAGAAAAGCTTTATGGGGAAGATTGGAAAACGAAATTTGATAGGGCAGTACAGAAAAAAGTCGCTCAAGCGCATTTGTCTCAATAGTTTTGCTCTATATTAGACAACCGAATTCCAACTAAAATAGGAACTCGGTTGTTTTTTATAATTATGACTCCACCTTTTCGATTACAGGCATATCGTTGACAATCTGCCAAGTGCCATCCTCTTGTTCTACCAACAATAAATAAGTATTAAAAATCAGCTTTTTGCCAACAAATGTTGCGTGAACATAAGCATTAGCACCTTGAATGCTGATGCTATTTATACGAACAGCCCTATCATCGCCTCCTATCTTTTTTGCCTCTAACAACGACAGGTACGTTTCTTTATCCGTTACACTCAAATCTTTACTTCCAAACATCCGATTGACCAAAGCACGAAAATCTTTGTGTAAAACTTTCTTCATTTTGGTAACGTTCTGTTGGTCGGCACTCTTGGCAAACATCTCTACAACGTCTACAATTCCTTTAGCAGAATTGGATTGCCCATAGTTATCGGTAAGCGATAAACATAAAATCGTTCCTAATAATAATGTTTTCATAATAATCTTTTTTATAGTAATTAAAATCAATGATTTCTGTGTTTTTAAATTCGGTAAAATGCACCTAACTATTGACTAAACAATTATTGATTTATCAATGATCAGTATAAAAAAATAGCACTAGTTATTGCATCTCGCTATTCCTCTGGAAGGGCAGTACTCTTTGCCTTTTGTTTTGCTAAAGTTTGTCAAAATTATCATGAATTTTCTTGAGCAATCGATTCAAAGTAACTTTCTCTTCATCACTAATTCCATCCAATCCTTTAGCTCTCATTTCAACGGCTACTGGCAAGACTTTTTCGACCACTCCTGCCCCTTTTTCTGTCAGATAAATACCAAAAGAGCGGCGATCGGCTCCACCTTCTCTTTTTATTAGCATTTGCTTTTGTAACAAGTCCAAAATTCTAGTAATCGACGCTGGGTCTTTGTAAGTAGAAGTTGCAATTTCTCGTTGAGTGGTTCCTGGATACTCACTGATTCGTTTTAAGACGACCCACTGTTCGCTAGACAAATTGACTCCAATGTTTGATAATTCCTTTTTAGCGTACTTTTTAAACCTTCTAGAAACTCGTTCCAACAAAAAAACATAAACATCATCTAATAGTAAATCTTTGCTCATAGAATATCAATTATTGATTTATCAACAATAATAATAGAAATAACTTAATAATCCAAGTTTTTGATTTAGAAATGTACAAATCCATCCTTCACTTGTTCTCCTATAAATGAGTGACATTAAAGCTAGCCCTATATTTCTAACATAAAAAAAAGTTGTTGTTTAGGCGCTTATCAAAATGAATCGTTAAAATAAGTCTATTCGTCTTTTTAATTTTTGCACTTTTAAATTTTCTCTTACTTTTGTAGCTTCAATTCATTTATACCCAACTTGGCTTAAATATTGTTTAAAATTTAGTTTTTCCTAGAAAAACAGCTACCTCCTAATACAATAATACCCTGCTGTTTAAAAGGCTACCATAATAAAAATTACATCAAAGTGTTTGATAGAGATAAATGGCAAGAAATATTCGGAACCATCCGACAAAACAAACTACGCACTGGTTTAACAGCAGCTGGCGTGTTTTGGGGCATTTTTATGCTTATTTTTATGCTAGGTATGGGAGATGGCCTCGAAAAAGGTATTTTGAATGAGTTTGGAGGGCGTTCTACCAATAGTTTGTACATCTGGCCCCAAGAGACAAGTCTTGCTTACAAAGGCATGCCTGTTGGTCGCTGGGAATCGTTTAATATAGAAGACATCAATGCCTTGAAAGAGCATGCGCCTTATATTGACATTTTAGCACCTCGCCATGTTACTCGTAATATTGTCGCTTCCTACAAAACGCAATCTAATAATTTTGATGTTCGAGGGGAATGGGAAGGTATCTTTAAAGTAGAATCGTTGCTTCCTACTCAAGGGCGTGTTTTGAACCCAAAAGACGAAAAAGAAGCACGAAAAGTAGCTGTGATTGGTCGAACCGTGCAAGAAGAAGTTTTTGGCAATGAGAACCCAATTGGCAAATACATGATTGTCAAAGGAATTCCATTTCAGGTCATTGGCGTTGTCAAATTTGAGGGAGAATCAAGGCGATTGCAAGAAGCTGAGGAAACAATTTTTATTCCATTGAGCACCTCTTTACGCTTGTTTGGCAATGGAAAAGATATTTCTTGGTTTGTATGTACGATTACTGGTGAAACCAAAATCAGTGATGTAGAAGATAATATCATTCAATTTTTAAAAGCAAGGCATAGAATTTCTCCAGAAGATCAGCAAGCTATTGGTTGTTTTAATTTGGAGAAAGAGTATCGAAAAATTACAGGATTATTCAGTGGCGTTCGTTGGTTTTTGTGGATTGTAGGAATTGGTACGCTAATGGCTGGTGTTGTTAGTGTTAGCAACGTCATGCTGATTACGGTCAAAGACCGAACTAGAGAAATTGGTGTCCGCAAAGCTATTGGAGCAACTCCTTGGTCTATTATTAGCTTAATTCTGTTGGAATCTGTGTTTATTACGACCCTATCAGGGTATATTGGATTACTTTTGGGAACGGGCATTATTTCTTTTATCAATTACTCTATTTCTGCAATGGATATGTCAGGGCAAATGTTCATGAATCCTGAAGTTAATTTAGGTGTCAGTATTGGCTCTTTAGTTGTTCTAGTTTTATCTGGCTTGTTGGCTGGGTTGCTGCCCTCGCTGCATGCGGCTAGAATCAACCCTGTGGAAGCTTTACGTTCGGAGTGATTTATTATTTATAATATTCCATACTATTTACTAACCTACTAGTTTGTTCACACATATAGTTTAAAATGAAAAACATCATACTTGGAGTTGTACTAACCTTATTTTTATTTCTAACAATTTGGCTGGTTTCCTACTTTTATAATGGTTCTGGATCAGGAAGTACGGTTCATGAAATCACAACTCCTTATCAAACTTCTATCACTTTAAAGTCAGTTGCGACAGGTACTGTAAAACCAAGAATAGAGATTATGATTACCTCACAAGTCTCTGGTATTGTAGACGAGATTTTTGTAAAAGGAGGTGACATTGTCAAAAAAGGAGATCCTATTGCTCGCTTGCAATTGGTGCCTAGCCCTACCGCACTTAACAATGCTAAAGCTAATGTAGAACTGGCTCGCATTCGTTTGGAAGAAGCGAAACGTCGTTACCAACAACAAAAAAATATTAGTGCTAAAAAATACGATATTCAACAAGCAACAACACAGTTTGAGAATGCTAAAATTCAGGAGGAAAAATATCGAAAACTGTTTGAAGAAGGCGTTGTTCCTGAATTAGAATATCTACAATTTAAAACGGCTTTGGATGTTGCGCAAACAACCTTAGAAAACACAAAAATTGGTGCCAATAGCTCGGTTATTGAGTTAAAATCAAATGTAGAAGTGCTTACGCAAGAACTAGAATCGGCTATTAGTAATGTTCAATTGTTACAAAAAGGGGTCGCTAGTAAGTCTGGACAAATTGCCAATATGGTTCGTGCTACGGTTGATGGGATGGTTTTGGATGTTAGTGTTGAAGTTGGGGATGCTGTTATCGAACGAAATACGTTCAACGATGGTACAGAAATCGCTGAGGTTGCCAATATGCAAGATT
Source organism: Aureispira sp. CCB-E (assembly GCF_031326345.1). Lineage (NCBI taxonomy): Bacteria > Pseudomonadati > Bacteroidota > Saprospiria > Saprospirales > Saprospiraceae > Aureispira > Aureispira sp. CCB-E. Next base: position 6,644,949 of record NZ_CP133671.1, read on the forward strand.
TAGTTTTTGAAGGGAATATAGATGAGTCGGATGTAGGACAACTCAAAAAAGGAATGCGCTTGGAATTAACCGTTGGAGCAATTGAAAAAGAGAAATTTGAAGCGGTCTTGGATTATATTTCTCCTAAAGGAGTAGAAGAATCTGGTTCTGTAAAATTTGAAATCATTGCCGATGTCATTCAAAAAGAAGGTATTTTCCTTCGCGCTGGTTACAGTGCTAGTGCCGATATTATCTTAGACAAACGAACCAATGTCATGGCCATTCTAGAGCGTGATTTGATGTTTGAGGACGATGGTCGAGTTTATGTAGAAACAGAAGTGGGCGATCAAGAATTTGAAAAGAAATACATTCAAGTCGGTTTGTCGGATGGAATTAATATTGAAATCTTAGAAGGCGTTGATACTAGTACTAAAATCAAGGTGCAGGGGGCTATGTAAACTTACTTAAAAAAATAACAAAAGGCTGTCTAGAGAACCATCAGACAGCCTTTTGTTATTTTTTTAATATCAGTTTCTCTAATCCACATGCATTTGTATTATAAAATCGCCTTCTTTTTTCTTGTAGGCTTCTACACCAAATTCTTGATTGCCTAGTGCAACTATTTTTGCTGGTTTTATATGATAAATTTTTTGTTTATCAATCTTGCCTGTATTAAAACCAACGGTATACTTTCCTTCTCCAGATGAATCATCCACTCTATAAGCACAAAGCATCCTTCCTTTATATTCGCTCAAATTATCGGTAAAAAAGAGATAATGGTTTTCTTCGTCATAAATATAATTATATTGCAATCTTGGATGAAACTTCAAAACTTTGAGCATAGGCCCATCATATTCGCCCAGTGAATTAGTGACGTTTTTATTTTCTTTATTTATCCTCTTTACCCACCTTAATGTACCATCTTGATTCACTCTAATTAAATAGTAATCATTAAAGTTGTATACAGTAGAAGTTGGACGTGATTTTAGTACTCCATTATTCCATTTTTCGTAGACTTCTATACCATACAATTCTTGACCGATAACTAAGACTCCTCCATCGTCTTGACCAATGGCATCAAGTGCCATAATTGCATTGACTTTTTTACCTTGATAATATGGAATCAACTCTTTAGGAATCTCAACTTCATATTTTTTTGAATCTTGTAAATTGATGACAAACATGTTCATATCACTTTCACCAGTACGGTAAAATCCTGCCACGTATTTTTGCGCATTCTTGTTAAAAGCATATTCATAAAAATAACTAGAGTTTTTATCCTTTGTGGCTTTTATATCCAATGATTTGTCATCTTTATTGATAGTAACTAAATGATATTCTTCTTTTATTTTATGATAACCTGCCATCATAATGTCCCCGTTGTTCTGAACACTATACTGCATATCATCCATAACATCCCAACGGAAAGGCATTAAAACTTCTCCACCACCAACTCTCTCTAACTCATTATCAAAAACTTGAAGACCAAAAGTTTGTTCAGACATTTGATCTTTTGGTAATGCCTTTTGGTATTGGATTAAAAACTTAGATTTGTCTTCAGACACAAATACTTTGCATAAAGTAGAATAAGGCACTTTATAAAGCCCTTCCTCTATAGCAAATAGGAGTTTTTTCTCTTCTTTTAACGCAAGATTTTTGTAATCAATTACTGTGACATAAACCTCTACGATGCTTCTTTTACTTTCATTAGTATAAAAAAGATAAATCAAACCGTTTACTTCAATCAATTTAATAGGAACCGCATTTTTAGTCAAAGCATCTTTATAGATTTTTTGACTAAGTTCTTTGAGAGACGTTTTGTCCAATTTCTGAACCAACAACTCCGTTTTGTCTTTTACCTTCGCCGTATAAATATAATCTTCATCCGCTATGTAAAACTTAAATTTACCGCCAACATCAGTATATGGTGCTCCCATTTTGGGAGAAGTTTGAGCAAAAATTGCTACAGAAAATAACAGAAGTGCAGAAATAAAAATGATCTTTTTCATAATATTTAGTTTTTAGTTTTATAAAAAGCTTTTTTTGAAAGCTAGTATTGCATAAAACTACTAAAAATTTCTTTCATCACTGCATTACCATATATATATATAATTCATCTATCAACAGCAAGTAAATGGAAAAGTAGGATGCAACTCCAAATCGACATAAGCAGAATAGCCCGTCATAGGAGTTTCTGTTCCCTTAAAATCAATGGAAAATTGAAAGCCCCAAGCAACCCCTTCCAAATTTGCGGTCAAGTCTTGTTTCAACCGATCGGTCATCGGATAAGCTTGGATGTAGAGTTGCTCTAAAGCAAGCATCGCTTTGGAAGTCTGTGGTTGTTCTTCTTGTAGTTGAGCAGCGATGCCTTTTTTCGATTCAAGCACATACGCCTCTATATTACCTACAATTTGATTAAAAAGTGTTGTTTGTTTAGGATGTGGTGCCTCGTTCTTGTCGCCCCATATAATTAGCGTAGTTGGGCTATCTCCCATCAATTGCAAACGCCCTTGCCAAAAGCCAGGAAGTACGGTTTTGTTCGTCGCCCGATTGGCTCTATAAACCAACTCACCAAACAAAGGATGCTGTATTTTTTTATTTTTTCTAAAAAGAGAGAACATAGGTTTTAGTTTTCGAAGCTTTATAATTCTACCACCAGTTCTTTGGTTAATTCCTCTTTGTATTCATTTTGAATAACATGTTTGAACTGCTCAATTACTTCTTGGAAAGATTTTTTGCTGGCACCTCCTGAGGCATTTTTGTGTCCCCCACCATTAAAATGTTCCGAACAAATTTTTTGAACAGAAAAGTCGCCTTTAGAGCGTAAAGACAGTTTGACAATGTCACGGCGTTCTGTAATCAGAGCTGCACAACGCATCTTTCTTATTTTTAGAATAAAATTGACCACGCCTTCTAAATCGCCGCGTTGAATGTTGTATTTTCTATGATCGGCATGAGAAAGGGTTATAATTCCAGTATTGTATTCGTCCATAATTTCTAAACACTCAGAAATACAATAGGCCAATAAATTAAAACTCTTAACAGTATACGAATTGAACACTAAGTCTGTCAATTTATTATTATCGACCCCTTTTTCTAACATATTGGCAACAATCCGAAACAACCTCGCAGAAGTTGCATAGCGAAACCCTCCTGTATCCGTCAAAATACCAACATACAAAGCATTTAAAATATCCGCATCCAATTGATCCAAATCTCCCATCATTTCGATAAATTCGTAAATCAACTGACAAGTTGAGCTTGCTGTAACATCGGACAACATAGCATGACAAAAATCTTCTGGATCTATATGGTGGTCAATCATAGCTTTGTAGGCTTTGCTATTACCAACCAACGACCCCATGCCTTCTATTCTTCCCAAACCATTATAATCTAATGCAAAAATCAATTCTGCTTCTTTTAGTATTTGGGTAGAAAACGTACGTGTATTTTCATAAACCAACACATTGTCAAAATCCTTCATCCAATTTAGAAATTGTGGCATTTCGGTTGGCATAATGACAGTGATTCTGTGACCTTGTTTTTTTAGATAATGATACAAGCCCAAAGACGACCCCAAGGCATCACCATCTGGATTAGCATGGGAAGTAATTACAATACGTTTGGGGCTTGATAACAGGTCTTTTAATTGTTCAAAATTTTGCATAAGGAGGTATTAAAGGTCTTGGTTTATTTCATTTTGGGGTATATGAATGATAAAATAAAAGGGACAAGAATATCGTCGGCACGATTAGGTGGTTGTTTCATACATTTTTACCAATGCATCAAACATAGATTTACTTGCAGGTTGGCAACCATCTTTGTACAACATACTGAATACTTCGTCAGCGCGATCCTGAGCATAAGCCTTATCCATTTGAAAGACTTTTACACTTCCATTTAGATTATTGGGATTTGCCAAAACATTCAAATCCTCTGGATTGGTCAAATCTTTGGTAGGATCGTTAATTTGTAAGCCTGTCATTGTAATTTTATCTTCTTGGCAATAGAACACTCGAATAGTATCTTTGGTTCTATGTTGCAAGCAATCAATTTTAGAAAACACCTTTTCTAATACAATATCGCTAAACAAAGTGATTAACTCCTCTACTTTGGCTGGATGATTCTCTTTTAGGCTAACCCACTCTTTGGCTGTAATTTGATTGGAAGCTAAAAACTGGACGAAATCTTCTTCCAATGTTTCCAATTCTTCATTTGTCAGTCGTCTAAATCTCATGTTTCTGCTAATTAAATTCAGAAATGTTATCTATTCCTTTTGTTACTGCAAAATTAAGCATTTTATTGAACTTTTCATTGAACAAGCCGTTCACAGCTTGCTTATCAAGGCTCAAAAACAACCTAAACAATTACTAATCAAATACATAAAAACAAATCGTGTTCTTAAAATTAGCCTAAGTTGAAACACCAAAAACTACCATTAAGCGCAATTTTAAGTTTAAATAGCTTCTCTAATATTTTTTTGGCATCATTCTAGAATTATAGATTCCCAAAAGCAGATTACACTGCCCAATCACACTCAATTGCAATAATAATAGTCCATTACTTAGCTTGGCTGCTACTCCTTGTTTTAATCGGACTAATCAATAAAATACGAATACTATGACAATGAAACTTTGTTCCCTAATTCTTTTTATTGCGCTTAGTCTAAACTACAGTTATGGACAAGCCAATTTCAAATTCAATCAAACATTTTCATCGATGAATGCGACCAACATAACCATGGATGTAGACGATAGTGAAATCTTAGTTAAAACAATTAAGGGCTCTCGTATAGTAATTGAAATGTTGATTAACGTTTCCTCACCCAATACTCGTTTACTAGAATTTATAGCCAAAGGAGGACGTTATGACTTAGAGAAATCGTATGATGACAACACACAAACATTAACTTTAAGTTCTAAGAAAAACAAAAATATTATTACAATCAAAGGAGAAGAGATTGAAGAACAAATAAGCTATGTTATCTATGTTCCAGAAAACATTCAACGTGTTAATGATAGCGTTGCTGTGCTTCATTTATAAGAACATTAATCCTCTTCTAACTCTACCAAATGCTGTTCTAAACTATGAAATGTTTGGGTTGGCGCAGGAGGATACTCTGTTATTAGATAAATTATTCCTGTAACAATAGCTAAACTCGCCCAAGCTATACTTCCCCACTGCCAATTCATTTGCTCAAATAAAAAGGGGTAAGTCACTAAAAAAGTCAAGACAAGTACCAAGCCCCTGTTTAACAAACTTTTGTCTGTATAAAGGCTCAACCAACGATGTATTTCTGGTACTCGCGACCAATACAAAACCAACAAAAAAGTAGTTACCATCCATCTAATACTCCATATCGTAGCCAAATCGGTATCTGGAATGTTATCTGCAAAAATAGAGTGCCACATCTCAAACTCTACCTCATACCCTGATAGTCGGTCTACAAAAGGTAATAAATAACTCAACAAGTAAAAAAGTAGAGACAGATTAAATACATATTTCATATTTCTAATATTTAGAAGCGTTTTGAGCTAACTCCTCGATGATTTCTTTGATCCAATCAGAATTAGACAAAGGACTCAACTCTGCATACAACAGCTGCAATTTTGTTCGTTCTTTTTCAAACTGCTTCTCTGCCATAAAAGTTGACTTTTCTTTTAATTTTGCCACTTTTTTGACAATTCTTAACATATTCAGGTTGGCTTTTTTTCGGTAGTCGGATTGGGTTTTGTGACGCATGACATACAATCGGAATGTATCAACCAAATTAATCAAAGGTTCCATTTCTTGCAATTCATAATAAATTTGTAGTTGTATTGTTTTGGCTCCAACACCATAAGATATATCTGTAAATAAGATCGTCATCAACAACTTTAAAGCTTTTGAGTATTGTTGAGTTGCATAATAAAAAACAGCCAAATTGTAGTTAAAGGCATTTTCTTGAACTTCTGGTCGAAGTTTCTTTTTGTTTTTGTGAATAAAAATTTCTGTCCACTGATAATCTTTCGTTCTTACCCCTGCTGTTACAATATTCTTGTAATCACTTTCTGGCAAATAACCATCTTCTAACAATAAGTGCTTTTCTAACTTTTGTTTATAAATCGTCAAAAACTCCTTGTAATAGCTCGTAATACCATTGTTAATTTTCCGAATACAAAAATTCTCTGCATAATCGTAAAGTAAAATCAACTCTTCTCGCAAAAAAAGCTTGCCGTAGTCCTCTATCAACACTTTTAACTGTTGGTAAGCCTTATCATCACTGTTCTGAAGCGTTTTTAACACTTGATAATACACATGAATTAAAGGATGTTGCTTTTTATCAAAATCCGCTGCTTCCAACCAAGACAACAAATCTTTGATATAATGCGCTTCATAATTTGCCTGAATTACAATATTCCGACTCAGCATATCACAAGCTATTTTTAATTTTTGAGCGATGTAAAAATAATCTAGTTGATTGTTTTGTTCTTGCAAATGTACATCGTACAACCGCTGCTTCTTATCTAAGTGAATTTGATTGAGTAAAGTGTGATAATGATATTTTTGATAATAAAAATCAACCGTTTGAAAGGGATATTGCTTTTGCAACAACTGATGTTGCCTGCTATGGCTTGCAGCTTGTTTGGGCACTCCCAATTCATGTACCGCCTTCAACGCATTGGATTTTTGTTGAAATGCCTGTGTTTCATATTCTTGATAAGCTAAAAAGCCACTCAGTAACTCCAACAATTTAGAAACAACATAATTGAATTGGGTATCACTAAACTTTTTGTGGGGATATATCGCATAAAATACCTGCTCTTTGCCAACCGAACTCAAATCAAATACAGGAGCATACTGCATCAAAAAATCTAACAACAAAATGGTAGGCTTATGCTTATTAAAAAAAGGGGCGTGTACATATTCACTAAATCGATGTTGTGCTCGGGTAGATAAATTTCTTAAAACTTCTAATAATTTGCTATTATTCAAAACAAAATAGTTATTTTATAAAAATTACAACAAAATAAAAACCTGATTATCAACATAAAAATAACAATTAAAATTATTTTTTATGTTATTTTAGTTCAAAAAAGTACTTTTTTTATAAATATAGATGAAGTATGTTTGTAACAATGAAAAAATAGGGTTGGGTTATCGCTTCCCTATGTATTTAGATTTTTAATACTCTGTTGATTATTATTCGCTATGCTCATGAGATTACAAGCAAAGCAAGTAACAAAAACTCCTGAAGTAAAAACATAAAAAGCATCTTCCATTAGTTTATTTCAACGGAGTAATAATTCTAACGCAGACGCTTAATCCTCCAACTTTAAATAAACATTTTATGAAACGTTACAACATACACTCATTTATCTCTATACTACTATTTTTATTAAGTAGTCACGCTCATGCAAGCCACTTCTATGCTGGCGAAATCACCTATCGCTGTATCAACAACAATCAATATGTTGTTCAATTAGAAACTTTTCAAGATTGTGCAGCAATTGCCCCTCCTACTTCTGTATCGATTGCAGCTAGTTCTTCTTGCACTGGGAATTTAACATTCAACTTACCTCAAATTTCACTAACAGACATTTCGCCAGTTTGCCCCAACGGAACAAGCCCTTGTTTGTCTGGCAACTATGGGACTTACCACGTTATTTATTCAGATACGGTCAGTCTTTCGAGTTGTACCGATTGGATCTTATCCTATACCAACTGTTGTCGCCCGGCTAGTATCGTTAACTTAGCCAATTCGAACACGACAATTCATACAGAAGTAAGCTTAGACAATAGCACCACTTGTAATAATGCTGCCTTGGTAACAACACCAGCCTATATCCATGTATGCATTGGACAAGTCCACACGCATAGCCTTCAAGCTTATGACTTGGATGGAGATTCTTTGACCTTTTCACTAACCAATCCATTAGGAAGCAATGGTTCTCCTGAGCCCTATGCTACAGGATATAGTGTTAACACACCACTAGGCAATAGTTCTCCTTTTAGTTTTGACAGTAATACAGGAACATTTACATTTACAGCCAATACAATAGGAGGCTATATCGTAGGTATTCAAATTAACGAATATCGTAATGGAACGTTAATCTCTACTTCCAACAAAGACGTTTCCATCGTAGCGTTTAATTGTTCTAATAGTGCCCCTAACTATAGTATTTCTAATGTACAAGGTGGTTATTTAGATGATAATATTTTTTACGTTACCAATCCTAGTCAATTAAGTTTTGATATCACGACCATCGACACTGCTGATGTCAACGATACCCTTACCTTTTATAGCAATATCAGCTCCATTGGAGGAACATTTACTAGTACTGGAGTAAATCCTGTTACAGCCAACTTTGTTTGGCCAACTTCAAGCCCCACTCCACAAAACTTTATGGTAGAAATAGTAGACAATGCCTGTTTTCCAACTCCTGTTGCAGGGCAACAACTCTTTGGATTTGCTATTGTGTTGCTAAATCATTGTGTCCCTGACTCTGTTCTTGGCATTGTTGCCCCTGACTCTATTTTTGAAATTGGAGGAAATTGTCACAATAACAACGGATTTCCAATTACAGCCATTACCTCTCCTACCACCACCACTTATGGCAGCTTAAGCATTCACCCTAACCAAGATCGCTTGCTATATCAAGCTGGTTCTAGCTACGAAGTACAAGAAAGCTTTTGGGTACACTTTGAAATGAATGGAGGTCTTCAGTCGGATTCTATTTGGGTAGATATAACAACAACGTCTTGTGTTTGGGCAGGCGATACGGATACCAATAACATCGTCAACAACTTTGATTTGCTACCGATTGGTTTGGGATATGGCGAAACTGGTGCTGCCCGCCCCAATGCAGGAATAGATTATGATTGTGAGCCTGCTCTAAACTTTCTTAATAGTACCCCTATTACTGGAATTAACTACAAACATTCTGACACCAATGGAGATGGCATTGTTAATGCCGATGATACAACAGCCATTTTATTAAATTGGGGACAAATACACCTCAAAAACAATCCTGTTGCTCCTCTAAATGCGATTCCTTTTTATGCCGAACCTACCACGGGCTTGCCAGGACAAATGCTGCAAATTCCAATTATCCTAGGCGATACCACTGTACCAGCCGATAGTATTTATGGTGTTGCTTTCACTATTAATTACGATGAAACAATGACAGATACCAACTCTGTTTTTGTCGACTTTAATACATCGTGGCTAGGCACTCACAATACGGACATGATTTCTGTTCAAAAAGATTTTTATTACCAAGGAAAAATAGAGGTGGCTGTTGTGCGTATCGACCACACCAACAGAGATGGAATGGGACAAATTGGCACTTTAAATCTGACCATCAAAGATGATATCCTAAAAAAAGCAAACAACCAGCGATTAGATTTGTCCATTTCTGATGTCAGAATAATTACCAATATAGAAACAGAACGGTTAGCTAGTACACCTCCTACAGATGTTTTGGTTAGCATTATTTCTTCTACTCCCCAATTGCCTCTAAATTCTTATGTCAATGTTTTTCCTAACCCTGCGAAAACAAATCTCAACATTCAATCTAACCATGAAATTCAATGGGTTCGATTGTATAATTTGAATGGGCAAGAAATTAAATCAATGTCCTTACAAGACTTGCATACAACTATAAACATTCAAAACTTAGCTACAGGGGTCTATGTTCTCCAAGTTCAAACCCAACAAAATATTACTACTCAAAAAATACAAATTGCTCGATAATAAAGAGAGCATACATTTTTATAGTAGTTAGCTACGCTGCTAATTATTATTTTTAACGATCATTCGTTTTAGCTTTTTCGCAAAGAAAGTCTCACTCCTTCCTAGTGAGGCTTTTTTTTATTTTAAAAATTCTTGAAACCAAAGCCCAGAGTCTTTAATAGTTCGTTCTTGAGTCTTATAATCTACGTGTACCAATCCAAAACGAGGATCGTACCCTTCTGCCCATTCAAAATTATCCATAAAACTCCATGCAAAATAGCCTCTAATATCAATACCTTCTTGTTGGGCTTGATACACATTTTTTAAATAGTTTTGATAAAATTTCACGCGTTGCACATCGTGTATGCGGTTGTTTTCTTTAACATCTTTAAAAGCAGCACCATTTTCAGTAATAATAATTGGTGGTAAGTTTTTATAAGCCGCAAACTGTTTGAGTATTTGATAAATACCTTGTGGATAAACTTCCCAACCCATTTCAGTAATTTGGCTAGGCGCTACGCCTCTATGCTTAGCTTTTTCCTCCAAAAGCCAAACATAAGGCAAGATGTATTTTTTCACAACAGTTTGTGTATAATTTTGCAAACCAATAAAATCAAAATCAAAGGCAACTACATCCATATCTCCAGCCTCAACATATTTTTCAATCCCTTTCATAAATTGAAACCCCTCTGTAGGATAACCCATTCCTAAAAGAGGCTCTATAAAAAGTCGATTGAGTAAGATATTAGCTCGATGTGCTGCTTTAGCATGTGCTTTTTTATTCCCCTTAGGGCGTATAGGCGAACAAGAAAGTGTGGTTCCAACGTTCGCATTGGGAACATTTTGCCGTATAATTCGACCTCCTTCGGCTTGCACCATGGTTGTATGGTGTGCTGCTCGTAAAAACTTTTTGGGAGCAATATAGCCTGGTGCGTGTACCCCTGCAAAGTATCCTACCGCCGTAAAAGCCATGGGTTCGTTCAATACCATCCAATTTTTAACCTTACTTCCATATTCTTTGGTAATAAAATTCGTATACTCTTTGAACCACCCCACAATAGAGCGATTTGCCCAGCCGCCCTTATCCTCTAGTGCTTGAGGCAAATCCCAATGATAGATCGTTATCCATGGTTCGATGCCCAATTCCAAACAACGATCAATGACTCGGTGATAAAAATCTACTCCTTTGGGATTTGGTTTTCCTGTTCCTTCTGGGAAAATACGAGTCCAAGCAATTGAAAATCTAAAAACATCAAAATTCATCTCCTTAACGAGCAAAAGATCATCGTAATAACGATGATAAAAGTCGCAAGCAACATCTCCATTCTCTCTATTTTTAACTTTCTTCGGCTTTTGATGTGTCATATGATCCCAAACAGACGGTCCTTTTCCATCTTCGTTCCACGCCCCTTCGATTTGATAAGCGGCAGTCGCCACACCCCACTTAAAGTTTTCTCCAAAATCTTCTTTGGTTAAAGTAGGGTTAGAAATAGCCAACACATTAAAAGGATGGGATAAATAAGTAGCTCCCAACAAAGAGGAGGAAAATTTAATAAAGTCTCTGCGATTCATAATTTTTTTTTATAAAAATTTTGAAACCCTACATAAAAACTTAGAAAAAACTAAGACGAGTTCTTTGAAAATATGAGAGAAAAGACGAAAGGGATTTCCCTTTCAATAAAATAATGAACTAATTTTAAGCCCAATGTAAAAATTGAAAACTGTTGATTTTGTTTTTCTTGAACTTTCTTTTTTACTGGACTGTTTTGATGTAAAGCACCAAATCCCATAATAAAACAAAAAGCTAATGCACCAACAATCAACAGATTAAATATGTCATAAGCTTCCTTTAATCTTGTTTTATGCATATTAAATCCTCTTGATTTGAAATCTTTGAACATGGTTTCAATTGAAAAACGCAGTTCATATTGCCTTATAATTTCAAAGGGGTCATCTAGATTACTAATCAAAAATATTGGCTCATCATATTTAGGATCATGCCAATGCAGAAAATTTACATCTTGAATTTTCTCTTTAGAAAACTCAACAGATGGGATAAACAAAAATGTTTCTCCATCTGGTACTTTTGTAAATCGAGGTTTAAAACAGTCTCCTTGCTCATGTAAAATTGTATTCTTGGCTGTTCTTACAGCATATTTCCAGCCTAACTTTAGGCGACATAATTGCTGTATAGATGCTCCATCAAACTCTCCATCTCCTAATAAAGTCACTTTAGTTTGAGTAAAAAGAATCGGTTTTAAGATTTCGGCTGCTTGTTGAATAATGTCTAAATGCATTTGTTGGGGGAAATGTCCTTTACGCCCTTTTCTGATTACCCAACAAATAGGAATACTACGTTTTTTCCAAGCTAGACTGACAACAAGAGCGACATGTTTACTTCCCATTTGACTCCCATCTATTACTAAACTAATGTCTTGATTATTATTCTTTTTGGATAAAGCAAAACGTAAAAATGCAATTAGAAAGGGAAGATAATGTACCTTGTAATCTGTCCACTTATTTGACAGAAATCGTTTGGCATGAACAACTCGACTTGCGGCATCTATATCTTGAGGTAAACCACTACCTATATCTGGCAAATGGCTACTTTTTCGTTTAATCATTCCTGTCACTAAGCCACACAAAGTGTTCAAACGGCTTAGTGCATGCCCCGATGGCTCTTGCTGATATAGACTTTTTAAACTATCTTTGACTTGTGAAAAAATCGTTTTTTTTCATATTGACAGGTTTTGTTTGATATTCGCATTACAAATATGACCTGTCTTTTTCTTTTCTCTACCTAATTTTCAAAAAACTTCTTCTTTTCTTTTTATGTAGGGTTTCAAAATAAAAATAAACTATTTACAGCATCCAACAAAAATCTAGACAAATGATTAGAACAACCAGTTTCTAATACTCCAACCATCAAAAAAATCCTCTTCCTAGCAACTAGAAAGAGGATTCATTATGCAACACTGTATACTGGTTGTTACGGGTATTGTTTTGTTTTATGCTCGTTTAGTTTTAAACGAAAATTTAGCGTTTCTAACATCCTTATACGCTTGGTTAACTTCATCCAGCTTCATCACCTCATCTTTAGGAATAAATAGTTTTTTCACTTGATAAGTAGATTGGATGCGAATCATATTTGGCTTCATTTGAGTTACCTTCATTTCATAAGAAGCATATTCATTGTCCACTTTTTTCTCTAGATCACTAATATTTTCTAACTCTACTTCTTCATCAAAAACCAAGTAGTACTCCTCCTTATCTGTTCCCAAATAAGGAACATGATAATCTAAAGTACGTTTTTCAGCGTTCACGACATTTCGAATAGAATGTCCTAAAAATTCATCTGCATTGACCTTAAACGTTCCTTTTTCTTCCTTTAATAAATTGTCAATTTTGACATCATAACCATATTTGAATGCAAAATTTGCCAAAGGCGATGTTTCCATTTTTTCAACCTTTGCATTAGACACTTTTGTTTTAATCTTATCATAAGCACGGAAGCTATAATCGTAAGATTCTTGTAGCGTTTTATCTAAAGTATCTGCTTTGTGTCCATTCATAATTCCACCTCTTGCACCTCTTGCATACAATCCAGAATATGAACTAGAAACTTTTTGAGTAATGCTATTATTTTTAAGATTGACTTGTACTTGAGCACGAATCAAACGTTTATTATTTTCGGCATCCATTAACGGTCCATTGCCAAAGTTAATTTCTTGAAGTTTAGCATTTCTATCCGTAATATCTCTCATATAACATTTGGTATCGTAGAAATTCCATGGCAATTCATTCAAACCACCCATGCCGTTGATAGACAAAAAGCCGTCACCGTTTTTGAATACAAAGAAATAATCTCCAATTTGAGTATTAGAAACAAAGCCCAAATCAATTGGTCCACTAAAACGACTTTTGGCAATTGCCACATAATAAGGAATATTAAAACGCTCAAAGAAATCTCTATAAATACGCACTAAGTTTCTTCTATCTGTTTTGCCATTCAACAAGAAATAATCAATCCCCTCACTTTTTTCAAAATCCTCCAATTCTTCATTGATAATTTGCATTTTTTTAGCCACATACTCATTTAATAAATATACCTTTTCAATGGCTTGTAAATCTTCTTGTTTTTTGCCAAACGTTTTGGCACCTTCTGCAAACATTTGCTCATAAAACTCTTCTAATTTCTTTTTCTTACGAACACGTACTTTTAAGAAATCTTCTGAGTATTGCAAAATTTGATCGGCATAGTTTTTAACTTGAAAAGACAGTTGATCTTGGCGGAAAGCATCAAAGTTCAATTCATAGATAAAGTACTCCAAGTCATTCTGATAAATTGTTCCTTGCGAATTAGCCTCTGGTACTCCTTTTAGGTTTTTCATCTCCCAACTCAAAATTTTGTTGGTTGACGTTGTACGAGTATCTGGTTTGGGCATATTATTATAAATACGACCATCAATTTTTACTTTAAGTGGCACCGAAATACCAAAAGAAGCTCTTAATGTTGGATACTGGCTGTACAAGTTCACCGTACGACCTTGATCCAAAAACTTAGACTCAATAATCGTAATTGTTTCTAACTCATCTCCTACTTCTAAGTCCTCCAATTCGTAAATAAACAAATCATCTTTACTTGCATACAAGTTGTCTTCTTCTGTCAATTTTGCAAAAGGTAAATCGCGAACATTGTAGTTTTTAACTTCTCCATTCGCTTTGCGAATACGGACATCAACGGTTTTGTATTGTACATAGTCTGCAATACGCCCTTTGAACCGTTGTATAATTAGTCGATCATAATTTTCTAAAGCATCTTCTTTTTGTATTTTAACATGCATTTGTGTTCGATAGGTCGCTAACTGCTCTATGTATGGAAACGTTCCAGAGAATGTCCCACGACTATACGTTTCATTATTGATAATAACAGCATCTGCATCTGCATATTCGCTTGGAATTTCTGGCACAGGTGCCATTTCCTCTTTCCAGACATGGTCGCCAAAACTTTGAGCCGATAGGTATCCATAGGACAGACTCAATAAAAGAACAATTAGGAAACAATTTTTTTTCATAATGAATTTTAATTTAAGTTTATGGTATTTTGATAAAGAATGCTAAGGAGTCAACCTATTTTCCCTGTTGTTGTAATAAGTTAGTTTGAGACGACCCACATAGTACTTAGAGTATATTGAAATTATATCTTCAAGCTACAAATGCTTGATTTAGGGACTACAGTTGCTTTTTCAAAACAAAGTGAACTCTATCAAACCTGACTAATCCTTAACCAACTGTTCTGAACAAACTTTATCAAGTTATTAAAAAGCTGCTTTGACAAAACTACAGGATATTCCCAAAAATTTAAGCAAAGATTCTTCGTAAGTTACTGTAAAAATACATATTTAAAGTCAAAAAAGGTTCCAGATTTTAACTTTGAGTTTAATAATTCGACAAAAATAAATAGTTCAACGATAAATCTGGCTAGTACTAATTTTTAGTTATAATACATAAATTGTATCTTTACAATAAGTTTTACGATCAGACAATAATACGTCGTGGATTGTTTATTTCATGAACTTTGTTTCATGAAGGCACAAGCTTAGTTTTTTAGTTTTTTTATAAAAAAGTCAAAAAACGCCTTTGCATCAGCCTGATTATCAAATCTTAAAAAACCCAAACAATAAAATCACATTCAATTGATAATCAACTATGCAGCTCCACGAGGTAAGAGACAATAGTCTACTAAAAAAGTGCATTAGGTTGATTCAAAATCTACTGACAACGTTATACGTGTTTAGCACAATACCTATGCTTATTTACTGCAACACTAAAGTATTGATAATTGACCTAATACACTCCAAAAACCTACAAAATATTATACTAGTACCACATATATAAATATAAGATATTGTAATGGCAAAACGCAAAAACAAAGGATTAGGAATTAGTGCCTTATTAGGTAATATTGATGCAGATATAGAATCTTCAAAAAAGAAGCAAGCTATTGTAAATGACTTATCCAATACGGTCGCTTTCATTCCTTTGACTAGCATTGAGGTAAATCCTTTTCAACCAAGGGTAGATTTTGACCAAACTGCTTTGAAAGAGCTGTCTGATTCGATTGCTGTACATGGTCTTATCCAACCAATTACGGTACGTCACCTTGGTAACGACAAGTTTCAATTGATTTCAGGAGAACGTCGTTTGAGAGCGTCAAAAATGGCTAACTTGGAAGAAATTCCTGCTTTTATCCGTTTGGCAAATGACCAAGAGATGATTGAAATGGCTTTGATTGAAAATATTCAACGCCAACAACTAAACCCTATTGAGGTCGCCATCACCTATGGTCGTTTGATGAAGGAATGTAACTTGACGCATTTGCAATTGGCTGAACGTGTCGGCAAAGCTCGTACAACAATCACCAATTTCACACGCCTACTTTCTCTCCCCGAAGCCATCCAAAAAGGATTAAAAGAGCACGACATTACAATGGGGCATGCCAAAGCTTTATTAGGAGTTGATGATTATGCTTTTCAAATGGCAACCTACAAAAGTATTATAGAAAAGGAACTTTCCGTTCGCCAAACAGAAGATTTGGTAAAGTTGAAAAAAAGTGCTGGTACGGGCTCAAAGGCTAAAGGCAAAAAAACGCTCCCTCAAGCTTATCAAAAAGTTCAATCGGAACTAACTTCTATGTTAAGCACAAGAGTTAATCTCAAAGCTGACGCCAAAGGAAAAGGACAAATTGTGATCAATTTTAGTAATACCGACGATTTGAATCGCATCTTGGATTTGCTAGAAACCAACAAATAAATATCCTTTTTAAAGCTTCTACCAACAAGCTTTAACTCATACGGAACCTATATTTTGATCTTGAATAGAATACTTTAGCATGCATTTTGATTTGTAATGTATGAGATTTATTTTATTCAAGATTTTTTATTTCAATAGTTCGTTAAAACCACGTAGCAGCAGCGAAGCTAAACTTTATTAGCTTGATAATCAACAAGTTGTAGATTTACTGCATTTTGTGTTAAAATTTTGATTATCAACTGCGCAGCACTCACGAAGTACCACGAAGTAGCAGCGCAGCTAAACTAATATAAATGTGCTTTTTTATCTTTTTTGGTGAAAAAGTAAACAACTAAGCGATAGCGATCTCACGACCGCAGGGAGCTAATCAACGAACTACTATTGTTTAATACCTTCTCGTATATTTTTATAACTTTTTCTCATGCGCTACCTTCTCTTCTTTTTATCCATTTGTTATTACACTACCTCTATTACAGCTCAAGATAAACTAGTAGAACAGTTTGAAAAAGGTATTGCAGCTTTTGAAAAAGGCAATTATGCCAAAGCAGAGCGCTTGTTTGATAAATTACTAAAAGAAGAACCTAGTTATGCCGCAGTATACGTCTGGAAAGGTAAGTGTTTGCAAGAATTTGAGGAATATTCTGCTGCATATCAGGCGATTCATACAGCTTGCAACTTAGAACCTACAGAGGCTAGCTATTGGTTCGAATTGGGTTATTTGAAATACAATCTGGCGATTCATAGTATAAAAAAGCCAGAGCTTTGTGGAGATTGTGGTAAATTTTTGTTGCCTGAAGGAGAAAGTATCAATACAACGGATTATTATAAAAGTGCTCTAAAAGATTATCAAAAAGCCATTCAATTAAACCCACAATATGCAGACGCTTATTACCAAATGGCAGTTGCATATACTGCCCTTGCCGAAAAAGAAAAAGCTTGTTTGCAACTTCAAAAAGCCATTGACCTAAAGCACCCCAAAGCTTCAGAATATCATCTTGAAATTTGCTCCAATTAGCCTTTTTTACAATTTATTTGTCGATATTCGTCAAAAATTCAGTATTGTTCTTTAACTCCTTATGTGATCAATCACATTAATCACTAAATTATCATCTAAGCATACTCTCAATACAATTGGAACAAATCCATTGAATCATGCTTAGCCCTTGCTCCTATCCATAGCTGCAAGGCGATTCATCTATTTTATAATTATTGAGATCACATAATTTGCAACAGAACTGTATCAAATTGAGACTATAATCGAATAAAACATGGAAAAAGCACCCGTAATTATTGTTGGAGCAGGACTAGCTGGTTCATTAATGGCTATCTACTTGGCTCAAAAAGGCTTGGCAGTTGAAGTTTTTGAAAGTCGTCCAGATATGCGAACGACAGCTATTAGCGCTGGACGCTCTATTAACTTAGCCTTGTCTGATCGAGGAATTTTACCATTAAAAGAAGTTGGCATTCTAGACAAAGTAATGGCTGAAGCTGTTAAAATGCCTGGTAGAATGCTGCATTCTGTAGAAGGGCAACTTCAGTTCGCTCCTTATGGCAAAGATAGTTCTCAATACATCAATTCTATTTCTCGTGGAGGATTGAATCA
This sequence comes from Aureispira sp. CCB-E, assembly GCF_031326345.1. NCBI lineage: Bacteria > Pseudomonadati > Bacteroidota > Saprospiria > Saprospirales > Saprospiraceae > Aureispira > Aureispira sp. CCB-E. The sequence continues at coordinate 6,663,059 of NZ_CP133671.1, forward strand.
GTTGCTAATGACTGAGGCAGAATCCTACCCTGATGTAAACATTCATTTTAATCAAAAATGTATCGATGTTGATTTTGAGAACAGCATTGTTACCGTAGAAGATCAAGCTACCCAACAACAAACAACTGTTCAAGGTTGTACTATTATTGGCGGAGATGGAGCTAACTCAGCAGTACGCAATGCTATGGAACAAGAAATCGAAGACTATCAAGCTCATGTAGATTGGTTGGATCATGGTTACAAAGAACTTTCTATTCCTCCGATGCAAGACGCAGGTTTTGCCTTAGAAAAAAATGCTTTGCACATTTGGCCTAGAGGCAATTATATGCTGATTGCGCTGCCCAATGCAGATGGCAGTTTTACCTGTACCTTATTCTTTCCTTATAAAGGTAATCCTAGTTTTGAAAGTTTGGATACCCCTGAAAAGATTCAAACATTTTTTGAAGCCCAATTTGGCGATGCTGTACCACATTTGGTGCACCTCCAAGAAGAATTCGCCAACAACCCTGTTGGCAAGCTAGGTACCTTAAAATGCTACCCTTGGATACATAACGATAAGGCGGCATTGATTGGAGATGCGGCACACGCCATTGTTCCTTTTTATGGGCAAGGTATGAATGCTTCTTTTGAAGATTGTCGAGTACTAAATGCTTGTATTGAAACGCATGGTGTAGGCAACTGGGCAGCAGCTTATAGCGCCTATCAAGATTTGCGCAAAGTTAATGGAGATGCTATTGGCGATTTGGCTGTAGAAAACTTTTATGAAATGCGTGACCATGTTGCCGATCCGACCTTTCGAAAAAAACGTGCCCTAGAGCATATCCTAGAAAACACCTATGATGATTATCATTCAAAATATTCCTTAGTTACCTTCCAACCTGATGTGCCTTATTCTGTCGCAAGGAATTTAGGCAACCAACAGGATGCCCTATTGATGAACTTATGTAAAGAGGTAGAAGATATTAAAACTCTAGATATTCCTAGTGTTTACCAACAGCTTAAAGCTCTAAAGACACAAGTTTAAGTATAAAAATAGTTAATACAAATAAATCGGAACGATGGATAAATTTATGCAAGCGGCTATTGATGAGGCAAAAAAAGGACGTGATACGGGTGGAATTCCCATTGGTTCCGTCTTAGTTAAAGGAGATACTGTTATTGGAGCAGGACACAACCAACGTGTTCAGCAAAATGATCCAATGGCACATGCTGAAATTGACTGCCTCAAACAAGCTGGGCGAGTAGGTTCCTACAAAGATATGGTGCTTTATTCTACCTTAATGCCTTGTTATTTATGTGCAGGTGCAGTAGTACAATTTGGGATTAAGCGTGTTGTCGTAGGAGAAAACACAACATTTCCTGGAGCAGAGGCTTTTATGAAAGAACATGGGGTGGAAATCATTAACCTGCAAAACCAAGAATGCATTGACCTAATGACAACTTTTATTGAGCAATACCCAAAGCTTTGGAACGAAGATATTGGTGAATAACAACGTTATGGTATCCCCAAAGTGATTTGATTATACATTGAGTAATCAAATCACTTTGAGGGAAACTCTAATAATATTACCTTATCCAATTTGTGTCATTTCATGCACTGCAAACTCCTCTAAAGCACCCTCTGTTGCTTTCTTGTACGCTTCTAAATGGCTGTTATTAATATGCTGCTCCCACAATGCTCTACTTTCCCAATTTTCATAAAACAAAAACAAGTTTTTATTGTTGTTATCTTGATGCAAATCATAATTAAGGCAACCTTCTTCTGCTCTTGTCACCTCAATGAGTTTTAATAATTCCGCTTTCACCAAATCTCTTTTCTCCTCTTTTGCCACTATTCTGGCTACAATTGTTAATTTTTGATTCGTCATTTTTTTTTAGTTTTGTTTAGAAGTTGTTTAAAATGGCATCTTTTTTAAATAGGAGTACACCTTGAAGGAACAATGAAGCTAATAGTCGTAACTATTGGACGAAAATCCAACGCAAAGGAGCGCAAAAAGTGATTCCATATTTGATGATTACTTAATTTTAAACATCTACTTAGATTGTTTCTGTCACCAGATCTATTGCCCTTCTTGATTTGGGCTTTTTGCTAGGTTGATTAAAATCATCGTTGTCTCTGTATCCAATAGCAACAGCTACAATTGTTGCATAATCGTTGTTTTTTAGTATTCTATCGTAATTTTGAGGTTCAATCCCTTCCATTGGTGTCGCATCAATCCCCATTTCTGCACAGGCACTTAAAAACACCCCCAAAGCTAAGTAGACTTGTTTATCAAACCAAGCCATTATTTCTTCTTCAGGTTTATTTTTGATAAATTCTTTGTAATAATCCACTGCTCCCTTTGGCAATTCACTTTCAATGACATTTTCAAATAAGTTAATATCATTAATACGGCTGAATACGACAACCCAATCGCTATCAAGAACTTTATTAGTATTCAACCAAGAAACTTGAGATAATTTTTCCTTGGTCTCCGCATCATTTACAAACGTAAATTTCCATGGCTGACTGTTAATAGAAGAAGGACTTAATTGTAAAATTTGTTTCAATTCCTGAATTTTCTCCGCTTCTATTTTTTTAGAAGCATCATACTTTTTGGTTGTATACCGCTTTTGCATTGATTCTATAAAACTCATACTTTTTATTTTTAGTTAAACTATATTTTTTATAGTTGCAAATTTATGTATAGTTTTCTACCTTTGCAATAACGGTCAAAAAGGATAGTATAAAGTTTATGAAAAAAGGAGACTAAAATGATTGAATTTAAAGGCGTACAATATCCCTGTTGTACCAGCTTAACAATGGGTATTATTGGAGGTAAATGGAAAGCTGTGATACTTTTTCACTTGATGAATGAAAAATTGAGATACAATGAGTTGCGGAAACTGATGCCAACAGTTACCGAAAGAACTTTAAGTTTGCAGCTAAAGGCTTTGGTAGAAGATGGATTGCTTAAGCGACAAGTTTATACTTCAAAGCCCCCTTTAAAAGTAGAGTATTCGCTCACAGAATTTGGAAAAACACTAATTCCATTAATTCAATCTATTGCAGATTGGGGTGACTTTGTTCATCAAAATGGTACTTTGCTTACTCAAAATCGCATTAAGTAAATACACAAGAAGATTCAACTCCTCTAAGAATATTAGGAGCTAAATCTAGAATTCGTTCAAAAATAGGTAAATCTATTTAATGCAAATGGCAACGACCATTACAATTTCGTGTTTGAACCTTACATGATTCACCAGCAGGAGTATTGGCCCCACACACGACAGAAGGGCATTCGTATCGAATACGAAAGGCAGAAGGAGAATCTGTTAAGTCATCTACAGCCTTTTTTTGCACCAATCCCTCCTCTATCAAATTAAGTGGATATGTCTCCATACTAGGTGTCATCTTGAGATCATACACATAGCCGATTTGATCGTTTACTTTTATCTTATAATAACCATATTTATCCTTGTCTAGTAACAAAACCTCTTGTTTGTCTTCCAATGTTGCAATTACATTTCCTTGCAAAGGATACGTTTTATCTTGAACATCTAGGGTAGTTATGGTGTTTATAATGATAGGATAGCCATTGGTTTGGATATATTCAAGGATTTCATCTTCCAAGCGATCAATTTTTGCACGGATTGCCTTTTTGGGTTTTGCTTCATAAGTTTCTAACAGCAAGACTCTTTCTTTTGATAGACTTTCAAAGGATTTTTGTGCAAATGCACTTGTTACAAAAAGAAACAAACTGAAAATAATTATATATCGCAACATATTTAGGATTGTTATTGGTTTTTGAATATAGAAGTTACCACTAAATAAATACAATGGAGTATTCCCCTTCGTTTTTAGTACGCTGTTTATCAAGTTATGTTTCTTTTTATAAGACATTTCAATAAAACTTGACACCTATTAAAATGAAACTGTATGGTTATTGTAACAACAGCAATAAAAGAAAAAATTTGCTCTTAATGACAACCATAATACGGTGTGCAGTTCATTTAATTGCTTTTAATGAATAATTTCGTGGCATTAATATATTATGCACTTGAAACATGAAAATAAAATTAATACTAACTAAAAATATAAGTGTTTTTTTTCTGCTTTTATAGCAACAAAACTAACAATTCTACTACATTACAAGGGGCTTATTTATAACTAAAACTCTCCATTTTTCCCAAAAATGCGTATTTTAAGCCGTAACTCAATCCACAAACCTAGGTACAATGTTCGCTTCAAATTATATAGTTTGGCAAACAATGCACCCAGTGCTACCTTATCTATAATTAACAATCAATCAATTAATATAACATGGGGTATTATGTAAAGTATGGCCATCGCTTCATCAAGCGAACACGCAATCGGAGGATTGACACCATTGACGCCATTTTGGGCACAAAAAAGCAAGCAAAAATTTACGGTTCTGAACGAGATGCCAAAAAGGCAATTACAACCTATATGTATGCCTACAAAGAATTAGAAGGAAATTGTGAAATTGTAAAAGCCAAAGTTCCTCCTAAGAGTGCGGCAAAAGAGGATTCTTAGATTAGGATGAAGCAACTTATCTTGAGTGGACTTTTTCTAAATCAAAAAGAAAAAGCCAATCGCAGTACGATTGGCTTGCCTTTGCATAATCATTAACATGGATTAGGTTGTCATGGTTTGTTAAGACTTAGTAAAGCATTGGTCTAAAGTTTAGTTCTGATTATTTCAAAGGCAATCTCTTTGTTTCATGGGCAAAGAGTTGTTCATAGGTTAAAAATTTAGTTGAAAGTTTTAGGTTTGTTTAGTTGAATTTTAGGTATTAGTTTTTCTCAAGCTATTTTCTTTATATTCTTAAAGTATAAAGAAGTTTCTCATGGATTTTAAAATTTAGTTGAAGGTTTAGGTTTAGGTAAATTTTAAAGTTTAGTTTTTTAATTTTCATGAGGAAGGGTTAGCTCCTTTTGTTGTTACAAATATAGTCCTTTTATAGTTTCAGAACAAGCCGAACTAACGAAAGGAACATTTGAACTAATGAAAGGTACATTTCACCCAACGAATGGATTTTGTATTCTTTTCCTTTACTTTCGTTTAACCTTAAAAACATATTTTTCGCCCCCTACCATACCTAATTTTATCACTTATTTACGATCTTCCACTCGATCAGATTAAGAGTGCCTTACAATTGATTATTAACTTTTTGAATCTTGAGCAGTTCCTTAAAAAGAAAAAGCCAACCGCTTTGCGATTGGCTTACCTTTTTATAACCATTAACATGAATTAGGGTTGGGGATCATGGTATTCACTTTAAGGTTCAGCATGGGTTTAACGTTTAGCTGAATTTTAAGGTTTAGTTTTGGCTATGCAAAGGTAACTTTCCTGATTTCATGGATAAAGAGCAGTTTACAATTACTTGGTTTAACTACATTCTAAAACGTTTGACACAAAGAAAGATGTATCCTTCTTTGTTGTTACAAATATACACCATCTAACTACATCAAACAAGTCCAACTAATGAAAGGAACATTCTATCTAATGAAAGATACATTTCACCTAATGAATGGATTTTTTATAGTGGACACCGTCTCTATTAGGCAGAATATCTTTAAGCCTTTCTCTCTCTTTTGAAAACCAAATAGCACCTTGATTAATCCAACGATAACGCACAACATTGCCTTTGGGATACGCTTTTTTTAAAGACAAACCTCCCCGCTTAAGACGAATTGGATAATCATTCCAATTTTTTCCCTTTTTAAAAATCAATTCTTGCAAATCATTACTTGACTTGCCCAACAAATCTTTGTGACTGTAAAGTGATTGTGCGAGCATAGAGATTGAATTTCGAACACAGTCATTCTGTCGCCAAATGAAGTAGTTCTCAACTTCTATTCGATCAGGAATAGTAAATACTCGGCTATCAAAAAAAGCTAACTTATCAATTCCTTGCTCTTTTCTAATTTGATTAAAATAAGCAGAAGCTAACGCCGCAGAGATAGAAGTCATCTTTTGTATGTTTCCATCATACCAAGCGGTAGTAGTAGACTTTTCAAAATCTGTTAAGAGAATAGAAATTTCATCCGACTGAACAAACGCCATCTTAGCTCCTTGTATTTCTTGACACAAAAAATTAGCTGTTTCATCCATTGCATGTACAAAATCGGCATCAAAAGGTCGCGCACACCCTTTGGTATAAGTGTGAAAAGCTTTGCCATCTAGCCGAATAATTGTATACGTTCGTCTAGGCAAAAAGTAACGTGTTCTATTTTCATATTGAGATTTCATTCTATCTCCTAAAGCATCTTTCATGAGTTTTCTATAATTTTAAATCCTGTTTTAGCATTAAAAATAACTGTATATAATCGATCAAATCCTTCTGTTAATGTAGGTCGCTCTAATTTTTTAAAAACCGATTTGATCCCAACTTCAGTTACTCTTTTCTTTCCCATTCGTTGGTTATTCCAATGTAGAGAACGCTCAAAATCTGGTTCAAAAAAATAGGCAATGACGTCATATTTTTTTTCTTTAAACCAATCTATGTAGCGTTTTCGTTCACTTATTGTTGGGTTTGTATTGTCGATAACTACTTTTTGCTGCACAGCTCGAGCATACGCCATTAGCTTTAGTTCCTTATTCCGTGTATTCAACAAATCCATACTGATTCTCATATGAGTATCAAAAAAGTGCTTTTTATAAAAAGTTGACTTGCCGCTACCAGGTATTCCTATAAATATAATTGCCTGCATTTTATGTATTTTAATAATTTCACATTCACCTTTCAAAGCTGCAACACCATCAATTGACTGGTTGTTACCTCACAATACTAAACCATTCAATTCCTAAATTACCTTCTCTACTTTTGATATCTAATAATGCTCCTTTTTCTGTTTGATCAAAAAAATCCTCATCCACAGCTATTTGAGTTTGATTAAAATCCTTTTTCATAGATTTTAAAATCAAATAATACATCTCTTGATCACTGTCTGAATTAATCACTTTATCAACAACCAAAACTTGATGCTCATCGCTTGAGAAATCATCAATGCAGTTGATGAAAACTAAAATGCCATACGCAACGCCCAGTAAAAAGACAAATACCATTCCTCCCATCATCATCTCGCTAACCTCCTTAGGGTGATGCTTCTTAGAAGTCCTCATCACCAACCAACAAAGTAATAAAGCAACAACAATAGTATAGAAAAACAGCATCAAAATTTCTTTAATCTCCCAATCAGAAGACAACCAATAAATCAAAGGTGATAAGCTAGGAAGTAACAAAATCAATAAAGAAGGTTTCTCTGCATGCGCAGGCTCTCTTAACAATTTAAATGCACTAGGAGAATACCCACCTATTCCAATTGTGAGCACAAATAATAGAATAGAAAATAAAACCACGTATTCTACATAAGGAATGGAACGAATGGTATTAAGAAGCACAATAAGTAGTGCCAAACTTCCTATTACAGTGATTTTGGAGGCAAATTGACGAACCCAAACATTAACAGAATTATTTTCTACCATATTCATTTTTTATACTTTTTTTTAACAGTAAGTAAGTGGTCAGAAAAAATAAGAACAAAAAATGGGATTATTTTTTTGCTAATCCAAGAAGAAAAAGGAAGACTTAGCGAGCTAAGACAAGTTTTTCTGATGAAGAGTAGCGCAAAAAGAAGGCTGTTTTAGCTACGCTGCTACTGCGTGGTACTTGTTATTTTTTTTGAACAATTACTTACCTTCTAATATAAAGACCATACTCAAAGCACGAAACACAAGCTTTTTATTCTATGCTATTAATTTGTTCTGAACATTACTAAATAGCTTCTACTCATCCTATTGAGAACTACAAGAGTCTCTTAAATATTTTAATACTAAAATCTAGGAAAATTTATATCTTTGTGTTTTATTTTATAATAGCTTGCTAATAGTCGAGCGAACTATTGATTTTAACAACTACTATTCATAACATAAATACAAACCATGAAAGTTTCACTAAATTGGTTAAAACAATACGTTAACGTAAACGAATCCAAAGAGGAAGTCAGTGACATTCTAACGAATATAGGTTTAGAAGTAGAGGGAATGGACATTTTTGAGAACATCAAAGGTAGCCTAGCAGGATTGGTCATTGGCGAAGTATTGACTTGCCAGAAACACCCTGATGCAGATAAATTGTCTATCACAACGGTTAATATTGGTGCAGAAGCACCGTTACAAATTGTTTGTGGAGCACCTAATGCCCCACAGGCAGTTGGCAAAAAAGTTGTTGTGGCGACTGTTGGAACGACCTTGTATGCTGAAGATGGCAAATCTTTTAAAATCAAAAAGGGAAAAATACGTGGTGAGGAATCTATTGGAATGATTTGCGCAGAAGATGAGATTGGCTTAGGCACTTCACACGATGGCATTATGATACTAGACGATGAAAAAGCAAGTGCTGGTATGCCTGCTGCTACTTATTTTTCCGATCGTGTTGTCAGCGATGTGGTTTATGAAATTGGCTTAACCCCCAACCGTTCAGATGCAACAGGGCATTTAGGAGTTGCTTTTGATTTGGCTGCCGCTCTCAAAACAAATTATACCAACCAAGGAACATTTGAACAACCTGATGTCTCCAATTTCTCTATTGACAATCACAATTTAAACATTGATGTCAATGTTGAAAATCAAGATGCGTGTCCAAGGTATACTGGGGTTTGCATTGAAGGGGTAACCATTCAAGACGCTCCTCTATGGATGCAAAACCACCTAAAAGCCATCGGCATTGAACCTAAAAACAATGTTGTCGATATTACCAACTATGTGCTTCATGAGCTTGGTCAGCCCCTACATGCGTTTGACTATGACCAAATTGAAGGCAAAAAAGTAGTTGTTAAAAACCTAGCAGATCAAACAAAATTCACAACACTAGATGAGGTAGAACGCAAACTAAGTCACGAGGATTTGATGATTTGCGATGGGAATGGCAATGGCATGTGCATTGCAGGTGTATTTGGAGGTATCCAATCTGGCGTTACCCAAACAACTACTAATATTTTCTTAGAATCTGCTTTTTTTGATGCAATTTCTATTCGCCGTTCAAGCATGCGCCATTTGTTGCGTACAGATGCTGCTACTCGTTTTGAAAAGGGAGTAGATCCAAATGGAACTCTATACGCTTTGAAACGAGCGGCATTGCTAATCAAAGAGTATGCTGGTGGTACAATTGCTTCAGAAGTCATTGATATTTATCCAAAGCCTGTTCAAAGAGCACAAGTAACGGTTCGTTTTGAGAAAGTAACTGACTTAATTGGTGCAGATATCCCCAAAGAAGATATTAAGAAAATCTTGGGTTATTTAGACATGAACATCCTAGAAGAAAATGCAGAAGCGTTTACAGTAGATGTTCCCACCAACAAAGTTGATGTTACTAGAGATGCGGACGTTATTGAGGAAATCTTGAGAATTTATGGCTACAACAAAGTAGAAACGCCTACAACCGTACACTCTGTGTTGTCGTTTGCTCCAACTCCTAACCCTTTCAAAGTAAAGAACTTAATTGCTGATTTGTTAACAAGTTCTGGTTTTAATGAGATGATGGCAACCTCTATGACGCGTTCTGATTATTACAAAAAGCATTTGCCTCAGGATGAAGATAGTTTGGTGTATGTTAACAATACATCCAACCAACACCTAGACTTGATGCGTCCAAGTATGCTTTTTAGTGGTCTAGAAGCCATTGTTCACAACCAAAACCGCCAAAATCAAGATTTAAAGTTGTATGAATTTGGCAAAACTTACTTCAAAAAAGTAATTGATGGACAAGGAAATAGAGATTATTTTGAACAACAACACATCAGTTTGTTCCTAACTGGTCAACGCAATCCAGAAAATTGGCATCAAAAGGAAAACAAAGTTAGCTTTTATACGTTAAAAGCTTATGTTGAACATCTTATGACTCGTTTAGGTATATTGCCTAGTTCGATTCAATGTACGCCTCTTAAAGAGGACAACGAAGTATTCACCTATGGTTTGAAATATCATAGAGGGAAACAAGAAATTGTATCTTTTGGGCGTTTAGATGGGAACATTGCCTTAGGCATGGGCATCAAACAAGAGGTGTTTTATGCTGATTTTGATTTTGACACCATACTTCAAATTTTGAAAAAACACAAAATGAAGTATCAAGCAATGTCAAAATACCCTGCTGTTCGTCGTGACTTGGCTTTGGTCTTGGATCAAACAGTTGGCTACAACGAAATTTTGGGCATTGCGGTTAAAACTGGTGGCAAACAATTGCAAGCAACGAATTTATTTGATGTTTATGAAAATGAAGCGCAAATTGGAGCAGGCAAAAAATCTTGCTCGGTTAGTTTTATCTTTCAAGACGACAATAAAACATTAAAAGATAAAGATATTGACAAAGTTATGTCAAAACTAATTGCTACTTATGAGAAAAAATTAAACGCCCTCATTCGTAAGTAAAGCATTCAAAATTGATGGTTTGGGTATCTATTCATTTAATTTCCCCAACCATCAATTTTACTTTAATAATTCATAATTTTTTTAGAATTACCAAAAATGAGTACCTTAGAGGTAAAGTTAGAGGAGATAGAGAGAAAAGTAATAAAACTAGTAGAACAAAATCTTCAATTCAAAGAAATTTGTGAAGATTTGTTAATCGTGCGCCGTAGGCTAGAAAAAGAGAATGAAGCATTGAGGCAACAGCTTGCTGGACAAGCAGACGAAGTTAAAGAACTCGCAAACAAAACACAAAAACTAGAACTAACTTACAAAGAGGACACGGAAGGAATAAAGAAAAAAATCGATCAATATATTCAAGATATAGATACAAGTATTGAGTGGCTTCAGCAGCTCTAAATTGTAGCCAATGGACGAAGATAACTTATTGACTATACCAGTTGTGTTAGCAGGACGTACATACCCTGTTATGGTAACACAAGATGAAGTTGAAGGTGTAACGCTTATCAACCAACAACTTAATAAGGAGTTCTTGGATTTGCAACGTCGCTATGCCAATAAGCTAAACAAACAAGATATCTTATCGATGCTTTTATTAACCTATGCTAAAGATTTGCACGAGGAGCGCCAAAAAAAAGACTTGGCTCCAATCAAAGAACGCATTGAATCTATCGAAGACATCTTAGAACAAGTTTTTGAAAACTAAACACTTGCACTAAAAAAAGCATTCTTTTCCTTTTCCTTTTCTCTGTATTCTACTCTAATTAGTCATTTGGAAACTAATTTGGGGAGAACTTCCCTTTTATTTATATACAAACTTGAACAAATCATGGATGCAACATCACTCGCGATTGGAGCTGTCATTGGTATTCTAGTTGGTGTTTTGATTGGTAGATTTCTACTTGAAAAAATCAATAAAGAACGTCAATTGGAATTAGACAGAAAAGCGGACGAAATATTAAAATCAGCTAGAGAAAATGCTGATACAAAAGTACAAGAGGCTGAACGAAAAGCTGGTCAAATGGTTGAAAAAGCCAAAAAAGAAAGTGAACAAATTAAAAGCAACAAAATAGCAGAAGCAAAAAAACACTTTATTAATAAGAGAAAAGAATTTGAAAATAACTGTAAAAAACGCGAACTAAAACTAAAATCTAGTGAAGACAAAGCTCTAGAACGCGACAAAATCTCTTTAACTAGAGAAAGAGAAATTCTAAAAAAAGAAACTGCGGTTCAAAAAATTCGTGAGAACTTAAATCAACAACTTGAATTAGTAGAAGTAAAACTCGAAACCTTAAATAATAAAGAAAGTGAGTATTTGTCTCAGCTTGAAAAAATTGCCAAATTAACAGCTCAACAAGCTAAAGATGAGTTGCTTAAAAACATCAAAGACAAAGCAGATGCAGAAGCAATGGCTTATGTCAAAGATCGCTTTGAGGAAGCTAAAATGAGTGCCAACAAAGAAGCCAAAAAGATTGTTATTCAATCTATCCAAAGAATGGCTGCTGAGCATACCATCGAAAATACGGTTTCTGTATTCCGCTTGGATTCAGATGATTTGAAAGGTCAAATTATTGGTCGTGAAGGTCGTAACATTCGTGCTTTGGAAGCTGCTACTGGTGTTGAAATCATCGTGGATGATACGCCTGAAGCAGTTATCATTTCTAGCTTTGACCCTATTCGCCGAGAAGTTTGTCGTCTGTCTTTGCAACGTTTGGTAGCCGATGGGCGTATCCACCCTGCTCGTATTGAGGAGATTGTTGCCAAAACGAAAAAGCAAATCGAAGAGCAAATCATGGAAATTGGTCAACGTACTGTAATTGACCTAAATATCCACGGCTTACAAGCGCCTTTGATTCGTATGGTTGGTCGTATGCGTTTCCGTTCGTCTTATGGACAAAACCTATTAAAACACTCTATAGAAACGGCTAAATTATGTGCCATTATGTCGGCAGAATTGGGCTTGAGTTCTAGAGAAATTAAATTGGCAAAACGTGCTGGTCTGTTACACGATATTGGAAAGGTAGGAGAAGAAGAAACGGAACTTTCTCATGCTCTATTGGGTATAAAAATGTGTGAGCGTCATGGTGAAAAAGCTGCTGTATCTAATGCCGTTGGAGCGCATCACGATGAGGTTGAAATGAAGTTTATCATCTCTCCTATTGTACAAGTTTGTGATGCTATTTCGGGGGCTAGACCAGGGGCTAGACGTGAAATTCTAGAAAGTTATATCGAACGAATCAAAGAATTGGAGCAAGTAGCAATGGCACACGATGGTGTTCAGAAGGTATATGCGATGCAAGCGGGGCGTGAACTTCGTGTCATCGTAGAAGCCGATAAAGTATCTGACAACAAAGCGGAAGAATTGTCGTTCTTAATCTCACAACAGATTCAAAATGAAATGCAATACCCAGGACAAATTAAAGTAACGGTTATTCGTGAAAAACGTTCTGTGGCATTCGCTAGATAAATCTATATTTTTTGGGAAAACAAATTCCTGAATAAGACGTATATAAAAGCAATTCTGTCACTCGATGGAATTGCTTTTTTAGTTACTAAACTCAAATACAATGAGACAAATTATATTTTTGCTGGTCTGGACAGGTCTGCTTTTTAGTTGCAATTCGGATACGACAGTACCTGACATAAAAGAGTCTACTCGAACGAAAATTAGCAAAAAGAAGAAAAAACCTGTCCCTAAAGCAAAATTGCCTTTTTACTCTGAAAAAGGTGGCTTTAGCATCGTTTTTCCTGATACTCCCAAAGAAAACAAACATGTCACTACTTCTGAAATAGGACAAATTGAATTGACCCAATACATTTATGGAAAAAATGACACCCATGCTTGGGTTGCAAGCTTCTCTGATTATCCCGAACGAATGATTCAGTTAGGTAATAAGGAGCAGCTTCTAAAAGGGATTAAATATAGAATCTTAGAAGATCTTCGTGCCAAAACATCTATAGAAGAAAAAGTAAAGTTAGAAGACAAATACGATGGCTTGTCCTTTGTAGCAAAAGCCAAAAAGAGAGATTTAAATATTTCTTACAAGATATTTTTAGTTAAGAATCGAGTTTATCAATTGAGTATGTATTCTTCTGTGGGACCAATTGAAGCTCAAGATTCTACCGTTTTTTTTGGTAGTTTTAAATTGATTAAAACAGAAAAGAAAAAAGATCCTTCTTAGAGCATTGTATTGAATTGATTGGCTTACATCAAATAAAAACCTTCTTCTATTGGCAAAGGAGTTGGAATGCTTTGCTCCTCTTCTTGCAACAATTGTCGAATATTAATTTCAATTGTTCTGGCAATTGCAGTAATTGGCGTGTCACTTGGTCTATTTTCAAAAGGGTCTTGTAAATTGTAAGCGGTTCCTTCTAACAAAAAGAAAATAGTAGCAATACTCATAATTAACGGCAAACCAAAATAAATAGGCAGTGCACTTGTCGCCATAGTCAAGCAAATAACAAACAAATAAATGCTCAAATGCAAGAACATTCTATATTTGGTTGGAAAAACGGTGCTTTTGATTCGTTCTGCTTTGCCCATAGACGCACACAAGCGGACCAAAGTATTATCCAATTGAACTTGTTTGTACTCTGTCAAACCATACATAGATTTGAGTTGTTCTAAATCTAAGGTATTCAATTGTAAAATTGCCAAAGGTTTGTTGCTTTGCTTAGCGGCATGTCTTCTATCGTCAGCATTTAGAAATACTTCCATCCCCTTTAAAGGTTCTAAACCACGCAAACTTCTACCCAAGACATAACACCAAGCCATTTGTCGGTAGGCAATGGTTTTTACTTGACTATTATCCATTCCTACAAAAGCCTGCAACTGCATTACCAAACTTCTCGAATCGTTTACAATAGCCCCCCATATTTTGCGTGCTTCCCACCAACGATCATAGGATTGACTGATTTTAAAAGACAACAAAATAGAGATCGCTGTCCCCAAAAAAGCTGGAATACTAAACGATAATTCCATTAACAAAAGCCCTAATTTCCACTCCACAAAATAGACGACACTTGCAATAGTTAGAACAATCAAAAAATCAGGCATTGCAGCTTGCAAAATATACCTCAAAGGCATTTTATAACGAATTAGCATAATCTATATCTAGTTTAAATGGTTCTATAGCAATCCACCATCAAAATATGGGTAGGCATTACTTTTTTCTTTTTCTAGTTTTCTTGGTTTTCTTCTTCTTTGTTTTCTTTTTCAACCGAGGATTAATTCCTAAGTGCTTGCGGATCGCTTCTTCATTATGGTAATAAGTCAAATATCCATAAAACCAAAATCGTTTTCTAGCTTTGGGTGGATGAATCATATTAACATTCAAATCTTGATCAACCATCAACACACCAATATCCCTAGCCTTGCAAATTTTGATTAAATTCATCCTAAGATGCTCTTTAATCATATCAAAGGAGTCTTCCGAAAGAGATAACCACTGTTCATTAGCAGGATACTGAAATACTTGGTGTATCACCTCCATCTCTTGGTATTTGTAGCTGTTTTTAAACAGCAATAAATGAACTAACATTGCCAAAAACCAAACCCCAAATGGCATTAAGACCAACCAACCATCTTGTCTCCAAGCAAAGAACAGCACACCAGATGCCAAGGTAAACAAAAAGCTTTTCCAGATGCTGTCTTTTATCCAAACCTTGTTGACTCTATACGGTCTCAGAGCGGGCAACGTTTTGTGCGATTTGGCTTCCATAGAGACCACATAAGCCCGTCTTTTGTTGAGTTTGTAAGCCAGCAAGCCATCGGCACGTTTCATTCCATATTGCTTCTTTGTTCGTTCTTCTATATTAGAAAACAAATGCCTTTTACCATGTTTTATTTTATAGTATTGTTCCAAATAAGATTGGGCTCTTTTTTGGACGGTGATTTCTTCCAGTCGGTTTTTGGGGGCTACCTTTCTTTTTGCCATATATGTAATTTTGCCTTACTTCGCCATAAAATCATATCCAATTGATTAGTAGTGCGACATACTTAAAAATTAAAAACGATGTGGTTTTAAGAATTCATAGACCATTGCTGTTTAGTCATTGACCAATTTTAATATATCTATTCCACCCCAATTTCCAGAACTCATCAGTAACAAGTTCGACTCTTGAGCAGCAATGTCTTTTTCCAATTGATGTTTGAGAGCTTGTTCATCTGTAAAAACAATCAAATTAGGATGAAAAAAAGCCTCTTCGACTTGTGCAGGTTCAATATTCTTTAACTTTTTCATACGAATAGTATGCGGGTTATAATACACATAGGCTACATCTGCGGCTCCCATGCTACCCAAATATTCATCTAAAAAATCAACATTTAGAGAGCTAAAGGTGTGCAACTCTAACACGGCAACCAATGAACGATTTTTATATTGCTGCTTAACTGCATTAATCGTTGCTTTAACTTTAGAGGGAGCGTGTGCAAAATCTTTAAAGATAACTTGTTTTTCTTTTTTAGACAAAATTTCTAAACGCTTAGCTGCTCCTGAAAATGCCTGAATCGCTTCTAATATTTGCCCGTCATTGAGTCCCAACTCTCGGCAAACCATGCGGGCTGCTTGAAAGTTTTGCAAATTGTGCTTTCCAAATATTTGCAAGGGGATTCCTACAACACCTTCTTTAGCCAATTGATAATTATAATCGACATCTAAATAAGTTTGATGATTTTCGATATGATGTGCTGGTGTATCATAAGCAATTACCTGTGCAGGAGCATATCCCGCAATCTTTTGAAGCTGTTTATCTTCCTTATAATAGATTAAAGTACCATGCTGCAAAATCGTTTTAACAAACTTTTTAAATTGCTTTTTGTACTTTCTAAATGTTGGAAATACATTGATATGATCCCATGCAATTCCTGTTAAAACCGCAATGTGTGGATAGTAATGTAAAAACTTTGGTAGAGTATCAATCGGAGACGACAAATATTCATCTCCTTCTATAACAATCAAAGGTGCATCAGATAACCGCACCATCAGTTCAAAACCATCCAATTGAGCACCAACGGCATAATCAAAATCAATTTGGTGATACTTGAGGATATGCATAATCATAGATGTGGTCGTCGTTTTTCCATGACTTCCACCAACAACTACCCGTTTTTTTTGTTGACTTTGTAAGTAAATATACTCAGGATAGGAGTAAATTGTCAATCCTAACTCTTGTGCTTTTAACAATTCAGGGTTATTAGATCTAGCATGCATGCCTACAATGACAGCATCTAAGTCGGGTTGGATACGCGCAATATCCCACCCCATTTTAGAAGGCAATAATCCAGCTTTTTGTAGTCTTGAGCGAGACGGGTCATATATTTCGTCATCGGAACCTGTTATTTGATATCCTTTTTGTTTTAAAGCCAAAGCTAAATTGTGCATCAATGCACCTCCTATGGCTATAAAGTGTATTTTCATTTGATTATTTTATTACATTACTTCGTGGGAAAATCGCATCCGTTCACTCCCTAAGATCGTTTACTTGTTTTATGTGTTTGGTTCTCTTAGTTAACTATGCTGCTACTATGCTAATTCTTCGCAACTGACTATCAAAAAGATACCTTTCACTTCTAAATTTTTCAGAAATTGATAATCATAAAACAAACAACGTTCTTAAGCATACAAATTAATTATGACACGACCTACGTTTTGTCATCGTGTTGACTACTAAAGCTATCTTTTTTTTGATAAAAATGAAATTTATGCCTTAGAAATATTAGAGATAATCATAATAAAGTTGAATTGTTCGGCTTTTTTTATTTTTAAACAATAACTTATTGCTAAATATCCATTCCATTCACTCTTTTACATACCTTACTACTATGAAATCTTGCCATACAGAAGTTATCATCAATGCTCCTGTCTCCAAAGTTTGGGACATTTTGTTGGATGTAGAACGTTACCCAATCTGGAATCCATCTATTCTCAAAACGTGGGGCACATTAAAAGAAGGGCGATTGATATTTGCTCATGTAGCCCCACTCCAAGCAATTGTTCCCATACAAATTACGAGTCTAAAAAAGGAAAAAGAATTGATCTGGAAAGGCACTCTTCTTAGCCCATCAATTATAAAAGGAGCGCATTATTATCGACTTCAAGCACTCGACAAGGAACAAACGCTATTGCAGCATGGAGAAGAATTTACGGGTAGTATGAGTCGTTTCATTCCTAGTCTGATGTTATCCAAGCTGAAAGCTAGTTATCAATATCACAATCAAAAATTAAAAATTATTGCAGAACGAGGAAATAAATAAAATGATAGAATAGAGTGTATTGTTTTTTGTATTTTTGTTGTCTTGTTTTGAATGAGTAGTTCACTGCTCTCTTATCAATAGTTCGTTGAAACCACGCAGTAGCAGCGAAGCTAACTACTACTCTTATAAAAGCAACGAACTATTGTTGAATTAGAATACAATCTTATGAAGTGGCTTAATGCTGTTATAAAAACTGGATTCAACCTGAACTTGCGTCATGTGCAAAAAAGCATAGAACATCCCGAAACTACGCAACAAAAGGTCTTTGAGCAATTAATTCGCCAGAGTTCTAAAACAGAATTTGGTCGGCAACATGATTTTGCCTCAATTGCTTCTATTCAGCAACTTCAAGAACGGGTTCCTATACAGAGTTACGAGGAGATCAAGCCTTATATTCAGCAAATGATGGCAGGAACGCCCAATATCTTAGTTCCTGGTAAAGTAAGCTACTTTTCAAGGTCGTCAGGAACAACGAGTCACAAAAGCAAATACATTCCTGTCCCTTACAACAACCTAAAACATTGCCATCTAAAAGGAGCCCATGATGCTGTCTCCATTTGGTTTCACAACTATCCTCAATCAAAATTATTCGATGCCAGTCGAGCAATCATTATGGGAGGAGAAATAGGACTTTTTAATTCCCAAGCATCGACCTATGTAGGAGATGTTTCTGCTATTATGTTGAAGCATTTACCATTTTATGCCGCTTACTTTTTAACCCCCAATATTCCTACTGCCCTACTCCCCGATTGGGAAGAAAAAATTGAACGAATTGCTCAAGTTGCGGTTCATCAAAACATCACCAATTTAAGTGGTGTACCGACTTGGACACTCGTCTTATTAAGACGCATCTTAGAGTTATCTGGAAAAAGTCATCTAACAGAAGTTTTTCCAAACTTTGAATTGTATGCACATGGAGGCGTTGATTTTGCCCCTTATCGTTCTCAATTTGAAGCCCTTTTTCCTGGCAATAACGTGCAGTATAGAAATACGTACAATGCTTCTGAAGGTTTTTTTGCTACCCAATTTTCTGAAAAAGACAATGGAATGCAAGTGCTTTTAGACAATGGCGTTTTTTATGAATTTGTCCCCCTTCAAGAATTACATCAAGAATGCCCCAAAACCTATACCATAGCAGAAGTTCAAACAGGCATCAACTATGCCCTATTAATCAGTACTAATGCAGGACTTTGGCGCTATTTGATTGGCGACACGGTTCAATTTACCTCTATTTACCCTCACCATATTCAAATTACAGGACGAACAAAGCAATTCATCAATGTATTTGGTGAAGAGGTAATGGTCTGGAATGCAGAAAAAGCACTTGCTCGCACTTGCCAACAAACACAAGCTCAAATTGCAGAGTATACAGTTGCTCCAATTTTTTTGTCGGATGACAATAAGGGGGGACACGAATGGCTTATTGAATTTGAAAAGCTACCTAATAACATCCTTCAGTTCAAACAGCTTTTAGATCAGAATTTACAACAACTTAATTCCGATTACGAAGCCAAACGCTACAAGAATATTGCCCTTCAAGAATTAGAATTAAAAGTAGCCCCCAAAGGAACTTTTCATAATTGGCTGCGCTCAAAAGGCAAATATGGTGGTCAAAATAAAGTACCTAGATTGTCTAATCAGCGCCAATATTTGGAAGAAATATTAACTTTTATTCCTTCTGAATTTTCTTCCTTTTAACTCATTAGTAGCAGGAAAGTTATTATAAAAATGGAACGCTTAAACAAATTTAACAGCCTTTTGTTCACCCCTTCCATCACTAATGTTGTCAATTAACGACTCTTTAACTTTCCTTGTTGTAAGAAATTAGCTAAAATAGCGTATAATTGTTATTACCAATCACCTCAACAGCTTACCAACAAGCAACAAAAAAGATTGACACCTTATTTATTCCCTCCTTGGTCAATAAATTTTAATTTTAATTCAAACCATATATGATTGTTACTTATTTTTCGATACTAGCACTTAGTCTCAGTTTTATTATCGTTATAATTATTGGTGGTGCTATTGCTTCCAGAAAATGGGAACTCAGTTTACTTTCTGTAAGTTTTATTTCTTTTCTTTCGGTTGGTATTTATTTAGCAACAGGCTATTGGGCTGCAAATTTATTAACGCCAATGGCAGGGATTACCATAGTTGGATTGATTGGGCTATTTGAGGCAACGATTGGTTTAAAACTAGCACAAAAATTCAAAACCAATGTAAAAAGTTTGGACGTAGAAATGCAAAGTTTTTTGGACAACAATACAACACTTCCTCCCAATTTGGTTCTTCCAATGGTCTGCGTCTACCTCTTTATTGGATGGCTAGGAACTTCTTTTGTATAATTTAAACAATTGGGTGCCTAGCCAAAAATGTACTTAGTAAGTGAATAAAAGCCTCTGGTTTTTCCATCATTGGAGCATGCCCACACTGATCCAAAATATGTAGTTCAGATCCTTCGATTTTTTGATTAAAATCCTCTCCAACAAAAGCAGGGGTAATGGTATCGTTTTTGCCCCAGATTAGCAAAGTTGGTGTTTTAATCTTGTGTAACTCATGCTCCAAGTTGTGACGCATAGCAGATTTAGCTGTCAAAACAATGTTTAAGCCTTTGGTGGGTGTATTGACAATTTCAAAAATATCGTCAATCAACGCCTTGGTTGCAACCTGCGGATCATAAAATGTTCGTTGTGCCACATCTTTGACAAATTCGTAGCTTTGACGACGAGGAAACGAATCTCCTAGTGCATTTTCAAAAAGCCCAGAACTTCCTGTCAACGTAAGTGTTTTTACCAAGTCAGGATCTTTTAAGGTCATTAACAAACCAATATGCCCTCCCAATGAATTGCCAACAAGGTGAATAGATGTATGCCCTTCTTCCAAAATAAACTCATGCACATGCTCCATCAAAGCATTCATAGAAATTTCTCGTCTAGGGAGTTCAAAAATGGGCAATAAAGGAACAATTAATTTGTACGTTGATTTTAATCCAGTAATCAATGCGCCATAATTCCCCATTGAACCAAACAAACCATGCAATAAAACAATCACTTCGGTTCCTTGACCTTCTTCAATATACTTAAACTTGCCTTTTTGGCGGATGGGATATTCCATAAATTTATATCAGTAATAATCGGTTGATGCTTATTTTATATTCCAAAGACTATAATCCGAAACAGATTCCAACGCAATTGCTTCTTCTCTAGTTAGGTCAGGAAAAAAATCTAAATTGGTATACGTTTCTACTAAATCTATTGTTGTCACAAATCGTTCTAGGGGTTGATTTATTGTTTTATTCTTAAACATAAAGGCAATTGCCTTTTTTTCTGGTCCTTCATAATCCATTATTATCTTAAAAAAACCTCTAGGAATTGTTGGTCCAGTTGCACTAATACGATCAGCTCGCTCTATTGTTTTTTTTAACAAAGGTCCAGTAATAACATAAAGACGTTTTTCCTTTTTTGCCCATTTTCGCACTTTTCCTTCTAATTCTTTCCAAATACCTCTATTAAACTCTGGAACTTGAGGAGATACATTTGTCATATAGAAGCTTTCTGACATAGCTCGTTCGTTGAAATCCATGTCATGCGCGGGAACTAAATGCCCTCTGTCATATCCAGAATTACTATAATCTGAATGGCTTGCTTCTGCTCTTACATTAGGATCAGATCTAAAACTTTGTCGTTCCTCTCGGTCGCTCAAATCCAATCGAGCGCCCAACAATTCATAAGCGACCCATTCAGCATTTTTGTGCTGATTAGAATATGAAATCGTGTAATATTGATAATGAACCAATTGATCACCTAGTTCTTGTGTTGGCAAGTAATTAAGCGTCCCGACAGGCAAATCATCTTCAATTTCTCGAACGTCTACTACTTCCTTATAGTCGTCTTCTGGTCCATAAGTTGGTGGTTCGATTTTTGCATCATTGCCAAAGGGATTGTTTCCCATTATCAAAACAAAAACACCCGACACTCCAGCAACCAACAACAATACAATTTTACTTATTCCCTTCATAATTATAATTTTATTACATGAAATATTGATTTAAAATTGTAGGTCAAATACTTTCGTTAAGTGTTTCTAGCGGTAAAGGTAATAGAGAATATGAAATTAGACAAAAATAGCTCCTTACATTTTTATATTTGCCTAGAAGCTCTTTCTTCTTTCATTTTAAAACTGTATCTTAGACAATAGTAGTTTGCTGATTACTTCGTGAGCGCTGCGCTTTTAGTTAGCTGCGCTGCTACTACGTGGTACTTCGTGAGCGCTGCGCTTTTAGTTAGCTTTGTTACTCCCTGTGGTCGTGAACCAACAAGCTGGTTTTGTTACTCCCTGCGGTCGTGAGCTCGGTTCGCTTAGTTCTTTACTTTTTTAGCTTGCTATGCTCGTGAGATTGCAAGCTTAGTTAACAAAAAGACAAAAAATCACATTTATATTGGATTGGCGATCAATTTTTTATTAAAAACACAATAAAACAACAATTTACTGATTATCAAACACGTAGCACACGCAAAGTAATTTAAGAAAATT
The DNA here is from genome assembly GCF_031326345.1 of Aureispira sp. CCB-E. NCBI lineage: Bacteria > Pseudomonadati > Bacteroidota > Saprospiria > Saprospirales > Saprospiraceae > Aureispira > Aureispira sp. CCB-E. Next base: position 6,685,276 of record NZ_CP133671.1, read on the forward strand.
CATCAACAAACAATTGAGCCCAATTAATCTCCACTTAATTTTACATAATACTTCGTGATTTTTTTCGTTTTTTATAAAAAAAAAGCAGCATCTTTGCATCAACTGCAAAGCATTCTCAAAGTAATTTGATTAATACGATTTAGCTACGCTGCTACTGCGTGGTTTCGACGAAGTATTGTTTATAAATAACGTAGTTGCAGGGCATAAATTCCCAAAGAGGCAACTACATAAATCTATCATTAACAGCGCATTCTTCTAAATAACTAAAAGATGAAAGATACGTTCTTAAAATTAATAATGCTCTTAGTAGTTAGTAGTATTATTTTAGGAGGTTGCCAACCTAACGATGCCTCTCTAGATACTATTAATGATTCTGGCGTTTCGTTTACAGATACCATTCAAACACGTGATTTGCCTCAAAAGCGCTTTTCAGTAAAAGAGGCATTCCTTAAATTATCCTCAGATGAGTTGCTACTAGATGGTTTGCAAAATATGTCTATCGCTGAACGAAAAACATTGCTCCAATCAAAAGAAACAGCCAATTATACAGTCAATTGGATTGGTAATTATCTGCAAATAACCGAAAAACCTAGTAATCCCGATGATGTCTTTGAGCAAGTGGAACAAATCCGTTTAGCCATTTTCAATTCCTTAAAACAACGCAATGTCCTCTTTGTTTCGCAAGAGCTAATTGATGAAAGTCGTCAAAACTTACATGTTATGCAACAAGACTTTTACCAATTCAAACATCAACGTTGGGAAGATATTAACCAACAATTGCCCTTAATTACAACAAAAACTTTTTTGGAAAACGATGCCAAAACGTTCAGTCCAGAGGATTATTTTTATTTCGAACCCAATCCTTTAGACATCAACTACCTACAAGCTATTTTGATTCATGAAAAGTACCCGAATAAAAATGAAGTGGCTAGCAAAGAAGCTTATAAAGTTGCTCTAGTTTGGAATGGCGATGAATTTATATTAGACCGTCAGTCTATGGTGCATTATAACATTAGTGAGCATCACCCCCACTAAAGAAAGTTCTGGAATTTAAAAATTATTCAAAATAAGGCGTCATTCTTAAGCAATTAAATACTTATCAAAATCTTAAAACGCAATAATTTCAAAGTATCTATCACAATAAGTTTGTATTTTGTGGTAGTCACCCGCTAATTATCTATATTTATTCGTTGTTATTTAGAATCAATAGTTCGTTGAAAAACTTTATTAGTTTACTTCGTGAGTGCTGCGCAGTTGATAATTAACAAGTTATGCTTTCATTGTGTTTGTGTTAAAATTTTGATTATCAAACTAATATAAATGTGCTTTTTTATCTTTTTAGTAAAAAAGTAAACAACTAAGCGATAGCGATCTCACGACCGCAGGGAGCTAATCAACGAACTACTATTAGAATAGTACTTCGTGGACTTTTCATCATATTCCAAATGAGCAAAATAGAAAAGCAACATCAGTACGTATTGGTAGCAGATAACCAATAACACCATTATATTATATAGCAAACGATTGAAATACAATTGAAAATTCATTATGAAAAAATACTTTATTCCGCTTTTGGCAGCGACTTTATTAGCTAGTTGCTCTGACACAACAAATCATACTACAGAAACAACAGATCAAGCCGCTACTTCGGTTTCAACATCTACTACAACTAAAAAAGCACCGCCTAAAATTGTGGGTACGCCAACCACTATAAAAGGATCTGTTCAAGGTTTGGAAGAGGGTACAAAAATATTTTTTGATAAAAAAACACTAGATGCTACCGATGTGGTTAGTTCTACCAAAATAGATGCTAGCGGTAATTTTGAAATCAATACCGGTCTTCAAAATCCAGGCATTTATCGCATACGCTTGGGGGCAAAACCCGTCTATATGTTGTTAAACGGAGGGGAAAATGTAACACTCAATGCCACTATGAATGGTAGAAATATCGAAACATATGATGTAACTGGTGGATTGTATGTCGAAGATATGGCAACATGGTCTGCTGATTTAGATAATGGCAAAATCAAGCAATACATAGAAACAACAGAAGAAGACAAACCTTTGTTGCATCTTTATCTTGTAGAAAAACTAGATTTGGCCGCCAATATAAAAGCTTATAAAAAGGTATTGGCATCATTGCAAAACACTTATCCTAATGACCTATATACCAAGCAATTTAACTCAAAGGTATTGTCTATGGAAGCGAAACTAAAGGCTCAACCTGTTGCTGTAGGTCTTGAGGCTCCTGAAATCAACCTTCCCAATCCTGATGGCAAAAAAATGTCTTTATCTGCTCTAAAAGGTGATGTGGTCTTGCTTGATTTCTGGGCAAGTTGGTGCCGCCCTTGTAGAATGACGAATCCTCATGTGGTAGAACTGTACAAAAAGTACCACAAAAAAGGATTTGATATTTTTAATGTTTCTCTAGATGGTTTGGATGATAAACGCCTTGCTGCATATCAAAACAATCCTGATATGGTTGCTAAAGCCATGGAACTTGAAAAAGAGAAATGGAAAGCTGCAATTAAGGCGGATAAGTTAACTTGGAAAAATCATGTTTCGGAGCTAAGAAGCTGGAGTAGTCCTATTGCTGCGACTTATGGTGTCAATTCTATTCCTAAAACTTTCTTAATTGATAGAAAAGGTGTTATTCGTTATCAAAACCTTCGTGGACAGGCTTTAGAAGATGCCATCAAAACATTGCTTGCAGAAAAATAACTGCCTAAAACAGCCTCCTTACTAATCGGTTTTGTTTATAGGTTTTTGCCCCTGAAGTTGTTTTAAATGGAGTCTTTATTTAAAACAACTTCATTCCAAAACAAATCTGAAATTGCTCATAACGTATATTAAAGAATAGTTGGTTAACTTTTTTTACAGTTGTTATTGCTACTACTTTTAAGATTCCCCTTTAAAATTGATCTTAAGAAGACATAGCATAATTCGTGGATTAATATGGTAGGTAAGTTTTCTATTATGATTATAATATATACCTACTTATTAAAAACATGCTACTACATCTAATAATTGGCAGCTTCAAAAGGCGTTCTTAGAGCTTTCGAAGCTATTAGTTTATAGATTTTTATAAAAGTAACTGTATTTTAATTGTTAGGTTCTATTTTTTTTTCTACCTTTGCACGGCGTTTTCAGAAAAAACTATATCAATGAAAGCTCTTAAATCATTCACCATAAATTTTGCTAGTTTAGCTGATGGTGAGCATTTATTTGATTATCAAATAAATAACAAGTTCTTAAAACATTTTGAAGCAGCCTTGGTACAAGAAGGAGATGTTGATGTGAAATTATCCTTAACTAAATTTTTGGATAGTTTGGAATTTAACTTCGAAATTCAGGGTACTGTCCTTACGGCTTGCGATGTCTGTGCAGAAACATTTGATTTTCCAATTGAAGGAACAGATCAAGTACTTGTCAAAATAGTTCACGAAATTCCAGAACAAGAAGATGAGTTTAATATCATCTATCTAAAAGAAGGAACAAGTTCTATTAATATTGCAGAGATGCTTTACGAATTATTAATGTTGAGTATCCCTATGCGCACAGTACATCCAGTTGATAATGATGGAAACTATACTTGTGATCCAGCTGTTCTAAAATATTTAGAATCGAATGAAGACACCGAAGCTTCTGACGAAGAAGCCAATGAGGGTGACAGCATAAACCCAATATGGGACGAGTTAAAAAAATTAAAATAATAACGTTTAAATAAAATAAGAAGATGGCACATCCGAAGAGTAGAATATCAAAGCAGCGTAAACGCAAACGTCGTACTCACTACAAGATTACAGCTCCTCATGTTGTTAGTTGTAGTAACTGTGGTGCTCCTACATTGAGACACCGTATCTGTGAAGCTTGCGGTTCTTACCGTGGTCGTACAATCCTTAACAAAACAGAACCTGTTGTAGAGGACGTTGAAAACACAATCGACGACGTAGAAGTAGAAGATTAGTATTAGGTAGCTTCGCCACCTTAGTGGGAACCAATGTGGCTATCTGATTATCTTTAATATAGATAACTCTTATTCCTTATCAAAAAGGGGTAAGAGTTTTTCTATTTGTTATTGGGTCGAATAAAGGGAGGTCAATTTTCTTATTTTGGCATGAGCTTTGCTTTAAATAACTAAACATTCAAACAATTAAATATTTGATAGTCCTATTTCATTTCAACCCAAAATAGTTTAGTTGTACTACTATTCTTTCCCTAATATCTTTCTTTTCCAAATTTTTCTAGGAATGTATGCCGCTGAACAACAAATGCAAAACTAGCCTCCACTAGTTTTGCATTTCTAATTGTAACAATATTTTTTTCTGAATGGTTACGAACTTCTTACAATCACAATGCAATAGCACTCCCATCTAAATTCCATGCTGCATCAATGGGAATTCCCAGGTGACTGTAAATAGTAGGGGCAATATCAACTAGTTCTGGTGAAGTTGGCAAAACGCCAGGATTTGCAGTATTTTTAGTTCTAAAAATACCAAAGACTTGTGTTACCTCTGTCGCATTATCATCGTGAGTTCCCTCTATAGTTCCTCCGTGGTCGGTGCTGACTACAACCAACCAATCTTCGTTATTATCTCGCTCTCGTTGGTAAATAGCTTCTAAGATAGGTTTTAGATGCGCATCCACTTGCTCTATTGCCTCTATGTATTGAGGAATACTAGGATGAAATCCTCGGCTATGACCAGCATGGTCTACACCATCAAAATGCGTAAAAACAACATCCATATTACAATCATTAAGATAGTTGGTCACCGCATCTCTTACCTGTTGATCTTCGTCATAATCTCTTAATACAGCATTACATGGACTAATAATTTCATCATTAATAGCAGCATAATGAACAATTGAAGCCGTTTTAAAGCAAGTATTCGCCTCTTTGATTCGGCATAAAAAGGAAGGATACTGTCCATATTTCTTTCCTTGATAAAAATTATCCAACACGCCATGTTTCGCAGGCCAAACTCCTGTTAACAAACTAGACCACCCTGAACCACTTGAAGGGTAATCTACACCTCTATTTAGGGTCCAGCTATATCGGCTAGCAGCAATTAGTTGATCTAAATTTGGGGTATTAGCTGCTTGCAAGGCATCCGAACGACAACCATCTATTCCTATTACCAAAACCCTTTTGATATGCTGAAGATTATCATTGGCACAAGCTTCGGAACACTCTGCTACGGTTGTTTTTTCACAGGCACTAAATCCTATCATTATTAAGAAGAAAAACACTCCTTCAATTTGTTTAAATAAGGGAATAAACCGTTGTTGCATATCCATTTAGTATTATTGGTGATGAATTTAATAGCGACTCAAAACTCCTTACAAGATACAATTTTCTAGCAACTATTGCAAGCACGAAACGACCACATTGATATGTCTACCATCTATCAAAAACGTCTTCCATCTAACAATTGATTAAAAGCATCCTTGTAAGTTTCACTAATGGGAATTCTCTTCTCCCCTATCTTAATTCGATTTCGCTCAATGCTTTCTATCTTATCCAAAGCAACGATATAGGATTTGTGTACACGAACAAATTGCTGTGCAGGCAAGTAATCCTCATAGGTTTTGAAACGTTGTAATGTCATTATGTTGCCTAGTTGAGTTACCAAGCGCAAATAATCTTTCATTCCTTCAATATAGAGAATGTCTGCTAAATTTACCTTCTCAACACGGTACTCTGTTTTAACAAAGATAAAGTCTTTTGTACTATTCGATTGTTGCATCAATTGATACTGAGTCTTTACTTTGTCTATGGCTTGAACAAAACGACGAAACGCATATGGCTTTAATAAATAATCGGCAACATTCAATTCATATCCTTTTAAGGCATAATCACTGTAAGCTGTCGTGATAATCACCTGCGCATTCGTTTGGGTACTTTCTAAAAATTCAATGCCTGTTAATGCCTCCATCTGAATGTCTAAAAAGATCAGATCAATGCTATTTCTAGCAATATAATCCATTGCCAATAAGGCATTGTCAAATGTTTTTAACAAATTTAACCCAGGCATTCGATTAACAAAAGCACTCAGCTTTTCGGTTGCCAAAGGTTCATCTTCTATAATAATACAATTCATCTTGTCTTAAATTAACGTAAACAAGTTAAAGGGAACTCCAATTGCACCACATACCAATCATCAGTTGAATGAATGCTCAAATTGTAATTCGAATTATAAATCAAGTTCAATCGTTTTTTGACCAAATCCAAACCAATGCCACTGTATTCCATTTTTTCTACTGTAGGGCGTTTCTTATATCTGTTCTTACACTGAAATAATAAGGCATCTTCTGTTATCGAAAAAGATACTTGCAAACCAGCATCACAAGATCGGTCACTGCTATGTTTAAATGCATTCTCAACAAAAGCAATGAATAGCATTGGTGCGATTCGAATGCCTTGAGGTTTTCCTACTACTGCAAAATGGACAAAGTGTTTATTTTTAATTCGGATGGTTTCCAAATCTATATAATTTCTAATAAATTGAATTTCTTCTGTCAGAGCAATTTTTTCAACATTGGAATCGTGCAACAAATAGCGCATTTGCTTGGACAACTGAATTAGAGTTTCAGAAGCTTTGTCGGGGTTAGTATAAATCAAAGCATCAATATTATTCAAGGTATTGAATAAAAAATGAGGATTGATCTGCGCTCTAAATAACGATAACTCACTTTGAAAATTAAAATGTTCCAATTCCTTTCTTTTCGTTCTTTCCTGAATATATTCCACAAATCCTTTTGCTCCCATTGACAAACCTAATCGAAACAACAACCATATGAACAATGTAATTTCTGCTCCTAACAAAAAATCTTTTTCTGTAAAACTAGTCGGATAAAAAAGCTGAATGATCAATAGTTCGCTTAGAAATAGCATCACAAATAATACGAGTGTTTTTGCAATTCCTTGTAATAAATTAGAGGAACGAAACAGCCATTTAAACACAAAAAAATAAAAAAGGTAAAAAGAAATGCCAAAAGAAAGGGTATTATACAACGCATCTGTCAATACGTAATGCATCGTTGCTTCAGGATAAAATGACCATATTAATTCTGGATATAACTTAAATAGGACAATAGACGTGCAACTTATTGGCAAGACAAATAGCAACCATAAAATGATATGGATTAAAATAATAGTTTGTTGTTTCATATTAAGCTGTTCGCAAGATATTGTTGAAACCCTTCTTTGTCGTCTACAAACAACAGTAAATCACTGCATTCTTTTTGTTTTCCAAATGTAGTAGTTATTTTGATTGGATGCTTAAATTTGAGCCATAAATTGGGAGTTTCTAATTCTCCTAGAGGCGAAAAACGAACAGCATTGGTTGTATCTTTTGTTCTATCATAATCCAGAACCTGTTCGATTTGCTCCAAAGGTATTTTAGCCTCACACAAGGTTCCATAAGCTAACCAAAGTACGGTTTCTTTTACCTCAAAAGGACGTTGAGGCATACTTTTAATCAAACTTAACACCTGAAAGCAAGTGTAAATACTCAATATCGTTAAGACCCAAGCTGCTGTTGTGCTCCATAAGCCTACTATAAAATGTAAGGCAATCGTTTCCACGATTAAAATCATTATCAACGCCCACAACAAGGCTATGCTACCACTTTTTTTATGATAAAAAAATTGATTTTGTTTTAATATTGGGGCTTGCCAACAAAAAAAACAATAGTAAGGAATACTCAATTCACTAGCGATGAAATAGCTCACTTTTTTAGGAAATAGCTGTTGACTGACATACAGTAACTTGGTATAAAAATCAGCCGCATCGCTTGCCTTATAGGCTTGCGACACCTTATAGATTCCGTATAGAATATAAATTAAAACGGCTAATTCTACAATAGGTAAAACATACCATTTAATAGCATTCAAGTAAACCTGTTGATCATCGGGCAAGATGTAATTTCCGACTACGACACCAATAAACAATATAGGTATAGCCGTTGTTTTAGGAATTTTTCGATTCCAGATTAACACCAAATAAAGCAAAGGAAATGTAAGAACCAAATCAGCAGTGATTCCTATTGATAAAGATGAGTCTAAAGGAAAGTACTTCGCAATCAAGATACTGCTTAAAAGCACTAAAAGCGGCAAAAAAATGATTAATGGAGCTGGTAAAGTATTATCTTTCATAGAAAATCCATTCGTTATATTATATTTATAGCAATAATTTTTACTAGACTGAAGTAGAGCATTTGACGAAGTCAATCAGAAAAAGATATTTTTGTAGGCATACCATTTCATTCGTAATCATGTCTACTATTTTAGTAGTTCGTTGATTTTTTACTTTTTTACCAAAAAGATAAAAAAACACATTTATATTAGTTTAATAATCAAAGCTTTAACACAAAACACAGTAAACTTACAACTTATTAATTATCAACTGCGCAGCACTCACGAAGTAAACTAATAAAGTTTTTCAACGAACTATTGCTATTTAAAAATAACATTTTAATGCGCTACCCCTTAGTATAATCTGCCAAATGAAATATTCTATCGACTACCTAGGACTGTGTTCCTTACATTGCTTTCGTTTTAAAGAGGGTTTTATTTGTTGTGGAGGTCGTTCGCATTAGATAATAGCTCTATCCAAACGAGAACAAAACGAGCAGAACAGATCAAAGGAGCGCTTAAAAATCATTAGATAATTACTAATATTTACACTAGATATTACCACACCATAAACAAACCATATATGCAATACTTTACCGAAGGATTCAACAATTTCTTTAAGGGGTTAGCCCCTAATAATAATAAAGATTGGTTTCATGAGAATAAAAAAACGTACGAGAAAGAAGTAAAAAAAGCCTTTGCTAAATTTTTAACCGATCTAATTCAAACAATTAAGGAACGATATGACCCTGAATTAGACCTAGAGGTTAAAAATGCTACTTTTAGAATCAACAGAGACATTCGTTTTTCAAAAGACAAAACACCCTATAAGCTACATGTCAGTGCTATCATCTCTAATGGCGGACGCAAAAATATGCAAATCCCAGGTATGTACCTCCAGTTTAGCGTAGGAGAACTTTGGCTTGGTGGTGGGATGTATCGTCCAGATAAGGAAAACTTGCAATTAATCCGAGAGCATATTGCTCGACATCCAGAAAAGGTGCGCCAACTCAAAGAAGATAAAAGATTCAAGGAAATTTATGGTGCCATTCAAGGAGAGCAAAACAAGCGTATTCCTAAAGAATTTAAAGAAGCTCTAACAAAAGAGCCATTAATTGCGAACAAGCAATTCTATTTTATGGCTCAATACGAAGATGATGAAAGTATTTTACTCCAAGAAGATTTGATGGATTGGGTCTTAAAACACTATGAAGCAGGTAAAGCTTGGAATCAATTTTTCATAGACGCTATTTCTGTAGAACAAGACTCAAATCCAACTGATTGATTTGGCTGTTCATTAAGCCTTAACAATAGCCAGTTGTACTACTACTTCAATAAATCATTCTTTTTTCCATACTTTAAAACCTATTCCAACAATCATTATCAAAAATACTGTTATCAATATCCACCAATATTTCGTAACAGTATTTTTTTTGCTTAATTCGATGGCTTGATTGTTTCCTAACTGTATAAAAGAAGACCAAAAAGCGGGATGAGCATAAATACCTTCTACTTCCGACAGATAACGTTGTTTTGCGGCTCGAAGTGCGATTGATTTGCTGCTGCCTTGTTTTAAGTTTTCATAAAAATAGTGCATCACAATTGCCGTTGACTGATCATTAACTTGCCATAATGAAACAACCATTGCGGGTACTCCTGCATACATAAACGATCTAGCCAAAGAAGCAATACCATTGCCACGCTCAAACTTACCATATCCCGTTTCACAAGCTGATAAAACAACAAGATTGGCATTCAAGTTCATCTTAGAAATTTCATAAGCCTGCAAAAAATTATTCTCTAAGGTATCGTTGTTTTCGGTTAAAACTAGACTAGACAAAATAGGTGCTTTTCGATTCAGCACACCATGCATAGCTAAGTGAATAATACCATATTCGGAAGCTTTTTCTTTGAAAAAACGCTCATTTGCGTCTACCCCTGTCACGACATCACTTTCAAAAATCTTCGCCAAGGTATTCACTTCATTGATTGCAGCGGGCAAAGGACTAAGCATGCTTCTTTGCTGTTGATAAAAAGGCGATCGATGTCCTTTCGATGTCAAGGACTGCTTATAAACAGCAGCCATTGCCAATAATTTATCGTTGTTGGAGCGCTCTGATTTACTCAAGTTTTCTTTCCACAACGTTGCGGAATAGTCGTAGCTAATTGCATAATCGTTCATTAAATAATGCAATGATTTATAACCTTGTTGGTTTGCACTATTTTCTACCAAAAAAGTTTCAAAAGGGAGGTGTCCTAATTCTCTATCTGTAACCAATACCAATTGGTCAATCTTATCCTTTCCACTTAATACTGCTTTCAACAAGTTTTCATAAAACCAATACGCTACATCGGTATATCTTCGGAAAGCTCGTTCTGGGGCTTTTAATAAAATTTGGTAATCACTCAAAGTATGGTGCAATAATCCGATTTTAGAAGATAACGTTTTATAAGATACAGGAAGTGTATACAGTTCAAATTGTTGTTGATCGATATAAAATACCGTGATCATTGAATCCGAAACACTGTATTCTAACAAGGCAGTTGTTGCATCTAAATTTGCCTGCACCTCCTCAATTGAAACAGTGGTAGCTGCATATTTAAGTTGGTTATATTTGGGATAATTGGCTTCTATATATTCTTTAAAAGCATTTTTCTCGAGAAATAAGTCGCTCAAATAAGTATAAATTTCTTGTCGCTCCTCTTCGGTAATATCATCCGACAAGTAAGCCTTGTAATCATCGTATTCTTTTTGTAATAATTGTTCTTTTTGAGCTAGAGAATCGGGCAAATCGCCAAAACTATACGCCTTTTCGGCTTGCAAGTCTCCAGTTAACAAAACCGATTTGTTTTTTTCTGCAAAATCAAATGCTTGTTTTTTGTATTGATTCCAATTTGGATGTGCTCGATGTTTTCCAATAGTCATAATTCCTTGCTCAGCCCAAGCTGTACTTTGAGTCAAGGTATACAATTTATCTTCTTCTGTACTGTATTCATTTCGGTGCCGTTCAAAAATAGTCATGACCATTTCTACTAGCATGAGCTGCTTTTGAAGTGCATCTTCGGTTGATTGTTCATCTAAAATACGCCAAATGATTTCTAAAGAAGTGTTTAAATCTACAAACGATAAGAAAGAATGTTTTAGAATTGTAGCACACCACGCCTTATCAATTTTGTCGTTTGAAAACAGAAAATCTCCATTGATTTCTAGCGTTTGAAAAGCATAATCCAATGCCTTAGAATAATTCCCCTTATTACAATAAATCTCAGCAATCCGATTCATCAAAATTAGATAACCAACATGTTGTTTTCCTCGAATATTTTCTAATAAAATAAGGGATTGATTGGCAAGCAACAACGATTGATCCCAGTCTTCGATCCCCAAATAAACAGAAGATAAGTGCGACAAATTTGTAGCATAGCTAATATGCTGATCATCAAATATTTTTAGAAATATTTGCTGTGCTTCTAAATATTTCTCTTTGGCTTTTTCAAAATTTCCTATCTCTTCATAATAAACCCCTAAATTGCTAATTGACCAAGCATAATCATAGCTATTACTCCCCATAAATTCTTTGGTCAAAGCAACTGTCTTAAGATAGTATTCTTCTGCCTTTTTGTACTGCTCCATGTCACTATAAAGAATCGCCAAACCAGAGTAAGCGCTAGAGATGTCATAAAAATTACCTAAGGATTCATTAGAAAAAATTTCTATCGCTTGCAAGAATAAGTTTTCGGTTTGCTCAAACTGCTCTAATGAATGGTAGAGAATTCCCATGTTTGTTAACAAAATTGCATAATTAGGGTGCGTTACTTGGTTATTCTCTTTAAAAATCTGTTGCGCTTCTAAATAAGCCGCTTCTGCCACAGCATACTCTCCTAAACTTTCGTGCAGCAAAGCCCAATTCATCAATACAGCGGTATACAATTCTGCACTCTTGTCCAATGTATATTGATCTAAGATCGATCGATACAATACTTTTGCTTCTTGAGGCTGTCCTAATATATCGTACAAGCTTGCCAAATTTGATTTTGCAGCAAAATAATCATATTCTTTTCTTGGCAAATGCATCTCGTAGACTCTAATCGCCTCTAAAGAATACGTTTCTGCAAGATCATACTCATCCAAATCAGAGTAAATCATAGAGGTTGTATTGACAACCAACGCATAATTAACACTCTCTTCTCCATAACTTCTTTCTATCATTTTTTTAGCCTCCAACGCATACGTCAAGGCTTCTTCTGGATTATCATTCAAATACAAAGTATAGGATAAATAATAGGCTGCTAAGCCTAACAAACTATCTCTCTGAGGTGACATTCCTTTTAGAGTTTTCCAACAAACGTAAGCATGTTGGTAAGCCTCTTCATAGCGACCTTCATCTATAGCTGATCGATACTGTTCATGCCCGTCGTGCAAAATTTTTTCTTGTTGAGCATGTAGTTGAAACGTAAGTATAGTAAATAGGAAGGATAGGACAAGATTTTTCATTGTACAATGAGTTTTGGTGCTAAAAGGGGAAGTTTTGATTTATCTTCAAACAACCAATAGTCCGCCTAACCTACTCTAAATTATTATTATCACAAGGTTCAGCAGTCGTTTTAGCGGACTATTGATTGTATTGATAAAGAATTATTGGGTAGATAATTCTGTGAAGTATTGATAAAAATATGGGATGGTTTCAATTCCTTTATAATAATTGAATAAGCCATAATGCTCGTTCGGAGAATGAATTGCATCTGAGTTCAAGCCAAATCCCATCAAGATAGTTTTTACACCCAACACCTCCTCAAACATAGCCACAATTGGAATAGATCCTCCCGAACGTTGAGGAATAGCCGATTTACCAAATGTTTTTTGATACGCTTTGTCTGCTGCTTGATAAGCAATTCCTGTTGTTGGCGTTACCACTGGCTCACCGCCATGATGTGGCGTTACCGTTACTTTCACAGAAGGAGGAGCTATTTTTTCAAAATGTGCTTTAAATAATTTAGTAATCGTTTCCGAGTCTTGGTTGGGAACCAAACGCATCGAAATTTTAGCATTAGCCTTCGAAGGCAAAACGGTTTTAGCACCTTCTCCGATGTAGCCACTCCAAATTCCATTCACATCCAAGGTTGGGCGAATCGAACCACGCTCTAAAGTTGTATATCCTGCTTCTCCTTGAACAGCATCTATATCCAAATGTTTTTTGTACTCTTCCAAAGAAAAAGGAGCCTTATTCATAGCCGCACGCTCTTCGTCTGAAACCGTTGCTACATCATCATAAAAACCATCTACCGTAATATGCCCATTTTCATCGTGCAAAGAAGCAATCATTTTTGCCAACACATTGGCAGGGTTCGCAACGGCACCTCCATAAATTCCCGAATGTAAGTCTCGGTTGGGACCAACCACCTCAACTTCTACATAACTCAATCCTCTCAATCCTGTACAAATGGAAGGGACATCATTGGCTATCATACCTGTATCCGAAACTAGGATGACATCACAAGCAAATTTTTCTGCATTTTTACGAATAAAAGGTCCCAAGCTTGGAGAGCCAATTTCTTCTTCTCCTTCTATCATAAACTTCACATTACAAGGCAAGGCATCATTTTTCATCATATTCTCAAATGCCTTAACATGCATATACATTTGTCCTTTATCGTCACAAGCTCCACGGGCAAAAATTGCTCCATCAGGATGGATGGCAGTTTTTTTGATGACAGGATCAAAGGGACCAGAGTTCCACAATTCGATAGGATCGGCAGGTTGAACATCATAATGCCCATACACACACACTGTTGGCAATTTGGGATCTATAATTTTGTCTGCATAAACAATTGGAAAACCATCCGTTTCGCAAACCTCAACATTGTCGGCACCTGCTTCTATCAACTTATCTTTAATAAAATTTGCTGTTCTCAAAACATCCGCTTCATAGCTCGAATCTGCGCTCACAGAAGGAATGCGCAACAAATCCATTAACTCCTCCAAGTAACGTTCTTTATTCGCTTCTTGGTAACTTTTCAACTGTTCCATTTTTTTCTTGATGTTTTTTTATTGCCTTAATCTAATAATAATAGTTAGCACTACGCTGCCACTTCGTGGTCGTTGATTCCTTTATCCAACCATTGCGAACACTTAGTTATTTCCTATACTACGTGGCTTCAACAAGCTATTACTTATAAACAAAGGCTATTATGAAAAATCAATTTCTGTATTATCTCCTATATTTAAACTCAAACTCAATCCCTTGATAGCTGCATCACTACCTATAATTGATTTTTGTAGTACAGCCTCTTCAATCATAGCATAACTACCAATGATAGAATTGCTTACAATAGCATAATTCAAGATAGAATTATCCCCAATACACACATTAGGACCTATGATTGAATTTTTAATTTGACAATTTTCGCCAATGCTCACGGGATGAACAATAATGGTATTTTCGAAGGCAGGAATGTCTTCTGAAGCATTTCCTTGCCGCCTCAACAACATGGCATTGGTATCTAGCAAAATATCTTTCTTTCCGCAATCGTACCAATTATCTACTTCAAATACCGTAAACTGCACCCCCATTTCAACCATTCTCATCAAAGCATCACTCAATTGATACTCATCAATTGTTAGAACATTATTGGTTACAATATATTGCAGTGCCTCAACCAAACTCTTGACATCTGATATTTTGTACAGTCCTACCAAAGCCATGTTTGACTTTGGAATTCTAGGTTTTTCTACCACCTTGTTGATATAACCGTTGTCTCCGATTTCTACTACTCCAAATTCTCTGGGGTCATCTACTTTTTTCACTCCCAAGCAAGAATTCGGCTGCTTCAACAAAACTTTTAAATCTCCCTCAAAAATGGTATCTCCCAATACGATCAAAATTTCTTCGGAGTCCTCAAAAGCATTGATTGCCATATACATAGCATGTCCTAAACCCAATCTGGCTTCTTGATATACAAAAGTTATGTCTAAATGAGGATACCGGTTTTCGATATAGTTCCTCATCTTATCCCCTAAATACCCAATGACCAGTATAAATTCTGTAATGCCTCCATCGGCAACTAACTGATCTATAATTGAAGCAATTAAAGGTTTTCCTGCCACTGGAATTAGTGGTTTGGGCTGCGTATATGTGTGTGGTCTTAAACGAGTTCCTACTCCTGCAACTGGAATGACTGCTTTCATTATTTATTTTGATTTTTTCATTCAGATACTCAAACAAGTCTTTGTAATCGGCAAGTACTGTCTCAGAAAGATGGACTATATGGCTATCAAACAAGGTAAGGTAGTTTCTTTTTGTTCTTTTAAGTCCTTTTTTTATATAACAGAAGAGCCAATACAAGACAAATTTATTTTTAAGATTTTAGTCCTCTAAACAACTAAGTTCTCCCTTCATAACCAAAGGAAGTTATTAACGGACTACTACTCTATCAACTTCTGATTAAATGTACAACTATTTAGTGTTAATACTTAACTACATTACTACTTTGTAGTCGCATTTTTTTAATTGCTGAGTAGGCTGGTGTTAGTCGTACAAAAACCAAAGGTCATTGACCGTAGAGAACTAGCCCTGCGATCCCATAAGCATAATAAATCATAATCGACGAAGTATTCATCACTAGTATGTGAGCTCTTACTTTAACACCATCGAAAACAAAGTTACCGCTTTTGTCATGGACAAAAGAATCTAACTATTTTTTTTCTAGTAGAATTGATCGCTCTCTTTTCAAACGAAAGCCCTTTAATTGCTTCAACAAGCTATCATATTTTTCAACTTTGACAAAAAAGTTTTCAATTTGTTATTCTATAACTACTTAAAACAAAAACCATAAAACGATTGCAAACTAATCCCAAAAACTTTCATGATTTCATAAGAATTTGTATTTTTGTTTCTTAGTTTTAATAGATGAAAATCGCTTGGTAATGATTCATTAAATCATTTTTTTTTACATAAAGAAGTAATGCATATTTACTACTCTCTATTGAGTTTTTTTATGGTTGCATTCTTAACAAACATCCAAGTGAAAAAAATCCGTCAAACTAAAAAGACCAACGAAGTAATGGTTCGGTAAAAATGATCTATCCCATAGAAGTTCTTTTAGATAGTATGCTTTAACTATAGTAGTTTGTTGATTAGTTCGCTAAGGTTTTATTTTTGTTCAATTAGCACTAACAATCACTCTATATTTTTTAGTTTTTTTGCTGCCCAATTACTCAACTTTAGAATACTAGATATTTGACAATGCACAGAACTTTTATTTGTGATTTAGCAATTGACAAAAGCTAATACCATGTGATTGTGCTAACCAAATCTAAAAAATAAAAATAAAGATATAAAAAAGATCTTTTGGAGCTTTTCAATGTTGTTTGACAATAAAGTATTCCAATATATTACGACAAGGAAATCATAAGTATGGAGCAGACACAGAATTTATTCCAAGAGTTTGACAAAGTAACTACCAAAGAATGGGTTGATGCCATTGAGAAATTCTTAAAAGGGAAACCCGTTGATAGTTTAAATTGGGAAATTGAAGAGGGGCTTATTGTATCTCCTTTGCACCGAAAAGAGACAACAACTTCTCAGTACCTTGGTAGCGCTAACTTAAGCCCTAACAATCACTGGCGTATTTGTGAAGCTTTTTTAGTAAAACACCCTGCTGATTGTACAACCATCAACCTACAAGTCTTAGAAGCCTTAAACAAAGGGGCAAATGCTTTGATATTTGATTTCTCATTCACCCCTTCTGTAGACGATTTGCAACGTTTATTAAAAGGTGTTTTATTAGAGTTGATTCACATCCATTTTCAAGGGGTTGCTCTTCCTGATGCTCCCAAAACTTTTTTGGAAACCCTCTCCCATATTCCTAATATTCAGACATTAAGTAGTAGTTGCAACTTAGGATCTCTTAACAAAGATTTAATTTGTGATTGCTTTGACTTTTGTGCCGTTCATTTACCTCAACTCAGATTTTTAAATATTTTAATAGAAGACGCTTCTACCCAAAGTCTTAGTAATGCAATTTTTACAGCCAATCAATGGATTGCTATTTTAAAAGAAGAAGAGAAAAATATCGAACAAATTACAAACTTTTTGCGTTTTGATTTTAATATAGGAGAACGTTACTTTGTAGAACTAGCATCAATTAGAGCTTTCAAAAGACTTTGGTTGGGTTTGTTAGAAGCCTACGAAGCTCCTACAGCTATTTTCCCCTTTTTGCATGCAACAACACTAAGTGATCAGCATGACAATCAATATTGGAACATGATTACGGCCACAACGCAAGCGATGGCTGCTGCTATAGGTGGTGTAGATTCTATATATGTTCGTCCTTGCAACAGTCTAGATAAGGCAGATGCTTTTACTCGTAGAATTGCACGAAATGTACAACACTTATTGCAGTCTGAAAGTTACCTGAATAGAGTCGTTGATCCTGCTTCTGGTGCTTATTACATCGAAAATTTAACAGTTGCATTGGCAGAAAAAGCTTGGCAACAATTTTGCAAACTATAATCTTAACTGCTTTTCTATTGAAAATCAAATCATTCGCCAATGATAAAATTTGAGCAACAAAGGAAACCAATGATTATTTAACAAACTATAGTCTTAAGACCTAATAGAGATTGCTGTTTCTACTGATTGTAAGGATGAGTCGGTAGCTATTAACTATGACGGGAAAATTTTTATATAAAAAAATAACATTTCATTTTCTGGTATTTTGTTTCTGTTTGACTAACTTACAGGCTCAAAATCAACGCTTATCGAAATCAACCTATCAAGCATTAAATAACTATATTGTTTATTCTAATGAAGTATCGCATGCACTAAACTTAATGTATTTTGATTTCTTGCATATCAATGATCAGTTTTATCAATTTGTAGAAGATAGCATCGATCAAGTTGTTTACGAAAAAGATAATATCCTTACCAACCCCGATTACTTTCCCATTTATCCACGTGATCTTTATCCTGCAATTCTTAATGATAATATTTATATCCCTTATGATAAACGAGGTGCTCCACTTCAGTTAATTGGTAAGGTTGTTAATGTTCTTAAAGAAATAGAAGACACTCGTTCTTTATTGGCTCAATATGTCGAAACAGGAGATTACAAAAAAGACACCAACCTCGTTCAGGGGTTTAAATGGCTCCGTAGAGTAGAAGTACTTTACTATGACATGTTTACCCTACAAGAAAAACTACATTGGAACCTTACAGCAATTATCCAAACTTACAACTCACCTCAAATAGACAGCAATGCATTAAGGGCAACACAAGAGCTTCAACCACTCCTCAAACAAAGTAAGCTAGTAATAAAAGCCGTTCGAGCAGGAGACACAAGTAGTTCATTAGAATACAATTTTTTAAAATTAAATGAGTTTCTGATCAGTTTAGAAGGTCGCCAAGAAAGCATTCTAAAAGGATTAAAAAAAATTCCCAATTCCCTGCGTTCACCTGAAAAAAGATTTGCAGAAATTCTTAACAGGACTCAAAATATATTAAAAATAGCAAAAGAATATCAGCGTAATCCTAAGTATCAAAATTTAAACTTTAAGACCAGTTATTATTACTATAACATAGATTTGCTAAATAGTTACAATCGCTCGGGAGATGGTGCTGCTACCTTGTTCAACAAATTTATTAATGATAATGACGTTTATTGGTTGTACGAACACGAAATGCCACACTTATTTGAAGTCCTTTACCCTGACATTCCAGAATACGAGCAATACAAGGCTCCTGACATTGATATAGAAGAACTCATTCGCAAAAAATTGCGCGAAAAATATGTAGCAGATAGCATAGCTCAAATTAAATCGGATAGTATTGCTCAAGCTAAAAAAGACAGCGCTATTTATGCCCAACAAATTTTGGATAGCATAGAATATAGAAAAAATAATCCTCAAGTTGGGGACATGAATCTCAATGGATTTGCGACAAATAACCTCGTGTTTTTGTTAGATATTTCTGCCTCAATGAAAGATACCAATAAGCTGCCGCTGCTCAAGGAGGCTCTTGTTCAATTACTTGATTTGATGCGAGAAGAAGATAATATTACTCTAATTACATATTCTGGCAAAGCTGAAGTCGTCCTGCCACCTACTTCTATGACTTCAGAGGCCAACAAAAAACGGGTGATTGATATCATTAGTCAACTATCGTCTGATGGTAGTAGTGATGCAAACAAAGGAATTCGATTGGCTTACAAGACCATCGAAGAGAGTATTATTAAAAACGGTAACAATCGGGTTATCATGGCAACAGACGGTGCCTTTAACATTAATTCTAGGGTCAAAAAAATTATCAAACGAGGAACTAAAGAAAAAGATCCTATCCGTTTGAGCATTTTTTATTTCTCCAAAAAGGAGTATACCCATCACAAAGAATTGCTCGAAAATCTTAGTGAAATGGGGGCAGGAAAATACCGTCATATAAAAAAAGAAAATGCCAAAAAGATATTGGTTATAGAAGCACAAGAAGTACGGCAAAAAAAAAATTAACCCCTATAAAAGAAAAGAACAGTTAACAACAACAAAATAGTAGTTCTTAGTTCCTTCTTTTTGTACTTTTTTATATGTTTTAGTCTATTTTTTGCCTACAACAATCTATTTCCTTTGCCCTTAATTCGCATTTCGTTAGTAATTTGTTACCTTCAAGTTCAAATTTTGCTAATAATTAATTAATCCTCAAAAAAAAATCTTCGGATATTATGGGAACATATACTACGATGGCTCTTGCATGGGTCTTCTGTGCCATTTGGATTGTCTTTGTTATCTCGACAAACAGAAAGGTACATCCTAAAGTACTCTTCTTCTTATTTTTTGTAGAAATGTGGGAACGTTTCTCTTACTATGGTATGCGAGCTTTATTAGTATTATATATGACTAGTGAAGTAATGAATTATAGTACTAGTGACGCTTATGGTATTTATGGAGCCTATGGAGCATTAGTATATGCAACACCTCTTATTGGTGGTTTATTGGCTGAAAAGTTTATGGGATACCGAAAAGCAATCATGTGGGGAGCATTTCTAATGATGTGTGGTCATTTCTTAATGGCTATAGAAAACGAACTTATCTTCCTTACTGCTTTAGCATTATTAATCATGGGTAATGGTTTCTTCAAACCTAATATATCCTCTATGATTGGTAAATTTTATGCAAAAACGGACCCTAGACGTGACGGAGCCTTCACGATTTTTTATATGGGAATCAATATTGGTGCGTTTCTTTCTGGTTTAACTTGTGGTGCCGTTGGTTTAGATCCTAACTTAGGTTGGCACTTTGGTTTTGGACTTGCTGGAGTAGGAATGTTATTAGGTTTATTGATATTTTGGTATGCAGAACGCAATGGAATACTTGAAGACAAAGGTTATGCTCCATATCAAGTTACAGCAGGTGGACCAGGTATTATGTTAGACCAAAACAATGGGGGAGAAATTTTAAACAATGATCCTACTCTTGATAATACAACAAAGACTCCTACAGATCAATCAGAAGCTAGCGATGATCAAGTTGAACGATTTACATTAGTAGAAAATCCCGTTGAACCTAAGTTATTTGGTCTTCCACTTAATTTATTGATTTATATAGGTTCTATTATTGCTATTCCGTTCTTTTTATTACTAATCCAACACAATGACATTTTAGATTATGGTATTGGAGGTATTGGAATTATAATGGTAACTTATTTATTATACAGTTCTTTTCAGTATGAAAAAGTACAACGTCAACGTATATGGGTTATTGTAACGCTCTTCTTCTTTACTATTATTTTCTGGACCTTCTTCGAACTAGCAGGTAGTGCATTGACAGTATTTACAATGAACAACGTGCGTCCAAACGATTATTTGAACGCGGCAATGTTCAATTCATTAAATCCGTTTTTCATCATGCTATTTGCTCCTATTTTTTCTTGGTTGTGGGTGAAGCTATCAAATGCTAACATGGAACCTGCTGCGCCTGTAAAATTTGGAATCGGTTTAATCTTGTTAGGTTCCGGTTTTTTAATTTTAAACTTTTCCAAAGGTGGTGCTGTTGATGGTCTAATTGCACCTATGTTTATGGTGTTTTTATACTTATTGCACACACTAGGTGAATTAACATTGTCTCCAGTAGGGTTATCAATGGTTACCAAATTAGCCCCTGCACAGGTTGTAGGTTTTGTAATGGGATTCTGGTTAATGGCTTCTTCGTTTGCCCATCAAGCTGGTAAAACAATTGCCCAGTTTACTGTAGTTCCAGAAGGAACACCTGCTGAAGAATCTCTAAGCTTATGTTTATCCGTATTTAACAATCTAGGTCTAATTGCCGTTTGTGCTGGTGGCTTTTTGATATTGGCATCGGTTGTTATTACAAAATGGATGCATGGAATCAAATAACAGCAGTAAAAAGTCTTACAAAAAGGTCGTTCTGATATTTTCAGAACGACCTTTTTTTTATATAAAAAAACACCTAATTCGCTCTACGAATTAGGTGTTTTATCAAAAAGCAAAAATACTTTTTTCTTATCTAAACAAAATTAGCTCGAATTTTTTCTGCCAAAGCGACAAATTCTTCCTGTTCCATTGATTGTCGTTTGTTAAAATCAATAAACTGGATGTTTAAGAGCGGCACCAAGTGAATGTGCGCATGAGGTACTTCTAACCCCAAAACGGTCTGCCCTATTCGCTCACAATGGACTGTTTTTTCTATAGCTGCTGCTACTCGTTTAGAGAACAGATGCAATCCCAAAAACAAAGACTCCTCCAAATCAAAAATATAATCTACTTCTTTCTTAGGAATAACCAGTGTATGTCCTTTGACAACAGGAGCAATATCTAGAAAAGCCAAAAATTGTTCATCTTCTGCAATTTTGTGACAAGGGATTTCTCCATTTACGATACGTGTGAATATACTTGGCATAATGAGCGTATTTTAAAGATTAATAGCAATATCTAAAATTTCAAACTCCATAATTCCTCCAGGAGTCTGTACCTCTGCAATTTCTCCTACTTTTTTGCCTAGCAACCCTTTTCCAATTGGTGAATCAACAGAAATTTTACCTGCACGCAAATTTGCTTCCGATTGAGAAACTAAGGTATATTCAAATTCCTTTTTGGTCTTCACCTGTTTAATTTTAATGGTGCTTAGAATAACCACTGAAGAAGCATCTAGGTCTTCTTGCTTAATTACTCTTGCTGTCGACAACGTTTTTTCCATTTCAGAAATTTTCAACTCCAATAATCCCTGCGCTTCTTTAGCAGCATCGTATTCTGCATTTTCTGACAAATCACCTTTTTCACGAGCTTCTGCGATTGCTTTTGCTGCGTCTTGACGACCTTGAGTTTTCAAAACTTCTAATTCACTTTTCAATTTATCAAACCCATCTTGGGTCATATATGAGTATTTAGACATAATAATTTCTTTTTAATTATAATTAAGTAGTCATTCATAATTAATGATCATAAACTTAAGAAGCAATTTTGAGATCAACTTCATTAAAAAGTCTCGTGATAACGCTGCTATCACTACTTTTTTTCACCTTGTTTCTCATCAAAATTTCTAATAATTTTACCCATCATCTACTATCAAAACTTACTTACCTTATAAATTTGCTGTAAAACGGTTACGTTTCGTGCTATTCGTAACCTGCAATTAAATATTTCTTTTTAAAATTTGAATTTGCTAGAAAATTCAATTCATTTATAAAACTCCATTCCTAACGAAGAGGTTGCTCAAAAGTTCCCATATTCTTAAAAATAATCCTTTCTATTTACACTTACTTATTTGGTAATGGATAGGCTATCTTGAAGAAAAAAACTGATGCCCGATTAGCAATTCTATCGCATAAAAGCAATAAAAAGAACGTTCCTCCCAGTTTTTGGGAGGAACGTTCTTTATTCCGTATAAAGGCAAATATATAAAATTATTAAGATAAATGCCAGTTATTAGCCTAATAGTCTGCTATTTTTTTAGTTTAAAATTCTTAAAAAAACTCAGCAGCGACACACAAAACTGATTATCAAAGTTTTAAAAGGAAAATCAAAAACATTAGCACTCTGATTATCAGTCAAGTAGGATTCCATCCCTATACCTTTTGATACAGTTTATAAGGATATTCAATAGCAATTGAGAGCTTCTTACAAGCGCTGCGCATCAAAAGCTCGATTAATAACAAAACTTTTTAACACCTTGGTTCCTACTCCTTCTACTTTGACGTGAATTAGATAAACTCCTGAAGCAACAGGTACATCAGCATAGTTTTTCACATCCCATTCAACTGATGTTTTGATTTGTGCATCAGCCAGAGGTCCTTCATATCCTTGTCCAATTCTCGCAATACCATTTTTAGCTGAATTCTTGTACTCTTGTGCTATTTTAAATTCTTTTATAAATCGACCATCCAACGAGTAAATCCTAATATGACATTTAGCAGGAATATTTGTAATTTTGACAACATTATCCGTTTCTAGTATCTCATAATCAGAATAAGCATAGTAAGGGTTTGGAACCACACGCATTAAATCTAAAGCAGAAACAGCCGTCTCTTGTTCTTCTTTTGTAGGAACAAATTTGTCTAATGAAAATTCATACAATGGATATCCTAAATTCTCATTCGTTCCTTCTTCTATTTCAAACGGGCGATCAACTCTTAACTTAATTCTCGCTTTGGTTGGAGGAACTTCACCATACGTTCCCTGCATAGTTGTCGGTACTGCCATTGATGCCCACGTCACAACTAGATTTTTGTAAATATGAATATCCTTATCAAGAGGAATGTTAGGATTCACTTTATCAAACTCTGCAATAACGCTTTTGCAAGAGTCATAAGGCTGATTGGTTACATAAATAATATGCTGTCCGCCTTGTACATTTCTTAGTAATTGTACTTTTTCATCCGTTGAAAAAGGACCTGTCGTTTGTACATTAGTTGGGTTAAAAATCATATCGTTTCCAGTACTACTACCAGGGTTCAAACCCTCCTCTAAAACACTACCATTGTATAAAGAATTTTCTCCAAAGAAAATATTCAATCGTTCTCCTGTTTCCACATTATAAGCATATCCAGGAAACCAAGACATACCAACAGTACTGTTATCAATAGACATATCTTTGTTTCGAGAAGGATACACTGGTTTGGGAACTCCAAAACTTGGTCCAACACTTCCTCTCCATTCCATTTGATCTCGCTTAGAAGGTATTTGCCAATTGGAGCTTACACTTCCTAAGAAAGAGTTACCATGATAAAAATTAGCCGTTTCAACAACAATACAGCGACTCCACTCATCTTGATTAGGAGACATTACTATATTGACGTTATTTAAGTTAGATAATAATGTATCCCGTACTTTATTAGGTATTATTGGTGCTCCTGGCACTGTATCATTTCTTAATTTGGAGCCATCCGAGGCAATATTCCCTAGTGACAAATAAGGGCCATCAAAATCTCGTTGTGCATCACACAACATAAATGGGTACCAACCTCCTTCTGATTCAGAATACAACTGCTCTGGATCAAACCTTTGATCAGCCTCATTATTTCCTGTTTTTAACATATTTAGAATGCCGTCCCCATCGTTTAGTCCATGATACCATTCACCATAAGTAGTATCTTCATATGCAATTTGAGAACCGATAAATCCTACATTTCCATTATGACTTGGCTTATCTTTCTGCTCCAATTCAAGAGAGATTCCTAAATCTGGAATATACTGCTCGTAGTTCCAGTCCATAGTTTGATAAGACGACCATACGATGCTCGGATCTTGTGGGTCAGACAACATCCAATAAACAGAATCAGACAAGGTTGTCACATTGGCTGGTTGTGGAATATAAGCATCTAAATTAGCATCATAAAGCCAACCATACAATTGATCACATACACGAACTTGGAACGTTCCCGCAGGAACACGCAAGGGATCTACAATTTTTACTTTGATAGGCGCTTGCCCCTCCTTATAAGTGATTCTTCCAACATTATTACCGGCTAAAATAGCAGACTCTACTTCTTCTATATTCGCAATATTTAAAAACTCTCCTGATCCTACACCTTGACCATCTAATCGAGTTATCTGTGGTTGATCACCATATTCTGATTTTAATTGAATACCAGAATATTCGGGCGCATTAATTCTTGGAATACCTGTATAAATTCTAAAATTGCGACGCCCTTGCAAATAAGCTTTATCTTGCCCTTTTCTCGTTACAGGATCATACTTTTGATACTCATTATGTGCATAAGCAACCACACAGAAATAATAGGGTTTATGATTGATTAAGTTTTTTTCTCCTGTTGCGAATTGATCTTCAACGACCTTAAAAGTATGCTTCAAGCCACTATTTGCTCCTTCTACCTTAATCACAGGTGTCAGTAAATCAATTTGAGCCGCATCATTTCTAAATTCCTCCCAATTGGCAATGGTAGTTACATCATCCTCCACATCACACTGGTAGATTAAACTTGCTTTGCTTTCATCATCTAATTCTGTAACAGAAACATTTGGTCCTACTACTTGGTAAATTTTATACCCCTGAAAATTGTAGCTCGTATCCAAAGGTGCATGCTGTGCCAATATAGCTGGAGACTCTTCATAATCAAAAGGACTATTGGCACCATAACTTAAATTCAATACTAATTCCTTATCCATTTCAATAACATCCATATTAGGAGCATCTGGACCATTTGTTATTTTAAAACAGCCATCAAATAGATTTTGTGCTAATTCATCAGCAGTAACCAGAGATTCCAAAGAAGCACAACCAGAATAAGGCACTTCAGGAACCCATACAACCCCCGATATCATTTCATTGGTAGCCCCAGGCAATAAAGTAAAGGGTCCTGAGGTGTGCAAAAAGCGTTGATCCAAGCCATTTAAGTTCTCTTGGCACATAGACCAAGCACCGGGGCTGTCGTCAGTCGGAAAACTAGGAAATACATATCTTGTTGGAACAGCATTAGGATTATTGGGATCATAGCCATTTCCTCCTTGAGTAACAGGAGTAGCATCTATCCAAAGACCAGACATCAACCGATAATGTTGAATTGCTGTTTGCGGGTCACCAATACCACCACCACCTCTTCTGTAGTATTGAAAACCAGATAAACCAATTTCTTTTTTAGTAGAATCCAAAGGGCCTTTAAAATAATCGACTCCCAAGGCAGGAACTTGTGCCCCATACCCAGGTGTTCCTGCTTGTCCACAAGGATTATCATCATAAGGATAAGCATTATAGACATACCCCATTCCTGTCGAAGTATCACAACCAATATAATCATCCTCTGAACATCCTAAATCAGGATCCGTCCACAAAGAAAAATACGTATCATTGTATCGGAGTTGGTTTCTATTTAATAACTTATAACGGTAAAAGGTCATATTGTTGACAGCATCTGTCGTAGAATATCCAAAAGCCAAAGCTTGTACCTCCATATCCATTGATTTCCCTTGTGTCTGAGTATGCAGGTTTCCTTTGTCATTATAGACCCACCATGTCATCTGATCTGCATAAACGGGATTGGAATAATCTGTTCTATCGCAACCCACAACTTCTACAATTGGATGATCTCCATCATAAGGATTATACCGATTATCCCCATTCTTATCTACAAAAGGGGCTAAATCTTGATCATAACCTAAAATATCAAAACCATGAATGGCTGCAAAATGTACGTTGCCTCGTGCTGGCCACCCCAATAACGCTTTTGATGGGGTATCGTCTATCCCTGGCGATAGTGGATCTAAAAAATCTGCCCTCAATGCATCTATATCTCTACCATATACTGTAAAATGCTTGTCCCAACGAGCACATTCGTTTTTATCAATTGTAGCCGTTTGGGTATTGAGAGGTCCTGGCCAATAGTCGTTTCCTCTATTTCTATAAGTTTGAGCAGCAAGAATCAAATTTCCGCCGCCATCATAAGCACCTATCCAAATCCCTCCTGCATACAAAGAAGAAATTTCGGGTTCTCCTGATGCTGGGTCAACATTGGGAACAATATATCTAGCTTGTTGTCCATCCCACCACATATCACCTCCTCCACGCAGTCTTGCCCGAACATTATTGATATTCAAATCTGTTTCTGCTCTAGATTCTGTACAATTGCTTCTGAATCCTATATTCTTCGGTGTGGAAGGTTTGTTTTTATCGCCTACAAAATCCCGTGCTTCTCCTTCTATCGGTATAGTCCAAAAATAGACTATGAGAATGGTTATAAAAGATAGTTTGTTCATAGTAATAATTTTGATTGAGAATTTTAATAAAGGCATAGGAAGTCCTACCTCCAGAAAATGTCTTTTCTGAAGTTCAGCAATCATCTATGTCCTAATGTAGTAAATAAGGATAATGGCTTGAGGAGCTACCTATTTCTAATAATTGCCATTATCATACAAAAGAGGTATTTTTGCCCATTTGACTCTTTTTGCACATTATAAATATCGTTGGTTATTTATGTAAAGTAAATAACAGATTTCAATATTCCTCAACATTTTAAATTCCTACTTATCTTTTCTAACAAACTATTCAGCACTATTTTCCCAATAAAAAACTATCAATTCAAAGCTAATAGAGCCAGTTATTTACTTTGTTACCTCAAACCATCGTTAATAAAAAATGCGCTCAATCTCATAAGAAACAAGCGCATTAAATATAATTTTATTACCAATAAGTCAACTAATATACTCCCTAGAGTTTTTGAGCATCCAAAGCACGATTAATGATAAAGCTTTTCAATACTTTAGCTCCTACTCCATCGACTTTGACATGGATCAAATAAACGCCCCCAGCTACAGGAACTCCTGAATAGTTCTTCAAATCCCATTTCACGGATGTTGTGATTTGATTTTCAATATCAGGGTTTCCAAATTGCCCCAAACGAGCTTTTCCATTTCTAACGACATCTCCATAAATTTGTCCTACTTTAAACTCTCTTACCAATCGTCCATCCAATGAGTAAATACGGATGTCACATTTTGCAGGAATGTTGATGACTTTCACTACATTATCTGTCTCGATTACCTCATAATCTGAATAAGCATAGTATGGATTTGGTACTACTCGCATCAAATCTAAAGCACTGGTGGCTTTTTCTGTATCCTCTTTCGTTGGTTGCAAACCATCCAAGCTAAATTCATACAATGGATAACCCAAGTTCTCATACGTACCTCGCTCTATTTCATGAGGACGATTGACTCGTAATTTTACTGTCATATCCGTTGGTGGGATCTCGCCATATGTACCCCCCATTTCTACTCCGGGTGTTAACAATGCCATTGATGCCCATGTTATATCCATGTTTCTAACGAGATTGTTATCTGGAGTGAAGATAGGTAAGATACCATTGTATTGATCGATAATACTCTTACAAGAATCATACTTCGTTCTCGTTACATAAATGATGTGCTGACCTCCCAATACCGAACGTAAGAACTGAACATCCTCATCGATAGAGTTCGGTCCTGCAAATGCCGTTGCTGTTGGGTTAAAGATCATATCATCTCCTGTACTTACTCCTTCGGCAATATTCTCCTCCAAGATCACTCCATTGTACAATGAATTCTCTCCAAAGAAGACATTCAAACGCTCTCCTGTTTCTACATCATAAGCATAACCGGGGAACCATGACATTCCTGTACTCGTCAAGTCAATCGACATATCCTTGTTTCTTGAATAGTAAGTAGGCTTCGTTCCACTTGGAGTACTTCCCTTCCATTCCATCTGACGACGTCCTGAGGGGGCTGTTTGTCCCAAATATCCACTACCATGATAACGGTTAAAGGTCTCGGTTACAATACATCTACTCCACTTACTTTGATCGGGAGTCAATACTACATTTACATTATTCAAGGCAACCAACATCGTATCTCGTACTTTCGCTGCTATGTTCGAATTCTTGTTTCTAAATCGTGCTCCTGATGAGCCGATGTTCATCAAAGAAAAGTAGTAATCTGTTGTTCGTAATTCTCCATCACACAACATAAAGGGATACCATCCTCCTACACTAGTTGAATATTCTTTGTTTGGATCAAACAACTCATCGTCTTCTCCTGGTCCATTCTTGATCATGTTAAAGACGCCTTCATTATCCTCTACTCCTGTATACCATTTACCATAGGTCACACTATCAGAGTAAACAATCTCTGAACCTACCCAACCGGTGTTGTTCGCTATATTTTGCTCCCCTTGTCCACTTGGTCCCACTACTTGTTGTAAACTTACAGATATTCCCAAATCTGGTACATATTGTTCGTAATCCCAATCCATTGTTTGGAATGAAGACCACAATACCGTAGGATCATTCACATCTTTTAACACCCAATAAATTGAATCACCCAACACAGGGAATGTATCTTTGTTCGCTACATATACTTGAGTAGCACTATCTCGTGTCCAAGTATAATTTTCATCACAAACATACAACTGGTAAGTACCTTGAGGCACGCGCAAGGGGTCTACTACTTTTACATCTACTGGCGCTCGTCCTGATGCATAATCTATTCTTCCTACATTTTCTCCATTTACAATCGCATTTTCTATACTGCTTAGGTTCGTAATCTCCAAAAACTGCTTGGACCCTGTTCCGGAACCATCTATTCTTGTAATCCCTGGACGGTCACCATAAGCTGACTGTAGGCTAATTCCTGAATATTCTGAATCGTTGATTCTTGGTATTCCTGTGTATATTCTGAAATTTTTTCGACCTTGTAAGTAAGGTGTTGCCTGTCCTGTATTGGTAACAGGATTGAATTTTTCATACTCGTTATGAGCATAAGCAACCACACAGAAATAATAAGGCTTGTGATTGATCAAATCTTTTTCTCCCTCTGCAAATTGGTCTTCTACTACTCTAAATGTATGTTTGATACCTTGGTTCGTACCTTCTACTTGAATCGTTGGAACAGAAACATCAATTCCTAAATCCTCGTCATAAAATTTTTCCCAATTCGCAATCTTAGAAACATTATCATTTACATCTGTTTGGAAAATTAAACGTGCTTTTGTCTCGTCCTCCAACTCTGTTACAGAGATATTAGCATTTTGTACTTGGTATACTTTATATCCCTGAAAAGTATAGGTTGTATCCAATGGTGCAAAAGGCTTCAACTCACCTGGAGTTTCAGAATAACTTAATCCAAAATTATTTTGATTCTCATTATATGTTAAATTCAAGACCAGCTCTTCGTTCATTTCGATGACATCGATATATGGAGCATCGGGACCATCTATTATTTTAAAACAGTTATCAAATAAGTTCTGTGCTAATACATCTGCCTCTACCAATGGACGCAACGATGGGCATGGATAATCTGGGATACTTGGCACCCATACTACTCCTGAAATCATTTCATTGGTAGCTCCTGGTTTCAAGACAAATGGCCCTGAGGTATGTAAGAAACGCTGATCTAGCCCTGATAAACCTTCGCTACACATCGACCATGTTCCAGCACCGCTTTCATTTGGAAATGATGGGAACACATAAGGAGTCGGGGTTGCTGTTTGATTACCGGGGTCGTATCCATCCCCTCCTGCTGTAATTGGAGTTCCATTGGGCCAGTAGCCTGAAATCAGCCGATAGAAGCCTAATGTACTCGTAGGATCTCCCTTCGGATCAGAGTTGCTATTGATATGGTATTGGAAAGAAGATAATCCAATTTGTTTACCCGAAGAATCCAATGGCCCTCTAAAGTAATCTACTCCCAAAGCTGGTACTTCCGTTCCGTACCCTGGAAAAGCACCTCCCAAACAGTTACTTTCATCCAAAACATCTTGATTGTAAACATAGCCCATTCCTGTCACTGTATCGCAACCAATATAATCATCTGTTGGGCAACCTAAAGCGGGATCCGTCCACAGGGAGAAATAGGTGCTGTTTAATGCCAATTTATTTCTATTTAATAACTTGTACCGATAGAAAGACATATCGTTAATAGAATTCGTAGTTGTATACCCAAAAGCCATTGCCTGAATCTCCATTTTCATAGCTTGTCCTGACGAATGTCCATGTAAATTACCATTATCATTATACACCCACCAAGTCATTTGATCCGCATAAACTGGATTGTTATAATTTGAACTTTCACAACCTGACACTTCTATAATTGGATGATCTCCTTGATAAGGATCGTAGATACCATTACCATCATAATCTATAAACGGTGCCAATTCTTGATTGTAATCACGAATATCAAATCCATGTATTGTTAGGAAATGTGGATTCCCTTTTGCAGGCCATCCCAATAATCCTTTCGAAGGAGTATTTTGTACACCAGGGTTCAGTGGATCTAAATGGTCAGCCCTTAAAGCATCAATATCACTCCCTAATACCGTAAAATGTAAGTCCCAACGCTCACAATCTATTTTTTCAATAGTTCCCAAGTCAGGATCTAGTGGTCCTGTCCAATAGTCATTCCCTCTACTTCGATAAGTTTGAGCGGCAAGAATTAGATTTCCACCATCATCATAAGCCCCTAACCAAATCGCTCCTGCAAACAATGCCGATACCTCAGGTTCGCCAGAAGCTGGATCTATATTAGGAACAACATAATGAGATTCTACGCCATCCCACCATATATCCCCTCCTGCTCGTAATCTTGCCCGTACATTATTGATATTTAAATCGGTTTGCGCTCTAGAACCAATACAAGATGAACGAAATGTTTTGGTTGTATTTGTATTCGCAGGTAGCGGGCTATTTTCGGTGTGCCCTAACTCTTGAGCATAAGCAAAAGGAAACCATGCTAAGTAAATGATTATACTAAGCCAATTGTTAATTTTTGTCATTTTTTACTGTTTTTAGGCAGGAGGTAATAATTAGTTACAAGATTGATAAACAATTCGCCCAAACAAGGCAATCATCAAAATGAATGATTCTATATCTTTAACAATGACCACTATACACACCAATGCTTTTATTTCTTTATAGAAAGAATCGATTTGATTAATATGTATTTAGCAGTCGTCGTTTAACCAAGACATCTACATTTCCATTTATTATTAGGGATATAAATAATCGTTCAAAAAATAACAAGTACCACGCAGTAGCAGCGCAGCTAAAACAGCCTTATTTTTTGTTATTACTTTTTCTGACCTCTTACTTACTAAGTTAGGGTATTCTAAGAAAAGCACTTGCTATTTGATCAATAAATTCACACAATTTTACATTTTTATAGAAAAAATAAGGCTCAAAGAAAATTCTCTGAGCCTTAATTTTTTTACAAACGTTGAGCATCAAATGCTCGATTGATGATAAAGCTTTTTAATACTTTAGATCCTACTCCTTCCACTTTGACATGGATCAAGTAAACACCTCCAGCTACAGGAACTCCTGCATAATTTTTCAAATCCCAATTGATAGATGTTGTGATTTGTTCATCTGATTCTGGTCCATTGGTTCCCAATCCTACTCTTGCAATTCCATTTCTTGCACCTCCTGAGCCTAATGTATTTTTATACTCTTGAGCTATTTTAAACTCTTTTACAAATCGTCCATCCAATGAGTAAATACGGATGTCACATTTTGCAGGAATGTTGGTTATCTTAACTACATTATCCGTCTCTTTTACCTCGTAATCTGAATAAGCATAGTATGGATTCGGTACTACTCGCATCAAATCTAAAGCACTGGTGGCTTTTTCTGTATCCTCTTTCGTTGGTTGCAAACCATCCAAGCTAAATTCATACAATGGATAACCCAAGTTCTCATACGTACCTCGCTCTATTTCATGAGGACGATTGACTCGTAATTTTACTGTCATATCCGTTGGTGGGATCTCGCCATATGTACCCCCCATTTCTACTCCGGGTGTTAACAATGCCATTGATGCCCATGTTATATCCATGTTTCTAACGAGATTGTTATCTGGAGTGAAGATAGGTAAGATACCATTGTATTGATCGATAATACTCTTACAAGAATCATACTTCGTTCTCGTTACATAAATGATGTGCTGACCTCCCAATACCGAACGTAAGAACTGAACATCCTCATCGATAGAGTTCGGTCCTGCAAATGCCGTTGCTGTTGGGTTAAAGATCATATCATCTCCTGTACTTACTCCTTCGGCAATATTCTCCTCCAAGATCACTCCATTGTACAATGAATTCTCTCCAAAGAAGACATTCAAACGCTCTCCTGTTTCTACATCATAAGCATAACCGGGGAACCATGACATTCCGGTACTCGTCAAGTCAATCGACATATCCTTGTTTCTTGAATAATACGTCGGCTTCGTTCCACTTGGAGTACTTCCTTTCCATTCCATCTGACGACGTCCTGAGGGGGCTGTTTGTCCCAAATATCCACTACCATGATAACGGTTAAAGGTCTCGGTTACAATACACCTACTCCACTTGCTTTGATCGGGAGTCAATACTACATTTACATTATTCAAGGCTACCAACATCGTATCTCGTACTTTTGATGCTATGTTCGAATTCTTGTTTCTAAATCGTGCTCCTGATGAGCCGATGTTCATCAAAGAAAAGTAGTAATCTGTTGTTCGTAATTCTCCATCACACAACATAAAGGGATACCATCCTCCTACACTAGTTGAATATTCTTTGTTCGGATCAAACAACTCATCGTCTTCCCCTGGTCCATTCTTGATCATGTTAAAGACGCCTTCATTATCCTCTACTCCTGTATACCATTTACCATAGGTCACACTATCAGAGTAAATAATTTCTGAACCTACCCAACCTGTGTTGTTCGCTATATTTTGCTCCCCTTGTCCACTTGGTCCCACTACTTGTTGTAAACTTACAGATATTCCCAAATCTGGTACATATTGCTCGTAATCCCAATCCATTGTTTGGAATGAAGACCACAATACTGTAGGATCATTCACATCTTTTAACACCCAATAAATTGAATCACCCAACACAGGGAATGTATCTTTGTTCGCTACATATACTTGAGTAGCACTATCTCGTGTCCAAGTATAGTTTTCATCACAAACATACAACTGGTAAGTACCTTGAGGCACGCGCAAGGGATCCACTACTTTTACATCTACTGGCGCTCGTCCTGATGCATAATCTATTCTTCCTACATTTTCTCCATTTACAATCGCATTTTCTATACTGCTTAGGTTCGTAATCTCCAAAAACTGCTTGGACCCTGTTCCGGAACCATCTATTCTTGTAATCCCTGGACGGTCACCATAAGCTGACTGTAGGCTAATTCCTGAATATTCTGAATCGTTGATTCTTGGTATTCCTGTGTATATTTTAAAGTTTCTACGACCTTGTAAGTAAGGTGTTGCCTGTCCTGTATTGGTAACAGAATTGTACTTTTGATACTCGTTATGAGCATAAGCAACCACACAGAAATAATAGGGCTTGTGATTGATCAAATCTTTTTCTCCCTCTGCAAATTGGTCTTCTACTACTTTAAATGTATGTTTGATACCTTGGTTCGTACCCTCCACCATTATTCTAGGCACTTGGACTACTAAGCCTAAATCATTATCGGTAAATTCTTCCCAATTCGCGATTTTAGAAACATTATCATTTACATCCGTTTGGAAAATTAAACGTGCTTTTGTCTCATCGTCCAACTCTGTTACAGAAAGGTTCGGATCATTTACTTGGTATACTTTATATCCTTGGAAAGTATACGTTGTATCCAATGGTGCAAAAGGTCTAAGTTCTGCAGGAGACTCTTCGTAGCCCAACTTATAGTTATTTTGCTCTGCTGAGTAGTATAAATTCAAGACCAACTCTTCGTTCATTTCGATGACATCAATATGTGGAGCATCAGGACCATCTGTAATTTTAAAACAGTTGTCAAATAAGTTCTGTGCCAATACATCTGCGCTCACTAAAGATTCTAAGGCAGGACAGGGATAATCTGGGATACTTGGCACCCATACTACTCCTGAAATCATTTCATTGGTAGCTCCTGGTTTCAAGACAAATGGTCCTGAGGTATGTAAAAAAGCTTGATCTAACCCTGATAAGCTTTCGCTACACATCGACCATACTCCAGCACCGCTTTCATTTGGAAATGATGGAAACACATAACGTGTTGGCGCTGCTCCTATATTATTGGGGTTGTACCCATCCCCTCCTGCTGTAATTGGAGTTCCATTGGGCCAGTAGCCTGAAATCAAACGATAGTACCCTACAGCACTAGATGGAATTCCTTTGGGATCTGTTGTACTAATGATATGATACTGAAAAGAAGACAACCCAAGTTGATTTCCAGCAGAATCTAAAGGTCCTCTAAAATAATCTACTCCCAACGCAGGAATATCGGTACCATACCCAGCCAAACCTGCACAAGGATTATCATCATTGGCATCTGCATTATAAACATAGCCCATTCCTGTTAAAGTATCACAACCAATATAATCATCTGATCGACAACCCAAGTCAGGGTCAGTCCATAGAGAGAAGTACGTATCATTCAAAGACAGTTTGTTTCTATTTAGTAGCTTATAACGATAAAAAGTTTGGTTGTTGATTGCATCTGTTGTCCGATAGGCAAAAGCCATTGCTTGAATTTCCATTTTCATGGCTTGTCCACTTGTCTGTGTATGCAAGTTACCATTATCATTATACACCCACCAAGTCATTTGATCCGCATAAACTGGATTGTTGTAGTCAGCACTTTCACAACCTGACACTTCAATAATGGGATGGTCTCCTTGATAAGGATCATAGATACCATCACCATCATAATCCACAAATGGCGCCAATTCTTGATTGTAATCACGAATATCAAACCCATGTATTGTCAAGAAATGTGGGTTCCCTTTTGCAGGCCATCCTAATAGTCCTCTTGAAGGGGTGTTTTGTACACCTGGATTTAATGGATCTAAGTTATCCGCCCTTAAAGCAGTAATATCGTCGCCCAACACCGTAAAATGCAAATCCCAGCGCTCACAGTCTATTTTTTCGATGGTTCCCAAATCAGGGTTCAAAGGTCCTGTCCAATAGTCATTTCCACTACCTCGATAGGTTTGAGCTGCCAAAATTAAGTTGCCACCATCATCATAAGCTCCTAACCAAATTGCTCCAGAATAGAGCGATACAATTTCAGGTTCTCCTGATGTAGGATCTACATTGGGAACTACATATTGAGGTTGCGTTCCATCCCACCACATATCTCCTCCCGCTCTTAGTCGAGCACGAACATTATTAATAGCTAAATCAGTTTGGGCACGAGACTCCGTACAACTGGATCGATAAGCAGGGGTATTCGGTTCCGTTCTATTGGTATGAGGTCCTTTTTGTGCACAGAGTGTACTCAAAGTCAATATATAAACGCTGCTAAAAGCAGTCCAGAAAATATTTTTTTTCATTGTTATATTCTTATGTAATGAGAGAATAAAATAATTGAGGGGAAATTTTTTAGATACAGAACATGCGAACATAGCAGTATAAAAGCACAAAACGCTCTTTCCCTAGACTTTGGGAAGAGCGTTTTATATATTTCATAACCAGAGCTAAAGCTCTTCTTATTTAGATTCCAATTCTTACACTAACAGCATGTGAACCAGCAAATTCTTTTGTTAACTCAAAGCCATAATCAAAAGCGATTTTTCTTGAAGATCCTTTTTTGAAAGGAATTTGAACAGAAAGTCCTGCTGTAAAACCATTACTAATAGTTCCTGCATTACCTGTATCAAACATCAATCCTTCGTATCTAAAGGCAGCTCTAAGCATCAACATCTCACGGAATGCATATTCCAAACCTAGACCATACTGGTCACGAGCAAATGAGTTGGCTGTGAACATTGCATTAACAGATAAACGATTCGTTTTTCCTTGTCTTGAGTCTGTTTCTCCAGGAAACCAAAAATCATAAGATGCTCCAATGTGTAACAAAGAAGGTAATTCAAATGCTGCCACACGTTCTTCTACTGTCAATGGAGTAGAACCATTTGGCGCAACACCAACAAAAGCAAGTCCATCTCCTTGAAACTTCATTTTAGTACCAATATTGCGTAGTGCTAAACCGAATTTGATTTGCTTATTTTTACCAGTTACATATTGAACTCCTGCATCAAATGCAACTCCCATTGCAGAAGCATTTGTCAATGATTCAGATACAACACGAACTGCTAAACCTACAGATATTTTTTCATTCCCTTCCTTATCTCTAAAAATATGGCTATAACCAACACCAATATTGAAAAAAGAAGGACTAAAAGTAGTAATTCCTTGAGGTTGACTCGTTGTTGTTAGAGGAATATCACCAAAATTCATGGACATTAATGTAAGACCAACAGCACCATTCTTCCCAATTTTCTGTCCCAATCCCCCAGCAGTCATACTCAAACCAGTACCTACCATATATTGAGTGTGCGAAACAATTACCTCTGTATTGCTGTATTGACGACCAATTCCAGCTGGATTAAAGCGCATCGCTTCTACGCCTGTTACACTAGATACTACGAGACCGTTTAGTCCTGCTGATCTAGCCCAAGGATTTAATAATAGTTCATAAGCACCTGCCTCCCCTTGTCTATCAGGGTTTCCAGCAAAAGTTGCTTCTGGAGTTACTAAAATACCCAGTAAGAATATAGCGATGATAGATTTAAGTCTATTCATTGTTTTATATTTTTTTAGATTAGCTGTGAGCTGTACTTTTTACAGCTCACAGCGTATATTTTGTACCAGTTAAGATATTACAAACGTTGAGCATCAAATGCTCGATTGATGATAAAGCTTTTTAATACTTTAGATCCTACTCCTTCCACTTTGACATGAATCAAGTAAACACCTCCAGCTACAGGAACTCCCGAGTAATTTTTCAAATCCCAATTGATAGATGTTGTGATTTGGTCATCTGCATCTGGACCATTGGTTCCCAATCCTACTCTTGCAATTCCATTTCTTGCACCTCCTGATTCTAATGTATTTTTATACTCTTGAGCTACTTTAAACTCTTTTACAAATCGTCCATCCAATGAGTAAATACGGATGTCACATTTTGCAGGAATGTTGGTTATCTTAACTACATTATCCGTCTCTTTTACCTCGTAATCTGAATAAGCATAGTATGGATTTGGTACTACTCGCATCAAATCTAAAGCACTGGTGGCTTTTTCTGTATCCTCTTTCGTTGGTTGCAAACCATCCAAGCTAAATTCATACAATGGATAACCCAAGTTCTCATACGTACCTCGCTCTATTTCATGAGGACGATTGACTCGTAATTTTACTGTCATATCCGTTGGTGGAATCTCGCCATACGTACCCCCCATTTCTACTCCAGGTGTCAACAATGCCATTGATGCCCATGTTATATCCATGTTTCTAACGAGATTGTTATCTGGAGTGAAGATAGGCAAGATACCATTGTATTGATCGATAATACTCTTACAAGAATCATACTTCGTTCTCGTTACATAAATGATGTGCTGACCTCCCAATACCGAACGTAAGAACTGAACATCCTCATCAATAGAGTTCGGTCCTGCAAATGCCGTTGCTGTTGGGTTAAAGATCATATCATCTCCTGTACTTACTCCTTCGGCAATATTCTCCTCTAAGATCACTCCATTGTACAATGAATTCTCTCCAAAGAAGACATTCAAGCGCTCTCCTGTTTCTACATCATAAGCATAACCAGGGAACCATGACATCCCTGTACTCGTCAAGTCAATCGACATATCCTTGTTTCTTGAATAGTAAGTAGGCTTCGTTCCACTTGGAGTACTTCCCTTCCATTCCATCTGACGACGTCCTGAGGGTGCTGTTTGTCCCAAATATCCACTACCATGATAACGGTTAAAGGTCTCGGTTACAATACACCTACTCCACTTGCTTTGATCGGGAGTCAATACTACATTTACATTATTCAAGGCAACTAACATCGTATCTCGTACTTTCGCCGCTATGTTCGAATTCTTGTTTCTAAATCGTGCTCCTGATGAGCCGATGTTCATTAAAGAAAAGTAGTAATCTGTTGTTCGTAATTCTCCATCACACAACATAAAGGGATACCATCCTCCTACACTAGTTGAATATTCTTTGTTTGGATCAAACAACTCATCGTCTTCTCCTGGTCCATTCTTGATCATGTTAAAGACGCCTTCATCATCCTCTACTCCTGTATACCATTTACCATAGGTCACACTATCAGAGTAAACAATCTCTGAACCTACCCAACCTGTGTTGTTCGCTATATTCTGCTCCCCTTGTCCACTTGGTCCCACTACTTGTTGTAAACTTACAGATATTCCCAAATCTGGTACATATTGCTCGTAATCCCAATCCATTGTTTGGAATGAAGACCACAATACTGTAGGATCATTCACATCTTTTAACACCCAATAAATTGAATCACCCAACACAGGGAATGTATCTTTGTTCGCTACATATACTTGAGTAGCACTATCTCGTGTCCAAGTATAGTTTTCATCACAAACATACAACTGGTAGGTACCTTGAGGCACGCGCAAGGGATCCACTACTTTTACATCTACTGGCGCTCGTCCTGATGCATAATCTATTCTTCCTACATTTTCTCCATTTACAATCGCATTTTCTATACTGCTTAGGTTCGTAATCTCCAAAAACTGCTTGGACCCTGTTCCGGAACCATCTATTCTTGTAATCCCTGGACGGTCACCATAAGCTGACTGTAGGCTAATTCCTGAATATTCTGAATCGTTGATTCTTGGTATTCCTGTGTATATTTTAAAGTTTCTACGACCTTGTAAGTAAGGTGTTGCCTGTCCTGTATTGGTAACAGGATTGAATTTTTCATACTCGTTATAAGCATAAGCAACCACACAGAAATAATACTGCTTGTGATTGATCAAATCTTTTTCTCCCTCTGCAAATTGATCTTCTACTACTTTAAATGTATGTTTGATACCTTTGTTCGTACCTTCTACTTGAATCGTTGGAACAGAAACATCAATTCCTAAATCCTCATCTGCAAATTTTTCCCAATTTGCAATCTTAGAAACATTATCATTTACATCCGTTTGGAAAATTAAACGTGCTTTTGTCTCATCGTCCAACTCTGTTACAGAAAGGTTCGGATCATTTACTTGATATACTTTATATCCTTGGAAAGTATACGTTGTATCCAATGGTGCAAAAGGTCTAAGTTCTGCTGGAGACTCTTCGTAGCCCAATTTGTAGTTATTTTGCTCTGCTGAGTAGTATAAATTCAAGACCAACTCTTCGTTCATTTCGATGACATCAATATATGGAGCATCAGGACCATCTGTAATTTTAAAACAGTTATCAAATAAGTTCTGTGCTAATACATCTGCCTCTACCAATGGACGCAACGATGGACATGGATAATCTGGGATACTTGGCACCCATACTACTCCTGAAATCATTTCATTGGTAGCTCCTGGTTTCAAGACAAATGGCCCTGAGGTATGCAAGAAACGATTGTCTGCACCAACTACTCCTTCCGTACACATTGACCAAGCACCATTGCCAGTTTCATTTGGAAATGATGGGAACACATAAGGAGTCGGGGTTGCTGTTTGATTACCTGGATCATACCCGTCACCTCCTGATGTAATTGGAGTACCGTTTGGCCAGTAGCCTGAAATCAGACGATAAAAACCTAATGCTGCTGTAGGATCTCCTTTTGGATCAGAGTTGCTATTGATATGGTATTGGAAAGAAGATAATCCAATTTGTTTACCTGCAGAATCCAGCGGTCCTCTAAAGTAATCTACTGCTAACGCAGGAATATCCGTACCGTATCCTGCCGCACCACTTGTTCCACAAGGATTATCATCATTGGCATCTTCATTATAAACATACCCCATACCTGTTATAGTATCACATCCAATATAATCATCGTTTGAACAACCCAAATCTGGGTCAGACCATAAAGAGAAGTATGTATCATTCAAAGCCAATTTATTTCTATTTAATAGCTTATAACGATAAAAAGTTTGGTTGTTGATTGCATCCGTTGTTCTATAACCAAAAGCCGTTACTTGGATTTCCATTTTCATGGCCTGTCCATTGGTTTGTGTATGCAAGTTACCATTATCATTATACACCCACCAAGTCATTTGATCTGCATAAACAGGATTGTTGTAATTAGCACTTTCACAACCTGACACCTCAATAATGGGGTGGTCTCCTTGATAAGGATCATAGGTACCATCACCATCATAATCTATAAATGGCGCCAATTCTTGATTGTAATCACGGATATCAAATCCATGTATAGCCAAGAAATGTGGATTCCCCTTTGCAGGCCATCCTAATAGTCCTCTTGAAGGAGTACCTTGTACACCTGGGTTTAGAGGATCTAAGTTATCCGCTCTCAAAGCAGTAATATCATCGCCCAACACTGTAAAGTGTCTATCCCAACGCTCACAATCTATTTTTTCAATAGTTCCCAAGTCAGGGTTCAAAGGTCCTGTCCAATAGTCATTTCCATTATTTCGATAGGTTTGAGCTGCCAAAATCAAGTTTCCACCATCATCATAAGCTCCTAACCAAATTGCTCCAGAAAACAATGCTGAAACTTCAGGCACACCTGATGCCGGATCTACATTAGGAACGATGTAGCGAGCGGTTTGATTTCCATCCCACCACATATCTCCTCCCGCACGCAACATAGCACGAACGTTGTTGATTGCTAAATCAGTTTGAGCACGCGATTCCGTACATTCTGCACGAAAGGAATTTTTATTTTTATTTTGATTTTTTTGTGCAGTAGCTCCTACAAAATCTCGGGCATCTACAGAGGTAAAGGCCACAAAACAAGATAGGATGACTGACAAACATCTTAGTTTATTCATCTTCTTTTAATTTATGCTCGACAGAGTAGGAGTTCCAAACTTTCGTTCGGAACTCTTTGTCTTTATACTTTTTTTTAATTAGAAACTAAATCTCAATCCTAAGAAAATTCGTCTAGGTCTAGAGATATTGAATGGATTGTTCATACGCAAATCATACAATGTCTCATAAGAAGCTGGTTGAGAAGCTGCGAAACCTGGACCAGAACTACCTGTTGTTGTCAAGAAGCCATCATCTGTAGGTGAGCCTGTAACAGCATATACAGCTAATGGGTTTTGAGTATTCAACAAGTTTTGAATACGTAAGTACACATTTAAACGGATTGGATTTTTAGATTTTTTACCAATCACAAAATCTCTATCAAATTTCAAATCTACACGGAATGCCCAATCCATGCGAGCACCATTGATGCTACCATCTGTAATACGATCTTGGAAAGTAGTTCCAATACCTCCAGGAATTTCTTTACGAGTATATGGACGACCTGAGCTTGCGTTAAATGCCAAGTTAATTCCCGTATTTTCTAAGACGTCAAATTTACCAATTTTTGGTCCATTGTAACGATCTCCACTTTTGAAACGGTAATCAAACATTACATAGAATGTATGTCTTTGATCAAAAGAAAGAGGGAATACATACTTTAATTCATCAGCTGCAATACCTGTCGATGAAGTAGGACTAGATCCTGTTCCTTCAGAGAAAGCCAAAGTATAGTTCGCCAAAATACGCAAGTTGTTATTTTCACGCATATCGTACTCCAACTTAAAGGCTTTGGTTGTCGAGAAATCACTGTTACCAAAAGAACTATAAGTAGATGGGTATGCATTGATAAAATCTCTTACCTGAATTAAATCTCTCTCTTCTCTATACAATAAAGAAACTTTAAATTTAGAGAAGTCTGTTAATTTTTGTTGGAAACCAACTTCATAGTTAATGGTGCGTTGTGGCTTCAAGTCTGGATTACCAATAAACGAACCACCAGCAACTAATTCTCTAAAGTTATAGTATGTAAAAGGAGAAGCAAAAGCACCACTAGGTGGACGCTGTGCCAATACATCGTAGTTCGCATAAAAGTTTGCTTCCTTAGAAATTGGGAAAGAGAATGCAATACGAGGCATTACAATCAAAGTAGGTATATAATCACGGAATGCTTCTGTTGGCTTATAATTCTCACCTTGAGGATCAACAGCAGCAGTACCAAAACCTTTAAGTGCTGGTACAATTGTAGATCCCAATTCTGAAGCATTATTCACAGGAACACCACTCGCATTATACCATTGTTCTCCATTTCTATATCCAACAACAGCAGCGTCTTTGTTGTTATCATTTACATAAACTGCAAAATCATCTCCTATATTTTCAGGGTGTGAGAAATCTGCACGTCGACCAGCTGCATATATTGATTGATCGCTTGTAAATTCTGCCGCCGTTTCGTAACCAGTGATTGAATAAGGATCATTCAATACTTTTGTATTGGCATCATAACTATCAAAACGTACTCCGATATTACAAATAATATCTTTGTAGGTAAACTTATCTTGGATGTAACCAGCAACATAAATTGGCTTGTCTGGTGCAATTGGACGTGTTTTAATTTCACGACCATCTGCTAGTACTTGTTTCTCTGTAAAGAAAGAGAAAAAGTCAACATCTGTACCAGTAGGATTTCCTAAGTAATCGTATCCATAGTAGCTCATAACACGGCTACGTCCTGTAATCAACGTAGATGGCTCAAACCATTCTAATTTCATTTGGTCTGGTGTTAACTCATGTACATTCACCCAATCACGTTTTGTCAAACCTAAGTCTTCTCTTAAACGCTGACCAAACAAAGTCATATCTGGCTCTTCTCCATTTTCGTCTTTACGAATCAAGATATCATACAAGTCATATTGACGTTGTCTTACTGGGTCATAATAAACTTCCCCAGTTGGACGAGTAGGATCAGTTGCTTCTTCATCCATATGAAAGTTAACAGATTGATCTGCCAAATTCCACAAACTGAATGGATTAATATTATAAGAACGAGTAATACGCTGCTCAAATGTACCTCCTAATTGAATAGAGTGACGAATAGGATTTCCAGATCGTTGAGCCATCACTAAATCAAAATTAGCTTTAACATTTGCACGAACTTGAGAGCTGTTACTTTTTCCATAACCTGTTCCCAATTGATGAGGTGCATTGAACAAACCATATACACTGGTACGAGCTCCCGTGTTTAATCCATTGACAATTTCCATTTGCCCCATATCTGTTGGAGCACCAGGAACAAATGTACTAGGATCACTTGGGTTAAGAGGTTGTGGAATCAAATTGTTATAAGCAGCCAAGCCTGGATTAATATCCCAGTTTGGTTCGTATTTAGTAAAACTAATATTGTTAGCCAAATGCCCATCTTCTACTCTAGTAGCAATGGTATCTCCTGCAGTATTGGTAATAAAAATAGAATCAACAGGACCAATTCTAGGAACAAGATTTCTGTAGAATTTACCAACATATCCATATTCCCACAAACGATCTTTGTAACGAGGATCTTCACTAGCACTATTAGTTTGCGAGTAATCTCCTTGCAATTCATAACTAAAGTTCTGGAATACAGACTGTAAGGTCGTAGAATCACTATCTTCGCTATCTCCACCTGGTTGTGTAGAGCTTACAGTGTGACGGAAACGTCCAGACACACGCCAAGTGTTGGTATTATAAGTTGGATTGTATTGATAGTTAAACAAACGATTTCCTACACCTGCAGAATTTCCCCAGTTGAACTGAGCTTGACCTCCAGCAACAAAGTAGAAATCTTTGTTAGGTTTAAAATCAATTTTACCATTTGCTACTGCATACGATTCACGAGCATTTGGACGAACTTGTGTTACTTCCAAATCATCTTTCGTAATAAAGTCTGCCGAGTAAACACGACCACTTCCACTTGGATTAGCAACCAATGGGTTAGCTAATATTTCATTTAATTTATCTTCTTTTAATTGAAAAGAACCTAAAGCTGATGGACGGCTATCTAAAGATGTAGAATAAACACCCGCAAGACGA
Organism: Aureispira sp. CCB-E; assembly: GCF_031326345.1. Taxonomy (NCBI): domain Bacteria; kingdom Pseudomonadati; phylum Bacteroidota; class Saprospiria; order Saprospirales; family Saprospiraceae; genus Aureispira; species Aureispira sp. CCB-E. Next base: position 6,730,178 of record NZ_CP133671.1, read on the forward strand.
TATCCTAAGATAGTAGACTTACGAATTTTTCCATCTTTCTTAAGTGTATCACCTAATGCATTTAGCATCGGCTTTGCCAAAATAGGACCTGAAAAGTAAACATCTGCACGATTGGCTGCAAACGCGTCCAAAAATTGAGAAGTCTCCAATTGCACACCTCCTGTCAGTTCAGAAGAAGGTCCTTTTGTGATAATATTTGTAATTGCTCCTGTTGCATCTCCAAATTCAGCAGGTACACCAGAAGTAATAATTTGAACCTGATCAATTTCAGTCTCAGGGATACCAAAATTACCAATTACACGTACCCCATCAATATAGGTATCGTTACTGGTACTACGGCTACCATTAGAGTTGATTGCTTCTCCTTCGTCCGTTTGACTTACCCCAGCAGTTGTAGCAACTATACTAGTTACATTACGTGTCGCCAAGTTTTTGATGTCCTCTGCTCCCAATGTTTGACCACCAGAAGTAGCATCTTGTTCAATCAATGGAATTCGATAAGCACGTACAACAATCTCTTGTTTTTGTCCTGTACTATCTGTGATTTCGAAATTAGTACCTTCTTCCATCTCAATATCAAATCGAACGACTTGACCTAACTTCACAACAACTCCTTCTGTTTTTACAGTAGGATACCCTACGTAAGAAACCAATACATCATACGTACCAGCATTAACATTTGAGAAGTTATAGTTTCCATCAAAGTCGGTCTGTGTTCCGGAGATTTGCACTCCCTCTTTTTCTAAAACTACATTTGCAAAAGGTAGCCCTTCGTCGTTGCCAACATCAATAACCTTCCCTTGCAAACTACCTGTTGTTTGGGCAAAAAGCGTACTGCTTCCCAAGAACAACAGAGTCAACAAAATTATGTAACGAACCATAACCATAAGAACTTTTAAAAAAGTTAAAAAATTAAACGTTGTTTATCTATTGTACAATTAAGTACGGTATTCAAAGCAATGTTAAGATAACCAATCTACAACACTACCTTATTTCTTTATTTTACATTTGAAGTAAAGTCCAATGTTCAAGTATTAAACTTTGGTAACCAGCCAAGTTTAAACGAGCTTTTGTATGCTTATCGAACGCACAAATCCTCATCTGTGCACTTCCCTTTTTAAAATGACTTATTTTTACCATAAATAATTGTGTCATTTTTTAGACAGAGACATTATTCTAACTACAAAAGCCTATTTTTTGCATTCTACACCAGTCTTTTTTTTAGTTACCCACTTGTTGGGTTAACATTTTTCACTAAAAGAACAAAATTGATAACAAAACTATAACACATTACCAAAACCACTGATTACCAACCAAGTAAACTCAAAAAAAACGTTCTTAAAATCGTTTTTATAATAACTTTACCTGTTAATTCGTTTTTTAGTGACTAACAAAAGTATCATCAAATTCCGACAATTCCAAGTCTATTGCTTCATAATTCGGTCAAGTAACAATTCTGCCAAACGTTCCTTGGACTCCACTGTCCATCCTGCTATATGAGGAGTTACTAAAATATTTTCACGAGCAAATAAATCTTGAAATAACAAATCTTCGTCTTGGGTATAAGTAGCTGGCTTTTCATTTTCAAAAACATCCAAACAAGCACCAATTACTTGACCAGAATCTAATACATTTAAGAGCGATTTTGTGTTAACGATATTCCCTCTAGATGTGTTAATTAGTACCACTGGTTTTTCAAACTTATCCCAATAATCTTGATCAACCAAGCCCTTGGTTTCTGGGGTAGAAGGCAAATGCAAACTCAACACATCTGCTTCCTTCTGTATTTGCTCCATGTCTGATTCAGTTACATGGGGCATTCCTTCGGTGTAATTAGATTTATACTTATCATATGCTAAGACCCGAACTCCAAATCCAGCTAGGCGTTTTGCAAATGCAACTCCAGTATAGCCAAATCCAACGATCCCTACTGTTTTGCCCATCAACTCCCAGCCTCTATTTTGTTCTCGTTGCCATTTTTTTTGGCGCACCTGTTGATCTGACCGACGCAAGTTAATAGCTAAGCTTAGCAGCATACCCATTGCATGCTCTGCTACAGCATCACAATTGCCATCTGGCGCACGATGAACAGCAACATTTTTGATTTTTGCATAATCTAGGTCTATAATTTCTAGTCCAGAACCTAATCTACCAATAAATTTTAACTGTGTAGCCTTGTCTAAAAAAGAGCGGTCTACTGTAATTTTGCTATTGATAATAATTCCCTGATAATGGTGTATCATAGCACGCACCTCTTCCAAAGAAATGGAAGGCATATAATCACATCGATAGCCTGCAACTGTCAATCCTTCGATTAGTAAGTTGTGAACACCATCTGTTATCAGTACCTTAGGTTCTTCATTTGTTATTTTTTCTCTCATTGTGTCTTATTTGTTTGTACCATTATTGCCCTTGTTACAATCAGTATTTAGATCAAGCTCATAGTGCGACAAATATAGAAGATTTTAAAACTTCTAAACCAGAAAGGTTAACAAATTATTACTTTACTTAGGATAACAGAATCTAATTTTCGCCCAAATGTTCAATTCAGACAAAATATTAAATAACTACTATGTGAATAGTATACTTTGGTAAGAAATATAGAAAGGCATTTGTTGTATTGATGTAGCTATTAAAATAATGTTGGGGAACATATAAAGCCCATTAATACTTAAATGTTAAGTTGGTAAGATCGATGAAATCTTGTACAGAGAGGTTTTCTGGTCTCTGCAAAAAGAACTCATCCTCAAATATAACGTTTTTTGGGAGAAATTGTTTCATTGAGTTGCGTAACATTTTTCTACGCATCCCAAAAGTTGTCTTAACCACCGCTCTCAAGCGGCTTTCATCACATCCCAAATTTTTAAAATCTTTTTTTCTTTGCAGTCGAATAACAGCAGATTGCACCTTTGGAGGCGGATTAAAATGCTCTGGTCCTACCGTAAATAAATACTCGACATCATAATAGGCTTGTATCAAAACAGACAAAACACCATAAGCTTTTGAATTAGGCTTGGCAGCAGTTCGCTCTGCAACTTCTTTTTGAAACATCCCCACCATCTCTGGAATATTTTCTTTATGACTTAACATTTTGAACAATATTTGAGACGATATATTGTAAGGAAAGTTACCAATGATAGCATAAGGTTCGTGAAAATGATCTTCCATCTTCACTTTCAGAAAGTCTTCGGCAATGATATTAGGCACTAAACTTGTGTAATGTTCTGCCAAATACATGACCATATCTCTATCTGCCTCAATTACTTTCAAATCATGTGTTGTTGCATATTCCTCCATCAAATGCTTGGTCAACATACCCTTGCCAGGTCCAATTTCTACCACACTCTTATATTGGTCCCGCAACAACAAGCTCTTAGCAATATCCATTGCTATAGATTCTTTATTTAAAAAGTGCTGTCCGTATGATTTTTTTGCCTTCATTCTATTTTTTTGGTAATGCTGTCAATTATGATCTGCTAATAAGATAACAAAAATACAATAAAAATCCTGATTATCGTGTCCCTTCTTTTAATTGTTTACAATAGATACTCAAATTTGATTGTACACAGAGCTGAATATAAAATAGTTTGCTATATTCCTAATATTAATTATATTAGCATAAAGAGTAAAATCTCCAAATTCTTCCACTATTTTCCCCATTTATACTATAATTATAATATGACGACAACTTTACGTTCGACCAATTGCCACACCCAAAACCAAGATTTAATCATACTCAGTTACAAAAATCAGAATTCTTGGTTTACTTCGTTGTTAACAGAAACCGAACAAGCAATTGTACAACAAGCCGTCCAAAAAGATACGAAGCATCTCTTGATTCCTCGACTGAATCAGTATATCATCATAGAAATAATAGAGACAATTGATGATCGTGCTCAACTAAAGGAACAGATTCGGTCAATAGCTTCAAAAACTGTTGGTACACTTCGAAAACATCACATTAATGAAGTCGTTTTGTTGGATTACACAAACGATAATTTGAGTGCTTCTTATGCGGAAGGTCTCGTTTTGACCAATTACCAGTTTTTAAAATATTTTAAAGAGAAAGAACAACTAACTAGTCCTTTTCATACGCTTTATCTTTTAGAGGAATGTATTTCTAAAAAAGAAGTTACACTTTTAAATAATGTATTAGAAGGTGTTTGTGCTGCTAGAGATTTGGTTAACGAACCACTCTCCTTCTTAACTGCTGTTCAATTATCTGAAGAAATCAAAAAACTCGGTAAGAGAGCTGGCTTTTCCGTTAAAGTGCTTGATAAAGCAGCTATAGAAGCCCTAAAGATGGGAGGGCTTTTAGCTGTTAATAAAGGTAGCAATGACCCACCTACATTTTCCATCTTAGAATGGAAACCAGAATGCCCTACCAATAAACAACCAATTGTATTAGTTGGCAAAGGAGTAGTTTATGATACAGGAGGTCTAAGCTTAAAACCAACTGCCAATTCAATGGATTTCATGAAGTCGGATATGGCTGGTGCAGCAGGTGTTATTGGTGCTATGTATGCCGTTGCCAAAGCAAAATTACCCATTCATCTCATTTGTTTGGTGCCCTCTACTGATAACAGACCTGGTGTTAATGCGTATGTTCCTGGCGATGTAATCACTATGTACAGTGGCACAACAGTAGAAGTATTAAATACAGATGCTGAAGGTAGAATGTTGTTGGCCGATGGATTGCACTATGCCAAACAATATACCCCTGAATTGGTTATTAATATGGCAACACTCACTGGATCTGCAGCTCATGCTATCGGTAATCAAGGTGCTGTTTTGATGGGAACAGCTAGTGCTGCAACAAAAAAAGCACTCATACAAGCAGGAACAGAAGTACACGAGCGTTTGGTCGAGTTTCCTTTATGGAAAGAATATGGCGAACAGCTAAAATCCGATGTTGCAGATCTAAAAAACTTAGGAGGTCCGATGGCTGGAGCAATTACGGCGGGCAAATTTCTAGAACATTTTACAGATTATGACTGGATACACATCGATATGGCTGGTGTTGCCTTCTTGCATCATGAAGATGCTTATCGTTCCAAAGGAGGAACAGGATACGGGGTTCAATTGCTTTATAATTTCTTCTTGAATTATACAAAGTCATGATATTCCACATTTTTCCGTATCTTTGTAGCTATAACTAAATTCTAGTTAAAAATCAGATGTGCTGTTTGTTAAGTTGTATCATGGTTAACTCACTTAAAGATTTAATTAACAGATACACAAGACAAAGGGTTACTTGGCTGTCAATTGATAGATTAAAAAATCAATAAATTCGCAGCCCATACTTTCTTAAATCATTTCCAAAGATATAACTTTGGACAAAATAGCAAGTACGAATTGCTTGCATATATATTTATGACAAATAAAAGATTAAAAATAGGTATTTCAGTAGGTGACATCAATGGGATTGGTCTAGAAGTTATTTTAAAAACTCTAGCAGACAAACGTATTCTAAATTGGTGTACTCCTATTTTATATGGATCAACCAAAGTTGCTTCTTATCACAAGAACATCATTAAAATCAAGGATTTATCTTTACATAATATTAATGACATTCATGCAGCAAATGACAATGTCGTTAATGTGGTCAACTGTTGGATGGAAAATGTAAAAATTACATTGGGAAAATGCACTGTTGATGGGGGCAAATATGCGATGTTTTCTCTAGAACAAGCAACAGAAGATTTGTTGGCAGGGCATTTAGATGCCTTGGTTACTGCGCCTATCAATAAAAAAGCCATGCAAATGAGTGGTTTTGAATATCCTGGGCATACCGAATATTTGACCTCTAGATTTCAAGCCAAAGAAAACTTAATGTTGATGGTCAACGAAGATTTAAGAATTGGATTGGTTACCAATCATCTTCCGATCAGCCAAGTTGCTACTACGATTACGACAGAATTAGTTCTTAGAAAAATTGAACTAATGAATGAAAGTCTAAAAATGGATTTTGGCATTGACAAACCTGCTATTGCAGTATTGGGCTTGAATCCACATGCAGGCGATGGTGGTGTTTTGGGAACAGAAGAAATCGATGTTATTATACCTGCTATTGAAGCAGCAAAAAATAAAGGTATCTTGGCTATTGGTCCCTATGCTGCTGATGGGCTCTTTGGTTCGGGCAATTTTGCCAATTTTGATGGAATATTGGCAATGTATCACGACCAAGGTCTAGTTCCCTTCAAAGCACTATCTTTTGGCGAAGGTATTAACTTTACAGCTGGTCTCCCGATTATTCGTACCTCTCCTGACCATGGAACTGGTTTTGATATTGCAGGAAAAAACATCGCAGATTTTAGATCTTTTAGACAATCTTTGTACTTAGCAATAGATAGTGCCAAACAGCGTGCAGAATATATTGAGATGACTGGTAATCCACTAAAAGTAGTTGCTGTTAACGATATGGATGCTTCTCCTGACGATATTATTGATAACGATGGTGTTGCTCCTGAAGAACAAAACAAACCTAACAAAAAACGCAATCGAAAAGATAGGGAACAAAAACCAAGGAAAGATAATAGAGAGCAATCTAAAGATACGAATCAGAAAAAAGCTGCTTCGGATAACAAAAAAGCTACCAAAAATTCTAATAAACCGAACCATAATAAAACAGCTAAAACTAACTTAACGGTAGAGGAACGTTTGGCTTTAGCCGCAGAAAAAAAGCAGCAAACGGAACAACAAAACAAAAAAGGAGCATCTCAAAAAGTGGTTAAAAAAAGCCTTGAGCAACCAGTAGAGAAGCCTTCAGTGAAACCGATAGAAAAAACAATCGCTTCGGATAATGAACCGCAACCTAAAGAAACAAAAGCTCCTGTTTTAGATAATAATATTGTTGAAACAATGGAACCTATTCCTACTTTGACAGATGATAATCAAGAAAAAAATAATGATACGTCATCAGAAAATAAAAGCAATAACAACAAAGACCATACAAACTAAGATAAAGAGATTGCCCTGTTCTGTGTCGCAAAAAAAACAAGTTGTCAGTAAGCTGACAACTTGTTTTTTTTATCATATCTATTCGCAGTTGGTCGTGCTGCTATATTGTGTTTTCAACAAAGCATTCTAAAAACAAAACACACCCCTAGAACATTAATGCCTCTCTAATATCGTCCTCCGTTTCAATAATACCAACCGACCGCATTTTAAAGTTCAAGGTTTCCTCTTCTGTAGAAGTTTCATTAACAACCAATAGTTCATTTTCTTTGGTTAAAGCCCATATTTTGTTCTCAGCAGTAGCCTCGTATTTTAATTCAGCAGTGCTTTTATTTTCTTCATTGGGCGCAAAGTAATAGAGTTGTTTGTCCTTATTGGTTACAAATAATCGATCGACAGCAAGGGCAACCCCATTTTCGTCAACAAAGTTAGCTTGTACTTTCAATGCATCTTTCATTTCTACTTCCTTGCCACAATTCCATAACCCAAATCTATTAATCCTAAACCGATTGATAATCTCTTTCCATGCAATATCATGCTCCACAACTGCCTCTTCGCTCAAATTTTGGACTTCTACTAAAACATCTGATTCCCATTGCTCCAAGCGAATAAAATAAGCCTTCAATTCTTCTTTGTACAAAGCCATTGCTTCTTCAGTATCTTCAATCGCAGGATAAACTTCAAATGTTCTAACAATATTTCCTTCGTTCGTCTCATAAACCAATTCCATACGATACTTATCATTGCCAAGCCCTGTCAATGTAACAGAGTTCCACGACGTATCAAATGTTCCTGCTGTCAGTTGGCTTGCAGAAGCCATTAGTTGTACGTTTTGGTTGTAAGCTGCTAATTCTGGAAATTCTTCTTCGTTTATATCAAAGTCAAATACTTGCATATTCTCACGTACTCCTGGCTTAATCGGCTTTTTAGGCTTGCTTTGGGCTAAGGTTGCTCTAGCCTGCTCAACTAACTCTTGGTTTGTCTTAGGATCAACCGTTGGTGTTGTTGTCGTTCCATTAGTGGTGGTTGCTGTTAGTACTTCAACATTATCATTAGCAACATATTCCCATGCATCCTGCTGCTTTCCATAAACATACACCTTCAAATCATTCGTTGGAATATTGGCAGCCACCTTGCCTTGTAGTTCTACCTCTAGCGTCTTGTCCATGCTTAAATAGACAGGTTTTCCATCTTGAAAGCCTTTGATTTCCATCATTCCTACCGATTGTAAGTTTTGATGCTTGTCCAACTCTTTCGGCACTCCTGCCAAAAACATATCCACATGATCGTTAAACTCTCGATACTGAATGTCTACTTTTCCTTTTACAGGCTTACCTTTTTCATCTACAAAAGCCGAAGCTGGAACAATAATTTTAGAGCCCGACTCATAATTTAATGTTTCTCCTTCTTCCGCAGCATTGACAACCAAATTACCAAATGGTTTCTGAATTTTTGGCATAGGAGCTTGTAATGCAAAAACTTCGTTAATTTGATCAATCGGCACGTCCATTTTTGCATTAGACATCGATTGACGAATCATAAACACCAATAAAATAGAAGCAGCAACAGCCATTAAAGCTCCTGTTCCATACTTAATAAAACTTGGTGATACTTTTCCTCCCTTCTTAATAGAACGAACAGGAGTACTCTCCTTGGTGTCACTACTAGGAGGAACAGTTGCTTCTTGAAACTGCGCAAACAGAGCGTCAAAATCTTGATGCTTGCTAATTTGCTCAGAACTTAACTCTGGAGGATTAGTTTTAATATTGTAATTGTCTTTCATTTCTTTTTACTTTAAAACGGTTGAATTAGATCAGTGATTTAGTGTTCCATCTTCCCTTAATCCGATCGTTTTTGTTTCACAAATCGTTTCTTCATTTTCTGTAACAATCTGTAAATCTTAACTTTTGCATTATTTTCTGTAATGTCTAAAATATCTGCTACCTCTTTAAAAGGTCTTTTTTCAAAAAAGCGGAGTTCTAACAACTCTACCTCATCAGGTTTCAAATCTTGAATAACAGTTTTAAGAACAGTAATATTTATTTCTAAATCTTCTTTGTCCTCATATTCTTCTTCAAGGTCTTGAGCGGTACGCTCTTCTAAAGCAACCACTCGATTCTTATTTTGTTTTCTAAAGTGTTGTGCAATTTCATTGCTAGCAATTCTAAATAACCAAGCAGAAAAAGGAACTCCCTTAAAAACATATTTATCTATCTTTTGCATTGCTTTCAGAAATACCTGCGACGTCAAATCCGCAGCAAGCACTTCATCAACAGTACGTTTGTATACAAACCTAAAAATAGGCTCATAATAACGATTGTACAAAACCCTAAACTTAGCAGGATTTTGCTGTGCAGCCTGCACTTCAAGCCATTCATCTTCCATAGCTTGCTGTGTGACGGTATACTTGGATGTTGACATATATAGTATTCTAATTAATCATTCAATCTAAGAAACTTCTAGCCCAGAGGTCTGTAGAACATTTGTTAATCTAATTGGTCAACGATTGGTAACAGACTCCATTTCTAAGTGTCTCAACAACCCTTCGCAATTAATGAGAACAGATGTAAGTAATAGTTTTGTGATCAACTTTCTCAAAAAGCTTGCGTTCCTTTGTTTTCGCTACCTTTTCTCTTGTTTATCATCAAAATTTCTAGGAACGTTATTGGTCTATTGTTACGAATAAATCCCTATTTCCTACCACACGTTGTATTGTCTGAATCTCTCCATCTAAGGTAACAAAAAAATAAGCTCCGTCAAACCTCTTATTCGCTAAAATACGTGTACTCTAAAATTGTCTGAATTCCATCTTCTTCGGTAATGTGCATTTCCAGTAAGCCATCGTTGTTATACGTAAAATATTCCAACTTATAAATTTCTGGTCTTGGCGGTAAAGATGGTACTCTTTCTTTAGTTTTGTCCAAATCAGTCGGAGAATTATTCAAATCTCTTGGCGAAGTTGCCAGTTGGCCTTGCTTTTTTTTCTTCTTTTTCTTCTTTTTAACAACTGTTTCAGGCTCCTCAGATACACGAGAACTCATTGTCGGTTCGCGCATGACCCAATGAATTTTCTTGCTTATTCGATTATTCTCATATTTATAATCAATTGTAAAGAGTATCTTTCCTGACGAATTTCGTACTTGCGTAATTACTGGCTGTCCCTCCTCGTCCAAGAATGTTTTTCTATCTTTGGTAATCTCATACAAGTTTTTGTACACACGACAAGAATTGGTGCTGTCGGTATATTCCGTCACGGTCAACAATTTTTCTTTATCCAACAAGCCTACTAAACTATCCATATAAGGAGAGGTTCCTACAGCAGTGGTTTTCTGCCGTACCACTCGATTTAGACTATCAAATTCAAATTCGTCTAACAAACGCACACTCTTATTGGGTGCACCATGCATTTTTACTCGCTGAAAGGGCGTTCCATTATGTTCGTAGATATACACATAGGTATAATCCAAACTTGTGTTTTGCAAAGAATCGTAATTCAACTTCTCAACCGCCGAGATCAAATTTTGCTTATAAAAGTATTCTATACTCCACTTTTTGAATCCTGATGGCAAATAAGTTGAAATCATCCCCATTTTCCCATCTACAAATTCATACCGTTGATATTGATGAGAATACTCCACTGCTTCTGCCCACATTTCGCCTGAACGATCCTCTGCACCCCTCTTGTATGTTCCTTTCCAGATGGAACATTTATTGTTTCCCAACTCCGACACCTTCTTTAAGTCGAAAGGTAAATCGGGATATACTTCTGGATAAATCGTTACTTGAGCTTGTATCGGTTGAATGCACAAAAGCAGACCTCCTATCAAAAAGCATTTAATAATTTCTCCTATAGTCCTCTTCATATGTTCTATCTTTTACGATGACAACTTGTTGATACATTTTATATTTGATGGGTTCACCCAATTGATTTCTAGCAGGATTCCATTTCGAAGCTTTTAGCTTTCTCAAAACTACATTTTTTAAACGTGAATCATTGCTTTTTAGCACCTCAACCTGACTTACCCAACCATATTGATTAACAGAATATTCTAAAACAACAAATTTCCAATTTTTTAGATCCATTCCTGCTCGATAGGGTTTGATGTTCATCAGACCAAAATCGCCTCCAGCTAAAGTTGGCAATTGCACTATTTTTTCTTGAGGATCAATTGTTGAGCCTTGAAGCGAATCTATGGTACTTGTTTTCAAAATGGATATTTTTTTTTCTACAGGTGCAACGACAATTGTTTCGTCTTTGGGAGCTAAACTAGGTTCTAGAGTTTGTTTTTTTCTAATAACCAATGTTTTTTTGGGGAGGCAGGTTGTTGCTGTACTGTCTTGTGCTACTAGAATTGGCATCATAAGCCAACTCATAATAACAGTAACCACTAGTTTCATATCAATAGAGTTTTCGCTATTCGATTCATTCACAAGATGAAATCACAAATCAAATTGACTGTCATCAAATTCATTTTCAATAGAAATATACTTCAGTAATTATACCATAATTAGGCTTTTAGGAAGAATAAAAACGTAACTTATCTGATATATCTTATAAAATGGCTTCTTTTTTTGACTATATTTGGTTTCAACATACTAAAATGACAAAGAACTTTTTCTTCTCTACTGGTATAACTCCTATTTGTAGAAAGGATACAGTTTTTTCATTTTTTTTTGAAAAAAAACAATAAATACGCAAGAAGTAAGTTGAATACTTCTTTAAATCGCTCAATAGATGTCGGAAAATAAAAAAGGGTTGGCCTTACATTGGCAAATTTTAATCGGGATGGCAGCTGGTATTGCTATTGGTTTTGCCTTAAAAAATGTTGATGGAAGTGAAAAATTTGTCCTCAACTGGGTATATCCAATTGGTAAAATATTTGTCAATCTACTCAAATTGATTGCTGTCCCATTAATTATTGCCTCCTTAACCAAAGGAATTGCTGACCTGCAAGACATATCCAAACTTTCCAAAATTGGAGGTAGAACAATTGGCACCTATTTAGTAACAACCGTAATCGCCGTAACCTTAGGTCTAGTCGTTGTCAATACATTACAACCTGGAGTGGGTTTATCTCAAAGTACCATTGATGCAATTAGTGCTAGTAATATGGACAAAAGTGCTGGCAAAGTAGCAGCAGGAGCAGCACAGTCACAAGTAGGACCTTTACAATTTGTGATTGACATGGTGCCTGATAATATTTTTGCGGCGGCAAGCAGCAATGGAAACATGCTTCAAGTTATTGTATTTGTTCTATTTTTTGGCATCTGCTTACTTTTAATACCCAAAGAAAAAGCAAAGCCAATGCACGATTTTTTTGATAGTCTCAACGAGGTCATTCTAAAAATGGTTGATGTCATCATGCTCATTTCGCCCTATGCTGTGTTTGCTTTGTTGTGCAACTTAACTGTAAGTACCGATCCTGAAATTTTTGGAGTATTGTTCAAATATGCCCTCTGTGTTGTTTTGGGGCTTGTGTTAATGGTTGGCATTTATATGGCAGCTATCAAGCTATTTACAGGACGTTCTCCGCTTGGTTTTCTCAAAGCTATCAGTCCAGCTCAACTATTGGCCTTTTCTACAAGTTCGAGTGCCGCTACCTTGCCAGTAACTATGGAACGAGTAGAAGAACATGTAGGGGTCGAAAAAGAGGTAACTAGCTTTGTGTGCCCAATTGGTGCAACAATTAATATGGACGGTACTAGTTTATATCAAGCAGTAGCTGCTGTCTTTATTTGTCAAGTAATTGGCTTTGATTTAAGCCTAGGAGATCAATTAACCATTGTCATAACCGCCACGATGGCATCCATTGGGTCTGCTGCTGTACCAGGAGCAGGAATGGTAATGCTTGTTATTGTTTTGGATACGTTGGGAATCCCCTCTGACAAACTAGCATTCGGGATTGCCCTTATATTTGCTGTGGATCGACCATTAGATATGTGTCGAACGGTCATCAATGTCACAGGAGATGCTACTGTCGCTACTTTGGTTGGCAAATCTGTTGGAAAATTGAAAGATCCTCAAGTAAAAAATTGGGATGACCACTATAAAAAAGAAACCATCTAAGGTTATGATTGTTCATTTTCTATGATAAAATAAGAATGAGACGATTTGACTGATCAAATCGTCTCATTTTATTATGAGTGGTATGCTATATTTTTATTAGCCTCAAAGTTTTCGCACCAAAAAACTATTTTTATGATACGGTTTCTTTTCACCACTTACTTAAGATCTAAATCCTCTCGATCTTTTAATTTTTTATCTTCTACATTCTCGTTCAAAAACCCATTTAATTTATCTACTGAATAAGAAGAAATAATTTCTCCAAATTCATTGATTTTAATATCAAAACCTTTTAGATCATCATGCGTCTTTGGATTTTTTTGGTTCTTGTCAGACATTGTTTTACGATTTTTATAATGAATAATATGAGTAAGTAGTTTTTTGTGCCACTTACTTATAACTACCTAACGTCTTCTAGGAGTTCCCCAAGTCCTGTTAAATTTATTTAACAACTCAGGTTTTCTTAATTCAATCGTTTTTCAAGACGAATTTGAGTGCGTTCAGCCTCTCCTCTTTCCATTCCTATCTTATCCGCAAAGGCATAGATTTCATCTCTTGACATTTGACCATTGGCTCGAATATATGCCTCAATAGTATAATCTTGTGCATAGCGCAATAGTTCTTCATGTTTTTTCTCCGAAAACTCAAACATTTGCGAATATTCGTCCAATTTTAATTGTTCTTCATCAGCAAACTCATTATCTGTCAACGCTACTGCTGCTACAATCATAAATACATTTTCCCTAGCCTCTTCGCTAACCTCTTCACATTCTACCATAGAAATCGAAGGAGCACGCATCAATTCGCCTAATGTACCTGTTTCTTTGTTCAAAAAGTCATCAAAAAATGCTTTTTCTTCTGCTTCTATCGTACCATCTGCACGAGCCATTTCCACTAACATACGAGCTAAGATTTTCTTGTCATAAGCTTTGGTTAATGGATTTCTTTTGATCAATTTTTCAAATTCAGAAAATTCTGTTGCCAAGCGCCATTTTCCTCTTTCAAGTGTCAATTCTACCATAATTTTTTCAAATGCTCTCACGACAGCCGCTTCTTTATCTTTCTTAGAAACTTTCAGACCATCTGTTCCTTGACGCAACATCTCATTTCCTGCCATAGAAACAGCAGTTCCTGCAAACCCTCCTCCAACAGCTTTACGCAAGACACGCAAAACAGAAGAACGCAATCGTCCTAAAGCCGTGTTGGTAACCATTTTTTTTACACGTGCCGTACCATCTGCTGTACTAGTTTTGATATGAGCAACAGAGTCAAAGACTTGGTTCTCTACTTGAAACTTGCAAAGCACCTTACTTCCATCCACTTTTTCTTCCAGAATATACGGTTTTATTGATTCGTATGTAATTTCCATTGTTTAGTTCTTATTTTGATAATTCTAAATTGGTTCTTTTCTATTAAATTTATATACCCGAGGTAGCACTAAAGCTAGTTATTGTAAGCTAAATTAAGAGCAAGATTTAACGCCTAATCTATTTTACAACCTTCTTAATCACCTAACAACTTACTAAGGGGAAAGCGTTCCATTTAAGTTCAGTTTTACTAATCCCATCATATTGTTAGTTCCTAACCCAAACTTGCCTGTAAACACATAACCTGTTAGAGAACTTTGAGCTGTTGAACCAGACATAATTGGCAGAATTGTACCTGCTTGATCACTCGTCAGAACAAGGCTATTCCCATCAGCATAACCAAAAAAGTAGGGCCAACCTGTTCCAGTATCTATATCCAAATTGGTATCAAATTTAGTAATACAAATATCACTTTCAAACAAAGTAGCCTCGTGTGTAGACGACATGATGAAGCCATTATTGCCTGGTAGTAATGCAATTGAAGCAACAGAATGTACTCCTCCATTGCCATTTCTATCTTTCAAATCATAATACCTCAAAAAAGGACTCACAGTAGCTCCGGCAGTTACTTCTGTTATTTGCAAGCCCAGTATTTGTAATTGCAATAAAACAGCTTGCCCATCATTTCCATTGGTACTTGCTTCATTTTTAGTTACATGAGCTGCAATCGTTACAACATTATTGTCTGCATCATACACAGAATATGCTCCCGAAAAATAATCTCCATCTACCGAAATTGTCTTTCTACTCAAAGGTGTTCCCCCTGATTTATCCACTAATACAGCATGAATTCTAGGTAGAAAGTTACCTGTTTGTGTAGACGGAGCAGTAGCTCCATCATGAGAGATACCACAAATCAGGTACCCTTGAGGCAAAATTTGGATAGATGCACCATAATCATCCCAAGGAAACCCATAAAACCAGTTACTAGAGGTCCATCCAGAGTTAATAGTAAAATCACTATTCAATAAAACCGTAAAGACATCGGTATTATCGTATGCTCCTCCTGTCTGATCGGTGTTATAAGGTTTGCTTCTATTAACGTTCGTTGAATAACCAGTAACAACATAACTATAGCCACCTGCTGTATCCAATTTCATATCCGAAACCTTCTCTGTAAACTGTGTATTGGTATTGCTTTGTAGTTCAACACCATCTGTTGTCGTTGGAGCTCCCGTAGCATAATCCAATTGATATAGAGCAATTTTAGTTTGGCCTTCTACCCCTGTTCCTTGACTAGTCGAAGATGGGTAATTGTAATATGTTCTGTTAGCAGCAACGATATAAGCAGATTGATCGGGCAACTCAATAATTCGAATTCCCTCCTCATCAAATCGCAAATAGTCAAAATTGGCATCCACATTTCCTTCTTGGCGACCAAAAGCAGAACTCCACAACTCGTTCCCTAAAGAATCTGTTTTAACAACAAAGATATCTCTTTTGTCAGTAGAACTATATGAATTGGTAGACCCCAACAGAATGTATCCACCATCTGCTGTTTGAACAACATCTGTAGCTGTTTGAGCTCCAACGTGTCCATAATATTTTACAAAGGCAACTTCTTGGTTACTAGGAGCAATTTGCTCTTTTTCACAACTAGAACTTAAATATGCTGTCAAAACCAACAACATAAGAAGTACATTTTTTCTTGATATATGCAGCATAATTTATTCGTATTTTACTTCAACTTTGACTCGCTTATTTTTAATATCTTCGATTTGTTTCTTCTTATCATCTAACATTTTAGAGCCTTTTGTTTTACCTTTTTGAATGTCCTCTATAAGACTTGGTTTTTCTCGCTCCATCTCCTTAAGAGTACTGTTCAACTCTCTTTTGATGTCCTCGTCTGTTTCTCTCTTTACATAGTTGCGTTCTTTCTCCAACCATTTATTATACTTATTATTGATAATAATTGGATTGTATTGATGCTTTTTGCGAGGCACATAAAATGCCTTTACAAAACCAACCGTCAATGCAAAATTATCTGTTCTAAAATCATTATCCACATGACCATGATAATACACCAACTCTAAATTAGAATAACGATTGTTAATATCTACGTTATTTAAGAACATTCGTGTATATCTGAAATCAGCATATAGAAAATTGCGTCCCAATCGAAACTTGATTCCTGCGCCAGCAACAAAAGAAACATTTACATTGGTACGAAGAGACGGTCTATCGTTCAATTTTGTTATAACCACACTATTAGCAATCGTAGATTGACCTCCTAACTCAGCTCTAATTGTTTCTGGTTCTGTTCTTCGACTAACATCTGTCATATCCGCATACAACAAGAAATTAGCAGCAACACCAGCATAAACATAAGGTAATACACCTTTAAATTTAGTAACATTGTACCGCAACATCAATGGAACATCTATCCAGAATTGATTCTCTTTAAATTTCAATGTAGAATACAACAATGGTCCTTGTCCTTTGGTGGCATTTAAATCATTGGTGTTTAACCCTGTAGGATTAGCCGTTGTAGCAGAAATATACATCGAATCACCAAATGCATATGTGCGATAAGCAAAAGTAGCATCCAATGTCAAATCAAAATTATACAACAAAGGCAATTCAAAACCAACAGTAGCATTGGCTCCAAAAACAACTTCTCGCAAGTACCCCTCATGATCTGCCGTACCAGAAGTATTGTCCACCCCATAATTCTGCAATTGTTCTATCAATGAAAAATTAAGTCCACCACCAAAGTACATAGAAAAAATAGGTCTCCTAGTGAATGTTCTTGAAAGGTAAATTAAATCGTACGACTGATAAGAGTCTCCCATCGTATCTGGTTCATAGAGCGGATTGATTCGGAGTATTTCCCTAAAAGAATTGTCTGCCGCACCAATTTTGTCCCTATACAAATAACTTTCTGTTATCAATTGGAATGCTTCTAAACGCTTTTCCGTTGACATTGACTTGGGATCTTTCGCACAAGCTTCGATAGACTCGATTTTTTCAAGTTCTCCTTCTTCATACCATTTTTTAGCTTCATCCAATTGGCAATTGTCTGAGGATGTCCCTCGTTTTCCCTTTTGCCCCTGTGCAGTGCTAATGCTGAGTAGACTAAATGCGCAGCATAGTAGAGCAAACGAAATGACAGGACAGTACAATCTCACCTTCATTATTTCGGTATTTTATAGTTAAATAGTTTTGGTTCTAAATATCATGCAATTTATTACAATAGCCACTTCTAGAAGTCTTAGGCTAAGTGATGATTGAGCTTTGATGAGCTTTTATCATCTAATATATGCAACTAATATAATTAATTGTGCCAGTAATTTGATAATTTTTTGAGGGAATTAAGTAGATGCCCTATTTATAGTTCATTCCATTTGCACTTCTACCTAACAATAACTAGATGATTACAATGCCATTGTGTTTTAAAGGCTTTAATAGGTTCGAATGCTAAAAGGTTTCTGCACTCACTTAATGCCATTATTATGAGAAGTATAGTACCTAAACTTAGAGATCGCTAGTTCGGCATTTGGGTTTCTTTTATCGTTGTCCTCTCCCCTCTCATTAGTTATCCCATAAAAAAACAGAGTCAAAGATTTATGAACCTCTGACTCCGCTCTTCTTCTATTGGTTATCTGCTTCTTCTAACTTTCGAGCCTCTCTCATTTGGGGAACCATTTCTCCACAAGTAGAGAATGGAATTCGACGTCCGCCATTTGGAGTTTCAATATAAAGTGTTCTTCCAGTAGGGTCATCTGTTCCAATGTATCTTCTCCAACTTTTATCACTTAAATTCTGGCGAACAATATCACAAATTTGATCAGCATATAGGGTCATATCAACCTCCCATAATTTTAAATGACCATTGGCGGTTCCTGTAATAACTTTTGTTCCATCATTGCTAAATGCTACTGAAGTAACCCAATCCGTATGATCTGTCAATTTAATAGGGTTGTACTGTGCTCCTAAATAAGGAAACTCTTTTGAGTCGCCATAACCACGATATTTTTCATCACGGATAGTCCAAAGTGTTGCAGACTTATCCAAACTACCTACAATCAATAGAGTACCATCTTTACTAAACTCAACATCAGAGATAGAAGAACCGTGTTGCAAGAATTTTTCAGGCAAATAAGTCGGGTCCTCATTCACTTTGTTCATATCCCAAATCATCAGCGTTCCATCTTGGTATCCAATCGCAACAAAACGACCGATAGGATTGAATGCAACAGCTGTAGCATGTTTTTCGCTTCTAGGATCATTCAACAAAAATTCACGACGTTGATTTTTTAAATTCCAAATCCATACTTCAGATGATTTTCCAACACCTGCCAAGTACTCTCCATTACTAGAAACATCCAAAGATGTTAATCGATAAGGCGTTTTTCCAATAATAGGTGAAGTTGCACCATCCATATTGGTATAATTTACAGCTGTTCCGCCAGATCCATCATCGCCTGCCGTAATAATAGCTTTGCCATTAGGCGTATATTTTAACGCCCAGATACGGCGTCCTTTGTGCGCATCTAACTCATTTACAATTTGTCCAGACTTCGCATCTGTAATAAGTACTTTATCTCCATCACCAGCTCTAGCTAGTTGTTTGCCATCAGGACTAATATCTAATGTTCTAGCCACTGCTGTATTACTAGAAAGTATTTCTGGTTTGTTTGATTTATCTTTGCGAGCAGCTTTGCTACCATAAATATCAAATTTCCATTTTAACAACAATCCATCAGAACCAACCGTGTAGATATGCCCATCGTTTCCTGCAACTTTGATGTTACGAATACGACCAACTCTGCTTCTACCGTCTGGTGCTTGATCCAATCCATTAAAATTAGGGTTATTTTTGTTGACTTCTTCCAAGCGGTTCAATGCCTTATAAATAGCATCGTACACAAAAGCATCTTTATCTTCTCCACCACTTGCAGAATTTAAGTCATATGCCTCTTTAGCCAAAAGCCCTTGGATATCTTCATTTTCTTCTTTTGTCGATTTAACCGCAATACTTTGTGCCATAGAAAGACCTTTGATTCCCAATGCAATTTCTTTTTGGCGAATAGCATTTGCTTTCTCCTTGTTGGCTACTTCTGTTTGTGCTATTGCAATATCTTTGCTACGCAATGCATCTTCTTTAGCCAAACGAGCCTCTTCCGCTTTTCGCTTAGCATCTCTTTCAGCATCCTTTGCTTGTCTGGCTCTAGCTTCTGCAATACGAGCTGCCTCCATTGCTGTTAAGTTAGCAGCCTCTGCTCTAGATTTTTCTTGCAGTGCTTTTTTAGCACTCAAATCGGCATAAAATTCTTGGCGACTTGCTTCCTCCTTACTTAATTCGGCCAAATAAGTTTGACGTAAAGATTCTCTTTCATTGGCATTAGCTACTCGTTGGCTTCGATGCGCCAAAGCAGCAGAATAAAGTGCCCACAACATCATTCCAATACAGAACAAAACAACCCCTACCCCAATGGCACTCCATCGTTTTCGTTTAGTATCTTTGCGCTCTTCAACTTCACGATCTCTATTGGTAGCAGCGACATCATCTTCATGACTAAGTGTCAAAAATTCAATTGCTCGATCATAATCAATTTCAGGGTTTTCATATCGTTTTGACCAACCTTTGTTGGGGGGCAGTCTCCAAGAATAATCTTCATCATATTCTTCTGGATTGAACCACTTCAACCCCATAATTAATTCTGGGTTCGTCCACAAACTCCCTTTCCCATCGTGGTACAAAGCAGCCGCAGAACACAAGCGACCATACATTTCCGCTGCTTCAGCTTCTTCATTTGCCCACCCTTTTAGACGAGTCCAACGTTTAATTAAACTATCATGCGCAATGCTAATAACACTATCCTCATCTATTTCTGCAACAGGTGGTGCATTTAGAAAACGTCGTCCAGATTGGCTAAAGGTATAAATCACCAAGCGCACCTCACGCATAGAACGTTCGGTTATTTCCATCATTTCCCGAACAGTCACCGCACGGCTAGAAGCGCTTCCATCAGGAGCTTTTTCTACCATTGCTCTAAAAATACGTTCACAAATGATGCGTTTTTCTTCTGTATCCAAGTCAGAATATGCTTCTTCAGCATGTCTCGCCATTGCCCCTTTGATGGTTCCCACACCTTTGTAGTGCGACATAGCAATAGCGACTTCTGTATTTTGTTCTTTATCTAACCAGTAATTCCACATACGCAACATCGTATGTTGCAACGTGGCTAACTCGTCTGTATTTTTACCTAAATCGTTGATAATTGCCTTGACAACAGCATCATCTATTTCTGCTCGTACTCCTGTGATTTTAACCGCACGATCGTGTTGAATAGGATTAACAATAATACGTTTAAGATCTTCTGGTTTTACCCTTGGAATCAAAAACTGACCATCGTTAATTGCCTCTGCCAAGCCTCTAAATTCGGCACAATCACCAATATGATTCGAGCGCATTGTCAAAACGATATAAATAGGAGCCTCTTTTTGTCTACTTGCATTCAGTAACAAATTGACAAAAGTAGCTGCATCCTCTTCGTTTCTCTTATTTTTTTTACTAAAGTTGAATATTTCCTCAAATTGATCGACAACTATCATTAAGTTTTCTCCTCGGCTGATCGTAGATTTTTTGAAAGCCTCAACGATTCCCAAACTGCCATTTCGGAGCATTCCCTCAATTTTTGCAGGATAACTAGGGTCCATCATTTCGTCTCCATGCAACACATTTCGCTGTGCCAGCTGGCGACTAAGGTTTTCCAATGGATTGTTGCCAGGAGTACACGTAGCAATGCGCCAAGCAGCTCCTGCTTGCCCATTAAATCCCTCCTTCAAGCGAGGAATCAACATTGCCTTAATAAATGAAGATTTTCCATTCCCATTGCTACCTACTACTGCCAAAAAACGATTAGAGCGAAGTTTGCGTAACAATTCATCTAGTTGACGTTCTCTACCAAAAAAGAATGAACGGTCGGATGGCTCAAACGAGCGAAGCCCAGTATAAGGGGCTTGTATATTGAGGGTTTCTACTCCTTGCATAGCTGTCTTAAATTAACTGAATGTCTCGGGGTTATGAAAATACATCTATTAAAAGATAACATTGTAAGATAAAGAATTATTTAATAATAAAGAACTCCTTTTCCTTAATCCTTTAAGGTTTGTCGTTTTTTTTTGATAAAATCCCTAAAAAATTGAAAAAATTCGAAACAATATA
Organism: Aureispira sp. CCB-E; assembly: GCF_031326345.1. NCBI lineage: Bacteria > Pseudomonadati > Bacteroidota > Saprospiria > Saprospirales > Saprospiraceae > Aureispira > Aureispira sp. CCB-E. The sequence continues at coordinate 6,751,737 of NZ_CP133671.1, forward strand.
GAATCTATTTTGTTAGAGTTAGGTTATTATAATACTTCTTCTTTCTCGATAGGTAGCCTATTATTCCTTTCTTTTAAAGCTTTTTCTATCAAAAGAAAAAAAGCTTTATCCTTTTGAAAAGGCAACTAATTTAATAAAAAAAATGAACTTCTAAAATGATCTATAGGAATTAATAAACAATAAACATGTATTTATTTTAAAAATGTATTAATTTCTAGAAAACAATGCTTATTGAACTTTACAAAAGTATAAAATACTCCTCTACTTTTTGTCCTTTTCATATTAAGTTTGAGTTAAAGGTCTACTCGCTTAATCTTAGCACCCAATGCATTTAAGCGCTCATCAATACGCTCGTATCCTCTATCAATTTGATTGATTTGCAATATTTTACTAGTTCCCTTCGCCGACATGGCAGCAATCAATAAAGACACCCCTGCACGAATATCGGGTGAGGTCATTGTTATTCCTCTCAAAGGATATTGTCTACCCAATCCAATAATATTAGCTCGATGTGGATCACACAAAATAACCTGTGCTCCCATATCTATCAACTTGTCAACAAAAAACAATCGGCTTTCAAACATTTTCTGATGGATCAGAACACTTCCCCTTGCTTGTGTGGCAACAACCAGTAAAATACTCATTAAGTCAGGCGGAAAACCAGGCCATGGCGCATCATACACTGTCATAATAGAGCCATCTATAAAGGTTTGAATTTCGTATAATTCTTGCGCTGGCACATAAATATCATCGCCAATAATTTCAAATTGTATTCCCATACGACGATAAACAGGCAAAATATTTCCTAAAGCATCGGCTCGGACATTTTTAATGGTCAATTCAGATTGAGTCATGGCAGCCATTCCCAAAAAACTACCAATTTCAATCATATCAGGCAACAAGCGATGCCCTGTTCCAAACATTTGACCAACACCTTCTATGGTTAATTTATTAGAGCCAACACCTGTTATTCTTGCGCCCATTCCATTTAACATTTTGCACAACTGTTGTAGGTAAGGCTCGCAAGCAGCATTATAAATAGTCGTCATCCCTTTTGCCATTACAGCAGCCATCAAGGTATTGGCAGTACCAGTTACAGAAATTTCATCCATCAAGATATAGCTTCCTTTGAGTTCGGTCGCTTTGATGGAGTACATGTTTTTATCAATATTATAATTAAACGCTGCTCCTAGTTTTTGTAATCCCAACAGGTGCGTATCCAATCGACGGCGACCAATTTTATCTCCACCAGGTTGCGGTAAAACAGCCTCTCCATAGCGAGCCAACAAAGGTCCTAAAAGCATCACAGAACCTCTTATTTTGCTTGCTTTTTGTACATATTCTACACTCTTCAAATAGTCTAAATCAATTTCTTTTGCCTCAAAGGTGTAACTATTGTTATCAACCTTATTAACGACAACACCTAAGCCTTTTAATAAATCAATTAACATCACCACATCTTTTATATTCGGCAAGTTGGTTAATGTTACTTTCTCTCGTGTTAATAACGTAGCACAAATCACCTGTAAGGCTTCATTTTTAGCACCTTGAGGTGTTATTTCACCACTTAACTTGTGTCCTCCCTCTACTATAAAAGCTTGATTTTTATTTGACATAATAATTTAAAATTTCGTTTTATTGTTCATTTCGGATATTTAAGTAATCGTTTGCTGAAAACACTTACTTTTTTTAGAGTGATCATTTATTATAAACTATATTATTAATAATCAACTCGATATAACTCAACTGTTGCTCCCCACTTTTAGGGATACTTATGGCTAAGTCATTCAACCTTAAAAATACTAATTATAATGTGAGTTATTCATAGAAAATCGCTTCAAAGTGATAATTATTTGTCAGAGATTCCACAAATTTTAAAATCTCCCAATATTTGAATCTCTTTTTCTTACTTTATAATTCCATCACAAAATCATATCAGCTTAATTATCCGTAAAATGCACTCTTACTTATTTTAAACCTAAAAAACTGATAATCAACGGCAACTCCCTCACAAAGTACTACGTAGTAGCACTAATACAAGATGCTTATTTATGTTTTTCTATAAAAAGCTAAAAAATCAACAGAGTATTATTACTTTGTATTTCTTTATAAGTAAGTGGTCAGAAAAAATAAGAACAAAAAATGGGATTATTTTTTGTGAATCAAAGAAGAAAAAGGAAGGCTTAGCGAGCTAAGACAAGTTTTTCTGATGAAGAGTAGCGCAAAAAGAAGGCTGTTTTAGCTACACTGCTACTGCGTGGTACTTGTTATTTTTTTTGAACGATTACTTAATCACAAGACTCAATGATTTATGAAATTCAGTTTTAGCAAATGGCTCAAACGCCTAGTGTATTTGTCTATATTTGTTTTCATCAGTTCTAACTTTGTATTGTACAATCATGCTTATTATTTTACACATTTTGTAGACAAAGATTTACCCAAAGTTACGACCGCCACCCTAGATAATAAATCTCTAATGGATAAAATAAAATTAGGCATTTATGGGGTAGAAATTCCTAAACCCCGTAACAAAACACTTCCCGATAGCACTTATCAAGCCGTTACTTTGGGCAGTCAACCTCAACTTCATGCTTGGATGCTTTTAACCACACAAACTCCCAAAGGAGTCATGATTCTTTTTCATGGATACAGTGTCTCTAAATCTTCTCTATTGGAACGTGCCAAGGTACTTCGAAAACTAGGTTACCATACTTTTTTGGTAGATGCTAGAGGACATGGTGACTCTGAAGGATTTCAGACATCAATTGGCTATCATGAAGCTCAAGATGTGTATACTGCTTATCAATACATTAGACGATATTACGAAGATTTGCCAATTAGTTTCTTGGGCGTATCGATGGGAGCAGTAAGCATTCTCAAAGCGGTACATGACTATCAATTAAATGCCGAAGCATTGATTTTAGAATGTCCTTTTCGTTCGCTTTCTGATGCAGTATACAATCGATTTGAAAATATGAAAATTCCTACTTTCATTCTACCTCAGTTGCTTCTTTTTTGGGGAGGTATTCAAAATAACATGGACTTTAAAGCACACAATAGTTTGACCTATGCCCAGAAAGTGACAATACCAACATTGATTATTTATGGGAAAAAGGACCCTAAAGTGAAACAACAAGAAGTAGATGATATATTTAATGCCTTAGTTAGTGAAGAGAAAAAGTTAACTATTTTAGAAAAATCAGGGCATGATAATATTATGCAAGATGACGTTGCAGGGTGGACCAAAGCCGTCTGGAGTTTTTTAGATTAGACGCTTCAAGTCGTCATTTATTAAAACAATGGTCTAGGAGCAATGCTAGCAACTACGCGTCACATCTTCCTAAAAAATCATTAGTCGCAAGTTATACTTGCGACTAACAACAACTTTCTAAACATTTAGTTAAATAAAGGATTCTCTTTTAGCGATTATTATATTTCAACATAAAAACAGGATCAATTTTCATAATATCCCAATCATCAGGTTCGCCGACATCGTACAAGGCATCTTTTTCCGATCCGATATAATAAACAGGGATCTCTGTATCCCCTATCCCCGCTTCTGCTAACAGAGCCTCTGCTAAACGCGCTGAGTCCTGTCTATACTCTGCAAGTAGGTACTCTTTCCTGCGATCAAGTTCTTCGTATGCTTTGTTGTAAATTTGAATACCAATCAATTCATTATCTCTATAATAATACGTTTCGGTACGTTCATTTTTTTCGGTATCGTCATAATAGTTGACAGCTCCTGTCAACACACCATCTTCATAAACAACAACATCTGTTTTGCGTTGTCCATTTTCGTGATACTGGATTTCAAAATTAATGTTTCCATCTTTGGCAGCAGAATAAAAGAATTTGTGTTTCGGATTGCCATTCCCCCAATAATAAACAGTAGAATCAATACGAATACCATTTTCAAAATGAGCGATCAACAAGGTATCACCTTCTTCATCATACTTGTATTGAGTACCATGCATACGGCTTCTTCGATAAGGGGCATCTTCCATCTTGTAGATAATTCTTCCCGTTAGTTTATCGGTCCAATAAGACGTAACAATGTATGTACTATCGGTATCTTCTACTTTAACTTCACAAATCTGGGGTGCCAAAGAATTGATTGTAACCGTTGTATCTGGATAAACAAGGTCTTCTGTGTCGTCAAATGGGTTTAAAGCTTTTGGAATTTCGCAAGAGCTTAATAAGCCTAATAGGATAAGAAAACAAATAAAAACTTTCATATTACTTAGGTTGAAACAACGCTATCCTATCTAAATAAAATTAGGGAGTCAAGTATGAAATCATACTTATAAGCGCATAATCATTAACAGGTGTTATGGTACTAAAATAATCATCTATTGAGCACATTCAAAAAACTGCTCAACTTAGTAGTTTGTTGACCAGTTTATGAGATCGCTTAGTTACTTGCCACATTGCGTACGCTCGCTATGCTCGTAAGTTTAGTTAACAAAAAGATAAAAAATACATTCCTGTTAGTTTATCAACGACCACGAAGTAGTAGTGCAGCTAACTATTTAATATAAATATAAAGCTTTATCTTGGTTTTATAAGAATCTACCAAAGAAGTTTTTTGTCTTTTAGCATAGGGATAACAACTTCCTAATACCAAAAGGAAAAGCCATTTTCTTTTGAAAGAAAATGGCTTAGTAGATTAGAGTGCCCATTACTGGGATATATTTTTATTGATCGCCCAAATCGGTTGCTAAATAGCTCACTTTACGGAAATCAATTTTACGCAATTCTGTTTTTACATCGGTAACAATACCCATTTTAACGCCTTTGTCGACACGCATAGCGCAAGTCATTTTATCACGTAATTTAGCAGGTGTTACCTTTTGTTTTTCATTGGCAATAAACAATGGAATTTGCGAAGCATCGGCAAATTGATCGTTCAATTGGATACGAGGTGCTGTTCCCATCTGAGAAATATATTTCTCTACTGGCGAACCGATATAAATATGCGTAACCAAAGATTTTTTTTCTAATTTTTGTAGTTCAGAAGCATTCGGTACCTGAATTTTTACCATTACTTCACTATCTCTCATTTTTGTTACTACCATAAAGAAGAACAATAGCATGAAAACGATATCTGGCAAAGAGGCAGTTGTGATACCTGGTGCGTCTTTTTTACCTTTTTTCTTAAACTTAGACATAACTTAATATTATAATCAATAAGGTTAACTTTCTAATTAAATTCTACACTATTGGTTGATAGCAATAGTTGAAGATTCTACTTCTGAAATCACCAAAGGGTAATTTTTGCGAACAGCAGCCTGCGATTTTTTATCCAAATCATCATAATGTTGTCCAAATCTTCGAAGCGATTCATTATCCCAAATATGATTGTATCCAGCTTTAATTTCGTTGTAAACCGCCACATAAGTTTCGTAAGAGGTACCATGATCATTTTGTAATGACACGATAGCTTTTTTAGGCGATTCGGCTTCTTTCAAAATTAACTGTTCTGTTCTAGATTGCAAAGAGCTCAATTGAGCTCTTTCACCTTCTATCATCAATTCATTTTTGAAATTTATATGTACAGACAATACATTTCTATTTTCATAATTCTGTTTAACAATGTCTTCTGTCCAAGCTGGCAACAAGACATTTAGCCCTGTATCGGTTTGGATAGTAGTTGTTACCAAGAAAAAAATCAACAATAAAAAAGCAACGTCTGCCAAAGATCCTGCACTAACAACAGGTACCATTTTTTTCTTCGTTTTTTTCATAAGAACTTCTTTTTAATGGTCATACTATTCCAAAAGATTGCTAGATAGAAGTTCTAAAAACAAGCATCAATCCTAAATGGTCTTGATGCTTGTTTGATATGATGTACAAACGAATCTATAATTTCATACGCAACTAAGTCGATATACTTGTTGGTTCTGCTTCTGAAATTACCAACGGAATTTCGTCTCGTATAGATTTGCGTTCCTTACGGTCTAAATCTTCGTAACTACGTCCATATTTGCGTTGAGCAGATTCTTCCCATAGCTCGTTATAAGCTGCTTTTAGTTGATCATAAACACCTACATAAGCTTCATAAGAAGTTCCATTATCATTCAACAAACTTACCACCGCTAATTTAGGCGAATCGGAAGCATTGGGGTCTTTACCATTATTCATGATAAATTCCTTTAGACGAACTTTAATTTCTTTGATATCAGATAAAGGAAGTGGGCGACCACGTACCAACAATTGATTGTTAGCATTGATTTGAACAGCAAATACATTTCGCTTGTTCTTTTTTTCTGGTGGTGGCGGCTCCTCTACATAAGGCGGCAACAAGACACTAAGTCCCGAATCCGTCTGTATAGTTGTTGTTACCAAAAAGAAGATCAATAACAAGAAGGCAATATCTGCCATCGACCCTGCATTGATTTCTGGAATATCTCTTTTAGCCATAGCTTAAGATTGTTTTACTAAATCACGAAGTGCCGCAAAAATCATAGCAACAATTGCTAGCAACATCATAACATAGCTAAATTTAATTAATCCATCTGCTGTTTTTAGTTCAGGAGAAGTTGTTACTCCCTCTTGAAGTGCCACAGGCATTTTTACCATTGTGTTTCCAACTTGCTTTGTTTCCATAGGTATTAACATAGGATCACTTTTAGCCAATTGCTCTGTCAACAAGCCATCTCCCATAGAGTAAGTGATAAAGAAAATAACTACCAAAACAGCAAATCCAGCTACCCCTTTGATAGAACCTTTGGGATTTTTTGCCACGTTGATAATTGAAAACAACACTACCAAGGCACAAGCAACTATAATCAAGGCATAAGTAGTATACAAACCAAAGTTGAAGATACCTAAGTTATACAACTCCTTTTTACTAGGTGTAAACTCTGGAAACCCTCCTAATATAATAGCATACGTTAGAACAGCCAATATAGTACCGGTTCCAAATCCGATGGCTACTCCATATTTTTTGAGAAACTGATATGCTCCAGTCATAATAATTCTAGATTTTATTAGTTAATCAAAAACAATTATTCTCCTACTTTTGAAGTAGATATATTTCCTTTGTCAATCAAAATGTCGATTAAGCTGATAGTAGCATCTTCCATTGAGTTAACCAAACTATCTACTTTTGCAGTAATATAGTTGTAGAAAATTTGTAGAATAATCGCTGTGATCAAACCAAATACTGTTGTCAAAAGTGCTACCTTAATACCACCCGCAACCATAGAAGGTTGAATATCACCTGCTTTCTCGATAGAATCAAAGGCATCAATCATACCAAGTACTGTACCCATAAATCCTAACATCGGTGCCAATGCGATAAACAAAGCCAACCAAACTAGTCCTTTTTCCAAAAGTCCCATTTGAACACTACCATTAGAAATAATTGCTTTTTCTACAGCATCAATGCCATCATCAACACGCTTCAAACCTTGTCCCAATACTTCAGCAGTTGGACCAGGAGTAGCTTTACAGATGTCTTGAGCATCTTTAATGTTTCCATTAGAAATAGCATTGTCTAGTTCTGCGATCAATTTTTTCGTATTTACAGTTGCCAAACTTAGTGTAATGATACGCTCAATAGCAATAGCAAGACCTAAAATTAGACAAATCAATACGATTGCCATGAATTCCCAACCACCATCAATAAAGTTCTTTTTAACAACTTGGTGTAAAGACATTTCCACTTCTGGTTCTGCCATTGTTTTTGGCTCTTCAGCTGGCTCCTCTTGAATCAGATCTGGCTCATTAGCCATAGTGTCCTCTACCATAGTAGTAGTGTCGCCTGGCTCATCTTGAGCTAAAAGAGTATTATTGTACGTGCCTACACTTAAGATAAGTGCAAAAAATAAAACGAAAACCTTTTTCATAACGTAACGATGGTTTGCGAAAGTTTTTAACAAAAATTAGATTAGTTTGTACTCTTATCACATTTCATAGTTGTAATGAAATATGACGGTAAATTTATAAAGGTAATATGGAACCAATCTATGCTCAAGAACGTTTTCTTTTACATATAAGTTGGTTTTTCTTTTTCTATGGCGGAGAGAGCGGGATTCGAACCCGCGGTACCCGCAAAGGCACACACGCTTTCCAGGCGTGCCCGATCAACCACTCTGGCACCTCTCCCTGAATATTTATCTGTGTCAAAATAGTTGGTCTATTATTGACACGATGCACAAAAATTGTAAATAAATAGGACAATACAAAATTTTCTTACGCTAATATCCTATTATTTTCAAAGTTATTCCTGTTTTCTATTTCTAGTCTATACGAATTAAGGTCTATAGAAATTCTTCTTCTTTTTTGGGTATAAAAATACAGACGTTGGCAATACAGTGTATGAATGCAGAATAGAATGATGTGTGTATGTCATACACTTCTCTCTACTTCAGATGATTTGCCTTTGTTGGTTGGTTATAATAATCACAGGCTACTGCGTGGTTGTGGGTTCTTGTCTTGCGGTTGCAAAAACTACTATTTATTACTTTGTTGGGAGAAGCAATAATACCGTAACCATAAGTAGGTTTTAGGCCACACTATTTATTGGAGCATTTCTTTTCCAACAAATAGTGTATTGCCAAGATTTAGTTTTCATTGTTCATAGGTGGGTATAAAGGTAGATGCTGCTTTATTTTATTTTGGTGTGCCTGTTAGAAAAAAAATATTAAAAACAAGACAACCAATCCCTAAAAATCAACTTAAATACCTCATCACAAACACCTTAACTTTTTTTTTTATTTTAAATAAAAAAATCAGGCATTAAGTCTTTTTCCAGATTTACTGCATACTCATCAAGATTCACAATACCTTCTTCTGCCAGTACTTCGTCGTCTATAAAAAAGTTTCCAGTACAAGTTTTGGAATTACGACTTAAGATAAATCCAGCAGCATCTGCTATAATAGAAGGTTTTCTAGATTGCTCCGCCATTTCTGCTCCACCCAATAAATTTCGAACAGCAGCTGTATCAATAGTCGTTCTGGGCCACAACGCATTTACACCGATGCCATAGTCCTTGAATTCTTCTGCGTGTCCTAACACACACATACTCATTCCGTATTTTGCCATCGTATAAGCGACGTGATTGCCAAACCATTTGGGGTCCATATTTAAAGGTGGCGATAAATTTAAAACGTGTGGATTATTTCCTTTCTTTAAGTGTGGTAAGCACAATTTGGTCGCCAAAAAAGTACCTCTAGCGTTGACCGAGTGCATCAAATCATAACGTTTCATGCTAACATGCTCTGTTGGAGATAAATTAATAGCACTTGCATTGTTGATTAAGATATCAATTCCTCCAAACGTTTCTACAGCCTTATCCACAGCTTTCTGTACAATTTCTTCGCTTCGTATATCCACAACAATAGGCAGTGCTTTGCCCCCTGCTGCCTCCATTTCTTCAGCAGCCGTATAGATAGTTCCTGGCAATTTAGGGTGCGGTTCAGCTGTTTTTGCTGCAATAACAATATTAGCTCCTTCAGCAGCCAATTTTAGTCCAATAGCTTTACCTATGCCACGACTAGCTCCAGTAATAAAAACTGTTTTTCCTGTAAATCGATTCATTTTATTTGATTGATGTGGTGAGAAAATAAGCTTCGCATTAATGTAAAAATAAATTTACAAGAAGTGAATAATATTCGAAAAAAACAATGCCTAGTTAGTTTACCACCAACCTTCCACCTTTTCTTATGCAAATATTTTTTAGTTAGTACTTAGATTTTAGCTACATTCCTGCTACGTGGTTGGTATAACTTTTTCTGAACGATTGCTTACAAATCGAAAAGCAAAAGAAATGCAACTTGTCCATTCTTTTTTTCATAGAACATCTTACCGTTCTTGATTGAGTTTTTTATAAAAAAGATAATTTTATGTCCTGATTTTGTCCAATCAACGAAAGAAAAGTTATATTATGAGATAAAATTCATGGAACCTTTCGCTCAAAAATAATGGTTATTGGATTAATCAAAAACACGAGTGATTTGGTTGGTATAAACAATCGAATAAACTATTTAAAGAGAATATTTTTAGAATACGTTAATACCTCTTTATAATCTGCCGTAAACAAAACAATCATCTTACATGAAATTAATCGATTCTTTTGGCTTTTTCCTATTTGGGGCTCTTGTTGGTGCATTTTTATATGCCAATTATTTTGGCGCCCCCAAAAAGGTTAAGGATCCAATGCCTGATATCAACCAACATATTTTGTTAGAGCGTGTCAAAAAAGTAGCTAAATTAATTACAGTTGAAGGTGAATTCTCCAATATTCATCAGTACAACGATTCTTATTGGTCGGATATTTCTATTCTCAGAAAGAAAGCTATTATCAAAGTAAACGCACGTGTCTCGGTAGGTTATGACTTAAAAAAGGCTCAATTTGAAGTGGACGCAGAAAATAAAGTCTTGCGTGTCAAAAATCTCCCTGCTCCTGAAATTTTATCGATTGATCACGACCTTAAGTATTATGATATTCAAGAAGGGATGTTTAACTCATTTACAGAGGAAGAGTTAACAAGTATTGGGGCGGTCGCCAAACGAAAATTACAAAAAGAAGCGGCACAAGGACCATTAATGGATCAAGCAAGAGCCGAGGGAATCGAAAGCTTGGAAATTATCAAGCTCTTGGTAGAACAAGCTGGATGGAGATTTGAAGTCCAAAATGATGTCGTTGCTCCTTCCCCCAGAGAAGAAAAGAAACTTCCTGACTCTATTCACATTGCATTACCTATCCAAAATGGAACAGATAGCATAAAAAATTAACCTAAAATCTTGCTTTTTTCGGTACTCAAAAGCGATCAACTGTTCGTTCTAAGATTTCAATTTTTATTGAAAACAAGCTGCTTTTTGATTTTATAACCGTATTTTTACACCTTCATCAGTTAAATCAAGCACAAAAAAGGGATGGAATTAATTCTATTGCTTTCGATTTTCAAATAATTAAAAATCAAAAAAATCAATCATGGACGACAAGCAACTCAAAAAGTTGGTAGATGAAGAAGGGAACTTAATTAGTCCTACTTTGCCCGAAGACGTAAAAAATTACCTTATTGACATCGACGGAACCATTACAGAGGATGTGCCTAATGAAGAACCTGAACGAATGGCTACCTGTAAACCATTCCCTGATGCATTAGAAACCCTTAATAAGTGGTATGATGAAGGACATCGCATTTGTTTTTTTACGTCTAGAACAGAAGCACATCGAGAAGTAACTGAAAAATGGCTTGAAAAAGAAGGATTTAAATACCATAGTTTGTTAATGGGCAAGCCTCGCGGAGGAAACTATCATTGGATTGATAACCATATGGTAAAGGCAACTCGCTTTAAAGGAAAATTTACCGATCTTATTCTAAAAGAAAAAACGATTGAAGTTTTTAAAGATTAGTAGCAAAATTTGCAGAATAAATTTTTATTTCTATCTTTGTACCCGCTTTTGAAATAAGACAATAATCTAAAATACAATAGAATAATGAAACGTACATTTCAACCTTCGAATCGCAAACGTAAAAACAAACACGGCTTTCGTGAACGTATGAGTACAAAAAATGGTCGTAAGACTTTGGCTAACCGTCGTAAAAAAGGACGTAAGCAATTGACTGTTTCTGACGAAAAACGTGGTCTAAAATAATTCTCTACCTTTTAAAAGAATTAGAGATTAAGATAAAGCTTCGTCTAACTTATTTTGAGTTAGACGAATTTTTTAGTTTGTAGTCAATTCATTTACTTGCTTTGATAGGCAATCACTTCTACACATTAAGCCACATTAAGCAGTTTTGCGATTGAGCATCAACGCTACTCTAACGTTTCTTTTGTTATGTGTATTAGCCACCGACGGTTTTCTTTCCTTAAAGTCAAGGGCGCTGTACTGGAAACACCATTCTCATCACAACAAACTTGACAAGTTGCTGTTTCTGCACTCCCCTTCTCTCCAAGCAAGCAGGTTGCTTTTTTAAGATATTTCAATTGCAATGCTCCTTCTTCCTTTGCTGCTCGTTGTTCTTCTTCTGGCAATAAATCATGAAGATTTTGAAGCATACTAAGTACTTTTATGGTTTCAGATGTTCCCAACTGTTTGGCACGTTCGTAGTCATTATTTGCCAATGCTTTGTAAAAAGCAAGGGTAACACTTTTAGGATTTTTATAATTTACCTTTTTCGAACCAGCACAAGCGCCAAACAATAGAAGAAACAATAGATAAACTTTTCCTTTATTCAAAAATTGATTCACAGTTATTTTTTTAATCCTTCCTTGCAGTACTATCTTATTTCGTTTTATTATTAGCAATATCTATATTATTTCACAAAGTTTTCTAATCTCAAGACGTACCCTGTAAGCTGCCTCTAAACAACTCGTCTAGCTTTTATGTAAGCACGAACCCAATAGTTAATCCCCATAGATGTCTCCATAATCCCTCTACTACTAGAAGCATGTATAAATCGAATGGCATCAGGATTGCTAGTATCCGTTACAATTCCGACATGATTGATTCGTCCTGGAGTACCCGTTGCAAAAAAGACCAAATCCCCAGGCTGCAATTGTGATTTAGCAACCGACTGTCCAATCAATGCTTGATCTCTAGATACTCGTGGCAAGTTTAGCCCTATCGCTTTGAAACTAGTCTGTGTAAACCCAGAGCAATCCATTCCACTACGAGAAATGCCTCCTGTTCGATAAGGTACACCATAATAAGATCGAGCTGTTTTTAACAATGCATCAATTTTAAGCTTTCTTGCATTCACGGTACTACCCGAATTATTGCCTCCCGAACCAACAACATCTGTCGTGTCTCCAATTACAGGATTCGTGTTGGTAGTTGTACCTCCAGATCGCTTTTTTGATAACTCTTGCAAGAAAACTGCAAACTCTTTCTCATAACGGCGAAGATCCACTACTGCACTAATTTTTCTACCTTGATTGTCATAAATAAATTGTATGCCTCTTAATCGCATGTTTTCTTAATTTTGTGAAGTAATAATAAAATAGTTCTCTAACAATTTTTTGATTCTATAATCAACGCAATAATAAATACAAAGATACAATCATTTGTCTCGTATATCAACCTCTAACACTTTTCTAGACTCTTAACCTACAAAAGATAGATTTGCCAAAGAACAATTGGAGTTTATTTGATCATAAACCTCTTTAATCGTTTTTAAATGTAATGGCTTTTTGATGAAAAAAAAAATATTTTTATTCGTTGTTCGTCTAGTACTCCATTATTTTTTCTATTTTCCATTCTAATTGCCTTTTACCAAACGTTGGTTTGTATGAAGATGACAAAAAATAATTGCCTTCATCAAGATTTTGGACATGAGTTTTATAATATTTTATGTTATACCAATGGTTGGTAGTTTGCTAATGACCATTTTGCTTTTAGCAAATCATTGATTTTATCCATTTCATCCGAGAATTCACTTTGAGGTTATCTATATAGATTGCTATTATTAAGGGTAACTTCAGTATAAGCAATAGACTATGTTATACTCCATGACGGGTTTTGGCCGTGCAGAAAAAACAACTCCCTCTCAGCGTATTGTTGTAGAAATCAAGAGCATCAACAGCAAGAGTTTTGATTTACGTACTAGGATATCTACGCAATATCAAAGTAAAGAGATCGAATTGCGTAAGCTAATCAATAACAACCTAATACGTGGCAAAGTTGACTTAACTTTGACAGTTGAAAACACACTGGAAAATGACCATGCTATTAATAAACAGGCTTTTAATAATTATTACACCGACTTGATGGAGTTGGCTGATGTACACAATATTAGTAATGGTGATTTGTTATACACGATTACTCGCTTACCTGGTGTTATTGTTCAAAATAATGACGAAATAGATGAGAATGCATGGGAACTTATTTTAGAAGTAGTAGAGGAAGCCTTGACTGCATTAAATGATTTTAGAGCAGAAGAAGGCAATGCGACCTTAGAAGATATTCAATCTCACATTGATAATATTGCTCAATTGCTAGAAGAAGTTGATCCTGCCGAAGAGGAAAGAATTGAAAAAATTAGAACTCGGTTGCTATCTAGTTTAGAGCAATTACAGGTCAAAGGCAAGGTAGACGAGAATCGGTTGGAACAAGAGATGATTTATTATTTAGATAAATTTGATCTCAACGAAGAAAAGGTTCGGCTGCAACAACATTGTGCTTATTTTGTAGAAGAACTAGAAAAGGAGGTAAAAGCCAAAGGGAAAAAGTTAAATTTTATTTTGCAAGAAATTGGCAGAGAAATCAATACCCTTGGCTCCAAAGCTAATTCTGCCACCATTCAACGTTTGGTCATTCAGATGAAAAATCAAGCAGATAAAATTAAAGAGCAATTGGCTAATATTTTATAAGGACTACTGGTACACCATTGGTTACTACAGATGTTTACAATACACGCAATGAACTATTGTTGCCAGTGAACCGTGCTAAAAACTTCCTACTTATAAGTTGAAAAAAGTAAGCATGAAAGAGAACTTTGCACCTTGGCGTAATCGACTGCACGAAATTATATTTGAGGCAGATACTAAGTTAGGAAAACTATTCGATGTGACATTACTGATTTTGATTATCATCAGTATTATATTAGTAATGTTAGAAAGTATTGCCTCCTTAAATGATATCTATGGAACTTGGTTCAACATGGCAGAGTGGGTGATTACCATCTACTTTACTATAGAATATATCTTGCGCTTGATCTGCGTGTACAAACCCAGTAAATATGTCTTTAGTTTTTTTGGTATCATTGATTTATTGTCAATTCTCCCTAGTTATTTGGAAATTATTTTTGGGTTGGCTGGGTCTCAATATTTTGCCTCTGTTCGAGCCATGCGCTTGATTCGTGTTTTTAGAATCTTTAAACTGGCAAAATTTTTAGATGAGAGCAAAAGTTTGGTCGCAGCATTAAAGGCTAGCCAAGCGAAAATTACGGTTTTTCTTACCTTTATTTTGATGATGGCTATTGTCATAGGCTCTATTATGTATTTTGTAGAAGGGGGACAAGGATCTGGCTTTACAAGTATTCCTCGTAGTATTTACTGGGCAATTGTTACCTTAACAACCGTTGGCTATGGAGATATTGCACCAACGACAGCCATTGGTCAATTTTTGGCAGCGGTGGTCATGGTAATGGGCTATGGTGTTTTAGCCGTTCCAACGGGCATTGTCTCCGCAGAATTGGTTGCTTCTGATTCTAATAATGCCCACAACCAATCGACACAAGCCTGCAAGTCCTGCCTTAGCGAAGGACATGATGCAGATGCCCAATTTTGCAAATATTGTGGAGAAGAACTATAACTTCCGTCCCTTCAGCAACGTTAATACTCCAATCAATACCACCCAACACTACAAAAATTTGTTGTTTTTCCTACAACAGTTTATCAAGCACCGTAGGGCTGAACCAGTCACCTATAAGCACAAAATTGATGTTTTTTTAAAGTAGCATTGTAGAAAGGTCTCGTTATTATTTAGCAACTTGCGCTTCACAATACATGGAACACGGTGTTCTAACATTTGTACCATATATTAGCCAATATAGAAGCTTAGAGAATCACCGTTTTCACAAAAAAACACATTGAAAATAATTTAAAGGAAATCAAAAACAATTGACCATTCATATTTATAATTGGTAATTATTTCTTACTTTTCTAGTTTATTAAAAGAATGATAAATTCAAGGAGTATTGAATTACTATAATACCATCTAGAAATGCTCAAAAATTGTTCGATTTGACCTATGTCATTTTAAACAATTACTCATACGGCAACTTTTGTACAAAACACCTATGCAAGATCAATTTAATCTAAATACGCAAATCCCCAAGACATTAGAGAGAGAACAACTAAAAGAAGTTTGGTTGGATTTTATGCAACAACTCTCTGGTGATGTATGGACGGATTACAATACGCACGACCCTGGTATTACCATCATGGAACAACTCTGTGATACCATGTCAAAAATTAATAAACGTGCGACGACCCCTATTCAAAATTTACTCAATTCTCAATCCAGAAAAAAGCGAGAAGAAATCAACAATGCATTTTATGATGCAGTCGAGATTTTACCAACCAACCCTGTTACTCAAGATGACTATCGCATCTTAATCATTGACCGAGTACAATATGTCAAAAATGCTTGGGTAGAACCCGTTCGTGACAATATGCAAGGGATTAAGGGGCTTTATCGCATTTTGCTACAAATTGATGAAACAGCACGTACAGAAGAAGGTATTCGAAGGATCAAAGAAGAGGTATTTGCACTCTATAATCATCATAGAAACTTGTGTGAAGACATCGAGTCGATTCAAGTATTAGATGTAGACAAAATTGAAATTTTTGCAGACATTGATATTAATTCGGAAGCTGTTGCCGAAGAATTACTAGCTGAAATTTTGTTCCGACTGGAAGAACACCTTAATCCATCCATCCAATTTCATACGTTAGAGGATTTATTGGATAGAGGCTACACGGTTGATCAAGCGTTTGATGGTCCTCCTCCTGTACATGGTTTGATTTTAAAATCTGATTTAAGAGGCATGACGCAAGAAGTTTATGTTTCTAAACTGATTGAAATCGTACAAGGTGTAGAGGGCGTTCGACGGATTACCTATTTCCGTGTTGATAAAAACGGCATTCCTGTCGATAGTGACGTCATTCCTATTCGTCAAAACACCTATCCTGTCTTGGATATGGATACCATTGATGAACGCTATACCGATGGTGGTGACTATCCTTTGCAATTCTTTAGAGGTGCCTTAAATTATGAACTAGATTTGAATACAGCCAATCAGTTGTTGTATTCGCTCTATGCTCGCTACAAAAAAGGGTATCAAATGAAAATGCTTTACCATGAAAAGGATTTTCCATCTACGATTAGCCTAAAAGAAGTTGCCCATTACGACTCTTTACAAAATGAGCTTCCTGTTACATATGGAGTCAACGAACTCGGTTTGCCCGATCACGCACAAGCTACTCGTGAACGGGTAGCAATGGTTAAACAGCTACGTGGTTACTTGTTTTTCTTCGAACAAACATTGTCCAATTACTTAGAACAATTAGCCAATGTTCGAAAACTTTTTTCTATTGATAAATCAATTGACAGAACCTATTATAGCAACACTCCTAAGCATATTCCTGGTGTATTTGATTTAATTTTCAATCCAACAGTCGAGCACATCGCATCGACAAACAAAGATTACTCCTTGGAAGATGCTCAAGAAAGAACACTAGAGCTCTTTAACGAAAAAGTTGCGGAAGTAACGAAGAAATTTGATCCTTTTATTGATCGCAGAAATCGTTTCCTAGATCATTTGCTAGGGCGTTTTGGCGAGCAATTTAGCACCGACTTTTTATTAAAAGTTTCTAATTATGTTGGGGTAGGTCACGATGACGATGAAACCAATCCTGAAATTGAGCTAATTAATGCTAAAATTGAGTTCTTGCAAAATTATGTTGACATTAGTAAAAACAAAGGTAAAGGCTTTGATTATTTAGGTCAAACTTTGGATGAATCAAATATCTCGGGACTAAAGAAGAGAGCTAGTTTATTATTAAACATCGAGTTAGCTGGCAATCAATCATTGTTAGAACCTTTTGATGGCAAAGATGATGACGATGACTTCTTTGATGCGTTGGACAAAGTAGTTGATTTTGTTCCGAAAGATACCAAGGAAGGTTTTATCCATTTAGATGCTTTGTATGAAATTCAAAATACGTTTGGAATTGATGAGGAAGAGTTGGATGACGACCTAAAAGACGAACTAGATCGCTTGCGAAATTCTTTGGAAGATGGGCTAGGTGAAGACGAAGAAGATGATGACATACCTAATTCTGACAAGGAAGAAAAGGATAGTGACGCACCAAAAAATAAATCTGAAGAAGATACCATTGATTATAGTAGACGTTTTGTCTTCCGTGCCAATTCTAGAAACGAACTGATCAAGAATTTGATGGCACAAGGTATTTTAAGTCATAATTATATTGTGCTACCAACCAAAGGAAAGCAGTCTTTTAGCATCTACTACAAGGGAAAACGCAAACTTGGTGTCTTTAAAATTCGAGAAGTCTCTACTCGCTTGGCAGCTCGTACAGAAATTGAAAAGTTAATCAAGTATCTGCACAAACTCAATCACTACTCTGAGGGAATGCATATTGTTGAACATATCCTGCTTCGTCCACAAGCACAAGATCAGCACGGTTTTGTATTAACAGATGATCAAGATGGTATCATCTTAGAAAGTTATGAGTTTGGTGAAATTGACCAACAACGCGCCTATAGCGATGAACTTATTAATGTTGGTACTTACCGAGAGAACTATACCATTCGACAAGATGATGACAACAACTATGTTATTATTTTGGCGGATAATTATGACGTCTTTATTGCCAAATACCCCGTGGCACTAAAAACAGAGTTAGAAGCACAAGACAAACTCCTTGATATCATTGATTACATCCGAAGCTTTAAGAAAAGTGATGTTCCTATCTATGATAAAATCAAATTTACAACCAAACAACAAGAAGGCAAAAATCAACATTCTGAAAGTGATTTTTATTCCTTAACCGTTAGTATTGTATTGCCTACTTGGCCTAGTAGATTCCAAAATTCAGATTTCCGTGATCTATTGCGAAATATTATTGTTTTGAATGCTCCTGTTTACATTCACATTGATTTCAAATGGATGAATACAGAAGAAATGGCAGAATTTGAATCGGTTTATTTTGATTGGTTAGAAGAACGTATATCGCCTACCCCTCGTCAGCCTGAATTGGATAATAAGGCGCAACGAATTATGAACCTATTAACGCATAATCATTAAATTATTATTGTACTTTTGTGTCTCTATAATTCAAATGATTTATTGCAACAAATAATTTAATCTAGCTGTTACAATAGTAAACTAATCCTTTTGGAGATTAGCATTACTTTACATTATTGGTTTGTTATCAGGATATTTGATAGCCAACTAAAGACAAAAAATTCAAACAACTATGCTTAGTGAAAAAACATTGCAAGCTTTAAATAAACAAATTGCATTAGAAGGAAATGCTTCTGCATCTTATCTCGCCATGGCTTCTTGGTGTGAAAGACAAGGCTTGAATGGTTGTGCTACTTTTTTTTATGACCAATCAGCCGAAGAAAGAATGCACATGATGAAGATTATTCATTATGTTAATGAAATGGATGGTCATGCTGTTATTTCTGCTCAAGAAAAACCTAGAGGCGAATACGAGTCTGTGCAAGAACTTTTTCAAGCGGTCTACCAACAAGAAAAATCGGTTACAAGTGCTATTTATGAGCTTTTGTCTATCTCTGACGAAGAAAACGATCACTCTACTACTTTATTTTTGCAGTGGTATGTTGCTGAACAAAGAGAGGAAGAAGCCCAAATCCGTACTATCCTTGACAAAATTAAATTGATTGGAACGGGTGGTCAAAGTTTATACTTTATTGATCAAGAAGTAGAAAAAATCAATTCGCAGCGTGGACAGGAAGAGAGTAGT
Source organism: Aureispira sp. CCB-E (assembly GCF_031326345.1). NCBI lineage: Bacteria > Pseudomonadati > Bacteroidota > Saprospiria > Saprospirales > Saprospiraceae > Aureispira > Aureispira sp. CCB-E. Next base: position 6,771,217 of record NZ_CP133671.1, read on the forward strand.
GGAGAAGATGTTATTACCTAAAACAAATTGTTTTGTATTTTAAATACAAAAAACACAGGAAATTTTATTTTTTTTGTATTTTTGTGAGCTTTTTTGACACATTTTGTGTCTTTTTACGTATAAATGACTCTATACGAACATTTAGAGTACCTGTAGCCAACAAATTACTAGAAATAAAATACTCAATAATTTAATAACCTATATTAATCATGTCAGAATTAAAACTAACTGGTAAAATCATTGCCATAATGGACAAGCAACAAGTAACAGATACTTTTGCTAAACGTGAATTTGTAATTGAAACAGATGAACAATACCCACAAATGGTAAAATTTGAACTAACTCAAGCTAAATGTGATGATATTGAAAGTCACAAAATTGGCGAAGAAATTTCTGTTCATTTCAATGTTCGTGGTCGCAAATGGACCAATAAGCAAGGAGAAGATGTTTATTTTGTTTCTTTGAACGCTTGGCGTTTGGAAAAAAGTGCAGAGGCTCCTGCTGCTACTGATGTACCATTTCCTTCTGCAGATGCAGAACCTCCAGCAGATTCTTTTGCTGATGATTTACCATTTTAGACAACATTTTATAGAGAAGCCCTTCGGGGCTTTTTTTATGCTACCCATAATCAAAATTCAGTTTCTAATCTTAACCGCCAAGTACAAGGTTATTGTTGCAAGAAGATTGTAAGAATAATCAACAACACCTATACGACTATGAAATACTTATTTTACGTTATTGCTTTTGGAGTTTTTTTTATTTGTTCTTGTACTAACGATAATACACAAACGACACCTCCTGCTCCGACAATTCCATCGACAGCAATTCCAGACCCTGCTCAGCCAAACGATTCGGAAGCTTCTGATACTAAGTATACAATGCTTAATTCATCCACTTACGCTACTAAAGTTGGCGAACAGTACCAAAAAAACTTTCTTAGTATGGTTAGTGTAGAACAAAAACGGCTCAAAATGAAAGAAAAGGGAAATATTATTCGTAGGGACACACTCTATGCTGTTAAACATCTTCCCTTCAAAGATCAAGAGCTTTATTTACACAACGTTGTTCTAGATCATGGTAATGGACATATCGTCAATAAATGGTCTTTTTCTATTCATAAAAATGGTTCTATGATTCTAAAAGAACAACCTATTAGTACCAATCCTTTTATCAAAATTAATTTACAGGAAATGAAAGTTGGTGATACAGAATTGCTTTTTGTTGGCACCAAAGAAGATGGCTCTACCGAAGACATCCGCATTCCCTATGATGGAAAAATACCTGACATTAATCCTGAACTTAACTAGTCCATAAAACAATCATAATCATGAATAAAACAAGACTTTTTCTACTTCTTAGCGGCTTTTGTGCTTTATTAATTGGTTGTGATAATACGACAAAAACTACCAGTTTAGAAACAATAGAAGAACAAACAGCTCCTTACACAACTTCTACTTCAACAGAGGTTCCCAAAAAAGAACAGCCTTTAATCATTTATGAAAACGCTTTTCTTCAAGTTTTTCCAGGAAGCCCAATTGAAGAACATAAGGCAATTATAGAAGAGGATTTACTCCAAACCGGAGAGGGAGATTTTGAAATCTATAACATCAAGCATAATGAAAATGGCGTTGTTGCTTATTTCTTAGCCGATCCTATAGACCAAGAGTTGGTTGGAGAGATCTACATTACCTCTCCCCTCGCACAAACAGAAGATGGCATAGGTCTAGGACATACTTTTGGTGAATTGCTTGATAAATATCCTAACCTAGAAGTACACGGATCAGAAATCGAATCGCAAACCTTTGCCAATTATGGAAACTTAGCCTTTAGAATTGATGAACCACATGCTACTTATGATTTAGATATTAATGCCGTATCCAAAGAGGCTAAGATTATAGAGATTGTCATCAAACGATAAGTTGACAAGGGCTTCTACATTAGTTTGTCAATTGGTTATATTAGTTTATTGCTGCTTATACATTAGTATAACCAATTGACAGCTCTTTAAAATTTATTCTTGAATGCAATTGACACGTTTGTTATTGCGATTCACAAAAAACCAATCTAGACCAATTTTCTTGACTTTAAAAAAATCATCCTGAGGAGTAATCGCTTGGTATTCCATGGGCAAAAGCAGCATTCCTTCTCCGCTAAAAACGCCCAATTGGTGTTTTTCATTTTCTACTAAGACTACTCCCGAAGATGTTCGGCTAACATTTTGAAAAGCAAATGTAGATTGCAAGCCTCTTTCAAAATCAAACCATTTCCACACATCTTGTTCTTGAACCAAACAACCTTTCCAACTATTGTTGTCTACTGCATTTAAGAATTTTTGAAAAGAATTTTTATAAAACGCTTGAGTTTTGAGGTTAAATAACTGGATTTCGCCACTCTTCTTTTCTACTGCAAACCAATTGTGTCCGATATAATCGATTTTTTGGTACTCAATAGGCAAAACCAATTTTCCTGCTGCATTCATTAACCCTAATTGGCTCTCCTCTACAACTTTGATATATTGAGCATGTACAGAAGGTAAAACCAAATCATACGTCTTTTCAACTACTTGCTGACCTTCTAAATCCAACAACGCCCACTTTTTGTCTTTCTGTAATACAGCAATCATTCCTACCTCTAGTAACAACAGATTTTTATACTCAAAATCCAGTATCAACTCATTTTTTGAATTAACAACGCCCCACTGCTTATTCTTTCGGACACCACAAACAGGCAAATCAGCCGTAGGTACTCGAACAATATCACAAACAGTTGTTCCTTTTTTTTGACCTTTGCGATCATACAATTGATAATCCCCATCTTTTAGCCCCCAAAAACCGCCCATAGACCAATACTTTAATGCGTCGTATTTATTGGGCAATATAGTTTGACCATCTACATCTACTGCCCCATAAGCATCTTCATATACTGTTATGACAGCCTCTGTACCTGCGGCAACTAATTCTTGATAAGCAATTAATAAAACGCCATTACCATCTGTGTTTACAGCACCATATACACCATCTTTGCTTACCTTAAACAAGCGATCATTCAAACGTTCTACTTGAGCATAAGGCAACGCTGTAACCTGTTCATTTTGATACCAATAATAATGGACTTGTCTCCGATCTTTAGCCGTTACCAACCAGCCATCACCAATTGGTTGAGTTCCTACAGCATCAAATTGAGTAGGTAAAATTTCTTTTGAATTAGCATCAACCAAACCAACCAAACAATTATCTTGATAAACTTTTTGGAAAGAATTATTGTGCTGTGCTATTAAAAATGCAGGAAGAAGCCCCCAAATAAGAACCAACAAGAAATTATAATAATGCATGATTTTTTGATTTGACAAGAACTTAATTTAGTATAACAATCAACGCAATACAACGGTATTCATTTGTGTTGCCAAGTCCTTTTTTATTTCCATTAATTTTAAACTAACTTTCATATAAATCAATACGTCCGTATCATTTTTAGCCTCTTGAGATGCTTTCAACAGCAATTGATTTTTGCGAATTAGACGCTCTATTTTTTTTAGTTTGAATCTTAAAATACTACTTTTGGCATCGGCAACATGATTAATTTCAGGTAATTCTTGTGTGTTCAAAAATACATTTAAACGTTCCCATCCTTCCGAAAAATCATGTTCCTCCATTCTTGCGACCAAATCGACAGCCAACTTAGCAACAGCAGGATCACTATGATAAGTAAAATAGTTGGTTGTTATTTTTTCGTTGGCTTGTAACTTAGTCAAATACTCTTGTACAATTTTACTACAAATTGGATGATCAAATTCTTCAATCATATCCAACATATCCAACAAAATAAACTCCGCCACGGTCGTTTCTTTATCCAGTTGTCGGTCACCAAAGTTGATTAAAATACGGGCAATATCCATTTCTTGATATTCTTCTGCCGTTTTCTTTTTAACATTGGTATTCCGTTTTTGAGGTTGTCCCCCTGTTTCCATAGGAAACTCCCCGCCAGCATACAACATTTCTTCCTCAGAGGGCATTCCTTCATAAGGATCATAATAATCAGGTTCTGAAGAAGGTTTGGTCGATTTAGTTTCCCGTGATTTTTGACGTTGTTCTTGCTGGTATTGTTTTTTGGCATTGGCTTGAATGCGTTTATTAATCTCAGTATGCAACAATTGTTCACTCATTTCCATTAATTGAGCGCACTCTTTGACATAAACCGACCGTTTCAAAGCATCTGGAATTTTGGCAATAGAACCAACAATATCTTTGATGACTTCTGATTTCTTAATAGGGTCGTGTTCGGCATCTTTGAGCAATAAATTACTCTTAAAAAGAATAAAGTCATTGGCTTCTCGATCTATAAACTCTTTAAAGGCAGTCGCCCCAACTTTTTTGAGATACGAATCGGGGTCCTCTCCTTCTGGAAGCAAGACTACCTTCACATTCATATCTTGTTCAATTACAATATCCAAGCCCCTCAAAGCAGCTTTGATTCCCGCTTTGTCTCCATCGTACAAAATCGTCATATTAGGAGCATAACGTTTGACCAAACGCACTTGATCTGCGGTGAGGGAAGTTCCTGAAGAAGCGACAATATTTTCAATACCCGCTTGGTGTAGAGAAATAACATCGGTATACCCCTCCACCATATAACACTCATTCATCTTAACAATCGCTTTACGAGCAAAGTAAATTCCGTAAAGTGTTTTTCGTTTGTTATAAATATCTGTTTCAGGGGTATTGAGATATTTGGGAGCTTTTTTATTAGCAGTCAAAATTCTTCCCCCAAAGCCAATTACTTTTCCAGATACATTATGAATGGGAAATTGTACTCTATTTTTAAAGAAATCCCGTTTATTTTTAATCAAGCCCGCCTTCTCCAAAACCTCCTCTTCGTAGCCTTTGCTGAGTCCTTTTTGCATCAAATCGTTGGCGCCTCCATTGGCAAAACCAAGGCCAAATTTTTTGATAATCTCTTCTCTAAAACCTCTCTGCTTAAAGTAGCTCAACCCCACACTTTTCCCATAGTCTGTTTCAAATAGTTGCTGCTGAAAGTGTTCTTTGGCAAACTGATTGACAACATACAAACTATCCGACAACTGCAATTGTGCCGCCTGTTCCTCTGTCAATTCATCTTCTTCTATAGGAATGTTGTACTTTTTAGCAAGGCTTTTTAACGCCTCAGGATAAGACAATTGCTCTAAATCCATTATAAAATTAACAGCATTCCCTCCTTCTCCACAACCAAAACATTTGTAAATATTCTTTGCTGGCGAAACCGTAAACGAGGGTGTCTTCTCATTATGAAAAGGGCAAAGTCCAATATAATTGACTCCTCGGCGTGTTAATTTAACAAAATCGCCCACTACATCTTCAACTTTTACCGTCTCAAATATAGTTTGGATTGTTTTTTGTGTTATCATATAATAGCATTTGCAATTTTTATTCAAAGATACAAAAAATCGCTTAGAATAGAGCAAAGCTTTATTTTTTGCTCAAATTGGGTTTTTAAAGTTGAGAAAAGCTTAGTTTGGCATAAAAATTGGAAATTTATAAATACAAAAATATAAAGGTTTTAATTGGGTGTTCTTATAGTGTGGGTCTCGCTCCTTTTTTAAGGGGCGGGACTTTTTTTTGTCATCTAATTCTCATAATTCTATTTCTACCGTCATTAAAGTCTTGAAACTTTCCAACCAAAGCAGCATCTTGCTTGTCTATAACGATATAAGAGATAGACAAAAGTCAACTTCCTTTATCTTAAACAACTTCACAATTAACACAACAAGCAATTATTAGTTTATGGTGTAATTTTACATGATTATTATCTTTTTATAATTTATTACAGTAGGTGAATCAAACAAAACTTTGTAGTTTTGTCTTGATTCTGTCATCTATATTCTACCAATAAAATAGTGTCTTATTAGAATAGATTCCCAAAAGGATAATAAACACAAATGTGGAACAATTATACTAAAAAACAAAACAGCTAATTAATGCTACGATTACTCTTTATAGCCAGTGCCATTTTTGCGCTCGTGTCTTCTGTGAATGCCCAAAAGTATAGTAATGAATTTTTATCAATAGGTGTTGGTGCTCGGGCACAAGCTATGGCAGGTGCTCAAATTGCTCAGGTCAATGATGCTACTGCTGGTTTTTGGAACCCCGCAGGCTTAACAGGAGTTGATACCGACTTACAATTAGCCGCCATGCACAACGAATGGTTTGCTAGTATTGGTCGATACGATTATGTAGGGCTAGCTGCTCCTATTATGAACAAAGCACACTATTTGGGATTTACCTTCATCCGTTTTGGTGTAGATAATATTCCCAATACCTTGACGCTTTATGAAAAAGATGGTACCATTAACTATAATAATGTAACTACTTTTAATGCAGCTGATTATGCGTTCATGTTGCATTATGCCAAGCGTTTTGAATCCTTGGGTCTGTCAGTAGGAGTCACTCCTAAAGTAGTCCATCGAAAAATTGGTCCTTTTGCTACCTCTTGGGGATTTGGAATTGATATTGGTGCTCAATATCGCCGTGGAGATTGGCAATTTGGTTTGATGTTAAAAGATATTTCAACTACTTTTAATGCTTGGTCATTCAACTTTACAGAAGAAGAAAAGCAAGTACTTGATATTACAGGAAATGATATTCCAGTCAAGTCTATGGAAATCACTCGCCCAACAGTTGGCTTGGGAGTAGCATATCACAAAGATTTTAAAATTGGTACTCCCAAAGAAGGAAAAAAACAAAAATACATTGGACTAACAACAGAATTAGATTTCAATATGACAACCGATGGACGTCGCAATGTGTTAATTAGTGCGGATCCCATTAGTTTTGATCCTGCGCTGGGTTTGGAGTTGCATTACAACAACTTGATTTTCTTGCGTGGTGGTATCAATAATATACAACAGTTTAAAGATATTTCTGACAACCAAAAATGGGCTGTACAACCCAACTTTGGGGTTGGATTTAGAATTTATAAATTTTATGTTGATTATGCTTTGGGCTTAAATGCTGGTGGTGCTATTTTGGATAATACTCAAGGAGCTATTCTTTCTCATATTGTGTCCATCAAGATTGACATTAGCTTTAAGTATATCAAAAATGCGTTAAAAGATGAAGAATAAACCTTATATCCATATCGTTTAAATCGTAACAGTTCTCAAGGTATTATTACTCAAAACCCAGTAATGCCTTGAGAACTTTGTTTTTGACCCTACGATTTCTATGAATACTTAATTTTGTCTTGTGTTAGACTTTGTATCATTCAGACTATTCTGATTACTAAAAAATGGGTACTATACACAAGGCTTCATACGGTTCTATAAAAACTATATATTCCCCTAGTTCTAATTTTTCATTACTTCTTGAAAAGTTATATTAATCTGATTGCCAACAAGGTACAATTCTGCCACTTTATTATCCAAAGAACTGGTAATCATACTAATGTAAAGATGTTTTTTAGTTTTTTTTAACTAAAAAAATCATGAGGTATTAAATTTTTAATAGCAGTAGATAGCTTTGGCTTCTATTCTATGTCAAATAGTTATTATTATGAAATCTTCTTTTTACAAAGTAGCAACCTCTCCAACCAATACACAACATTTCAAAAAAATGTTTCCTATTGCCTTAGTTTTAGTATTAATGGGCTATGTCTCCGATGCAACAGCGCAAGGACACGACGGTCTTTTTGGCAATGAATGGATCGACTATAGCAATGGTAAAGAATATTATAAAATAAAAGTTGCCAGAGATGGCATGTACCGTATTAGTGCGGCTACCCTTCAACAAGCTGGTGTAAATATTAGCAGCATCAATACAAATGGTATTCAGGTTTTTAATCGAGGAAAAGAAGTTCCTATTCAAGTAGAAACCTCTGGTGGGACATTGAACTATATTCAGTTTTATGGTAAAAAGAATAGAGGTGAATTTGATGTCAATTGTTACAATGAAATAGGGCATCATTTTAATGAAGAATATAGCCTTTATTCTGATACCGCAGCCTATTTTTTAACATGGGGAAACACACCTTCTACCAAGCACTATACAACGCTTGGAGCTAATTTATCCAATATTCCAGCCAAGGAGCCTTATTTTATGTATACAAGTAAGGTAGTTTATACAAGTACGTGGAACGAAGGATTGACTTGGCAAATTTCAACAGAACGATTGAGCAAATCTACGTTTGAAGAAGGAGAAGGTTTTGGATCTCCACTACAAAAATCATTTAGCTTAACCATACCCACCAACCATCCTTTTTCGAGTGGACCTACTGCAACTGGTGCTTTTAAAATATTTACTCCAGGAGATTATGCCCATACATTGGAAATCAAATCAGGAAGTAGCACCTATGCAAGCTATAATTTTAATGCATGGAAAACAGGTAAGTATTCGGCGTCTCTTCCTAGTTCAATTATACAAGCAGGAGGTACTAATTTAGCCTTAGAAGGTACAGCGAATGCTTCCGATCGTTATTATGTAGCTTATGCTGAAATTACTTATGCTAGAGAGTTTAATTTTGATGGCAACTATATTTTTCCATTTACAATGCCTGCGCATAGCACAAGGAAATACATTGAGATGAATAATATAGATGCTACCAATGCCAATCAAAATAAGTTCTACCTATACGACTTAACCAACAATCTCCGCATACAATGCTTTTATGATGCCGCCAATGGGCGTTTACTAACAGACTTAACACCATCTGCTCAAGCACGAGAATTGGTCTTGGTTAACGAAGGCAACACCAATAGTTATACCGACGTATTGGCTGTCACACCAATTACATTTAGAAACTTTGCCTCTCCTATTTTTACACCAACCAATTATGTTATCATTACCCATCCTAGCTTACGCCGTAATTCTTCGGGCAGCAATCCTATATTTGATTACCAAGCCTACCGCCAATCAACAGTAGGAGGAGGTTATGTCACAACAGAAATTACAATTCAAGAGCTTTACGATCAATTTGCTTATGGCATTACGTTGCATCCTTTAGCCGTTCGTCATTTTGCGCATTTTATCAAACAAAACTGGATCAATCCAGAATATGTCTATTTAATTGGAAAAGGTCGAGTTTATAAAGACATTAGAGCCAATAGACTCAATGCACTTATTCCTACCTTTGGCTATCCCCCTTCCGATCATATTTTAATGGCTTCTATTAACAGTGACGAGCCTGCTATTGCTGTAGGGCGACTCTCTGCTAGCACAGGCGACCAAGTAAGCACCTATCTCCAAAAAATAATTGATGTAGAAGCAGAACGTGCTGCTCCACAAACATTGGCAGCAAGAGGTTGGACTAAGAATATATTACATCTAGGAGGTGGTAAGAATAGTAATGAACAGAACATTATTAGAAGCCGCCTAAACGGCATGAAAACCATTATTGAAAATCCATCGTATGGGGGGACGGTACAGTCTTTCTTCAAAACATCGACCAATCCAATTCAAGCTGCGCAATCCGCCTATTTGGACTCTCTCATCAACTCAGGAATATCGATGCTCACCTTCTTTGGGCATTCTTCTGCCAATAGTTTTGACTTTAATTTAGATCATCCTCAAAACTATTCTAATTATAAAAAATATCCACTGATTATGGCATTGGGTTGTTATGGTGGTACCATGTTCGAACAAAATCCTTTGATCAGCGAAGAGTTTATTTTTGAGCCACAAGCAGGAGCTGGCGTATTCTTAGCTTCTTCAAGTGCCGCAGCATTAGAAGCCTTAAACCAATTTGCACAACAATTTTATCAAGGCGTTAGTATCACTCATTACAACGAAGGGGCTTCTAAATCTGTAAAAAGAGCCATAGGTAGCCTAGAAAGTACAGGAAATTACTCGACCACCAATCAAATGGCTTGTCATTATATGACTTATCATGGTGATCCTGCTTATCAGGTTTCAACCGCTACTTACCCTGACTATTACATTGATCGAAGCTTGGTTAGTCACTCTCCTGATGTTGTTACAGTACAAATGAACACCTTTAATTTGGAAGTAGATGTATACAATATTGGGCGTGCTATTGATACTGTTTTTAACATTAAAGTAGAACGTATTTTCCCCGATGGGACAAGTGCTTTTGTTACTTCGCAACAAGTCACAGCACCCTATTACAATACCAAATTTACCATTCCTGTCCCGATAGGAACCAATGCACTAGGAATCAATAAGTTCAACATCTATGTCGATGCAGACAACGATGTTGATGAACGCCCCAATCCATCCGCAGAAAATAACAACGATGTCATTCAATATGCGGTTGCTATTTTATCCGATGCCATTGTTCCCGTTTCTCCTTATGAATTTGCTATTGTCCCTACGACCCCAATTACCCTCAAAGCTTCTACTGGCAACGCCTTTGCAACTTCTCAGACATACGCTTTTCAAATAGATACAACAGAATACTTTAATAGTCCACTTTTGCAACAAACGACCATTACGCAAGTAGGCGGCTTGGTTCAATGGACACCAAGTATGTCCTACCTAGATAGTACCGTTTATTATTGGCGAGTTAGTGTTGATTCAACCAACCCAACGGTTGGTTATTCTTGGGCAGGGAGTTCTTTTATTTATATTAATGGTAGTTACCCAGGTTGGAATCAATCTCATTTCTTTCAGTATTTAAAAGACAACCATACCAATATCTATATCGAAGAACCCGACCGAGAGTTCAAATACATCAACTCAATTCAAGAAGTTTCGGCAACAACAGCACGTACGCCCAATGTCTTGCATCCTGAAAACGTTGCTATTTATTTTAATGGTAGCAAACTTGATAAATGCCGCTGTCCGAATAGGAATGGTTTGTATGTTGCGGTTATTGAACCTGGCACACTAGATTTTTGGCGAATACCAGGGTTTAGTACACAATATGGAGCCGTCAACTGTGATGCTGCTGGGCGAATCTCTCCTAACTTTTTGTTTGAAACCAATACTGTTGCGGGACGTGATTCTCTAGAAAATTTCATCGCGAATGTTGTTCCAAATGGACATTATGTACTGGCATATACCCTCAATAATGCCCAGCCATTTGCGTGGTCCAATTCATTGATTAATACATTTAAAGACGAAGGCGTTTGGTATATTGATGATTGGATTAATAATTCTAGCCCATCTAGTCCTTTGCCATGGGGAACTTTTTTCAAGAAAGGAGATAGTACTTATGTACATAAAAACTCTGTTTTAGCAACTAGCCCTAGTGACATTTTAACCATTTCAGGTCCTTTACAAGAAAACTGGTTCCAAGGCTTTCAGACCTCCACCATCATTGGTCCAGCCAACTATTGGGGGGCTATGTATTGGGATCATGATAATTTGCCCAACGACCAAGTTAACGTAGAGATTTATGGTTTAGATGCCAATCAGAATGTTCGAACATTACTGGTCGGTCCAACGACAAATCTCAACGAGTCATTAACCTCTATTAATCCAGCTCAATACCCTTATCTGGAATTGGTTTGGAACACGCTAGATTCTGTTGATCGAACACCTCCACAATTAAAATATTGGCGGGTTATTGCTGATATGGTTCCAGAAGCAGCGTTAAGACCAGAACTTTTTGTTTCCTTGGATGATAGTTGCATACAACAAGGTCAAGCTATAAAGTTGGATATTGCCATGGAAAATATTAGCCCCTTAGATATGGATAGCATGCTTGTCAAGTTTGAAATATTAGGTAGTGGTTTGGTTCAATATGCTCGTTTGGATTCTTTGAGAACAGCAGATACTCTTCATGCTAGTGTTGAATTTCCTACCGTAAATTTACAAGGTTCCAATCAATTGTTGATGGTTGAAATAAATCCGAATAGAGATCAACCAGAGCAATATCATTTTAATAATATTGGTTTAGCCTCCTTTAAAGTCTTACAAGATAATATCAATCCTATCTTAGATGTCACCTTTGACGGAGTCCATATTTTGAATAAAGACATTGTATCTGGTACACCTGAAATTGTTATTACTTTATCTGATGAAAATCAATACTTAGGTTTAGATGACTTAGAGGATTTTAGCATTATCATCCGACATCCTAGTTTTCCAAATGGCGAGATGCTTTTGTCTCCCGCTACCACAGATATGCAATTTTATCCTGCCGACCCTAGTAAGTTGGATATTGAAAATAAGGCAAAAATTATCATGCATCCTGATTTAAAAGAGGACGGTATGTACACCTTGTTTGTTAGTGCTGCGGATAAATCTGGAAATAATTCGGGTGAATTGAGTTATAGTGTCGACTTCGAGGTTATTAATAAGCCTTCTATTTCTAACATGCTCAACTATCCAAATCCTTTTTCTACGTCTACCCAATTTGTATTCACCTTAACAGGCAGAGAATTGCCCAATTATATGAAAATCCAAATCTTAACCGTGACAGGGAAAGTTGTCCGAGAAATTACTCAAGATGAATTAGGTACACTCCGAATTGGAACAAACCGAACAGAATATGCTTGGGATGGAAAAGATGAATATGGCGACCAATTAGCAAATGGCGTTTATCTCTATCGAGTTATTACCAAAAGAGATGGAGAAGATTATGAAACCTATAGTAATAGAACAGATTATATGTTCCGACAAGGTTTTGGAAAAATGTATCTAATGCGATAGATTATTATTGAAATTTCTCAAAACATGATATTAATAAAGAGCTGCAAAACTGTAGCTCTTTTTTTATGCCCCCGATAAGCTCTCTACTGAATCTGCTTTAAAAAAGGTATTTAGAGCAACTGATGGACTTGTTCGTAATCGCATCAAGTAGCGCTATTATTATGATAATGATTGAAAAATACTATCTTTGTTTCAACAATTAGAGAACCTAAAAACGAATCAATTTTAAAATAAGGACAGATGAAGTATACAAATCTTTTAACAGAATATAAAGATGGTATTTTGGTCGTCACCATCAATCGACCTAAAGCACTAAATGCACTCAACAAGCAGACATTAAGTGATTTGCGTGAATTATTTGAGAAAGATGCATTAGACTTAAAAGAGTTAAGAGGAGTTGTTTTAACAGGATCAGGTGAAAAGGCCTTTGTTGCAGGTGCTGATATTACAGAATTCAGTGGTTTGGATGCTCAAGGTGGTTTGCATATGGCTCAAAATGGTCATGACATCTTTGCGACAATTGAACAGTTTCATGTTCCTGTCATTGCTGCTGTAGGAGGTTATGCATTAGGCGGAGGGTGTGAGTTAGCAATGGCTTGTCACATTCGCGTTGCCAGCGAAAAAGCGGTTTTTGGTCAACCAGAAGTTAACCTAGGTTTGATTCCTGGATATGGTGGCACACAACGCTTAGTACAGTATATTGGCAAAGGAAGAGCTTTAGAGTTGTTGATGACTGCCGATATGATTGATGCTCAAAAAGCACTAGACTGGGGACTAGCAAATCACGTTGTTCCTCATGGCGAAGAGGTACCTAAAGCAATAGCAATACTACAGAAAATTGCTAAAAAAGCTCCTATTGCTATCGCAAAAACGATTGCCGCTGTCAATGCTTATTTTGACAAAGAGAAAGATGGTTTTAATCAAGAAGTATTACTTTTTGCTCAAACGGTAAAAACAGAAGACTTTAAAGAAGGTGCCGCTGCTTTTGTGGAGAAACGCAAAGCGAACTTTCAAGGCAAATAGTCTTTAGAGCATATTTTGAATAAAAAGCCCCGATTCAGTAAAGTCGGGGCTTTCTCTATTATGGAATTAAAGCTTCTTCAGTAGCTTGCAAAATATATCGTTCGTCGCCTTGATAGTGGACAAAAGCTACGATATGACAATTGTTTTCATCCCACCCTGTTGGCAAAGTGTACGTGTATGTTTCTCGATAAGGCACAAGAACAGCCCCTTTCTCTTGAATTTTTGTCCCCCAAGTATCGGTCAAAAAAGCCCTTGCCATGTGATTATGGGTGTAACTATTCTCCCAACCAGAATCTGTCAATTGAGGTGCAATGACATTGTTCTCTGTAATGACCACACTAATAGCGACATTTTCTTTCATCTTTACAGCATTGACAGGGGCAACATCCACTGTAACACTTAACGCTCTTGTTCCTACATCGAATGTTGGTGTTAACTCAATAGAAGCATCAGGAGGCAAACACATTTCTTCTGCTATTGGTCCTGCCCATGTATTAGGATATATAATCCCATAAACCCCCTTATCTGCAAAATATTGTCGATTAACATTAATACTTGGCTCTCCTAAAGGTTTTGACCAACTGTGAATTTCAACACCCTCTGCAATCCTAAAATCCCATCCATTATGAGGTCTAGCCAAATACCCTGCATGAAGCGCAATAGGAATAATTTTATTAGGATATTGAGCTTGCAATTCTTTGATTTTCTGATGCCCTTTCGGACAACCCGAACAATGCACACCTGTAAATTCCTCTACCAATACAACTCTGTCGGTTTGACAAGGTGTAATTTGAGGTGGATTCTCTTCGCAACCTATACTCAATAGAGCAGACAAGACAATCGTAGCAATAATATAATGATACATTTTAGGCATAATAGCTTATTTTATATGAGCTTCAACAGCTTGTAATATTGTTTTGTTATTATCTCCTTTGTAATGAATAAAAGCAACCGCATAGCAATTATCAATATTCCAATCGGCAGGAATCGGATAATCTGAAATCACTTTTTGTTGTGCTGATAATACATTTCCTTTTGTTATAACAACATCTCCTGTATAATCATCAGAAAGAACATCTCTCAACACGTGTTTGTGTACATAAGCAGGGTCTGAGCCAGCTGGTGTTTTCTGATAACCAACAATATTACTTTCTGTGATCATTACTGTTATTGCCAGATTTTCATCAATAGCATCTACAAAAAAGGTGCTTGGAGTCATGTCAACAGTAATAGACGCTTTTCTTGTCGCCGCATCGAATGTGTTGGTTAAAGATAACTCTGCAATTGGTCGTTCGCAAATCTCAGAACCAATATAACCAGCCCATTCTGACAAGTCGGTTACGACATCACTTTCCCCCTCAAATACTTTACGATTAATGCTGGCAGCAGGGTAACCCGATACGGGACCTAAATACAGCGACTCTAGATTGACCCCATCTGAACATCTCAAATCAAACCCATTGTGATCAGTCGCAAAATAACCTGCATGAATCCCAACAACAATGATTTTTCCTGGGTTCTGCTTTGACAAAACCTCTAATTTTTCTGCACCTGTTGGACAGTTCACACAATCAATACCTGTGAACTCTTCCACCAATACAACTCTATTGGTTTGACAAGGTGTAATCTGAGGCGGAATTTCTTCACAACTAAGCGTCATTAATCCGCCAACAGCTAAGGTTAATAATCCTGTTATTTTATTCATAATAAATTGTTTTATAGTAGTTTTATTGCTTTTTTTTGTTAATCAAAGAAGAAAAACTTGTCTTAGCAAGTTACGCCTCCCTTTTCTGATGAAGAGTAGCACAAAAAGAAGGCTGTTTTAGTTGTACTGCTACTGCGCGGTACTTGTTATTTTTTTGAACGATTACTTAATATTCTAGTGATGATGATGTATTTCTTGCTCGCTAATAATTTTACAATCCTTTTCCAAGCACTGTTCCCCTTCTTTTTCCAACTCTAAGGTTACATGTTGAATATTTTCATGTTGCAATAAGTGTCGAATATCCTTTTTTATCGTTACAGCATCATCAAATGAGCAAGCTTTATCAATCACCAAATGAGCTGTCATAGCATTTTCTGCTGTACTCAAAGCCCAAATATGTGTATGATGCATTGAAATCACACCTTTTATATTCAATATTTGCTCACTCAATTTTGAGCTATCAATTTCTTTTGGAACACCATCTAAGCTCAATCGAATACTATCTTTCAGTAAACTCCAAGTAGATAATAGTATCATAATAACGATTACCCAACTGGCAAGAGTATCCACCCAATACCATCCCGTTTGCCAAATCATAAGACCGCTAAAAACGACGCCCACAGAAACCAGCGTATCTGCCAACATATGCAGGTAAGCTCCCTTTATATTCAAATCTTTGTCTTTGTCTTTTACAAAAAGCCACGCTGTAAGTCCATTAATGATAATTCCTACAGCTGCAATAAGTGCGGTTGTTAAACCATCAACTTCTACAGGATTTAACCACCGGTCTACGCTTTTCCACAAAATCATAACTACAGCAACTAAAAGCAACAAAGCATTGATTAATGCTGCCCATATTGTTGTCTTCCGATAACCATAAGTATATTCTTTGGTAGGTTGTATAGATAATACCTTAAAAGCAGCTAATGCCATTACCAAAGCAATAACATCACTAAAATTGTGTCCTGCATCAGACAATAAAGCCAAAGAATCAAACCAAAAGCCTGTTATTGCTTCTAAGATTACAAAAATAATATTTAGTACAATCCCAAAAACCAAAGCCCGATTTACCTCAGACAATTTTAGTTCGTGATGGTGGTGGTCATGGTGGTGATGTCCCATAATTTTTCTCTCATTATTTTTTCATACGTTGCTTGCAAAAAAAAGTGTCATAAGTATTAATACAACAAGACATCTATCCTCACTCACAAAGTACACTTTCTAAAATACGAATTAAACTTTGTATAAAACACTTTGCTACAATAATGTTTGTGTCATTTTTAGGCGTTTTGTTCGATTCTTTATTCCATCTCTACAGATTCAACCACATTGAGTTCTTCTGGTTCAATATCTTGAGAATGCCCCATTGCTAACAGTACTCCTAGAACAATAAAAAGTGTTAACAAAAGGTTCATCAATCCCCCTAAGACAGATTTCCATTGCTGGGATTCTTTTAAACGAACTCCCTTGATCCCCCAATAACACCCTATCCAGTTTAGTATTCCCATCATACCTAACGGAGTACCAATTAAAATACCTTCTAAAGTTGTAGAAAGCGTCTGTTCTTCGATATAATCCAAAGACAAAGAAGTTAACCACAAACAAAATAGACTTCCCCCCAAACACCATAATGCTCGATTCCCACACGATGAAATGTTTTCTTTTAGTTCTGAATCTAATATATTAGTATGCTCCATTTTTTATTTATTCGTTGAGGGAATGGATATATTAGAATTGGACAGATGCTCTACTTCTAGCAACTCGGCAGTATGCTCTACTCGTTGTAACAAAAACATATTAAAGGAAATGACAAGAATCCAAGACGTCAAGGCAACAAAAATAATCCATTCTAAAAAAGGCAACCACCAAATTTCGGGACGATCAAACAAGGGACCTGCTTCTCGTTTAATAGCCATCAACCCCTTCGGCATACTCATAAATAAGACAAATGCTAATGGAATCGAAAAGCCATGAATGGCCGTATGTTTAGGAAATGGATTCGCTTGCTCTTTCCATATACTCCAAGAAAATATAGCCGTTGACAATGCCATAAACGAGAAAAAACTCAAGGCTAAAACTAAGTGCGGCACCCGATTATCTTCTGGCACCAAACCTACTCCAATACACAATATAGAAGACAAAACACCAAACCGAACCGCTATCCGACTTGTTTTGGTATCTGCATACTGCGCTAGTCCCAAAGTGAACAACCCAAAACCTATAGAAGATAGAATGATTCCATTGTTATAAATAAAATGCTGAGCAGAAAATTTTGTACTTCCTAATTCGGATATAAAGTGGTTAAAAACAGAATAGCTTTCTCCCTGCTGTCCTATATAGGGTATTGCTGCAATAATAATAACGGTATATAGAATAATGCAAGTTGCTAGACCTGCTATAGGTGCAATTTTTTTCATAATTTTGGTATTCATTTAAATTGGTTCAAGAACTTTTGCCTCTCAAAATAAACCTTACTTTTTCGCCAAATCGTAATCAATAAGAGACACAAAACTAGCCTGTTATTATAACAAAAAATACGCCATAATCCAAGTCTACAAAAGAAGAACCAACCGTCTTTACCAAAATCAACTAAACTAATTTTAGCATATAGTCTAACACTTCTTTCCACGTTTCAAAAGGAGCAATTCCTATCTGTATCTGTTCTCCCTCAAATTCGGGATAAAGATAATCGTCAATCAAATAATCTCCCTTAAGCAATCCTTTACGCTTGCAAATAATTAAATTCTTTGTTGTCTCTAGCCCCAGATGTTGTTCTACCCAGACTCTTTTTTCCGTATAACATAAAGGATTGAGGTAAGAAGGAGCTGTAAGAATATATACTTCAAAATATTTTTCTAGTGTTCGATACGCTTCAATGGCACCTGGCAAAGGCTCTAAACTTGTAAAAAAACCATATTGAGACTGAGGATAAAATAACTTACCTTTACTGCTTTCCTTCATTTGATTTGATTTGGTTTCAAAATCACAAAGTGTATTGTCCATATCAATGTAAACCCGCTTTTTCATATCGTTTTTATCTTTAGTATATTTTCTCAATAGCTAGTTCGTTGCTACTATAGTCTACCAAGTAAGTATTATTTTAATTCTTGACTAAATCCTTTTGTAACACAAATATCAAGCATACATTTCTTCAAAAATAATTCTGATTGAATGAGTTGTATACTTTCCATATTTTAATACACTAAAATAAGCTTTTGAGTAGAATTATCTGTATTATTAACTGATAGTAGTTCGTTGATTTTTTATTTTTTTAGCTCACTACACTCGTGCGATCGCAAGTTGAGTCACAAACAAGATAAAAAACCACATTCATATTAGTTCACTTCGCAAGCGCTTTACTTTTAGTTAGCGGGGCTGCTACTGCGTGGTTTCAACGAACTTTTGTGACTGAAGTTACACAAAATATTTGGTCAAACAACTGTATAAACATCAGCCATTAAGGGCATTGTTCAATAAATACGAGTTCTTATTACGTATGCAATAATAGACCTAAAAAATCATCTTTTGGGATCGACTTCGTCAAAAATTCTACTTTATAACGCACATATTCTCTATACTTTATGCAAGCAATCTTATTAACGCTACTCACCCTTTTTTTTATCTTTGCCCCTTACTACCTTCAAAAAATTGGTCATAAAATTCAATTAAATACAATTTTGAGTGATGTTGTTATTTGCTTTTTAATAGGCGTCATTATGGGGAATACCCAGCAATGGTGGCTCCCACAAGAGGCGTATCAAAAAGCAGCATTTTCGGTTGCAGAAATTGCTACAGCTGCTTCTGTTTTATTAGCTATTCCGATGCTGCTCATGACAAGTGACATTCGAAGCTCTATTCGACATGCACCTCAGTTTTTGCTTTCTTTTGGGCTTTGTATTATTGCCGTTTTATTGGCAACATTACTCTCTGTTTATTTGTATCCAGACTTGCCCCATTTGGGACAAACAGCGGGCTGTATGGTTGGGGTATACATCGGAGGGACTCCCAATATGGTCGCCATTAGTTATGCGCTGAATGCTCCTAATGAATTATTTGTTATTTTGAATTCAACCGATGTTTTTTGCTCTGGACTCTTTTTTTTATTCCTAACCTCTGTTGCCAAGCATTTTTATAGTCTATTTCTACCAGCTTTTGTTCCATCTTCTGCAAGCATTAAATCCACAACTTCCCACAAACTATCTCCCGAAACACCTTTAGACATTGCACTTCTACAACAAAACCAAGTACTAGATGAAACTAAGTCCTTCAAAGATGCGTTCAAAAAACAATCGCTGACTCCAATTATAAAAGCAGTTGGTTTAGCAATACTTTGTATCGGTTTTTCCGTGCTTGTTGCTCTTTTAATTCCTGGTGCAGATGGAAATTTAAATGAAATGCTCTTGATGATTGTTTTGTCAACAACGAGTATTTTCTTTTCTTTTTCTTCTAGAATACAATCCTTGCAGGGAGTTTATGAGTTTGCACAATATTTGTTGCTTATTTTTGCCATAGCAGTAGGCTTTATGGCTAATTTCTCGGCATTGGCAGCAGCAGCACCAACCTATTTAACATTTAATGCCATTTTGGTGTTGAGTTTATTGCTTTTTCATTTGTTTTTTGCAATTTTATTTAAAATTGATACAGACACCTTTATCATCACCTCTACGGCTTGTATATTCGGTCCTCCTTTTATTGGTCAAGTATGCAGCGCTATCAAAAACAAGGAAATGTTGGCGCCAGGAATGGCACTAGGTGTTCTGGGACTAATTATTGGTACTTATTTAGGTATTTTGGTGGCTAGTGTGATTGGTTATACTTAAGTGTATTATTCCCTTTACTTCCCAAAATAACAGCAAATAACGAGAACAAATAAGAACAACAAACATATCAACTATGGAAATTATTCTTGGATTTATTGTAGGAACAATAGCTTCTATCGCTGTAGGTGTTTGGACAACAAAGAGACAAAACACCTTGCATCAAGAAGAACTATCAGAAGAAACGACTTCTGCTGTAGATGGTATTATTCCTTTGGAAAAAAAATTGCGAGATGCTATTTACGATTGCGAACGCAATGTGTTGGCGTGCAAAAATCAAATTAATACCATCTGTAAAAATCAATTGGATTTGCTGCAAGATATTGGCAAGAAATCGCATATAGAAATTAAGAACAAACCGTTATATTTTGAATATTATAACCCGACCACACAAGATCGTCACTTTTACTATCAACGTGATTTGTCTAAAAATATAGCTCCTGATGTTTTAGAAAATACAAAAAAAATTGTTCAAAAATATAACAATCATATTTCATTAATACTCACACAACAAGAACTATTTGAAAAATTAATTCTTTCTCATAAAGAAAACCTAGAACGAATTTCTGGTGTTAAAACACAAAATAGTCAAGCCAAAAAAGTATCTTTGCACGAAAACAAATTGGCAGAATTAGAAGGAAACAATCAGCTAGAAAAACAAGCTATCTATAACAAACTGCTTATCAATGACATTGAAGAAGAACTAACGCATCAAGAAGAATGCCTTCGTCAGTACATTCAATTGAGCCAGTTGCATGACGATCCTTTTGACCAAGATGTAGAAAAAAAATTCGAGCAACAAATTAAAACCATTATTAGTCAATTAGAAAAAGAGGACCCTACCAATCCCCAGTAGTTCAGTCCCTAAATAGCTCCCTTCTATTTGATTTTCTAATTGAGAACATATAAATAAATATTCCCCTAATCAACAAATCTTACATTAATTTATCGTTAATATTTTACTATCCAAAAGTGAATGACACTTTTTGGTACAATAGTCGTAGCCCTAAGAACACACTCTAAAAAACAATTCACTACATTTATTCATTCAATAATTAAATCATGTCGCTTAGAATATTCATTCTATTACTATCACTATGCTTCGGAGGAAAACTAATGGCTTTGGAAGAGCTTACAATTCGAGAAGCTATCAATAAAGCCGCTCGTCAACAAACCTTAACTCAGCGTATCGCAAAGGTTTATTTGGCACTCAACAACAATTTATATGAGCCTAAATTTTATCAAGAAAGAGATGCTGCTATTGAGCTCTTTCAAAGTCAACTCGATGAGCTAAAGTGGTATACACCTACGGACAAAATCAAAGCCTCTCTAAAGCATGTACAAACTCTTTGGAAAGACTACAAAGCTGTTGCTGATTGGTCCATCAACAAAGAAGGTGCGACAGAATTGCTTAGATTGTGTGATGAAATACTGTATGCCTCCAACTTACTATTTATCTCTTACGAAGAATATGCACAAGAACTCAGTAAAGATGCCTTTAATAATACGGAAACACTAGATATTATCAAATTGATACAAGCAACGGGAACACAACGAATGTTAACCCAACGCATCATGCTGTTCTATTTAGCCGCCAAACAAAACATTGATCCTAGTACAGCCAAAAGAAAACTAGACAAAGCTGTTGAAGAATATAAAAGCACGCAAGAAAAGTTAGAAACGGCCGAGTTCCATTCTCAAGAAATTCGAACAGAACTTCAAAAAATTCAAGAAAATTGGAAAGCCTTAAACGGACTTCTTGGCAATTTAGATAATGATGTAGATGAAGTTAATCAAATGATGTCATTAGCAGATGATATCTCTCAAAAAGCAGATAAAATTTCCATTTTATACGAAGCACTAGGTATCAAGTTAACCATTAGTAAAGCGATTAATCTGGCTTCTTACCAAAATATGTTAACACAACGTATTGCCAAATCGTATGTAGCAATTGCTTATGGTTATGCACCAGCCAAATATAAACGTGAGATTTTAACCTCTATTGATCTTTTTGAAGAACATATGCTATCCATGACTCGCTCATCAGGGGCAACAGAGGATTTTAAAGCAACCGTTGGAGTTGTAAAAACCATGTGGAAAAATTATCGCAAACTAGTTACTTCTTGGGAAAAAATAGACGAAATTAGTGTTGTCAAAGTTCTTGAAAAAGGACATGTTATGATGGCTACTTGCGATCGAGTTGCTCAAGAAATAGAGGTATTAGCCAAAACTATTCCTGATTACAAAGCATTCTTTGTTAAAGAAAATGGTACCCCCACAAACAAACAAGAAAATATTGCACACCAAATGCACTTAGCAGGTTTGCAACGAGTTTACTCTCAAAGAGTTGCTATCTACTACATTATGAATGCGCTTGAAATTGATGCCCACCTTTCTAGTCAGCGTATGAAAAATACCATTAATGATTATAATAAAAACATGCAAGATATGCTTGCATCACCAGTCAATAGCAGTCAAATCAATGCCGAGCTAAAAGAGGCAAAAACAGCCTGGGCAGCCATAGAAAAACATTGTGCAACGCCTAACCAAGACTCGATTCCTACTGTATTAGAACTTTGTAGTACACTATTTTACAAATTAGACCAATTAAATAGTAGCTATGAAAAACATATTGACAATGTGTTTATGCAGCAAAAGTAAATAACAATATTCCAAATACATCAAAGCCTGTGATCTATTGTATTACAGGCTTTTTTTTTATCTTTTTTTTTAATTTTAAAAACATTGTATTGCCTATTCAATTTTTTTTACCATATATTTGTATAATACAGTAACTAACAACACAACGAACTACCAACGATAAGTATTCAGCTAATAATCAACATTATCTGAACGTAATTATCTTTTTTGGAAATCATCAACGCATTTATTACCCGATATTATAAAATTTTATCCCCAATGAATAAGCCCCCAATTATTCATTATTTTTTATAAAAAGTCGTTTGTTTATTAAAACAACTGTCCTTAAATTTGATTTCTATGTATCGTCAAACATTGCTATGGTTTGCCCTACTAACTGGGCTAACCTACCCTTCTTATACCATCTCCTCTCCTACTCTCGTTAACGAAAAAGACAAAAACTTGACGATTCGTGAAGCACTAAACATCGCCATGCGTCAACAAACCTTGAGTCAACGTATAGCCAAAGTTTACTTTGCATTGAACAATAATCTTTACGAGCCTAAGTTTTATCAAGAAAGAGACCAAGCCATCGAAACATTTGATTCTCAGCTAGAAAAGCTTAAAAATTATGCTCCTACAGATAAAATCAAACAAGCTATTAAAAATGTTCGAGAATTATGGCTCGAATATAAGAAAGTTGCTAGTTGGTCTATCAATGAGAAAGGTGCCACAAAACTACTGACACAATGCGATCATATGCTTCGTGCTTCTACTCATTTGGTTGCTTCTTATGAAGAATATGCCCAAGAGTTAGGTGAATTGTATAGAAATAGTGAGCTATCTGATATTATCAAATTGATCAAAGAAACGGGTAATCAACGAATGCTAACCCAACGTATCATGTTGTTTTATTTGGCTGCCAAGCAAGATATTGACAAAGATGCTTGTATCAAAAAACTAACAGCAACCTCTAAGGAATACGACTTGGTTGTTGCCAAAATTGCTAATGCAGAAATTAACTCTCCTAAAATTCAAGTGGAAATCAAAGAAATACAAAAGTACTGGTCGGGCTTAAGTAATTACATCCAATTCTTTGATAAAGATCCTGCCTACGTCAATAGTATGTTATTACTATCCAACGAATTGACTCAAAAAGCCGATAAGATAGCTGCTATGTACCAAGATTTAGGGAAAAAGTTATCCATTAGCAAAACTTTAAATGTCATTGCTTATCAAAATATGTTGACGCAACGGATTGCCAAATCATATGTCGCTATGACCTACAAATATGCAATCCCCAAACACAAGCGAGAATTAGTCGCCAGTATTGATTTGTTTGAAGAACAAATTAATTCGTTGCAACGATCTGCCCCCACAGAGGATACCAAAGAAGCCATACGTGTTGTCAATCTTATGTGGAAAAATTATCGAAAATTAGCCTTAGACTGGCAAGATATGAATGACATTAGCGTAGGGAAACTCTTAGAAAAAAGCCACGTCATCATGGCTTCTTGTGATCAAGTAGCCAAAGCTATCGAAGATTACGCACAAACTATTCCTGAATACAAAGCTTTTTATGAACAAAACGATCATGAAAAAGGTGCTCAGAACAATATTGCTCAACAAGTTTATACTGTTGGTGTACAACGTGTTTATTCGCAACGTATTGTCGTTTATTTTATCATGAATGCCCTAGGCAAAGATTCTCAATTATCACAAGAACGCTTATACCAATGCTTCCAAAAATACGAGGAAGGCTATGAGCTTTTAAATAATTCTTCTATCAATACACAAGCGATTAAACAAGTCTTACACAGTAGCCAGAAAGAATGGGAAATCATTGTCAAAGCTTCTAAAAACAATCCTCAAGAGGCTATTCTCACTATTTTAGATCATAGCGATACTCTGTTCTCAAAGTTGGATAAATTAAATGAGTTGTATGAAAAATTGATGGATAAATTGATCGTACAGTAGCTTTTTATTAGAAACTACAGAGCCTGCCTTTGAACAAAGCAAACTCTTGATACACCCATTTCTTACTGTTGAGCAATAACAGCTCGAATCGCATTTGTATTTTCTCCTTCTATTGGGATTGATTTTAAACGAAACAGCTTGTTTTTTTGTGCATAATTATTAGACAATTCTTCTGATGAAACCGAATAAGCATCTCCAAAATAATCGACAATTACAATTGTTGTGGTTCTAGTAGGGTTATAACTAATATAGTTTCCACTTAATCTCAATATACTATTAATACGATAGTCAATTATATTAACCACCCTTGCATCAATAGTTGTTCCATCTTCTGTTACAAATTCTACGGGTACCGTTATTTGTTCAGGTCCTAGTCGTTCTAATGCATCGCAGTTAAACACTCCAAAGCCACTCAACTTTAGTCGCTGTAAATTAGAAGTTGGTTTCGTTAAAATAAAATCTTGTAAGCGAATAGGCGTACCTGCGACTGCTTTTGACATTAGAGGTCTTAAGACCTCTTGATTTCCTCCTAAGCCCGTATAAGCATAATATCGAGGTTCCATGATTTTAGGATTCTTACCAAAATATCTGAGCCAATTATTAATTCCTTTGCACTGTTCTTCAATCGGCATAATGGATTTAGAAAATGCTAAAAAATACTTCCAGTTGGCTTCATAATAAGCCATTTTATCATCAAATCGTTGGGCACGTTTTGTAAAGTTTCGATTATAATGCCCTATTAAAGAATCCGAAACAGCTAGTTTATTTCGCTTCTCCTTAACATTAAAAACAGGTTGAGCGACTAAGGTATCATAAACACCTATCCCTTTTAATACAAATTGAAAATTATTGTCCCCCAAATAGTTGACACGAATGTCCATGTATTGATTTTCCAAGACTTGAAGGGCTTTTACTCTTGGCAATGGTCGTTGCTTGCCTTTGGGCAAAACCATCCAAGTCCTTTTACACAAAGCTTGCATTTCAGGCAGTCGTTGCATCAAGTTGGTTGCCTTAAATTCCATCAACAAACCTTCTGGCAATCGAATATTATACATCTTTGGATCTAATTGTTTGTAGTTGTCATTATAACTAAATCGGATGCCCATTAAGTGATTAGACATGGCAACTGCATTCCAATCTATTTTTTCTGTATCATAATGCAAATAAGTTGTAGAGGCATAATGCATATCTTCAAAACGTTCTTGTAATGTTTTAAATCCTAAACGGTAATATTGTTCCACTTGGGCTTCTTTTGATAACTGGTATCCAACATTCATAGCATCCAAAAATGTCTGAAAAGTATCTTGAATAGGTGGCATTCGGTATCTATAAATTGGTGTGCAAGGATTATTAACCTCAAACGTATTTTGCTGGGTATTGCGATCTAAAACACCTAAATTCGACCATTTATTATTTTGATACTCAAAAAAGCTAACACCCTCTAAACTGTCGTTGGTTAGGTTAAAATCTACATCTATATAAGCCTCTTCCTTGACAAAAATTGCTCGTCCTGCTTGTGAAGCTGTCATTTCAAACATTCCTGCCGATTCAAACTGATGTTGATGATCGTACATCATTGGAATATCTGTTGCTATAAAGTCCGCAGCATCTCGAAATTCTCGATACGAGAAATCCACCTTTCCCTGTACAGGAGTTCCATCGGCATAAACCAAAGCATCTTTGGGAATTCGAACAATCGTGCCTGAACGTTGGTAAGTATAATTAAGACCTTCTTTTGCATCAAAAGCAACTTGTTCTACAGGTACTTGAAAAGGGGCTTCAGATAAGGTTCCCTTTTTTAATGAAACCAATTCCACCCGTCGATTTTTAGCCTTGCCTTCATCTGTTACATTCGAGGCAACAGGTGCCTCGTACCCCTTTCCTTCATAAGCAATTTGTTTTGCTTTGAATCCTTTTTTCAATAAATAATCTTTAACGGATTGACAACGGTTTTGAGACAACTCTTGATTATAGGTAGCATTTCCTATATTATCAGTATGCCCAACTAGCAAAAACTCATAATTCGACCAATTGGATGATAGTGTCGTTAGGTAAGTATCTAACGTTTGCTGTGCCGTTGTATCTAATTCGTACTTTGCCGATTCAAAATAGATTGACTGGGAATTATCTTGTCCTTTTGCTTCAATAATTGTAAGCAATAACAGCCCGTATAACAATGGGTACATTTGTTTCATAAGAATAAGAATTTATAGTGAAGAGTTTAGAAAATCAATTTGTTTTCTAGCGTCTAGTATAAATACTTATTCCAACAAGAAGTTATCACCTTATAAAGAATGAATAGAGCAATCTAGCAAAGCTATGAGCAAGGGCAGACATCAATCAATCCTGTTTTGATGCAAATCAAATACACAGAAAAGACAATAATAATAGATAGTAAGTTACCTACCAAATAATAATCGTTGGACACTTGGCATTCCTTGCCTAACTTGGTACCGACTTTTAACGCTCCGAAAGCAATTAGCATTTGGGGAAAACCAATAATAAATGAGAGGAACAAGCAAAGTCGCTCAATAATTCCTTTTAAAATATTGTTGACTTTAAATTCAACTTGCTTAGGAACGGCATTATTTTCTTCATCTTCTGTAGACAATAACGCTTCGTTGTCTACTACTTTGTACAATTTATTCAATCTAGAGAACAGCACATATGCGACTGCTTCTCCCAATAGCCAAACGAGTACAATGCCAACCAACTCATATCCAACAAACATGCTATGAATAAAATTTATCATAAAAAATACTAGTGTAGGGAATTTGTTACGGTTTTCTTTATCCAAGCATCAAGAAACACAGAATCAAGGAATAAGACGTTCCACAATTTAGCTATTTTTTAATTTATACAAAAGCTATTCTACAAAAGTTCTGCAACTTCTTCCAAAATTTCATCTCGTTCAGGTACAAAAGAAGCTTGTATATTCGACGCATTAGAACTCAATAACCTCAAAACGCCTCGGCAAGAGAAATACTCCAAGATTTCCAAGCTATCCTTGCGTCTAAACACACTAGAGTTATCTTTTCCCAATACTTCTGCAACTTTTTTATAATCCTTCAAATTTAAAAAACTCTTAACCATATCCCAATCTTTCATTCGCCAATCGTCAACAATAGACTGATAATTTAAGAATGTCAAATTGAGCAAAGACATTAGATACTCATTGGTCATAAGATGGACATGAAACCGCCGTTTTCGATCTTTTTTTAACGATTCTAACAAAGCTCTTGCTTGTGTCAAGCCTTCCCCCAACATACCATAAGCTACTTCGGAATTTATAGGCGTATCAATTACTCCATGATACAAAACGTACCGAAGCTTAAAAGCTTTTTTCAAGTCAATAATTTCTTCTTCTAAGGCAATAATAAGGTTGATGGCATCCTCCAAAGAAGTTGCTACACCTTGAAATTCATCGCCCAGTGTTATGGTTAATGGAGAAAGTAACTTATTATTATTTTCACGGTTTACCTTTTCCACCAATTCTTTAAAATCCTTCATTAAATCGCCTCCATTTTGGCTTCCGCTACCAATAATGTCAGCCATCAGAATATAATGCTGCTCTTTCATGCCTCGTTTGCTTTTGGTCAAGTTGTTTCATACACCACAACAAGGACTCAACTACTATTTTCTTCCGAATAAGTTAAGTGTTTAGAATCTTATTGTTGTTAATACATAACTTGCTATTGTTTGTATGGTATGTGTTTCGTCTTAATTAAGAACGTTTTTTTTGCAAAAAAGTTGCAACATAATCTTTTATTGCAAAAAAATTGCAATAAATAGCTTTATTGCAATTTTCCTACAACAAGCATATTTATTGCAATTAAAAAGCAATAAATTGCCACTCTTCTAAGAGTGGCAACGACTTTATAGAGATGATTTAGGTGCTTGAACTTGTACCCACTTACCTGCTGTATTGGCATAGATGCTATTATCATACATTGCTGAACAAGATATATTAGGCATATAAAACTTTCCTTGATACGCTGCATTTAAGTAGAATTTATACTGATAGGTTCGTCCCATTGGCAAATCAAAATAAGTATAGACTCGATCATCTAAGACGTTTTGATAGTCCATTCTTGAGCTTCCCGAATTATCATAAGCAGCGGACATTCTTGTATTAATGATTTCCCACCCTGAAGGGAATACTTGATGTAAAGCCATTTCATCATAATTCCCTCCAATTCCTTGATGCGTAACACTGACATGAGCGACAAAGTTGGTTCCCTGTGGCAAGGCAGTTGGATCTATAATAGCTCCATTCATATCTTTATAAACTACCTCCATCTCAATATTAGCAGCAGTAGCTCTAGTATCTTCTAACGACGGTTGCCCGCTCATGATAACACTAGCAAACAAAGGTGTTTTAGCTCTGTTCTTTACCCATACCGAACGCTGGTTATCTTTTTCTATCTCAATTTCATATTGAACTATTGGCGTTTTCTTAATAACAACGGATTGTTTTGACTGATTGCCTATCTGATATTCCAGAGGTATTTCAGCCTCTAATTTCTCATCTCCTGCAAATTTGGCAATAGCCATTAAAGAATAAGCGACTGTTTGCGTTGCCAACCATTTAGGAGAACTCAATTCTTTGGACATACGCATCAAGAGATTAGCCCCATCCGTACGTTTTCCTAATAATGTCAATGTCTCTAAAATCATAGCTTCGTCTCGCAAAGCAGAACCATAGGTATAGCTCAATTCTCTATAAGCCTCTACCTGAGTAGACAATCCACGAATAAGTTGTTTAGCTACTTCTTTTTTACCTAACAAGGCATATCCTGCTGCTAAACGCCACTTAGCCGTTGCTGGAATATCCTGCATATTCCGCATTTTATTCATTGCCCCCAAATCAGGGCTTTTGGCTAGTGCCAGCGTATACAAACGATATGCTTGCATCAATGCCTCTTGATCCTTTCTCGAATAATTCGTAACAGGACCAACAAGAGCAACTTCTCTTTGCCGCCAGTTTTTGGCTAATGTCTTTTGATAACGTTTCCAGTTTTCCAATAAAGACGTTGGAACATTGTATCCTTTTTCTTTCGCTTCCAACAAGAAATGCCCCGCATAATTGGTTCCCCAATTATTATTTTCTGTTCCACCTTGCCAATAAGCAAAACCACCTAAACCAGTTTGAAAGTCTTGCAATCGCTTAATCGCCGCACGTATGTTGTCTTCAATAGCTTTTTCTTTTGTGGCATCTAAAGACATTAAATTCGAAACGTATAATTGCGGAAAAACAGCTGACGTTGTTTGTTCTATACAACCATAAGGATAGCGAATCAAATACTCTAAGCGCTTTGCCAAATCAATTGGAGGAATGGTTGAGATTTCCAAGTAAGCCTCATTGGTTCCATTCATTCCGATGGGTTCAATCGATACATTCCAAGACTTGCCACCATCCAAAACAACCTGCTCGACTTTATTGCTATAAGGATTCGGATTGCGAACATCCAACTCCACCTCATAACTTGCCTCTTCCAAACCACTTTCTACTAATATTTTCACCTTTCCAATTCCTAACTTATCGGCAACGATCAAATCAAAATTAGCAACAGCATCACCGATTCGATCAAACTGAATTTCTTTGACTTTGGCACCTCTTATTTTTAATAAATCATTGGTTTCTATGGTTACCTTCACCTTCTTTATTTGTTCTTCCATTGCAAAAACAGTAACCGGTAACTTTACCTCTTCTGTTGGACTCAATACCCTTGGTAAAGTCCCCAAAACCATCAATGGTTTGCGCACAGGAGTTGTTTTTTCCACTTTTCCATAAGCACCTGCTTCTGCTGCGATCAACATAGTTCTAACTGATCCAACATAGTTCGGCATTTCCAAAACGTGCTCTGCTGTAGCTCCTTTTTTTAGATGAAAAGGACCTACAAAACGAACCACAGGTTTAAAGCGATTTGCTTTTTTTCCAGCATCTTCCTCACCTGCACCACCACCAATAGCCAGCATTTGATTGAGTTCATAAGTTCCCAAGACATAATTATACATATCCCATGTGCGCACTCCTAAAGCTTCTTTTTGATAAAAATGCTCCCATAAATCAGGCGTTTTGAATCGAGTCAAATCAAGTAACCCTTCATCAACCATGGCAATCGTATACGTCATGGCCTGTTGATTGTTTTCAGATACTTTTATCTGTACTTTAGAGTTTGGTTCTAAAACATCAGCCATATCCAACACAGGTTCTAACTTCGTTTTAGGATCAATTACCTTAATGGGCAAAACGCCATAAGAGCGAATAGGCAAGTCATTCTCTACTTGCTCATGGGGTTGCAATAACGTAACATGAGCATAAATAGTAGGAGCCATTCCTGGTTTGGTTTTGAACTTTATGGTCTGTATACCATCGTCATTTTTAATATCGACCCATTGATGCTCAACTACTTTAAAGGCATTCTCCAATGTTAGCAAAGCTCGCCCTGCCATACCCGTAGGGACTTCCAAAACTACTTCATCTCCTACTTTGTACGACTCTTTGTCCGCAGAAAATGCCAACATCGTAGCCCCTTGCTTGTCATTAAAGTTCTCATCATTCCATGGTGAACCAGCATGAAAAATCACTCCACTAGAATGTCCAGATGCCGTATGTACGGCACGGATCAAATAGCGCCCCCATTCCTCAGGTGCAAAACTCCAGCTTGCTTCTCCTTTAGAATTGGTAGTTACTTCAACTGTCGTAATCGCTCCTAAATGTTGCGTCGTATTAAAGTTACTAATATCATTATCACTATCGTACCACCAATTCCACTTTACTTTGTATACCCCTACAGCAACTTTCTCATTTTTTAATGGCTTCCCTTGCTCATCAAGCACAACAAAGCCAATCTCATTAGCAACATTTAAAGTCAAACTTTTATCGTACTCTCCCTTAGGAGACTTCATTCCCACATAGGCAGCGTAAGGTGAATACAACATGCTAAAATTATCAGCACTGATATCACCTCCTTCTTCATAGGCACGAATTGTAAACCCAGCCTGCATAAAACCAGAAGGCGCTGACGCCAATTCTAAATTTCCTGTGACACTTGCTCGACCATTTTCATCAACTTTAGCATCAAAAATAGTCATCGGTGACGCATAGTAAGATGCTCTTGCTGGGTCGTCAAATTCATACCCTTCGTACCCTTCAAACGAAGTATTAGACGGATTCAAATTGACATCTATTTGGGTGCGCAAATTAGAAGCAGGTGCTCCATGTAGCCACTTAACAGCCAAATCGCCAACTAGCGTCGCATCCTTAGATAACAAACGCTCTTTTCCTACATTAAAATCAACTTTTAAACGATTGGGCTTAATGGTTTCAATTCGAATACCTTTGTAAAAAGTCCTTCCCCCTACATGAACCTTTGCCGACCAATAGCCCGTTCCTGCATCACTAGATGTCTTGGTTCTAAAGTCATACATATTATGCACGTGCCTATTGGTGGTGTATTTTTGATGTAAATTGCCCCTCGCATCATACAACTCAAAAGTAACAGGATGGGCATCAGGAAATTCACCTCGTTTATCTTCCAAGACAAAGGTTAAAAATAAAGAATCACCAGGACGCCAAACATCTCGCTCTCCATACAACGCTCCTTTTATTCCTTTGTAATCATTTGTACCAGAAGTTTCAAACGTAGACATAGACAATGCTTCTGCCTCTTGCAATCTTAAATAGCCTTTTTGATTGTTATGACTAACGACAACATAAGCAGGCGCATAGTCTGTTTGGGTGCGAACAATTCCTTCTGCATCTGTTGATACTTTTGCAATTCTTTGTAATACCTTATCATAAATCTCAACAGATGCCCCACGAACAGGTTCAGTTGTTTTTAAATCTGTTACAACCACAAATACTTCTTTATCTTTTCCTCTTTTTGCCAAAACTCCCAAGTTAGACCCCAAAACATTTCGTTCAACGATTCTACTAGATGTATAATATTGTTTGAAACAAGGATCGTCTCTTTTATCATAATCATAATAAGAATAATTATTATCAGCGATAGTATTTAAGCTTATAATTTCCCCATCTTCATTTCTTTCAGGCTCATTATCAACCTCTACCATATGGGCATCTTGCTCGTCAGAACAATCCCAAATAGCATCTTTTTTAGAAAATCCAAGCCGTACTTGATAGATTGCCCCTTCTTCTTCTTTAACAATATCATTTAAATCTATTCCGTAGCGTGTCCAACCATTCTGCCCTACTTTAGGGTTTAAATCTTCTAAAGAAAGGCGTTTTTGTGCAACAACCCGCCCTACTTCACGCATATAGTTCCGTTCTAATCCACCTTCTTGTAAAAAGTGCAATACATTATTTTCGTATACTTTAAAGATTTCTATTTGTACTGCTCTCAACTTGGTCGCTTCAAAAGGGAAATACAATCCTTCTGTTTTGGGAATAATCACTCCATTTCCGACTAATCGAACCGCAGGCTTCATCCGTTCAAAAGAAGCCTCAAACTCTATTGGTGCTGCAATAGCTGTTTTATGAATGCTTCGTATGCCTGCTGACACTCGAATGGTATGTTCTCCTTCTACATTTTGAAGCGGGTAAACACGCAATTCATTACCATCAATCACATATCGAAACGTACTATTCCCATTATAATCTCTACCTCTATAGTTATCAATTCCTATCAAACCATCCACATTTTGAGTTTGCTGTAATGGCAAAGAAAACAAGATCATGATGTAAGGATCTTTTTCATTCTTCTCCTGAATAACCTTTGTACTAATAATGCTAAACTCTGTAGAAGGTACTGCAATTGTATCTTGTGTTTTTATTTCATTTTTTGCACCAATAGCTGTACCGTCCCAACTCAACATCAAACGACTCGCACTTTCAGACACTTGTACTCCTTCTATTACAAATTGATGTTCTTTGTTGTTATCCAAATGTTCCCACGAAACAGAAAAAGTATTTTTATTATTGGCTTGTTGAATGGTCAACATTTCTTCTACTTGACTAGGTACCGCTACATCATTTGTATAAACGGTTCCTATCAACCGCATCTGTTTTAAGTTCGTTAGGCTCTGCTCTCTTAACCCTCTAATATCTACTGCATAACCTTGTTCTAATACTTTAAAATCAAAATTTAAAGTTGTCAGATCTTTATCAATATCAGGGTATATCTTTCTAAGGTTTGCTTGTGCGCTATAAAATTGTCCCGCAGGCAACTTCTCGTCAGGTTTAAAGCGTATTGTTTGACGACTTTCCCACACAGCCGTCCCTTTTATTGCAGGCTCAAAACTAAACAAATCTACAGGAGCAACAGTGCCTATTTTGGTTGCTGAAACGATATCATTGGCAAAACGAACTCGAATGTCTGCCGTTGAAGAAATCATTCCAGAAGTATAGGCACTAACAAAGTATTTGTATTTGGCATTTGAACGATTAAAACTAGGTACGCCTTCTGTTGTTGTATCGGACGTGGTTTTGGGTTGGCAAGCTGTTATAAGCAGCAATAAGAGTAAACTTACTAGAGTGCGGTACGGTATCATGGTTCTTCAATTTTGTGTATAACAGTGTTTGGATATCATGTGCAACAAGTACGCTATACCTGTTGACATAGTCTTCTAAAATAAAATATATCTTGCTAATTTCCAACTGTTAACACCTTTGATTGAGTATTCCGTAATAATACTTATTATTTGGCATTAAAAAAGCCATTTCGAGTGGTATCGAAATGGCCAATGTTTTTTCCTATTGTATTTAGGATATTTCTAAAGGAGTTTTATTTGCCTGCTCCTGATTTTTTACGAAAACCGATAGATTTTTTATTAAAAATATCATCATCGTGGCTCAACTTAAGTGTCGCAACATCCTCATAGGTAATCAAGTTCACAATATTAGGATCTCTTTCTTCGCTAGGAACAGAAGCTAAGCGCAAACTTTGATTCTTGACAATATCGTTGATAATGTTTCGCACTGTACGAGCATTGCCAAAATACTTGTCTCTATATTCGTACAAGAAGTCCAAGTATTTTACTAAATGTGCTTTAGCATCTTCATCAACTTCTAGACCTTCTTCTTCTAACATTTGAAGCGCAATTTGATACAACAAACTGCTGTCATAATCTTCAAACTTTAGTACTTTATCGAAGCGAGAGCGCAAGCCAGGATTTGCCTTTAAAAACGTTTCCATATTATCTGGATAGCCCGCTGCAAAAACAAAAAATTCTCCTCGACTATCTTCCATTCGTTTTAGGATGGTTTGAATGGCTTCATTTCCAAAGTCAGAACCTCCTGCCAAGCTACCACTACCACTGCTTGTCAAGGCATAAGCCTCGTCAATAAATAACACCCCTCCCATTGCTTCGTCAATGCGTTCTGCGGTTTTGATGGCAGTTTGTCCAACATATCCAGCGACCAAACCTTGACGGTCTGTTTCGACCATATGTCCTCTTTCTAAAATTCCTAAGGCTTTGTATATTTTTGTTAGAATCCGAGCGACCGTTGTTTTTCCAGTTCCTGGATTACCCACAAAAACAGTATGCAAGTAGAACTTATTGAGTACATCTCTGCTGCTTTCACGATAGAAACGAACCAAGCTAACCATTTCATCAATTTCCTTCTTGATATTCTCAATTCCAATCATGTGCTTGAGTTCATCCATTGCCAATTCTAGCAACTTTTCATCAATAGGCAGATTGGGCAGACGTTTCGGACGTTTTACTTCAATTTTTTGTACATCATCTACCAAAACCGTTTCCAGTTGCTCTTTATCAAATTGTTTCGGATCTGTATCGTTCATAATTCTCAACCCTAATGCAATTTTAGCTTGATCAATTAGGTCGTAAACAAAACGAGCATTGCCAAAAGCACGATCTCTATTTCGGTAAGCTTCAATAATGATTTCATCAATCATTTTTTTAGCATGATGCTCCAAAACGACATTCTTTTTGACACAAGCATACTGAGATATTGCTGATAATTCGTGTGGCAAGTAATCACTAAATGTAAAGTACAATTTAAACCTCGACTTTAGACCTGGGTTAGAAGTTAGGAAATGCTCCATTTCCTTAGGATAACCTGCTACAATAACAGCCATATCTCCCTCTCCATTAGACATTTCTTTCACCAAAATTTCGATTACTTCTCGTCCAAAATCTTTACTATCGTCGTTAGAACGTGCCAAAGAGTACGCTTCATCAATAAACAACACACCACCTCTAGCCTTTTCTATGGCCTCTTTTACTTTGGGTGCTGTTTGTCCAATATACTCTCCTACCAAATCAACCCGATCAACTTCGTGAACGTGCCCTTTGGACAATAAGCCCATGCTCTTGTAGAGTTTGCCCATCATCTGAGCTACCGTTGTTTTTCCTGTTCCAGGGTTACCAATAAAAACAGAATGAATATTAATTTCCTCCTCTTCCTCAAAGCCTTTTTCCCTTCTTAATTGCAAAAATTGAAGATAGCTAGCATGGTCACGCACTTGGCGTTTGATATCTTGCAAGCCAATAAGCTCATCTAACTTGCCCATTACCTCTTCAAAATTAGCATTATCAGTACCTTCCTCATTCAATATTACAGGTTGATACTGATTGGGCAATACAGCTCCAGCTACACCTTCTTCAAAATCAACATCCACTTCAAAAGGAATAACGGCTAAGAGTTTATCCATAAAAATAATCTCTGCGGTATAATTATCTTCGGTCCAAGAACCTTTGATGTTAGAGCCCCAATGCATCGACAATTCAATTGTTTCATCCTCTTTGTCAACATGGTGCAATTTCATTGTTTGTCCCTTTAACTGACGGCTACCATTATAGAACTTTACAAACAATTCACAATACCAACTCTTACTTGGCAGTAAGTTTTCTAAGCTAATTTCGGTATAAATATAGCGTGTTTCTTCTTTTGAGAAGGTTTTGTAATAAACCCGCTCTTCTTTTGGAAGATCATCGTAAGGACCTTCATATAATTTGAGCGACTTGATGTTTACATAAGCATTTGGCTCTGGATATTTCTCTGAGCTTTCTTCAATATAAAAATACTTGGTTGCTACCTTCTGACCATCAATATAAGCCTCCCAATAGTAAGTACCTTTTTTCCAAAAAGCACCAAATTTCTTGTTCCCCCATCCTTCTCGAATGTAAACAACATTGTCGTATTTGCTAACTTTACGATCAAAGTTCAAGTCACAAAGCTCTTTGCGTCCCTTTTTGAGAGAATAACATTTGATGTTTATCTGAACATTCCAGTCTTCATCATCAAATAGTTTGTTGTAAAAAGATAACTCAGCATAGATATAAGTTGCCTCGTATCGATCAAATACTTGACGGTACTTCTTCTTATTATCAGCCAACCATTCCGTAGAACAGTAAACTTTTAAATCTCTGAATTTGTATTTTGTAAAATTAGGATCAAGAACTCTTGACATGGTGTATATATATTTTTTTGAGAATAAGCAATCGTTCAGAAAAAATAATAAGAAAATTGAATGCTTTGCTTCTTATACTTTTGCTGCCCACTTACTTAGCTAAGATAAACTTAACGATTCATATTTTTTATTGGTTTATTTTGACAATGGCTCGTAAAAACTACGCAGCCATAACACAGCTAACTACTATTAAAACAAACCTATTCCTTTTTGAGCCTATCCAAAGTTATTAGATATGCTATTTTATAAAAACGAGTATAGAATCTAAACTACCTTGTAGTTCGTAAAAACCACCGAACAGTAGCACAACTAATGTACCAAAGGTAAAGTAACAAAGACAATTACAAATTGTCATGCTTACTAGTATAACAAACGAATTGGCAAACTATGCCAATACTAATATCTCTAACTTATACAAGGTAATAAATTTACCTTAGTTTTGTTTGTTATCTATAACAGATTTTTAAACTTTTTAGTTTTCTTAACATACTTCTTTCTATTTTTTCTTTTAAATAGAAACATCACCTCCAACAAATCTTTAAAAAACATTCATTATTTGAGCTATAAGCATAGTTATCAAACTCTTTTAAAGTATTTTTTTTAATCATAAATAACAAAAACATTGATTAGTTTTTGCTCATTAACTACTAAATGAACCTTTAATTTTGAGCTAAGTTAAGTATCTTTAATTGAATTATGCATTATGGAAATAAGCTGTTAATCAACTTATAATCACCATGTTGTTTTATCTCGTTGTCTTTCATTCTGTGCCACCTCAAACACGAGCATAATGTCATGCTGATTGACTAAAATCAAAATTCTTCATCCCACAATACGAATGATCCTAACAAATTGTTCTAGAATTATCCTATTTATACCTAAATATTCCTTTATTCAATGTCCAA
The DNA here is from genome assembly GCF_031326345.1 of Aureispira sp. CCB-E. Lineage (NCBI taxonomy): Bacteria > Pseudomonadati > Bacteroidota > Saprospiria > Saprospirales > Saprospiraceae > Aureispira > Aureispira sp. CCB-E. The sequence continues at coordinate 6,809,287 of NZ_CP133671.1, forward strand.
CCAAGATACTACGCATCAACTCATCCAAACCATGTCCCGTACTGAGAAGGCTTATTTCAAAAAATACGCTCGAAAACAACAACGCGAAAAAGATGATTTTTATTTTAAACTTTTTGATGCTATTGACCAACAAGAGACTTACAATAGTGCGCTATTACTCAAAAAGTTTCGCAAGAGAAAGATGACCCAAAAACAACTTTCTATTGCCAAGCACTATCTTTATAATTTGTTGTTAACTTCTTTGTTGGCTTACCAGAAAAACAAGTCCATTGATGCACAATTACATGAACAAATTGAAACCATCCAACTACTAACCAAACGATCTTTATTAACACAAGCCCTAAAAACACTACACAAAGCTCAAAAACTAGCTCAAAAACACGAAGCATTTCTTCATTTGCTTTTGCTCCAAATGCAAGAAGAAGAGATTTTAAGATTACAAATGACACCAGAACTACAACGGTATATTGAATATGGTTTTGAACAAGAAATACAGATTACAAAGCAATGGCTCAATCTTAGACATTATAGATATTTAGCTACCAAGTCAAATTATTGGAGTCGACAACAATATACTAGCAGAACAGATGCCTCCGATCAGATCACCAATACCATTTTGGAAGACGTTCAGCAATCTGCCCCTCCCTTAAGTGCCAAAGCTAAATTCCTTCAGTTGCATACTTGTATTGATTATTATAATCAAAAGGGAAATTTTCAAGTTTCTAGCAAACTGCTCAAAGAACAAATTACACTTTTAGAAGCACATCCATTATTTTTGGAACTGAATCAGATAGCTTACATTACCATTCTTAATAACTTAGGGGTAAATCAGCGTCATCTACAAGATTTTCAAGGTCTTTTGACAACAGCACAAAAACTCAAAGCAATAACCCCAAAAAACCCTCATGAAACCATTCAAATTTTTGAATCTTGGGCGCAAACAATGCTTATTTATATCACGTATAGTAAAAGTAAAGTCAATCACTCCAAGGATTTAAAAAATATTGAAGATGAATTTGAAATCTATAAGGATAAAATAGGGTATGATTTCAAAATTATAATTCCCTATGGTTTGGCTTGTTCTTATTTTTGGCAAAATCAATACCACAGGGCGTTGGATTGGCTCAACAGGACTCAAGTATATTATACCAAAAATATTATTCCTGATTTAAAAATAGCAGCTAGGCTTATTGAATTAATTATTCATTATGAATTAGACCATCAATACTACTTACTTAATGCAAATGAATCTACTTATCGCTTTTTGATGTATAACAAACGATTGTACAAATTAGAAGCTAATGTAATCAAACGATTGCGGCAATTAAGTGCTCAGATTACTTCCTCTCAAAAGACCAAAGAAATTTTTAAAGCATTCAAAGCAGATTTAATCGAATTGCAAAAAGACCCTATGGAAGTCGGCGCTTTTCAACTCTTTGATTTTATCCGATGGACGGATGATAATATTAAATGAGCACTAAAAATGATTGTTAAACATTTGGTTTTCTTACTTATCTTCCTTGATAAAAAATTATAAACTGGTGTTTAAACCTAAGAAAACAAACCCAACAAACAACTAAAAAACAAGTTTTTATAAATTTAAAAAACTTTTTAAGACCTTAATAAAGTTACTTTTTTCTTCTTTTATGGTTGATCATTTTCAAATATTTTAGAGGTATCAATTTATCCCAAATAAATAAACCAACCACAATGAACGAAAAAGAAAACGTTATCTCATTTGCTGGAATTAAGCAAATGACCAAGACAGAGTATTACAAATGCTTTAAAAGACCTGTTGACTGGAAAAAGGCAGAAGCTATGATTTGTGTGGTTAAACACAAATTTACCAACGGAAAAGTTCCATTAGTTTGTATTCCCTATCGCAAAAAAATAGTTGCCTTAAAAACGTATAAGGAAGAAGTAAAAAAGGAACTTGCTCCTAAATTCTTTTTGGTAGCGAGCACTCAAATGGTCAAACAGAGTAATGGTAAAACAGCTTTGGAAATCACTCCTTTAAAAGGCGCTGCCAATATCAAATCCGATGTAATCGCTTTATTTCAGAAGATGAAAATGGAGGTTGTTCTTAAAGATGGAGTTCCTGATAATAATAACATCCCTGATCCTAAAAAGAAGACGATTGATAAAAAAGAGACTTCTCCTGTATCTCCGAAACAAGCAGAACAGCAACAATTAGTGCAACAATTTAAGGACATCGTTAAGCGTGTTAAACCTGAATTGAAGAAGATAGGAGAAATTATTCAAAATATCAACACTAACAAAATTACACCTCAAGATATAGAGTATGCTAATGCTACCTTTCTCAAAATTAATCAAGCTTTAAAAATTTACCAACAACTACCAACCAAGCTCAAAAACACTTTCGTTGACATAAAAAACAAATTAAATATAGCTGAAATAAAAGTAGAAAAAATTAAAACAGCTCTCATTAAAGTAGATTCTTCAGATCCTCAAATCATGGAATCTCAAGTAGATTCTATTGATAATGAAATTAATAAATTACTAGCTTCTTTAGGTTTAACTTTAGAGGAGGCTATCCAAACTTCATAAACCCCAAAAATTAACTCATTATGTCAAACAAACAATCTGAAGTCAATACAAAAATTATCAAAAAATTAATTGCTCTTGCAAAAAAAAGAAATCAAATTATTAGCAAGGGTAAACTTAAGAATAAGCAAAACTTGCAAATTCAAAAACTTGCAAAGTTAAATATTCACCAACTTTCTTGTCAAATCAATGGAGAAAAGAATATTTCGATTTCCGAAAAAGACTGGCTTCAAATTAAGTCCAAATTCTCTACTTCTCTAATTTTGTGGGCTAGTAATATGGTAAAAGCTATCGATTTTGTTGAAAATAAATTGACAAAGACTAGTTCTTCCGGTAATGGTTTTTTAGTAAAGCTAACAATAGAACTAGGTACTCTATATATTGGTGGACCAATGACATCAATTCTCAAAAAAACCTATACACAGTACGGTCAAGCTATTGCCAAGGAGATTATTAATGGAACTACTGATGCTAGCCATAGTAATGCAAATGACAAAACTAGAGAAAAAGTAGAAGTGTTTTGCAGGAAATGGAGAACTGCATTGCAAAACTTTGCAAAAAATGCTACACTTCATGAAAAAATTATATTTCCACATTTTAAGCAAGCTTTAATTGCTAACTGTTCTTCTAAAAAAACAACCTTAAGTTTAAATGCGGCGTTAAGGGAGGTAACGTATCTCAACAAAAGACTACCTAGTGCTGATGTTTTAAAAATGGCTTTAATGATAGCATGGGTCAAGTCAAGTAAAGATGGTTTAGATTGGGACAATGGAAAAGCAGGAGTGTTCAAAGTTACAATACAACTCTTGCAAAATAAGTGGAAAATCCACGAAGCATATATAGATGATGCCTCTAGAGGCAAAGACACAGCTGATGCTATGAAACTAATTTTCGGAATCAATACTCCCTTAGAAGAGATTCCTTTAGATTTGTATCTAACCATCGTAAACCCTCTATCTTCTTCAGGCAAAATATGTAAAGCGGAAAAGAAAGGTTCTAACACATTAGCGTTTAAATCGGGCAACGAGCTTCTATTCAACTCATGGAAAAAAGCTGGCATTATTCCCAAAACAAAGGATTTAAAGGCTGAATAAATTAGCCTATTTTAGTACGAACAGAAAAGGATTACAATCCTTTTATACCTGTGGCACTACCAATTAATTGGCTCATAGCACCACAGGCAATCAGACATTTCGCAACCTTAATTATCAAGCATACAATTGCTTATTAAGCATTCATATTCATTAGCAAGTTTGCAGCGTATCCAATAGAGACTATATCACAAAGCTAGGGGTAACTCTATGGATACAATGCAAACTTTTTTTTAGGACAGCACACCAATAAGTACGAACACCAATCTAATCAGGTCTAATAATCCAATTCAAATATTTTTTCCAATTGTTTGCGCCCCACCGACTCTGGAGTCATACGCATGGCTGCATTTCTAAAGGTTACTAAAAGTGGATTTTTGACATGTGCTAGTTTACCGATTTGCCAACTTGTTTTTATAATTTGACTGGCTTTGTTTTGGCGAATTTTTTGGTATGCATCAAAAGCATTCGTATAATCCTTTTGGCTCGTCAAACAGTCGGCCAATACCCAAGCACTCTCAATTGCTTGATTCGCGCCTTGTCCCATATTAGGAGTGGTAGCATGTGCAGCATCCCCCACCAAACAAACTCTTCCTTTGTGCCAAGTTTTTAGAATTTCTAAATCACTTAATTCTGCCGTAATGATTTTATCTTTAGGCGTTTTTTTAATCAACTCTTGAACCAAAGGGGCAAATTTTGAAAACAAGGGCGCTATATCAGTATTTGTAAACTCGTCGGCATTGTTTTGATAGCTAATACATGCAAACCAATAAATTTGTTTGTCTTCAATAGGAACAATTCCAAAACGACGATCACCTCCCCAAGCTTCTCGCATCAAGTTTCGTTTTTCGTCCCCCAAATCATGTGAAACAACTCCTCTCCAGCAAACTTGTTTGGCCATGCGCTCTTGAATCTTAGGAAAAATTGCTTGACGTACTCCCGAATGAATTCCATCTGCTCCAATCACCAAATCAGCTCGATGCGTGGTTCCATCCCAGAACTCTAGGTCTACCCCTTCTTTATGTTCCTTTAACGTTTTTAATTTTTTATTCAAATGTAAAGGCACCTTGGGCAATTGAGCTAACAAGATGCGATGAAGTGTCGCTCTATGAATGGCTACATTATTTAAAGAATAATGCGATTTAAAATACGCCATCCCATTTTCTGCTAAGATATTAAGAGCAGCATCCGTAATAGCCATCGTATCCAAACAATTGCCACTAGCTTCTAATTCTTGTGCCAATCCTAGACGTTGATAAACTTGCATTGCATTGATTGCCAAAGCTATTCCTGCACCTACTTTCTTAAATTCAGGAGTAGCTTCAAAAATTTCTACTTCAATTCCCTTTTGTTGCAAAGCTATTGCTAAGGTCAAGCCTCCAATTCCTGCACCGATTATTGTTACTTTCATAATAATATATTTTTACTGCAACTCCTCATACAATAACTATTTGATCATCAATCTATCGAGAGGAATTACTAATTTATTTTCTAGAGCAAAAAATAGGTCATCCACGCATTCAACGAAAGCAGCACACATAATGGCACATAATAGCGCGTATCGTTTTCAGCAAAAGCACCTGTTCGTTTTTTCTTGAACCAACCAACATAGTTAAAATCTCCAATAGCCCGCAAAGCAAAAATTCCCCCTATTACACCTAAACCAATACGCACATAATAAGTATCTATCCAAAAAACAAGTCCTATAGCATTCGCATGTATTAAAGCAAAGCCTAACAAGCCAACAGCAACAACCAAGGTTGCAAATACAGGAGGTCTAAACGCTACTGTTCCGTTATCTAGTTCAGGGATAACAGCATCTATCCCCCATTTTCCTCCCAAAGCCCAATAAACGTGTAATAAACTGATGAGAATAAAAATCATCATATTTAAGCTACTAAGTACCATCATAATTTTATTTTTAATAAACTTTAGGTCAAAGTTACTAAAAAAAATTAACTTTAGGTCAAAGTTACTAAAAAATCAAAAAATAATTTTCTCTCCTACAATCGAGGGCTTTTTTTGCATTCTAACTAAACTTCCATTCTCAAGATGAATAATATTCAAAATTCATTTTTTTATCTATCTTTAGGTCAATATTACTAATTTAAATACTTTAAAAGATTTTCTGTGAAATCTAAATCGACACCAAAAAATACAAAATCAAAAATATTAACAACCGCATTAAAGCTGTTTAATGAATTGGGCTTACCCAAAGTAACCTTGCGAAGTATTGCCAAAGAAATGGGAATTAGCCAAGGCAATTTGTGTTACCATTTTAAGAAGCGAGAAGACATTCTTGAGGCGCTGTATCTTCAACTAGTTACATTAATGGATAAAGAAGTACATCAAGCTGGCTTGAGTCTTCCTACACTTGCAAGCTCTTTTCAAACTTCTAAAAAAATGATGCAGCATTTTTTTAACTATCGCTTTTTTATGCTTGATTTTGTCCAAATCATGCGAGAAAACCAAACCATTCACTCGCATTACAAACAATTAAGTATCCTTAGACAACAACAATTTTTAGGCATGTTTGAGTTATGGATTCACGAAGGGCTTATGCGACCAGAAGAATTTAAAGGAGAATTACACAACCTCTATCTGCGCTCTAGTATATTAGGCGATTTTTGGTTGTCTGCAGCTATGGTGCAAGAAGATTTGAGTATGGATCTTGTTGACCAATACAATATGATTCTTTTTCAAAATTTATACCCTTACCTCACACCTAAAGGGAAAAAGCAATTTCATGAAATCATAGAGTAGTTGCTAAAATGGTCAAACAATAGATGCTCTAATTCCCTATTGGCAATTGACACCATAAAAATGGTGCAAATTTCCTATCTCCGAAATTTGCACCATTCTAAATCAGATAAAAATATTACTCATTACTAAAACCTAGAGCTTACTCTTTTACAAATTTATAAGTAGATATTTCATCATCATCCGTTGTTAAGACAAACGTATAGGTACCACTAGGCAACGTACGTACACAATCTAAAACAATTGTTTGATTGGTCTGAATCGAATGCTTTTGTTCGTACAACCGTTTACCTTCCATATTCAAAATAGAAAACATAGCATTAGATACTTGTTTGGGCAATTGCTTAAAAGTAAGGTGCAATTCCTGCCCAACAGGATTCGGATAAATTTTCCAGTCGATGTACTTTCCACTGGATTGACCATTTACTGCTCTAATGTCTGAATAACTGATAGTTCCATCAAAGTCCATTTGCTTTAAGCGATAGTAACTAGTTTCCAAGCTACTATTTTCGTCTATATATTGATAATGATTGGTTACAACCGAATTCCCTTTTCCATTCACCCATCCAATCTCACTAAAGGAGCTCTCTCCTTCCAACATGCGTTCAATTTGAAATCCTTGATTGTTAATTTCAGTAGCAGTTGCCCAATTTAACAGCACTTCATCTACATTTTGGCGAGTTGCCTTAAATTCTATTAACTCTACTGGCAAACCACCGTTGGCATTGGCAAACACAACTTGACTAAAGCTAGTAATTCCTGCGGAATTATCAAATACGACACTTCCATTATGACCACTGGTAGCGGTATTTGCATTCGCTAAGGCACTTCCCCAACTAGCTCCATAATCATTAGAAGCTCTTTTGTAAACACCTAAGGGAGAAGAAGCCTCTGGTTGAGCAGCATCGGAAGGGTCAATATAACCAACATTGAGTAAGGATAAACTTGTTAAGGTTGTGAAAGTGGTATTGCTGCCATAGTTTCGAATCACAAAATATTCATCATCTGCTTGCCCTCCTATAGTATTGGCACCGTGCGGACTTTCTGTTTCTAATCTAGAAACCACCACATCTCCATCTGGTGTTGTTGCTCCAAATTCTATTCCCATTCCCACACTCGAATAATTCGCTGTAAATGGTCCAATGTTGGGAATCGTAAGCGTTTGAGAAATACCTCCAGCTACTGCCACCTCCGAAGCTTGATAAGCTGTATTAGTCATATTAACCGTTACCCCATGGGCGGTGCCCAAAGCATCTTTGACACCGTTGGCTGTACCTGTTGGATCATCTGTATTAAATTGATAATAAGCGACTAAATTGGCTTCTGTCCCTTTGAGTGTTAAATGCATATTTTCTCGAATATCCGATAGGGTTCGGGCTGCATTCCAAACTCTAACTTCATCAATGCAACCATTCCAATGACCAACGCCTGCCCAACCTCCAATTTTGAAGGTAGAAGCCGAGACATCAAAGGTTCCTGATTGTACGATAGAGTTTTGCTCTATTCCATTAACGTAAATCCTCATTGCGGTGCCATCATAAACACCAACAATATGATACCACTCATTCGCTGCCATGGTCATCCCTGCGGCAACGGTTACCCATGTAGGACCAAAATTGAGCAAAAATTGTGGTTCTCCATTAATCGCTTGCAAGGCATAAGCATCATCTCCACCTACATCTCCAAACTTAGTGATAATTTTCTGATCACCACTAGTAGTTGTCATTTTAACCCATGCTTCTAAGGTGATATTATTGGTCATATTAAACCTTGCTAAATTTCCAAAATCAATATAATCATCTACACCATCAAAGGCATACATATTTCCTCTAACAGGACTTATCCCATCTGCACTTTCTTGAACCACCATAAACTGTCCCAACACTTCAATATTAAGAAATGTAACCGTCGTATTTGTCAAAGCAGAAGCAATCGCTATTTCTTGCCAAGCTCCATCTGCGTTCATTGCTCTGTGATACAAACGGTATTTTAGAGGATCTAAACTGTTAAATGTCCCCGAAGGAAAAGTAAATGTAAAGTTTCCTGTAGAGGTCCCTGTTGTAGAGGAACTATTGATCGTCCAAGTAGGATTGTTATAAATAGTGGTTGCAGTAGCTCCTGAGATTGTATTCGGAGTATAATTCTGATAGGTTACGGTTATATCTTCTGCCCCTGTCTTTGCTGTAAAATCAATATCCAAATGAGCATTAGAAAAAGACTGAACTCCTGTCGTAGCAATAGCTGCAATCGTTTGACTATTGGAAGGGTTAGAATTGCCTGTATTCACCCCTGAACTTATTCGTGCAGCACCATTTACCAAGGTGGCAGGATTATTTCCTACCACATCTTCTGTTGCAGTACCTGATGTTTCATTCAATTGATAATAGGAAACCAACCCTGTCTCACAGCCGCTTAATGTCAAGTGCATATTTTCTCGAATCAACTGCTCTGTTCTAGCAAGGTTCCACAAACGAATTTCGTCCAGCTCAATGTTAGATGGTTTGTTATTATTATCAGAACGCTTACCTATATGAGCGTTGCCTGTTCCCGAAGGAGTTGTTGTTGCAACAGGATCCGAACTCAACGATTGGCGAATACCATTGGCATAGAATTTAAGGCGATTTCCTGCCGAAGCGGTGCCATCAAAAGTAACAGCAATATGCGTCCATTCACCAACAGGAACCGACAAATTAGGGGCATTAGCTGTTTGACTTGTTCCATTACAAATACTAATTTTTATAAATTGGTTGGTAGCCTCTGTTCCTCCATTCCCCAAGAAAATTTCAATCCTACTAGTATTATTCAAACGCTTCGAGAAAATACGTTCTGAATTTACATCAATCGTAATCGGCTTAATCCATGTTTCAAACGTAAAACCAGATTGATTTTCTAAAGCTGTTGTTGCTCCTAAATCAATATAATCATTTGCCCCATCTAAAAGCACGCTATTTCCTCTATTCTCATCGATTCTACTCTCAAAAAGAGGACTGCCGATGTCACCAATATCGTTGGCAAAAGCATTGGCATCTGCCGTTGCATCATTGCGTTCATATCCCAAGGTTCCCGATACATCATTTCCAGAACGATTGACCCCCGGACTAGCTTTGCTACCAAATACGCTTGTCGTATAAGTTACCTCTGTATAGTGCGTTGCACGCCCCTCTGTTTCATCATTTTGATAGGCAACCGACCAAACAACAGTACCTAAATCATCCTCTAATACAATTTCGTCGTTACCGTTGTTTAATATCATTGCAACTTCGACTACTTGATTATTCGCACAGCCCTTCATCCAATGTTGCTCAAATTCACTTTTATCTCTTGCTAAGATTAAAGATGCTCCAGCGGGTAAAAACAAATCTGTTGCCGAAATAAGGGCATTATCAGTATCTTCATCTTTCAAACGCCACCCTCTTAAATTAACCGCAGCGCTGCCATAATTATAAATTTCCACCCACTCCTCTTCTGCGTCTATTCCAGAGGGATTTGCCAACCACTCTACAATAGCTACCTCTGGACCTGCTGGAGGAACATCGCTATAAGCGACCACAAAACCATCGTGATTAGGAGAAGTACTTGCAGCACTAAGAGTTGCCGTTCCGTTAGGATCAAAATCAACATTGTTACCACCAAAATAACCTGTCAGGTAAATCCTATTGTTATTAGCATCAATGCCATAAGCTCTATCATTATCCGCCCCTTCTATCGCAAAAGCATTTAGATAAGCTCCACCTGTCGTGTATTTTGCTAAAAAAGCTTCATCACTAGTGGCTCCTCCCTGTGCTGTAATCGTTGCTGTGTTTGGGCTAGGGTCAAAATCCATTGCGTTCTCAAAATAACCCGTTAGATACAAATTTGAACCGTCAATAGATATATCTAAACCTTCGTCTGAATTGGCTCCACCAATTCCAAATCCCCATACATTTACTCCTGATGAATTATACTTAGAAACAAAAATGTCGTTTCCTCCTTGTGCACTGATACTATTGCTGCCTCCTATCGGGTCTAAATCAACCGTATTTTGGAAAGCACCAGTAATGTATACATTTCCATCCGAATCTATTTCTAGTTCCTCGACTCTTTCTGTTCCAGTAGAGCCAAAATCAACTACCCAGTTACACAAACCATTTGAAGTATTGTACTGTGCTAAAAAAGCATCATAACCGCCAACAGGAGTGCGTTGTATAGGAGTTCCTAGAGGATTAAAATCAGTAATTGCATTTCTAAAACGTCCTCCTAAATAAACGACACTACCGTCAACCTTTACATCATAACCATAATCCAGGTCCGTTCCTCCTATACTTAAATCCCACTGATGGATACCATTGGCATCATACTTAATTAAGACCGCATCACTACTATTGTTAGATGTATTCAGAAAATGCGCTGTTCCTAAGGAATTAATGTTGATGCCTCCTCCCAAATTATCGTCCAGACGTCCAATCACATAAATATTATTAGCCGCATCTACATCCACTCCTAAAAACTCATCACTAGAACTGGTCGAGCCCATTCCCATTGCCCAAATACACTGCCCTGATGCATTGTATTTGGCAACAAAAGCATCTGAAAAACTACCTGTGTTATTGCTTGTTAGAGAAACTGCATTGCCTCCCCTTGGAGCGAAATTAACATTTGCGCCTCTATATTGTCCTACTATAATAATATTGTCTGCACCGTCTACTGCTACATCATATACTCTTGTATTTTCAGAAAAACTAGTAGTAGTAGCTCCTAGATTCATTGCCCAAATTAGAGCGCCATTCAAATCATATTTGGCAACAAAGCCATCGTAATTAGAAGCCGAAGAAAGATTGGTAACGCCAGCATCCATGTCAAAATCTGCAGTTTCTCTAAATCGACCTACTACATAGATGTTGGTTGCTTTATCTTCAATAATAGCATTCGGCTGTACATTGTGTAGGGGATTGGCGATGCTTCCAACCCAATCTAAGGTTTGTGCATTACTAGAGTAATAAAAGCAAAAATAAAAGCAGAGGAATACCCATTTAGTGTAATTTGAGTGTGTCATATTGGTGTAATTTGAGTAATTTTTTAAGCATTGGGAGCTACCTAAAAAGCAAGTGTTTATCCTAATTTTGTATGTACCATATTAATAAAATAGTATCTCGGGGGGTTCATATTATATCATTAGTAGTTTGTTGGACTTATATATATTAATTGTGTAAAGTACTGATATTATACCTATTGTTATTCACAAAAGCCTATTTTTATCCATTGCACATTATGAATTAACATAATTTACATTCCAATTATTAAACAATAAATTCAACGGCATACCTTTCTAAAAAGCAAGCAGTATACCTCTATCATGTATGCAAAAAATAGAAGACTTGTTACTTTATGAGCTAGACAATTCCTATTAAAATCAAAAATGACTGCCAACAAATTGTTGGCAGTCATCTTCATCATTATTATACTTGTTACACCAAATCACTTGAACACCAAGTGGAAAAAAACTTTAATTTCTTTTAGGGTCCACTCGTGTAGGTTCATTATTTTGATAATAAACTTTGATGTATTCAGCTTGGTCAAAAGACGTAATTAGCACTTCTGTACGTCGGTTGCGTTGATGTTCGTATTCATTACAATCAACATTATCCTTACAATTGTTCTGAAGGCGATTTTCTCCATACCCAATAGCATTTATTCTATTAGCAGCAATTCCTTTTCGAACCAAATACTCTTTGGCAGATTTTGCTCTATTCTCTGACAATTGCTTGTTGTATTTATCCGTTCCTCGGCTATCTGTATGTGATGACAATTCAATTTTCATACTAGGAAATTGCTGCATCAAGGCTGCCAAGCGATCCAAATCAGGAGAAGCATCGTCTCGGATATAATATTTATCAAAATCATAAAAAATATCCCTCATTTGAATGATGTCTCCTTCCTTTAAGCTTTCTGTTATCGTCTGTCCAGCAATGGTAATTGGTTCTCCTAGTTTGTCAAACCCTGGCGTCATCAACAATTCAGTTACAACAGGCTTACAATCTTCGGCTTTTACTAAAGAAAGAATCTTATTGGAGCCTATGAAGTTATTTTTGCGTGCTTTTACCACATAGTCGCACCCACATTCCAATGGAAAAGCAAATAATCCTGTTTTGTCTACTGTAATGACAGACTCTTCTCCTGTGCAACGATCTAATAAAGTAACTTCTGTTCTAGGCAATGGACGGTTGTACTCCTTATTTAAGACCACTCCTGTTACATAAGGTTGTCCTTTGGGCAATGGCTTTCCGTCTGGGCCTCTCAAACTACTAGGGTCTATGTTATAATTAGGATTACTGCCATTTGGATTAATCGTACCATTAGGGTTGTTAGGATCATTTGGGTTATTGGAATTGTTCGAATTATTGGAATTCCAAGAGTTTGCATAGACATCTGTTCCTTTACTCATACCTACACAAAATTCCTCAAGTTCAATATCCGCAGGCATCAAGAAGTATTCTTGCACCTCCAAATACCCCTCTTTTTTCACTTCAAAAACATACTCTTGACTGGCATATAAACTGTATAAGAAAGTTCCTTCATCATCGGTTTCATACACTTCACCTTTTTCTTCATTTAATCCTTCGATCCAATCCTCGTCACCTTTCAACTGAATGACATATTCATTGGATCCCTCTCGGACAGGGGTAAGGCTTAATATAATATTCTGCCCGTTTTTAATTCCTATTTTTTCACGCAAATCATCCGACAAAGTAGCAGAGTTAGCTTTACGAATCGTTACAGTAGCCCCTTCTATTCTGGCGTTCGTAGCCTTGTCATAAACACAAATTTCAATTGGCATCAAAGGCTTTGGTTTAACTGATTCTAAAGAAGCTTCATTCAATTGAAAATGATAAATATCATCTTGTCCCTTTCCTCCTAAACGATTACTCGTTAAATACCCTTCTGTACCTTCTGGATTTAAAATAAACCCAAAGTCATCGTGTGGAGAATTAAAAGGTACCCCTATGTTCATCGGAAAAGACCATTTGGTCAAGGTATCATTTCCCATTGACATTGCCATAAACAAATCTAAGCCCCCTACACCTCCATGACCATTAGAGGAAAAATACAAACGTCCATCTGCATAAATATAAGGGAACACTTCATCGCCTGCGGTATTAATATCTGGTCCTAAATTAACAGGTGTTGTCCAGTTATTGCCTACCCAATAGCTCACATATAAATCCATTCCTCCTTGACTGTTCTCTCCTTCGCTACTAGAAAAAACCATAACACGTTCATCAGCCGATAATGCTGGATGACAAACATCAATGTTGTCATCGTTAAAAGGCAATTCTGTTACTTCTTTCCACAATCCTTTTTTGAGAACAGCGGAATAAATCTTTAATTTGGTAATTCTGTCCTTGCTTTTCCCACGCTTTCCATTTTGATAATTATTGCGAGTAAAAAATACTCGCTGCTCATCATCCGTAAAAGTAACTGGTCCTTCATGAAATTTTGTATTCAATTGATCTGAGAAGGTGCTAGGTTCTGAAAATCGAGTACCATTTAAAGGTGCATAATACAAATCCATACAATTTTCATTCAACCACTGATCTACTTTTTCTAAAGAAGCCATCTTTCTGGTAGAAACAAATACTAGCCCATCTTGATAATACATAGGACTAAAATCTAAGTTAGCTGTATTTAATTCCTCTACATTTCGAAGTTTTACAGCTCCTTTGGCTTTGAAATCAGCAACTTGATTACAAGCTTCGTATCCTTCTATTGCTCGCTCATCTTCTACTGTAATTTGATCTGCCTTTAAAGCCTGATGGCACTTTTTGTACTCCTCTCCTGCCTTAAAATAATAGCCATTGGCTTGCAAAGCTTGTGCGTAATACAACCTATATAGCGGCGTATCATCTCCTTGCTCAATTAAAGTGCGGTAAATCTTCTCTGCATTTTTAAAATCCCCTACTTTGCGATAGCTTACCCCTAATTTAGATAATGTCTCTCTATCGTACTTAGTCCATTCTCCGCCTCCCATCAGGGCAATATATTCTGCATACCCTAGGTTTTTGAAGTACCGCTCCGCTTTAGCACTATTTCCTTTTGTTTTTTGCGCCCATACTGGTTGCCAACAGTATATCAACACAACAATAAGTATACTATATTTCATGCTTAATAATTTTAATTTTAACTAACATAGTTTTAATTGGTAGTTAGCTACCCTACTACAATTGTTTAATCATTAGACTACTAAAAGATTGTTTTTTAGAAAAAGCGAGGATTGTGTAATCGCTTGCCTTTCATACAACAAAAACAGTACTCTAACATCACCTCTATACTTCCCGCATTGTATTGTTGTAAAGGAGTTAAGGTAAAATCATACGCAGCTGAAATAGTAAATTGAGGAACTATTCTCCACTGGATCAACCCATCTATAGAATCCCCAACTCGATACGTAACCCCTACCAATACTTTTTCGAAAAAGACAAAACTCAAATTTATATCCGCATCAAAAGGCGTGTCAGGAACATATTTAAGCAATACATTGGGTTGAATACGCACATTTTTAGCAATTTCAAAAGAAGCTCCTCCCATCAAAAAATAATGCTGTTCTAACTCTGGCTCAATAGACGAATTGGCATTGTTGTTAAAGTCAATTCGATTTCTAAACAGTCGAGGCATTGAAAAACCAACATACCAATTGCGAGCCTGATAATATGCTCCCGCTCCGAAATTTGGCAAAACCTTACTGGACACAGCTGCAGGAACCGACTGATCAACTGTCTGTGTTAATTTGGCATTATCCCAACGAATTGTCATGTAAGAGACTGTACCTCTTAAGCCTAAACTCAAAAAAGATTCGTTCTTAAATCGAATTCGATAAGCGTAACTCAAGTCAAAGTTCCAACGATCGGTCAAACCAATTCTATCGTTGGTTATAGACAATCCTAGCCCCATTCGACGTTTCCATACAGGCGCATGGATGTTTAGAGTTGCTGTTTGAGGTGCTCCATCTATTCCCATCCATTGGTTTCGATAAATAGCAGCAATACACAGCGCTTTCTTGCTTCCCGCATAAGCAGGATTAAAATATAATTTATTAAACATGAACTGCGTATACTGAGCATCTTGTTGCGCCCATACACCTACACTAGTCCAGACCAAAACAATAACTAAAATCAATCTAAGCATGATTCTTATTTTTTATTTTTTATTTTTTATAAAGACTAGTGAGATTCAATCTCACTAGCTTTTTTTCTCTTATCGTCTTACTTCAACAAAACCTTGGAAACGCTGGCCGTCTGCTAATTCCATAATATAGAAATAAGTTGCATCTGGCACAGGAACACCATTATGAGTTCCTCCCCAATCGTTTTTATAATTATCATTCTCGTACATCAGATCTCCCCAACGATTATAAACAGCAAACTTAGTTCCTTCCAAACCATCTAAACAAGGTACAATGAAAGTCTCATTAGCATCGTCATTATTAGGTGTAATCATATTCGGGAAGTTGCATTCCGTCCCACCTTGCACATCTATTGTAACCAAAGCGGTATCACAGTAAATAGCTGGACAATTCGGATTACACAGTTGATAAATAAAACGTTGATCTACTAAGACATCTTGCAAAAACAAATCAAATTCACCTGTTCCCAAATTATCTAGTGTACCGCTAGCGATGGATTCTGATATTGTAATTACCCAATTATTATTCAGCCCATCATTCGGAGTAACATCAATCGTATTACCATTGCTATTATAAATAACTACAAAACTATCGGCATTAGCAATTGGTGCAGAATCCATCGTAATCACTATCGTGTCTGAAGAGTAGTCTCTACAAGCACCGTTTGACAAGGTCCAAATAAATTCATTTGACCCTAGACTTAAGTTTAACAACTCTGTTCTAGTACTTGGAGGTGTCACAATAGTTGCCGTCGTTGTTGTTGTCCACATTCCTGTCCCTATACTTGGTGCTGTTGCACTAACAATCGCCGTATCAATTCCACAGATGACAAAATCTTCTCCTGCATAGGCAGCATCTGTAGGTAAAGTACTTACTTGAACAATTACTTGATCCCTATCATAATCTCGACAAGGTCCATTCGATACCGACCAAGTAAAGGTGTAGGTAGAATCTAGTTGTAGCCCTGTTGCCGTA
Organism: Aureispira sp. CCB-E; assembly: GCF_031326345.1. Lineage (NCBI taxonomy): Bacteria > Pseudomonadati > Bacteroidota > Saprospiria > Saprospirales > Saprospiraceae > Aureispira > Aureispira sp. CCB-E. Next base: position 6,825,835 of record NZ_CP133671.1, read on the forward strand.
GTCATCGCTGCATTAGGATCTGTAATAACAACCCCTGCACTAGATTGATTAAACGGCTGTGTCCAACGACCTGTAGCTACATTCGGCGCTATTGCCATCAGTTGTGCTGTATCCTCGTTACAAAGATTAATATCTAAACCTGCATTGGCAGTATCTACCGAGAAGGTTGGCGTGACGATAATCAATATAGTGTCTATAGAATAATCTGCACAGCTTCCATTACTCAACGACCAATAAAACGCTACCGTATCTGTTGGTATATTTACAATATTAGAATTACTCAATGTAGGATTTACGATAACTGCTGATGAATTACTAGACCAAACTCCTGTGCTAAAAATTGGATTGTTTGCATCCATTGTAACAGAATTACCAGTACACAAAACAATATCTGGACCAGCATAGGCTACCTCTGGAGGTAAAGCATTAATAGTATATTGAACGTCATCAGTGCTAAAGTTGGCACATCCAAAAGTGGACAATGTCCATGTGAAGGTGTACACTTGCCCTGCTTGAATTCCTGTTACAGAAGAATTAGGATTCGTAGGGTTCGTAATTACAATACCTTGACTCGCCTGCCCCGCAGATTGTGTCCAAATTCCAGTACTTGTTGTTGGAACTGCTGCTGATAACATAATCGAATCTACTCCACACAAAACTTCATCATATCCTGCAAAAGCCAAGTCTGTACTTGCTGGTGAAATGATTACCGTAACAGAGTCTACAGAATAATCAACACAGGCTCCATTTGACAAGGTCCAATAGTAAGTGGTTGTGTCTTCTGCTATATTTACGACCAAAGAATTAGGATCAACAGGTGTCACAATTGTAGCGGTGTCATTGGTTGTCCAAAAACCTGTCCCTATCGGCGGAGCTAGCCCATCTAATTGTACAGCGTTGCCTCCACACAAGATAGTATCTTCTCCTGCATAAGCAACATTGGTTGGCAAGACATCAATCGTAATTAATACCTGATCGGAAGAATAATCAACACAACCTCCATTCGTCAAGGTCCATGTAAAGGTGTAGGTTACCCCTGGCATTAAATTGCTCACAGTAGTTGCGGTATCTGTTGGATTATCTATTACAGCACCTAAACTTGCTTGCGAAGGCGTTTGTGACCAATAGCCACCTCCTACACTTGGTGCAGCAGCATTTAAGGTAACAACACTTTGTGCGCAATACGCAGAATCTAAGCCTGCATCTGCCACATCTGAAGAAGGAGTTGTCACGGTGACAATGACGGTATCACTATCATAGTCTTGGCAAGTTCCATTACTCAATGTCCAGATAAAAATGTTTTGTCCAGCACTCAAACCAGAAACAGTTGAATTAGGTTGTGTTGGATTACTTATCGTAGCACTTGAAGTAGTAGTCCATAATCCCATCGCAACCGTAGGTACTGATGCAGCGAGGTTAGTGGTCGTTGCTACCCCACATAAATTAATATCATTTCCTGCAAAGGCATTGTCTGGTGGTGTTGCATTAACCGATATTGTTGTAACATCACTAGAATAGTCTTGACAAGTTCCATTGCTCAACGTCCATGTAAAGGCATAGGTTGTTCCCGCATTTAGACCAACGACCTGTGTATTCGGATCATTTACGTCTACAATAACCACTCCTTGTGCCGCTTGTGCTGCTGTTTGTGACCATGTACCAAATCCAGAACTAGGCATTGTTGCCCCCAATGTCAACGCATTAACACTACAAACAACTTGATTGTTGCCTGCTTCTGCTGTATCTGTCGTTGTTGAAACGACTACCAAAACACTATCTGTAGAATAATTCTGACAAGTCCCATTGCTTAATGTCCAAACAAAAACACTTGTATCTTGTGGCAAGTTAATGACCGTTGTATTTGCTAAAGTAGGATCAATGATCGTTGCTGACGAAGTACTGGTCCACATCCCTGTACCATATTGAGAAACAAAGGCATCTAGATTTGCCGTATTTTGATTACACAATAAAATGTCTACTCCTGCATAAGCATTATCAGGAGGCGATACATCGACATTAATTTGAACCATATCTGTACTATAATCTGTACAATTTCCATTACTTAGCGTCCATGTAAAGGTATAATTATTTCCTTGCTGCAATCCTGTAACTGTCGTATTTGGATTCGTTGGATTCGTAATAACAATTCCTTGTCCTGCTTGACTAGCACTTTGTGTCCATTGTCCTGTTGCAGTACTTGGATTAGCAGCAGTTAGGGTAGCACTAGTTTGTCCACATAAGTTTTGATCTAGCCCTGCATCTGCTACATCTGTGCTTGCTGGTGTTACCTCAACAACCATAGAATCAACTGAAAAATCTATACAAGCTCCGTTGCTCAATGTCCAATAGAAAGTACTTGTTCCTGTTGGCAAATTGTAAACTGCCGAGTTGGCTAGATTAGGGTTGGCAATAGTTGTTCCAGAGTTGGTTGTCCAGAAACCAGTAGCACTATTTGGTGGCGTAGCATCTAAAGTCGTCGTGAAACTATTACAAAGATTGATGTCATTTCCTGCAAACGCTGCGGTGCTTGGTACCTGATCAACGATTGCTGTAGTAGTACTTGAAGCAGCACTTGAACAAGAATTGAGAGTTGTGATAACATAATAGTCGCCAGCATCTGCCACAGTAGCCCCAACTATCGTTAAAGTCTGTCCTGTTCCAACTGACACGTTAGAAGCATTAAACCATTCATAGGTCGTTCCTGCTGCGCCAGCATTGGCTGACAAAACAATATTACTTCCTTCACAAATAGGTGTATTATTAGATACAATCAAAGGTGTAGTTGGTGTTGGATTAACAACAACTTGAAGACTCGTGTCTTCTGAACGACAACCATTCGCATCTATAACATACAAACTATATTTTCCTGAATCTACAACAGTAGCAGCATTAATTACAGTTGGACTTTGCTGGTTAGAACTAAAACCATTGGGACCTGACCATACGTAAGCACTCGCATTTGTTGTTGTCGTTAAGACAATTGCATCTCCTTCACATACCGTAATATTTGACGGCACATTTGGAGTTGTTGGCGTTGGGTGCACCACTACAGTTGTCGCACCAGCAGCCGAAGTACAGCCATTAACAGTAATAACTAAGTAGAAAGTACTATCTGTTGTAATATTGTTAATCGTTGGATTTTGGCTTGTTGCAACTAAGATAGTTAGTGCAGCATCTGCATACCACTCATAAGTCGCACCACTTATAAATGAAGTTGATAAATTCACAGAACTTCCTCGACACACAGGTCCATTATTAAATACGGCTTGTGCTGCTGGAATACTGTGAATGGTTACAGATTCTGGGTTTGACAAAATAGACTGACAACCATTCGCATCCATCGTCATTAAAGCCCAATTTCCATCTTGGTAGAACGCATTAGATGGCAAAATAACCAACGTATTGACCGTTGTCAAAGTATCTGCACCATCAGGTGCCACCCATCGATAAGTTGTTGCGGTTGCAGTTGTACTTAGTACCAAACTATCTCCATCACAAATAGCGCTATTACTACTCAATACAGGTTGTACAGGATTTGGGTGTACACTAACTTGAACACTAGTATCTCCACTTGGACAACCATTCGCATCTATAATAAATAGAGTATAAGTTCCAGAATCTACCAAGCTTGCACTCACAACGGATGGATTTTGAAGATTGGATGTAAACCCATTCGGTCCTGTCCAATTATACCCTGCTGCGACTGTAGTAGTACTCAACACAATATTGTCTCCTTCACATACTGCAAAATCTGCTGGCACAGCTGGAGTAGCTGGAACAGGGTATGTGCTGACAGTAGTTGACCCCGCTAGAGAAGAACAACCATTTACAGTAACTACTATGTAGAAAGTACTGTCTGTTGTAATATTACTAATCGTAGGATTCTGATTAGTTGCCACTAAAGTAGTTAACGTAGCATCTGCATACCATGCATACATAGCACCACTAACAGTAGTTGTTGACAATTGTGCAGTACCTCCTATACAAATAGGTCCATTATTAAAGGCTGCAGGAGTACTAGGTATTGGATTAATATCAATAGTAATGGTATTCGACTCTGAACGACAGCCTGTAATCGTATCAATACAGATCATATACCAATCTCCTGACAAATAATTTGAATCTGTAGATGGAATATTGGTCGTACTTCCTATGGTCCAAAGGACATTATTTCCTCCTGGTGTTCCTAAAGTACTTTGACTATTTCCATTCGGTCCTATCCATTGTGATTGTCCACAATTCGTGCTAGAACTCAATGTCAATGTATCTCCGAAGCAAATAGGACTATTGCTTGTAATCGTAGCAACAGGTGGGTTGGCATTTACTGTAACTTGTACAGAAGTATCCAAACTTTGGCATCCCCATGTATTGGTTACATATAGATGATAACTTCCTGCATCTACTAAAGTAGCATTCACAACACTTGGGCTTTGCAAATTAGACTGGAATCCATTGGGTCCTGTCCAAAAATAGCTGGTTGCATTCGTTGTTGTTGTTAATACAATTGCCTCTCCTTCACATACTGCAAAGTCCGCAGGCACATTTGGAGTAGCTGGAGTTGGATAAATTCTAATGATCTCTTCAGCAGGCAATGACAGACATCCATCGATCCATACCACCAAACTATAAGCTCCTGTATCTTGAACAGTTGCATTAGGTAGTACCAAAGAAGGAACAAAAGTGGTATCCAAATTACCATTAGGTAAGGTCCATATATAACGCACGTCTGTTCCAAAATAAGCTTGAGTTGTTAATGTCAAATCATTAGTCCCTTCACAGAATGGAGCATTGTGTGCAATAGTAGGTGTTTGAGGCTTCGGATAAATGGTTACCTCAACCGTAGAAACAGCTTCACACCCTAACGAATCCGTTACAGTCAAAATATAACTTCCTGCATTGAATGGATAAATATTTGGAATGACAGGATTCTCTAAATGAGAGGTAAATCCATTCGGTCCTGTCCACCAATAGGTTGCAATTGGTCCAACGGCATTCGCTTGCAAGAATAAAGTATCTAGTTGACACAATGGTGTATACGTTGGATTTGGTATTACTGGTGTTGGATTAACAACAATAGTTGTAGAGTCCGCCAATGAGGTACAACCGTTTATCGTCGCGACCACATAGTAGGTCTCAGAACTCATCATACTAGAAATGATGGGAGTTCTAGATGTAGAAATCAATGTTGTTAAAGTAGCATCACTGTACCAACGGTACGACGCTCCTGTTATAAACGTAGCACTCAATTCTCCATCTTCTCCAGCACAGATTGGTCCATTATTAAACGCAGAAACAACTGGTATTGGATTTATCTCAATAGTAATAGTATTTGATTCAGAACGACAACCTGTAATCGTATCAATACAGATCATATACCAATCTCCTGATAAATAATTTACATCTGTAGACGGAATATTCGTAGTACTTCCTATTGTCCAGAGAACATTATTTCCTCCTGGTGTTCCTAAAGTACCACTGCTATTTCCATTTGGTCCTATCCACTGTGACTGACCGCAATTCGTGCTAGAACTCAAAGTCAATGTATCTCCGAAACAAACAGGACTATTGCTTGTAATCGTAGCAATAGGTGGGTTACCATTTACTGTAACCGTTACCGTCGTATCACCACTCTCACAACCATTCCCATCTACAATCGACAAGGTATATACGCCTGCATTCGATGCGGTCGCATTGGTGATTACTACTGGATTTTGAACGTTTGAGGTGAAACCATTCGGTCCACTCCAATTATAACCTGATGCTACCGTACTTGTACTCAATGTTATGTTATCTCCTTCACATACCGCAAAATTGGCGGGTACATTTGGTGTTGCTGGTGTTGGATGTACGATGACAGTTGTCGAACCAGCTACAGAAGAACAGCCATTTACCGTCACTACTAAATACCAAGTCGTATCCGTGCTGATGTTAACAATCATCGGATTTTGAGCCGTAGACACTAAGCTCGTCAAACTAGAATCGCTGTACCAAGCATAACTAGCACCCGATACCGTGGCTGTACTCAAATTTGAATTCCCTCCCTCACAAACTGGTCCATCGTTAAATACCGCGGGTTGTGCTGGGTTCGCATTGATAACTACTGTCGCTACTGACGATGACATAGACGTACATCCTGATGCATTGGTTGTTACCAACATCCAATCACCCGATTGATACAAGCTATTATTAGAACTTATTGACAAGATATTTGTCCCTGTTGTTATCCTTGATCCATCTGGCGCAATCCATTCATAACTCGTTGCCAACGCTGTTGTACTCAATTCTAAAGTATCTCCAAAACAAATCGCAGAATTGCTGCTGAGTACAGGCGTCGCAGGTATTGAATCTACCGTAACCGTTACCGTCGTATCACCACTCTCACAACCATTCCCATCTACAATCGACAAGGTATATACGCCTGCATTCGATGTTGTCGCATTGGTAATCACTACTGGATTTTGAACGTTTGAGGTGAAACCATTCGGTCCACTCCAATTATAACCTGATGCTACCGTACTTGTACTCAATGTTATGTTATCTCCTTCACATACCGCAAAATTGGCGGGTACATTTGGTGTTGCTGGTGTTGGATATACGATGACAGTTGTCGAACCAGCTACAGAAGAACAACCATTTACCGTCACTACTAAATACCAAGTCGTATCCGTGCTGATGTTAACAATCATCGGATTTTGAGCCGTAGATACTAAGCTCGTCAAACTAGAATCGCTGTACCAAGCATAACTCGCACCCGATACCGTGGCTGTACTCAAATTTGAATTCCCTCCCTCACAAACTGGTCCATCGTTAAATACCGCGGGTTGTGCTGGGTTCGCATTGATAACTACTGTCGCTACTGACGATGACATAGACGTACATCCTGATGCATTGGTTGTTACCAACATCCAATCACCCGATTGATACAAGCTATTATTAGAACTTATTGACAAGATATTTGTCCCTGTTGTTATCCTTGATCCATCTGGCGCAATCCATTCATAACTCGTTGCCAACGCTGTTGTACTCAATTCTAAAGTATCTCCAGAACAAATCGCAGAATTGCTGCTTAGTACAGGCGTCGCAGGTATTGAATCTACCGTAACCGTTACCGCCGTATCACCACTCTCACAACCATTTCCATCTATAATCGACAAGGTATATACGCCTGCATTCGATGTTGTCGCATTGGTGATTACTACTGGATTTTGAACGTTTGAGGTGAAACCATTCGGTCCACTCCAATTATAACCTGATGCTACCGTACTTGTACTCAATGTTATGTTATCTCCTTCACATACCGCAAAATTGGCGGGTACATTTGGTATTGCTGGTGTTGGATGTACGATGACAGTTGTCGAACCAGCTACAGAAGAACAACCATTTACCGTCACTACTAAATACCAAGTCGTATCCGTGCTGATGTTAACAATCATCGGATTTTGAGCCGTAGACACTAAGCTCGTCAAACTAGAATCGCTGTACCAAGCATAACTCGCACCCGATACCGTGGCTGTACTCAAATTTGAATTCCCTCCCTCACAAACTGGTCCATCGTTAAATACCGCAGGAGTGTCTGGATTGGCATTAATAATTACATTAATTGTATTCGATTCTGAGCGACACCCTGTTACAGTATCAATGCAGATCATATACCAATTTCCTGGCAAATAATTCGCATTGTTCATAGGTATACTTGTGGTACTCCCTATTGTCCATAATACGTTACTTCCGCCTGGTGTTCCTAAAGTACTTTGACTATTTCCATTGGGTCCTATCCATTGAGACTGACCACAACTTGTACTTGATGATAACACTAATGTATCACCAAAACAAATCGGACCATTACTAACTATATTAGGGACAGGAGGATTACTATTTACCCCCACTCGAACAGTTGTATCCGCAGAAACACAACCATTAGAATAAGTCACTACCAAACGATAAATACCCGAATCAATTAAAGAGGCATTGGTGATTGCTGCTGGATTCTGTAAGTTAGATGTAAAACCATTTGGTCCTGTCCAGCTATAGCTAGCTGCTATTGTTGTTGTTCCCAATATAATATCATCTCCTTCGCAAACCTCAAAATCTGCTGGCACATTAGGTGCAGAGGGTTGTCCAATGACATTAACCACAGTAGAACCTGCAGGTGACGTACATCCATTAACAGTTACTACTAAATAAAAAGTACTATCTTGTGTAATATTGATTGCCGTAAAAGAAGCTGTAGTAGCTACTAAGTTCGTCAAGGCAGCATCTGTATACCATTGATAAAATGCTCCTGGTGCACTTGGAGTACTTAAAGTAACATCTCCCCCTACACAGACTGGTCCATCATTAAATGCTGTTGGTGCTGCTGTACTGGAGTTAATAACTACCGATGAAGGTGCCGATGGCTCCGAAGGACAGTTATTCGCTACCTGCGTAATTAAAGTCCAATCTCCAGATTGATAATAAGTCCCATTTGTTGGAACAATCATCAAACTATTAACAGTTGTAATAGTATCAATTCCATTGGGGCTTATCCAACGGAATGTATCTGCACTCGCTGTGGTTGATAATAATAATGTATCTCCATCACAAATTGCAGAATTATTAGTTAACACAGGTGCAGCAGGTGCTCTGTTAACACCTACTACGACACTCGTATCTGCCGATTGACAGCCGTTAGCATCTACTATGAATAAGGTATAACTGCCAGCATCAGCTGTTGTTGCTGGTTGAATAACTGCTGGATTTTGCAAGTTAGAGGCAAAACCATTCGGTCCTGTCCAATTGTAACTTGACGCTACTGTCGATGTACTCAAAGCAATAGTTTCTCCTTCACAAACTACAAAATTTGCTGGAATATTTGGTGTTGCTGGTGTTGGATGCAACGTTACGGTAGTCGCAACAGCCGAAGATGGACATCCATTCACAGTGACAACTAAATAGAAAGTACTATCTGTCGTTATATTGGCAACTGTCGGATTCTGCTGAGTAGAAATTAAATTTGTTAAAGCTGCATCGCTATACCATTCATACAAAGCATTATTAATAGTAGTAGTGTTTAGTTGAACAGCATCACCACGACAAACAGGTCCATTATTAAATGCTGTTGGGTTCGTTCCATTATTAATAGTCACCATAGATGCAACCGACGCTGGCGATACACAACCTGCTGCATTCACAACAGATAACGTCCAATTACCCGATTGATACAAACTACTTGTTGGTACTATTGTTAATGTACTGCTTGCTGTTGTCGTATCTGCTCCATTTGGTGCTCTCCAAATATAAGAATTGCCCACCGCACTTGTACTCATCACTAAGTCAGCTCCATTACATATTGGAGAATTCGTTGTCATAGAAGGTTGAGCTGGTGCTGCATTTACCGTTACTTGTACGCTAGTATCTGCGGAAGAACAACCATTACCATCTACTATAGATAAGGTGTATACTCCTGCATTCGATCCTGTTGCATTGGTGATTACTACTGGATTTTGAGCATTCGAGGTAAAACCATTTGGTCCACTCCAATCGTAACTCGATGCTACTGTACTTGTACTCAATGCTATGTCATCTCCCTCACATACCGCAAAATCTGCTGGCAACGATGGGCTTGGTGTCAATGGATAAACCACTACTGTTGTAGAATCCAAAGCGGAAGGACAGCCATTTACCGTTACTAATAAATAGAACGTACTGTCATTCGTTAAGTTGTTTACTGTTGGATTTTGTAAGGTAGAGAATTGATTGCTTGTCCCTGCATCCGTATACCAAGCATAACTTGCTCCACTTACTGTTCCTGCACTTAATGAAGCATCTGTTCCTGTACATACAGGTCCATTATTCCCTGCACTTGCTGTTGATGGGATGCTGTTTATTTCAACCGCAGAAGCTATAGACGCTGGCGATACACAACCTGCTGCATTCACAACAGATAACGTCCAGTTACCTGATTGATACAAACTACTTGTTGGTACTATTGTTAATGTACTGCTTGCTGTTGTCGTATCTGCTCCATTTGGTGCTCTCCAAATATAAGAATTGCCCACCGCACTTGTACTCATCACTAAGTCAGCTCCATTACATATTGGAGAATTCGTTGTCATAGAAGGTTGAGCTGGTGCTGCATTTACCGTTACTTGTACGCTAGTATCTGCGGAAGAACAACCATTACCATCTACTATAGATAAGGTGTATACTCCTGCATTCGATCCTGTTGCATTGGTGATTACTACTGGATTTTGAGCATTCGAGGTAAAACCATTTGGTCCACTCCAATCGTAACTCGATGCTACTGTACTTGTACTCAATGCTATGTCATCTCCCTCACATACCGCAAAATCTGCTGGCAACGATGGGCTTGGTGTCAATGGATAAACCACTACTGTTGTAGAATCCAAAGCGGAAGGACAGCCATTTACCGTTACTAATAAATAGAACGTACTGTCATTCGTTAAGTTGTTTACTGTTGGATTTTGTAAGGTAGAGAATTGATTGCTTGTCCCTGCATCCGTATACCAAGCATAACTTGCTCCACTTACTGTTCCTGCACTTAATGAAGCATCTGTTCCTGTACATACAGGTCCATTATTCCCTGCACTTGCTGTTGATGGGATGCTGTTTATTTCAACCGCAGAAGCTATAGACGCTGGCGATACACAACCTGCTGCATTCACAACAGATAACGTCCAGTTACCCGATTGATACAAACTACTTGTTGGTACTATTGTTAATGTACTGCTTGCTGTTGTCGTATCTGCTCCATTTGGTGCTCTCCAAATATAAGAATTGCCCACCGCACTTGTACTCATCACTAAGTCAGCTCCATTACATATTGGAGAATTCGTTGTCATAGAAGGTTGAGCTGGTGCTGCATTTACCGTTACTTGTACGCTAGTATCTGCGGAAGAACAACCATTACCATCTACTATAGATAAGGTGTATACTCCTGCATTCGATCCTGTTGCATTGGTGATTACTACTGGATTTTGAGCATTCGAGGTAAAACCATTTGGTCCACTCCAATCGTAACTCGATGCTACTGTACTTGTACTCAATGCTATGTCATCTCCCTCACATACCGCAAAATCTGCTGGCAACGATGGGCTTGGTGTCAATGGATAAACCACTACTGTTGTAGAATCCAAAGCGGAAGGACAGCCATTTACCGTTACTAATAAATAGAACGTACTGTCATTCGTTAAGTTGTTTACTGTTGGATTTTGTAAGGTAGAGAATTGATTGCTTGTCCCTGCATCCGTATACCAAGCATAACTTGCTCCACTTACTGTTCCTGCACTTAATGAAGCATCTGTTCCTGTACATACAGGTCCATTATTCCCTGCACTTGCTGTTGATGGGATGCTGTTTATTTCAACCGCAGAAGCTATAGACGCTGGCGATACACAACCTGCTGCATTCACAACAGATAACGTCCAGTTACCTGATTGATACAAACTACTTGTTGGTACTATTGTTAATGTACTGCTTGCTGTTGTCGTATCTGCTCCATTTGGTGCTCTCCAAATATAAGAATTGCCCACCGCACTTGTACTCATCACTAAGTCGGCTCCATTACATATTGGAGAATTCGTTGTCATAGAAGGTTGAGTTGGTGCTGCATTTACTGTTACAACAGTACTAGCAGCAGGCGAGGTACACCCATTAAAATCTTGAACTACTAAAGTATATGTTCCTGCGTTTGCTGAACTAGCGGGACTAATAACTGTTGGATTAGGAGAATTGGAACTAAATCCATTTGGTCCTGTCCAGTTATATATGTTAGCGTTCGTAGTTGTAGTTAAAGCTATTCCATCTCCTTCACAAACACTAAAGTTAGAAGGAACATTAGGCGCAATAGGGTTGGGTCGAACCACTATATTGATGGAATCTGCCAAAGATGTACAACCGTCAACAGCAACAACAACACTATAAAGTCCGCTGTCTGCAACCGTAGTATTGTTTATATTTAAACTAGGCACTCCTGTTGTCACTACTCCTGTTGGAGTTGACCAAGTATATTGAACTGTTGTTCCCGTATAACTTCCTATATTCAATTGAATATTATCACCCTCACAAACAGGTCCATTGCCTGTTATCGTTGGAGTAACAGGTCGTTCGTCAACTGCTACTTGTACAATCCCTGAATTACTACAACCGTTAGCATCTGTAATACTAACTGTATAGCTTCCTGCATTCAAAGCCGCAGAATTAGCTATAAATGGATTCTCTAAATTAGAAACAAATCCATTTGGTCCTGTCCAGTTATATATGTTTGCAGTTGCATTGGCAAATAAGAAAATTGTATCCCCAGAGCATAGCGGTGTATAACCAGGACTTACTGCCGCAGGATTAGGGTTAACTTGCACAACCGTAAACCCAGTATCTGATAAACAGCCATTTGAGCTAACCTGCACATAGAAGGTGTCTGGTGAATTACTTGCCAAAAGACCACTAATTACTGGATTTTGAGTTGATGCTACTAAGTTGGTTAAGTTGGCATCGCTATACCAAGCATAAGTGCCACTACTAACTGTATTCACCATTAGTGTAACATCCTCTCCTTCACAAATTGGTCCACTATTAGAAGTCATTGGTGCTATTGGAGTGCCATTGATAATAACATTTGCTGCTGTAGAAGGCTGAGAGGCACAACCATTCGCATCAAATACAACCAATGTCCAATTCCCTGGTGTATATAAAGGGTTGTTAGGTTCTAAAGTTAAGGTATTATTTGTAGTAATCGTATCTTGACCATTTGGTGCCATCCACTGATACGTAATTGCTGAAGTGCTAGAAGTCAAGATGATGTTTTCATTGCTACATATTGGTGTATTGCTTGCAATGCTGGGTTGCGCAGGTCTTGGTGTCACTGTCAAATTAGATGATATAGGATCTGAATTACACCCTTGTGCATTGGTTGTAAACAAAGTATAACGTCCTGCATCAGCTAAAGTAACTGGGCTAATCAAAGGCGTTGTTGCAGAGTTAGCCGTAAAACCATTCGGTCCTGTCCAAGTATAGTTATTAGCAATTGTAGAAGTTGAGAATTGAATGCTTGTGCCTTCACAGATTGTCGTATCTCCTGGGCTAATATTGGGTGTAACTGGTTTTGGTCTTAACTGCAAAGAGAAGAAATTAGACGTATCAGTAATACAACCATCCAATTCTACATATACAAAATAAGTTCCTGTATCTGCGGTTGTAACAGGATCTAATACCAATTCATAATTGTTGAATCCCGCAGGCACACCAGGACCTGTCCAATTATAACGCACCACATTTCCTTGATACTGCTGGACTGTTAACACCACTCTATCACCCTCACATAATGGTGTATTGGCTGTGATAAAAGGATCAAATGTATTATCAATAACAACATCTAAATCTGCACAACTATCTTGCGTATATGTATTGGCTGCTCCACCTAGATTTCCAGGGTTTCCTGTTCTTTGTACTCCTAGATTAGAAGAGAAAGCTGTTGGCATATTGGGTTCGTCTACCTCTGCAATACTTTCCCATACTAGATTTGCACAATTGGTCAATGTAAAACAAGGTGTGATTGAAGAAGAAGCTTGTACTTCAAATGTAATGCTATATACTTCACCTACATTAATAGTATCCCAATGTGCCGTAATGGTTCCCCCTCCATTTGTTGGTGGTGTTGTAATACTGGCTGTTCCACCAGCCGAAAAACCAGAAACAAAGGTCATCCCTGTTGGTAATATATCAGTAAGACTTACATCAAAAGCTGGCGCAGAAGAAGTTCCTGGATTTCGAACCGTTAAGGTTACAAAGGAGTTGTTTCCTGGCAAGACTTCATCTGGTGTAAATGATTTCGAAATTTCTAATTGAGGTTCTACAATTGTAACAAAAGGGGCACGATCGTTAATGGAAGAACGATCTCCTGGAGTATTCGGATTATCCCATGATAATACCGCTCTATTTCGCACTCGCTCTCCATCAAAATTAGTTACATGATTGATCACAATTGTTCTATAGTAAACTTTTATGGTATCTTCTATATTGTCTGTATCCAAGTTTTGAAGATTTCCAAAATCTAACGTTAAGACTCGATCTTGTTGTTGAGGGTTTGCGCCTAAATTGGTAATAGTTGCCCCACTTTGTACAGCAGGAAATCCTCCACCTATTGATGTAATAATATTGGTGCTACCCGATGAATTACAAATAACAATAGAATCTACAGCAACAAAAGCTAGTCCTTCATCTACTTGGTCTACTAGCGTAACATTGTTCATATTTCCTTCAGGAATATTCAACTGCAACTCATATGCAACCACTTCCCCTATGCTAGCTTGTGTATTGGTATTACTATAATTAGGAAATATATAATCGACAACTTTATTCATAGTTGGATCTGCAATTCTTCCGTTTGCATCGTCCTCTACTGGCGGAAACTTAACCCCTCCTCTAGTTGAAGACCAATCTACTTCTGCTGTATTATCAAACCGTGTTCCTGCTTGAATTCCAGCTACGGCTTCACAAACATAAGAAACGGTTATCAAGTCATTGTTATTGGGAGCAGTTGCAAATGCAATAGAATCATTAGGAGCTACTAAATCGATGGTTAATGTATTACCAACAAAACCACCAGAAAAGGCAAGTGCATTATTACTCCCATCAACAACAGGATTGGGAGCGACCAAAGCACAATTGGTTAACTCAGGTGGTGCAACATCTCTTACTTGGACATCATATCCTGGAGCCCCCCCTACGTTTTCAATCGTTATATCAAAAAACAATTGATCTCCAGCACTCACATCTGTTGCGTTTCCATCTGGCGGAACGACAGTTGGGCTAATCGTAACATTAGGGTTATCAGAAGAAACTATTCCCTTGGTCAACTCTAGATCAGGCGCTCCTACTTGTATCAACGTTAACGCACTGCTAGTAATGTCATCTGCGGTAGAGTTATCACTATTAACTTGCATAAAATTGGAATGGAATAATCCATCCGCAAACGGCAATGTTGTAATTGGTATATCTATCAATAAAACAATATCTACACAACCTCCTGTTACCAAATCTGAAACATCTCCAAAATCTAGAATCAAGCTATTGGTTGGTATATCTCTAGTATAGGTAACAGGCGCAGTATTCCAACACGTAGCAGGATCAAAACGCACATCTGTACCAAATGTTGCAGCTAATGAAGCAACATCATGGATAGGAAGTGGAAAGAAATCCGTGATGACCACATCATCCAAATCCAAAGAAGGAATTTGTAGTTCTAAACGGTATTGAACGACATCTCCAGGCCACCACTGCCCATTTCGACCAGGTCCTGTTGGAGGTGAATTGTTGACTGTTTTTTGGAAAAAAATATCGATAACATCAATTGGAGTTCCTGCCGATGTTGTACATCCTGTTGCTCCCTCTACTAGATCGTAGGTTAAAGTAGAACTGTGTGTTAATCTATCTCTACTCAAAACAGGATCCCCATTTGCATAAGTCTGATTAACATCTGCGGTGTATTGCAATGAGGGAGAAGCACAAGGCAAAATATTGGCTCCATTTTGAGTATGCACATCAACAGTTACCGTTGATCCTGTCCCTGGTCCTGGAACAATAACAACATTTCCTGCTGCAACAGGAGTTCCTGCCCATGTTAGACTAGCAGGGTTGTAAATCATTCCATCTGGAACAATAAATGTAATAGAAGCCGCTGTTAAACCCGCGGTATATTCTGTTATTTCTGCTCCTATTGTGTACAAAACAGTTTGTCCTATTGTTACAGGCGATACCGTGTTGTTCGTATGCCCCAATAAAACATGCTCTACGTGCGTTACAACAGTATCACTTTGAGAAGGATTTCCTGGCACATTAACTGTTGCACCATTATTAATATCTGTATCGTCACAAATGGTTTCATCTAAAGTATCTGAAACCGCAGCATCAAACGTCACTTGCATGTCAATATTTGCTGTCGAACCAGGGTAACTACCATTGCAAGTAACCGTCAAAGTACCTCCTAGTCCTCCTACTGTTGGTTCAACAGCCGAACAACCTGCTGGCAAACTAATATTTCCAAAATAAGCCAACTCTCCTGGAAGTACGTCTGTAATTGTAATAGGTCCATTTAAGGTTCCAGCAGCGGCAATATCTATATTGAGTTCGTATTGATGTATATGACATAAACTAGCGCCGCCTCCTGGCACTTCATTGTATACACCATCAGAACCATTTACTTTTTTATCGAATCGAAATAAAATAGGTATAATCGGTTCACATTCATTTGCACCTGCAATTGGTCCGTTATCACCCGTTGGTGTGTCTCCAAACTCATATACTCCTTGAGTACAAATATCAACAGGCACTCCTATGGTTGCAGCGGGATCTACCGTCATACAAACCTCACTAATCAACGATACTCCTCCTTGAACCATAGAACCGACGGGGTATTCTAATAGAATAACCGTACTACCTACTGGCGCAAAAATCGTATCATTCGTCGTTGAGTTGCTATTGGATTGAGCAATTGGGTCAATCACAAAATTATTAGGAGCCCCCGAAACAATAACTCCTAAGTTTTGTACAGTTTGAATAGAGCCACCAAAACTAGCATTGTCAAAAGTAAATCCTGTTGGTACAATCAGACGAACATAAGGTCCATATCCAGGAGCACCTGTATTGACAAACGTTACTGGAAAACAAACTTGTTCACCAATAAAGCCTTCTGCGGGCGTTGCATTTGTTAGCGTTGGTGTTTGAGCTTGTACAAAGCTTGTCATCCAACATAAAAAACCATACAATATCCATTTAAATGAGTGTCGTTGTATTTGCATAGAATGGTGGTTTGAGTTGTAAAATATGATTACCTATCCCATTTATATTGAGTAGAGATCAATAAATAGGAATAGAGAAATTAACTGATTTTGAAGTATTGTGCGGGAATGCAAAGAAAGTAATAAAAGAAGTGTTTTTTTAAGGTAGTACTTTTCTAGTAAAAAGAAAATTTTTTACTATTAATTTTATAAAAATATAAACTGATCTTTAAACGAATACAATACAAGTATATTAGAATATATAATTTCACTAGTACTCATTCTTGCCAAAGAATATTCTATTCTTGCCAAAGAAATGAGCGTTCACCAAGCATTAATCTAAAAAATCTTTATCTCCCTGAAGCACACGCATTTCAACTCTATTGTTAGCAGCATGCTCTTGCTTAGAGCAAGATTTCCCATTGGTACAGTGGTTCATTATTTCGGATTCTCCTACTGCCACAATAGTAAATCGGTCAGCAGTTACGCCTTTTTCTGATAAGTATTGTTCAATAAATGCCCCTCTTTTTTTGGCAAGCAACCAATTGTAACGTTCACTTTTTCTAGCATCTGTATGAACTCTTAGTTCTACAATTAATTTGGGGTTTTCGACTAAATTTTGGTACAGCAAATCAAGTGCAGCTCCTCCTACATCATTGAGTTGTTTCGTTTTGCCCTCAAAAACCAAATCTTTAAGAATTAAAGAATCCCCTTTGGCATATTTTCCTTGAGGAGGAGTATTTTCTATAGAATCTATTCTTGCCTCTTGAGGAGTAATATTTAATTCCAACAATGGATTTCGTTTGCCTTGGCAAGTTTCCTCGTGCAACTCAATCGTGTCCATTTTCTGTTGCTTGCCATCAAGATAAGGAATCACCAAATAACTCTGACCACAGGTACCACAAGCAAAATAATAGCCTTCTTGATTAATAGCTACCGTCTCCGATACGTTGGTTTTCAAGTTCTTCAAAACAAGATAATTTTCTCCTGCTAGCACCTCTGATTTCTCTACCTTTCCCCTCAAACGATAACAATCTTTGGGGCGCATGGACAATCCAAATTTATTCTTTCCAATCCGACTCAATTCTTCTGTAGATAGTACTGTTATTTGGGTATAATAATTTTCCTTTTTAGTAATAATGGTATACGTTTTTCCTTTATTTAGGGATAAGTTTGTTATTCCCAAACTATCAGTATAGTATGTTCCAAACGTATAATATTTGCCATCTGACTCCTTTTGTTGAACAGCAACTTGAGCACCAATAACAGGTTTCAAATTATACGTATTCTCTACCTCCAATGCTGTTGGGATAGTAAATTGAGCTTGAACAACCAAGGGGGCAAAACAAACTATAACGAAAATCCAAAAGTACTTGTAGTGATTATGTAGTCCTTGTTGCATTGATTCTTTTTTTTATCAGAAAAAACAATATTATTAAAACTAATAAAGTTCCTAATACTATCCATATCCAAGGAATAGTATTCCTAATTTCCGTCAAACTGCTGACAGGTTCTGTGTTTCCAATTACAATCAATCCTGCCCACAATTGCGGATGGCTGCGCCCAATATTATATTCTTTGATAAATTCCAATTTAGCTTCTTGCAAAGCTTTGTGTTTGGGGATTCCTTCCTTTAGATACTGATAAAACAAATGCATAATAGCCTCTGTTGCTTGATCGGATACTGGCCATAGTGTCATAATCATATTCGGTGCTCCACTATAAGCAAAACCTTTTGCAATACTCATGACCCCTTCCCCTGCATAGAGTTTGCCTACCCCCGAATTACAGGCACTCAACGTGACTAACTCTGCATTTAATTCTAGACTAAACAACTCATGTGTATGCAGTAAACCGTCGTTCATATCATCCGTCAAAAAAGCCAGGCTTGAAAACATAGGGTCGCTGTGATTGACAATACCATGTGTTGCAAAATGCAGTACTCCATAGTCTCCAGCTACCTTCTTAAAGGCTGTTTCTGTAGATGCAGCTCCTATAATTCCCCGACTGTTTGCTCCAAATAAATTTTGAAGTACCTTTACTTCTTGACGGGCGTAAACTAGAGGTTCCAAATCTAGTTCTACTACTACATTTGATAAGCTATCTCCTTGGTTTAAAATAGAATCCAATACCGCAAAATCAGGCGCAAAACCAATTATTTTTTTAGGCGCATTCGTATTTTGAAATGCCTCTTTGCTTGTCAAATAAAGTGTTGCAGAGTAATTGTAACAAAAAGCGTGTTGTTCATTTAAATATCGAATTTCACCATTTTCAGAAATAGGCAACACTTCAAAAGGTATATTATTTAGAAAACCATCTGGAATAACAATAATATCTTTATTGCCTAGCAGATCTTTTAGCGGCTGAATCAATAACCGATACAAATAAGTCCCTTCAAATTGAATGTCTTGAATTTCATTTTTTCGGATAGAGCTCAAAAATTTAACAATCGTCCGATTGGTTTTTTTCAATTGATGAGGTACCAATTGGCAAGTCATCGCCTCTTTCTCTATCGTAAAAATCATTACAAAAGAATCCAACATTAGGTAATCCAAGAGCAATTCATTTTCTTTTAAGGCAGCTTGTACGGAGTCAATACTCACCGTAGAATAATCATATTTTAAGGCAAAATACTTGGGATATTTTTGCTCCAAAGTTAGCACCAACTGTTCGTGGACTTTTGTTTTATCACTCAATTCTTTTTCTAGCATAATGAGTCGTTCTAAATCTTTAAACTTCCCTTGACGCACCTCATAGTATATCTCTCCTTTTAAGTAGGCAATTTCTATTTTTTGCTCATTCTCTTTTTGAATCAATGAATCGGGAATATTAGCCACTTTACGAGCTTTCAAATCGCGAACGGCTTCCAACAACAAAGATCCTTTTGCTATCTCTGTATAATCAAATGCTCGATGTAGATAGTTTTCTTTTTGAGTGACCTCGTACAATTGATAACATACCAACGATGCTTGCTGGCTAAATTCTTGTGCCAATGCCGCCAATTGATATTTAGAACCTTCTTTCCGATACGTTCGGCGCAACTTGTTCAACAATTTGATGGTCGCATCAAACATAGCCAATGCTTGAACCAAGGTCTTTGTATCCTTATTTTCGCTGTAGACTCCTTTCAAGACTTTCCCTTTTGTTCCAATAGCATACAATAGTTCTAAAGGGAATTTGGCTTGATCAATAGCAGGTACATCGTTTTTGTTATAAGTATCTCCTTCATTCATAGATGCCGCCAAAGCTTTGTCAATAAAACTCATTGCCTGACCATAGATTTGTTCTTCCAAATAAACCTCACTCAACGAACGAGACGCTTCTACGACCATAGGATGTTTTTCTGGGTAAATTTCTTTCATTAAATCCAATGCTCGTTCGAAATGCCCCTTTGCTCTATTGTAATTTTTGGTTTGAAAAAACAAAGCGCCTTTTGCCATTTGAACATCTATCTCAGCAATGGTTTGCTTGTTCACTGCCAATTTGGGAATTGTCAAACTAGACTCGTGATAACTCAACAAAGAAATATTATAATTATCTGACAACTTAGGATCAGGAGCATATATTATTTTCTCTTCTTTAATCTTTGCCAGCTCTGCTTCGATCGACCATTTTTCTCCTTTTTGAGTCATTTTTTTATAAGATGTCTTGGCTTGCACAGAATTCGTTTGTTTGCCACTCAATTTGCCGAATTGCAAAAAAGCCTTAAAATTTTCTGCGGGCAGTTTACTTTTTTGAGGGCTCCAGCTATTCAAAGCACTTCCATTCAAAATCAAGGCTAAATCATATTTTTCTCGATCATAATAAATCGTAGACAACATAAACTTAGCATCAGAAATGGCTCCTTCTTTCAGTTCATATTTCAGTGCTTGATTTAAATAGACTTCTGCTGCATCATAATCTTTTCGTTTAAAATAAACACCTCCCAATCTATAATACAACTCTCCCGCTCGCTCTGGTTCATCTTTAAGCAATGTATCTTTTTGACTCAATACTCGTTCGTATCGATCAATCGCTTCTTCGGGTTCTAGTACTTTATCATAAACTTCTCCAGCCAAAATTTTTATATCCGCCAGTTGTTTGTAGTTTTTTTCTTCGTGGGGCTGTGCATCTGCTGCGGCTATTGCTTGGTTATAATACTCCAATGCTTTGTTATAGTCGCTCCGTTCATAATATAAATCTGCCAAAGATTTATTCAGTTCGATGTGCATAGGAGCCGATAACTTTGTTCCTAATTGTTCACTTTTCTTGTGACTATCTTGTAGTAATGGAATAGCCAAGTCGTGCTCTCGGTATACCAAGTGGTACTTTCCCAAAGCTATATTTAAGCGAGCTTGAGTTTCTGTTGATACTTTCTTTAGATCAAAGGCAGCTAGTTCTGCATTTTTTAGCAATTCAAAAACCTTGGCTTGTTGCCCTAAATTGATTTTAGACAAAGCTGCCGCTGCCAAAGCTTGCACATAAAGCTCCTTTTTAGGTCCCGAAACGTTGGCTAATTTTTCATAAGCCTTAGCCGCAGACAAGAACTCTCCTTTACCAAAAAGAACATCTGCTGTCTTAATCGGTCTAGAAGCTTGAGCTAACAATTCGCTGGAAGTACTGTACATTAATAACATAACAGTGCTACACACAAGCACCTTCCATAGTCTTAAATTTTCTTTAAACATCTCGTAATCTGTTGTTTTCGTGCCTTAGTAAGCTGTGAAATTAACCTATTTTTCTTGATTAAACAACTATTTAGTTTTGCCCCTATTTCTACGTCCTTGTTTCCTTATTCCCAATTTTAAAAAATCTAGTAAAAATAACGGCTTATTTCTATAACTATTCTTAAAATCTTACGTACTTTATATCAACAACACACACACTTACTTTTCCAATTACGATGCATTATTATTTCATTTTTTAATTAGCTTTGCTGCTCTTTCAGGGCACTCTGTGAAGTTTTTATGATTGATTATCAACTACAAACGATAAATCAAAACAATCAATCTAACAAAAACATTAAGGTGATTTTCAACGGATAATGTATGAAGTTTGCCTACTCACAAGTATAGCCAACTAACTAACGACCTAGGTACTAGATACATTTTCAAAACACAGTAGTATATAGTTCGTTTTAAGCTTTATTTATGGATTTAATTTATTTAGGAATTGGTATTGTAATAGGATGGGTACTAGGTTATTTAATGGGCATTTTAAAAGGGAAGAGTAATCATACTCCCGATGATCGAAAATTCATCTTACAAGAAGTACATCAAACCGCTTTGTCTAGAATTGAAAAACTAGAAAATACCTTAGAAGACAAAGAAATTGAATGTATTGATTTAAATAAAGTTCTCGCTAGTCAAGAGCAAATTATTACCAATCAAAAAGATAAATTAGAAGAACAAAGCAAAAATTTGCTTCAAGTTCAAGAACAATTGCGGTTAGAATTTGCACATACAGCCAATAGCTTGCTAGAGGAGAAAAGTCAAAAATTCACTTCTCAAAATCAAGAAAACTTAGATCATATCCTCAAACCACTACAAGAAAAATTGCAGCTTTTTGAGCAGAAAGTAGAACTTTATTATAATGATGAAAACAAAGAAAGAGCTACTTTAAAAGAGCAAATTAGGCAGTTAACACAGCTCAATCAACAAATGAATGAGGAAACTCGCAACTTGACCAATGCACTGAAAGGCGAGGCGAAAACACAAGGAAATTGGGGAGAATTGATTTTGGAACGCATCTTAGAAAAATCAGGCTTACGCAAGGATTCAGAATACTTTACTCAAAGTTACTTTGTCAGTGAAGATGGGAAACGTCAATTTCCTGATTTAATCCTAAACCTCCCCAACAAAAAACACTTAATTATTGACTCGAAGATGAGTTTGACAGCTTATGAACGATTTAGTTCTGCCAAGAGTACTGCTGCTGCGGAACAAGCGATCAAAGAACATCTTATTTCTGTCAAAAAACATGTCAAAGAACTGAGTGTCAAGAAATATCAACAAATTAACGAACTGAATACGTTGGATTTTGTTTTAATGTTTATACCCCTTGAAGCAGCCTTTGCTTTAGCCATGCAACACGACCACAACTTGTATTATCAAGCATTTGAGCAAAATGTTATCATTGTGAGTCCTATGACACTATTGGCAACAGCTCGAACTATTTCTAACGTTTGGCAGCAAGAAAATCAGAGTCGCCATGCGCAAGAGATCGCTCAACAAGCTGGACGGATGTATGATAAATTTGTCAATTTCATTCATGATTTAGAACAGGTTGGGCATAAAATACAGCAAGTAGAGCACAGTTACAATGAGGCGATGAAAAAGCTTCAATTTGGCAAAGGTAATTTGGTTGGTCGAGCAATCAAATTAAAAGAATTAGGGGCAAAAACTACGAAGCAGTTACCAGAAAAATTTGAAGAAACAGAATAATTCGGTTATGACAACAGATTCTGCCATTGTACTTTTCGACGGTGTTTGTAATTTCTGCAATCAGTCTGTCCAATTTATTATCAAAAGAGATCCAAAAGGTTATTTTAAGTTTGGTGCCCTACAGTCTGAGAGTGGTCAAGCACTTTTGCATCAATACAACCTATCTCCTGATGTACTGGATACGATTGTATTAATTGAGCAGGGCAAAGCTTATACTTATTCTACGGCTCCTCTTCGAATTGTTAGGAAATTGCGTTTACCTTGGCCTATCTTCTATATTTTTATTTTGGTACCTACTTTTATTAGAAATCCTATTTACAAATGGATTAGTAAAAATCGTTATAAATGGTTTGGTAAACAAGAACATTGTATGATGCCAACACCTGAAATTCGCAATCGTTTTTTATCATAAAAAAATGAGTCGTTAGTCTTGTCTAACAACTCATTGTACATCTATAACGTTGTCGTTTGTCTCTTATAATTTAGTGTGTGTTCCATCACAGAATTGTGGTGTTCCACTATGTTTGCAATTGCACATATAAGCTGTTTTTGTTTCTTCTGCTTTAAAAACAACAGGAGTAAAATTAGTAGGCTGATGTGTCCCATCGCACCAAGGTTGATTGGATGATTGTCCACACGAACACCAAGCATATGTTTTTCCTGCTTCTAGTTCTACGGGCATCGGTGATTTTCCTGCAATTGTTGGCTTTTCCATTGTTCTTGTTTTTTTATTTAAAGTCTATTTTTTATTCTCAATAGTTAGCTGTCCTGCTAAGTATTCATTCTAAGTACACTATTTATTCTATTCTCAAACAAATAGCATACAAAACATTTAATGCTGCAACAATTAAAACACAAAATGGTATCCCTTGGTTTTAGGAATACCATTTCTCTATTTAGTATAGACTTAGTCTTAATAAACTCTTGATAATAAAACTATTAACCTACTATTATTTTATCAATAAAAACCCGCAGTTTAAAACTGCCCAACTAAGCACTCATTTTAAAGTTTCATCAAAATTATTTACTTTTCTCAAACTGAAAGTTTTGCTTTTTAGCTTGATCACGAACAGTTTTTAACATCACAGCGTCCAAAGTATTTTTTTCTTCGCCAGCTGCTTCTTTGCGTTTTTCAGCAATAAATGCCGAGCGTTTTTTAGCCGCTTCTTGAATTTTGGCTTGGATGGCTGCACGTTCTGTTGCCTTTTTTTCAATATACTCCTTGCGCTCTTCCATATCCATTCCTTTCATTTCATCTGGTAATTCCTCTTC
Organism: Aureispira sp. CCB-E; assembly: GCF_031326345.1. Classification (NCBI taxonomy): domain Bacteria; kingdom Pseudomonadati; phylum Bacteroidota; class Saprospiria; order Saprospirales; family Saprospiraceae; genus Aureispira; species Aureispira sp. CCB-E. The sequence continues at coordinate 6,850,301 of NZ_CP133671.1, forward strand.
CTCTACTTCCTCTATAAAATCGTCATTTTCAGCCATGGCATCTACTGCATCCCACGTTGCATTATTGTATGTTGATTTCTTGGATTTAGAAATCGCACGTTCTGCATTGTTAGAGGCACCATAAGATTTTGCATTCATATCTTGACTTAATTGGCGCGCTTGTTTTTCCTTCCCTTTTGTTCCAAAAGCGACATAAGTTTTATTCAACTCATCATTTAACTGCCCAATTTCGCTATCATAAGGCGTTTCGATATGTGCTACTTGATCATTTTGATTAATACACATATACTTTCCATCTGCACGATCGGCTCCATCTTTCCACAAATAACGAATTCCTTCTTCGCAATCTCCACAGTAAATCGTATTGACAACTATGCCATTCGTGATCGCCCCTTTGCAAGACTTTTTATAATCAATGTTACCTTGTGTAAACTCTTCGTTGCCTGCAATAATGATAATTTTTAAATCTTCATTACTTTCACTCCATTCCAAGTTTTCTGTTGCATCCTGAATCACCCAACCACAATACTCATCTCCTCCATTAGTTGTCAAGCTAAATAGTTTTTCTGAAACCAAGTCAAGATCATTGGTCAAGGGTACTAACTGCTGCAAATATCCCTTTTCTTGTGGCAAAGAACTTTTTCCATATTCATATAGAGCCAGTTCAATGGCAGGGGCTTTTCCATTTTTCTTAGAAGTTGCCAATTCATTGACCATCTTCCATAATTGAGATTTAGCTTGTTCAATCAAGCCATCCATACTACCACTAGTATCTAAAAGTAAAGCAACTTGTATTTTTGCAGTGCGGTTGGGGTCTAGTTCCTTAGGAGATTGGTTCAAATCTGTTGCCAACAAGCAGATGGTTGACATACATAAACTTAGGATTGAAATTAATTTAAACATGGCGTGTCGTTTTGTTTTGGTTAAAAATTGTTTTGGGAAACATTTAGTACATTCTTTGTAAAAGTAATAGCTCTATAAAACAGCATACACTAATAGGCAATGTATTCAATTTGTTGGTGTTATGACTAGATAGATGTGTCTTAATGCATTTTTGGCGTGCTTAAAATCTTTTTTCTTACGTTTTAATATTTTCTTAACAACAATGCAGCATTTTGCAGTTTTTTCTGGGCTCCTCAAACAAAGAATTTAACAGTAGATCCCCCAATGTCTTTCCTTACTACAAAAGTGAATCTACAATGCTTTACTATTCCTCCATCTATTACATTTCATAATTCCTAATTAAATCGCTAACTTCGTTCAAAATAAGTAAATCTAGGATTGAATTTGCAGACTATGGAAGAATCAGAACAGAAAGCACCCGTCGGAGTTATTGGTTCCGGAAGTTTCGGAATGGCTATTGCCAATTTATTATCAGAAAATGTAGATGTTTTGTTGTATGCTCGACGAGAAGAAGTACGTCAAGCTATAGAGAAACGAGAAGGACGATATAGTGTTCTATCTCCTCGTATACAGGCTGTATCGGATCTAAAATTGGTTGCCAATAGCTGTCAACTTATTTTTCCAATTGTGCCATCACAAGCATTTAGAAGTATGATGCAAAAACTGAGTCCTTACCTATCTCCTACACACTTCCTTATTCATGGTACGAAGGGGCTTGACATCGCTACCTTAGCAGAAGGTGAATCACTACGTCCTCAACACATCAAAACGATGAGTCAGGTCATCCAAGAAGAAAGCATTGTTTGTCGCATTGGTTGTTTATCAGGTCCTAATCTATCTAAGGAAATTATGGAAGGACAGCCTGCTGCTACACTTATTGCAAGTCCTTTTACTGAAGTTATCAAAGCTGGACAAGCTGTCCTAAAAAGTAATCGCTTTCAAGTGTATGGTGATCACGATATTATTGGTGCAGAACTAGCTGGAGCACTCAAAAATATTATAGCCTTGGCTGCTGGCATTTTAGGTGGTAAAGGGCTTGGAAAAAACCTTTGGGCTTTGTTAGTGACTCGTGGTTTGTCTGAAATGATTCACATAGGAAAAGCTGTTGGTGCAGATGTAAAGCCATTTTTAGGAGTAGCTGGTATTGGTGATTTGGTGGCAACTGCATCTAGTGAGAATAGCCGCAATTATCAAGCTGGATATCGTTTGGGAAAGGGGGAAACACTCGAAGAAATTATGGAAACATCGGTTGATGTTATTGAAGGGGTAAAAACTCTAGAAACCATTCGTGCCTTGGGAGCTCACCTAAAAATTACAACACCTATTGTTGAAATGCTTTATCGAGTATTCTTCAAACAAATGCCCATCGATACAGCTATTCAAGTCTTAATTACTTATCCTTATGCGGTTGATGTTGACTTTTTGTAAACAATAGTTAACTTAGTTACTCCCTGCGGTTATGAGCCAGCAAGCTGGGTTTGTTACTCCCTACGGTCGTGAGCTCGCTATGCTCGGTTCGCTGCTACTATATAAAAAGACAATATTATTATTTTGTAATGTTTTTTCGAATTCTACTAAGACTTTCTGGATGGATTCCTAAATAAAGTGCAATGCTTTTTATAGGTACCTGTTGAACGATATTGGGACAACGAGTTAATAAACTTACATACCGCTCTTTTGCTGATTTTGTCAAAAAATCAAGCTCTCTCTGGTGTTTTAATATAAAGGACTCTTCTGTTAACACCCTCCCTATCTTATTCACCAAAAACGAATCTTTATAGGCTTCTTGCAAGTCATCGTAGATGAAATACTCTACTTGGCAATCTGTAATAGATTTAATCTCGGCAGTAGACGGCTCTTGGGTTACAAAAGACATATAAGCATTAAAATAACGATTGGGAAAAAGAAAATCAATAATTCTATACTCAAAATTAACCGTTTCTGTTCCTATTTGAGCAATCCCATCAACTAAGAAATAACAATACTTTTCTACAACTCCAAAATTCGTAATCACCTGATTGGCAGGGATATGTTTTGTATATATTTTAATAGGTAAATCGCTATTGGCTGAAAAGTCGCATTCAAACTTTGAGTTGATAAATTCGTAGGTTTGCATCTTTTTTGGGACTAAAAAATTCAGGAATAATGAATTAAAAAATTTAACTAAAAAATAAATTGTAAAGCTATCAAAAAAATTAACAGCACGTCACTAATTCGTTCATCTTAACAAGGTTCACCAAGCCAACAGAAACATTATTTTTAACGCAAATATAATTAGCTAACATATGTTAGGACAACTTTGTGCGATATCTAATAATTTTGACCTTGTTAAATGAAACTTTTGCCACAGTGTACTAAGAATCTGTAAATAAAATAATACAAAAAATGATTCAAGGATTAATAATGTTAGGATTAGCAAGTTTTATATGGTTTGCTATTGTCAAAAACCCGACAGAAGAATCAGCAACTGGATTTGTAAAAATCTTCAAATCCGCATTTGGTTTGAAGGGACAGTAGATTTTGACTCAGGTTATCAAACTCAGATAGACCTAAGCAACTTGTCTAGCGGTCTCTATTTTATGGTGATGAAACACCTGTTTTGTGCCCAACAATCAAAGAATAAACAATATTTTTATATTTTTATATTTTATGTTCTTAATTTGTGAGTCTTTGGGTTCACAGAAGAACTAAAAAACTAAGCTTTCCAAGTAGGCTTGCGCTACTAATACAAAGCCAAAAATCATACACGTAACAAACAAACAAACAAACGGAGTACTATATAGTATTCTGCTATTGCTAAAATTCAAATTTATTACCTAATTTAAATTAAACTTCAATTATGACAATTCGTAATTTTATGGTATTGGTATGTTTATACATATCAACACAAGCTACCTATGCCCAATTCACAGGAACCAATCCTTCTACTCTTAGCGACAATGGTCTAATTACTGGAAAATTAGTAATAGGGACATCTTCTTATCCAAGTTTTACGAATGCTAGACGTCTGACATTATATCGAAAATTTTCAGGACTTCCAGCCCTAGGAGCTCCATTACATTCCTATACAACAGGCATGCGTTTTACACATAGATACTCTGCTTTAGGGACTAACTACACTGATTTTAGTTGGGATATTGCTGTTACACACAATACCATGCTTTTTCATAGTTTGAGTACCAATACGACTATTATGAATCTTAAACCTGATGGGAAAGTAGGCATTGGTTTAAATAATCCAGATGCAACACTGCATGTCAAAAATTTTAATAGTACTAAAATAGATGCTCATCTAGAAGGATTTACCTTGATTGATGGTGCCCAAGCTTCTTTATTGCTAGGCGCACAAACAGGCGTTCCTTATGGAGAATGGGGTATCGAATACAATCCTGGTGCAAGGGGCTTAAATTTTTGGAAGCCTAGTGGCGCATCAGCAGGACATGGAAACTATTATTTATTTATCAATGACAATGGTAAAGTCAGTATAGGGTTGGATCCTACCGCAGCCAATACCTACAATGGGGATTACAATCTTTATGTAGGCAAGGGTATTTTAACAGAAAAAGTAAAAGTTGCCCTAAAAAATACTGCTGATTGGGCTGATTATGTTTTTGCTGACAATTATCAACTCATGCCTTTAAGTGATGTGGATAAATTTGTGAAGGAACATAAGCACTTGCCAGGTGTACCTAGTGCTGAAGAAGTTCAGAAAGAGGGAATTGATGTTGCCAAAATGGATGCTAAATTATTAGAAAAAATTGAAGAATTAACACTTTATATGATTCAATTAAAAGAAGAAAATGAAGCATTAAAAGCAGAAGTAGAACAGTTAAAAACTAAAATAAAATAAGTACCATGAAAAGTATTGTATATAAACAAATGCTGTTATTTCTGTTGGGGCTTATAGGAAATAATCTTTTTGCTCAAACTATCTCAGGTCCAACTGAAATTTGTCCAGGAATAAATTTGGTAACAGGTTCCTATACATTGACGGATAACACTTGCTCAAGTATTAGTAATATCAATTGGAATCTAAATTATCCGACAACATCAGTAACAGCTGGATCAAACCCTGTGACCATAACATGGTCTACCTTAGGAAGTGGTCCAGATCAAGCAACCTTAACAGCAACCTATGATTGCACCACTTATGACAGCGATGGTAATCCACAAACTCAGAGCAAAACAGCAACTTTAATCATTTATATTTTAAATGTTAATACGCCTATTATTGCCTCACCTAGTAGCATTAATTTGTTGTGTAATGACGTAACGCCATTTACGATTAGCATAGCTCCTCAGCCAGGTCCTGCTTCTTATAGCGTAGAACATCCCGATTGTTTTTCATATACATATGCTAACAATCAGTTTACTTTTACGCCTGATGCTGCTGCTTATGGTGAAATTTGTATTACTATTGCTCAAACATCCTGCAATATAGAAAAAACAGAGTGTATTACAGTAGCAAGAAATTGTGCCAATGATTTAACTTTTTCAAGTGCTTCTCCCATAACCAATGAATATAATTCCGTTAATAATTATATTGTAGCTTCCGATGTTTCAACCAACACCTTTAGCAATGTAGAATTCAAGGCAGGGAAAGCAGTTACTCTGGAGCCCGGTTTTTCTGCCAACGAAGTATTTTTAGCACATATAGGTCCCTGTTCTTGTTTACCTGAAGGGATTACAGGCTGTTTCTATGGAAAATCTCGTTCTAGTAGATCCAACAGAAATGATGCAAGAAGTAATAAACTTGTCAATATTCCAGAACATAAAATGGAAACTATTTCTTCTGCTCCTTCTGAAAGTACTTTTGGTATTTATCCCAATCCAACACAAGGAGTCTTTACTATTCATCTAGAAGAAGTATCCTCTGATGCTGTTGTTCAGGTTTTTGATCTAATGGGGCGTTTGCGAAAAACGGTTGCTATCAAGCACATTCAACAAACTATAGATGCTTCTGAATTGGAAAATGGAGTTTATATTGTTGTTCTTTCTGGTCAAGAAAGATTACTCAAGGAAAAAATAATCCTTTCCAAATAGAAACATACAAGCTTGTTTTCTAAAACATTAAATGTTTTAGTGGTTTAGTAATGAAAAATATTTGCTAACTATAAAAATCGACCGAAAAAAGTTTTTCGGTCGATTTATTTTTTGATGCTATGCTAGTTTTACTCGTATAGCAACGTATTTTTCATAAAAAATATGCTATCAATAGTTAGCTGTACTCTCTTAACCAAAGAGAATTATCACCAAACTACTAATTCTATAAAAATTTCTACCTAAAAAGCAGGACGTTCTGGCTTATTTCCAAGTACTTCTTCTATTGCGGCCATTACATCTGGAGTCATTTGATCCAACAAATCAATAGATGTTAATGTCTCTTGTAAATGATGCAATTTAGACGCGCCTAGGATAACCGTACTAACATTAGGATTGCTTAAACACCAAGCTACAGCTAGTTTTGCAACAGAGGTTCCCAAGTCATCGGCTACTTTGGACAAACCACGAACCGTATTCAGACGTTCTTCTGTCAAGGAGCGCTCTTTCAACCACTCTAAACCATCCATTCCTAATCGAGTATCCTCTGTACTTTTCCCATCAATATATTTATTCGTCAAAACACCAGATGCCAATGGAGACCAAATAGTTGTTCCTAATCCTACCGTCTTGTATATTTGAGAGAATTCTACTTCTACTTTAGCTCTGTGAAACATATTGTATTGAGGTTGTTCCATAGTTGGTCCTATCAAGCCATATTTTTCGGCCACCATATGCGCCTCCATGATTTCTTGTGCCGACCATTCTGATGTTCCCCAATAAAAGATTTTTCCCTGCTGAATTAGTGTGTTCATCGTACGCACTGTCTCTTCTATTGGCGTATTTTTATCCGGACGATGGCAGAAATACAAGTCTAAATACTCTACTTGCAAACGCTTTAAAGCAGCTTCACAAGCTTCTATCAAGTGCTTTCGGCTCAAACCAGTCTCATTCGGCAACGAGTTTCCATCCCCAAAATAGGCTTTACTTGACACCACATAAGAGCTTCTTCTCCACCCTTGCTTTTTCAGAATTTTTCCCATCACCAATTCTGATTTTCCACGAGCATAAATCTCTGCATTGTCAAAAAAGTTAACTCCTTTGTCATAAGCATCAACCATTAAATCTTCGGCAACATCATCTCCAATTTGTTTTCCAAAAGTCAACCAAGAACCTAAGGAAAGAGCACTTACTTGTAAACCTGATTTTCCTAATCTTCTATATTCCATTATGATAATTTTTTAGGCTTTGTTTGTAAAATGATTCCATCTTTTTCCTTTACAAACATATCCTTATGAGTGATTATTTTACAATTACGTTTCTAAACAACAAAAGCCGCTTATCTGTTGATACAAATAGCGACTTTATTCTATTTTTTATAAGAACATTTTTAAGCTAAAATTCTAGACTCTCCCTTTTTCAACGCCTTCTGCCCTTCTTCTGTATTTAGGACTTGCTCCAAAGAAATAATTTCTTTGGCAGGCTCTTGATAATCCCTTAACATTAGTTGCCACCACCCTACTCGGTGCGATTTTCCTAGCTTGTATCCCACATTGTCATACACCCCCACAGGATGAAAACCAAAACGCTCGTGAAAATTAACACTTGGTATATTGGGGAGTGTAATACCCGCCAATACACTGCGATAATTTTGGCATTTGAGTAATTCAATTAAAGACGAATATAAAGCTGTGCCATATTTTTTAGTTTTAGAATCTTCCCGAATATAAACGGACATCTCCCTAGTCCATTTATACGCCTCTTTGGCGCGGTGGGCACTAGCGTAAGCATACCCTAGTACTTCTCCATTCGATTCATAGACCAAGCACGGTGCTTCTTTCTGAATGGTTTGAATTTTTTTTGTAAACTCTACTAAGGTGGGGACCTTCATATCAAATGTAACAGCAGTATTTTCTACAAAAGGAGCATAAATAGCCAACATTTCGGCTATATCTGACTCTTGAGCGATACGAATCATAGTGTTATCTTTTCTTAGGTGTTCTGTAGGACAAAATATTGGTTATCAAAAGAATATTACCAATACTATAACAATACACTTTATTTTAAGTAAAAAAGCATTCTCCATAGTTAGTAATTTTCTATATCTTTTGCAATTTTCTAGCCTATATTTTTTTCATTTTCTTTAACAAATAATTAAATTTTATATTCTTATTCTTATTACTCCATACCAACATCGTATTCAATTGATTACCAATCAGAACAACTCCGACATCACAAAACAACAAAACATTGATAATCAACAAAATACAACATCACTTTATGCCAACTGAGTCTACCGAGAAAGCTTTTGTTAGTCACACATAGGAGCTATTTACGATCGCAGCGAGCTACAACGTAGCCTTATCAGAGGTAGTAACCGATCTAATCTACGAAGTATTAAAACGCTATTAAAAAAAGCGCAATACTACATTTCCCCCTTCAAGTCATGAAAAAATCTATTTAAAAAGACAGTTCTGAAGTTGTTTTTCTAAAATATCCCTTCTTAAATGCTTTCCAATAAATACTATTTTGGTAACTCTTTCTTCTCCTTCGTTCCAATCATCTCCTGCAGTAAAGACACACATTTGCTTCACCGATTGTACAATAGTTCGTTTATCTTGGTATTGGAAATTCATAATCCCCTTGACGCGATATAAATGTTTCCCTTGGATCATTAAAAGAACATTCAACCAATGTCTAAATTTTAAAACATCTAAGGGTTCTTTAATTATAAAACTTTGCGTGACAATATCACTGTGATGATGATGATGTTCATGATCATGTGCAGGACAAGATGCATCACATTCGTGATCGTGGTCGTGATTATGATCGTGATGATGATGTGCATGAGCCTCATTTAATTTTCGCTCAACCTGATGAACATCATAGGCATTCAAAGTCAATAAATTAGAGGACACCTTTCCATAGTCACAATGCGTAATTGCCGCAAAAGAATTCGCTTGTTTAAGAATTGTTTCCAATTGTTTGATATAATCCGCAGAGACTTCACTAGCCTTATTGATAACGATATAATCTGCAAACGTAAGTTGACGTTTGGCCTCTTCTCGATCTTTCAGAATATCTTCTGCATGATGTGCATCTACCAAACAAATTGTGGCATCCAAACGAAAACGACTTTGAATAGCTGGTTCTGCTACAAAAGCAGCCGCAACTCCATCTGGCTCGGCAATTCCAGTCGTCTCAACAATCAAATGATCAAACTCATGTTCACCATTGACCAAGTCTACCAATGTCTGCACCAACTCACCATTTAGGGTACAACAAATACAGCCATTAGACATTTCAAAAATACCACTATCTGCTCCTACTACCAACTCATTATCAATTCCTATATCTCCAAACTCATTTTCAATAATAGCAAATTTTGTATTAGGGTTGGTAGAAATTAGATGATTCAGTACAGTTGTTTTTCCTGCACCTAAAAAACCTGTTAGTATGGTCACGGGAACCCTATCTTCACTCATTTTTTTTTATTTTAAGTATGCTTTTAAGTTCTTTGGTCATTCCCAAATACGAAAAATTTTATAAAATCTTATTTATTGTTTTTTGATTACACCTTGGAAGGAAACAGATAACTATCGACAGAAGTAAGAAGCAATATTTTCTGTTGTAATTTCAGTCAAAAACAAACGCTCGTACTGTTTTAATTTATTAAACACACTTTGGTCTGTTGAAATCAATTCAAATTCTGCCTTTCGGATCAGTGTTTCCATTTGAGTGGTTTCCCCTGCTACTTTTTTCTGCAAACAGCGAAAAACTTCTCCATCATCCAAATAAAAAACCGTTTGAGTCGAAACCTCCTCAGTTCCCTGCCAAACACCTTTTTCATAAACGGCTAAACTAAGCTCTTTTCCTCTATAGTAAAAACTAACAAACTCATTCCTCCCCTCTTCCGATAGCGCAAAACGCATTCCTTTCGTTTCTTGATTGTCTTTAATATAAGTCAAAATCCCCCCCGCAAGATTATTACAAGCATAAGAAAGCTCTATGCGTTGAAAATCTTCTGAACTATCCACTACTTTTTGCAAAAGAGTTCGGTTCGCGACTTTATTTTCCAAGGCACGCTGCTCTGGAGACATGATCTTTTCAGGTACAATCAAACTTGCTTCTGGAGCATCTTTTAATGTGTCTGAAGAAACCGTTTCCACACAAGAAGTTAACAAAATTAGACAAAGAAAGGTTATAAGTTTCGACATGTTGTCGGTTTGATGATTCTACAAAATAATCTCCATTTCGAGTTACGTACTTCTGTACAATATAAATTACCAAATTAATGCTTTTTAGGTAGAAGGGCAAATATTTTTATAAACAAAAAAGAATGGTTGCACCTACCAAAGTGCAACCATTTAATATAGTTATCTTAAAAGTACTTTGCAAAAAGACAACTACTCGAACCTATTTTATACAAATCACATTATTCAATTACTAATTTACTGCTTTGGATACCATCTTTGTTTTTTACATTAATCAAGTACAATCCTGCTGATAATGTCCGAACATCCAATTGGTTTTTATTAACACCTTCTATCAATTCTACAGACTGTGCGGGCATTACCTCTTGCCCCAATGCATTAAGAATGGATACGGTTACTTGTTCTACTACCTTTGAGTTAATTTCTAGTGTTACCACCTTATCTTGAGCAATTGGGTTAGGGTAAACATTTAGGGTAGATAATGGCGTATTCAAACTGGTAACAGAAGTACTAAGCCCCGTCTCAAACAGCACTTCACTAGAACTCGTATTGGGATCGCAGAAACTCACAGCATTCAAAGGAGTTACTTTCCATTCGTATTTGCTACTAGGCTTTAGGGAAACTGATAAATTAGGACTCGTAACAATAAAATCTAATTTGTCACCATTTAGCAACGGGTTTCCTAATGCATCGACTTGATACACATAAACATGATAAGACGTAGCCCCTGTTATAGCATTCCACGAAAAGTTAACCGTATTATTAGGCGTTGTTATATTTTGTACTGGGTAAATAGTAGCAACTTGGCTGGTTATTAATGTCGCTGTAGGTGCTGGATACCTAGTTGCCAAACCTCTAGATGCAATATCCAACTGCATGGCTACGGCTTGTTCTGCGGAGAATGTATTTTTACAATTTGTACTGTAATAACTCATAATATTTTCTGAAGATGTTCCCGTTACTGTTGTATAAGGAGCCTCCAATTTGATATCAAAAGTGCAACCTGCAATCGTGCTCTTTTGTTTGTACAAATTCGAGGCAGGAAGTGTTGTGATTCCAGGAGGCAATGGTGTTGCCACTTGAATAGTCCAAGACTCTGATGCAACCAGTCCTGTTATTTTATGATATAATCTTTCTTCAACTTCAACAGTAATACCACTAGAAATAGTTGTAGTCCCTGAATTTAGCAACTCCAAAGAAGACATTTCTGTTGTATAAGCTCCTCCTGGAATAACTCTATATTCTGCGGGTACAGTTGCTGACTTAGAAACATCGGGAGAACCGCTTACCACGATATTTTGATCTAAATAGTAATCTCCCATAGAAATATGTCCTATTTTAACCTGATCCATTCCAAGACCTATTAAGTTCGAATTTGTCTGTAAGTTGTAATCTGTTGTATCGGAATTTCCTATAGTATCTTTCCACATAATAGTTGGCGTGCCTCCTTGCGGCGTAAAAGAGGTTTCAACAAGTAACAAAGTTTTGGGAGGAAAATATGTACCTACAAAAGCATTTGTTGTTAACAACTCTGTAAAAGCAGGATCATCCTCTTTCATACTAAAACGTGTGGCAGGACGAATTAAATCTGGACGAAACAGTTTTCCTGTAGGGTCGACTGCTGCAGATGCATGCTCGCAAAAATGTGTTCCTCTATTGTAAACACCTCTATAATATCCAAACAAATAACTAGGATCTGTGTCACAAAATCCATCGCCTGCGATTTGACAATTTTCTTGCCCTCCTGTTCTTGGCAATCGCTCTACGATAGCACCATTAGGTAATTTTTTAGGCGTAATTCCATTAGAATTAGCCGTTACTGTGTTATAATCTTGGCGTTCCCACCCCGCAAAAGTATGTGGTAAAGAGAAAAAATGCCCAGCTTCATGTGTTAAGGTATAAGAATAACCATTAACAGCATCTTGAATGGCATAAATAGCATCGAGATTAGGATCATAATACCCCAAAATTGTTCCACCTTGTGGACTGATAATTTCATTACCAATAAATATGTTCACGACACCGGGCTCTTTTAGTAAACCCATAAAATAAGACCCCATACCACTATTTTCATCATTCGTATACAATAAATCTTTATTAATAAAATTAATGGGCTTGTACATATAAAACTCTACATTGATAGGGGCAAAATCTGAATTTAACTTGCAAAGGTTATCAAGCACATCTTGTACCTTTTCTCCCCCTGTTCCATCTGTTTTATTGACAATATGAAATTGAACAGGAATATACACCGTATTGTTGCCACTGCGAGCTTGATTATAACGGGACATTAAACTACTATGTTGCCTTCTATTATCTAACATTCGTTGTTTAATTTTTTCCCCATATTCGTAAGAGGTTCCGCAATCCAAATGTTGTGCTTGCAACCAAAAACTCGTTGCCATTAAGAGTAATACAACTCTAAATGCTTGTAAAAAGTAGTATGTCATCGTTCCTTAATTTTGTAATAATGTGTTGCAAAGAGGTACTTCTTATTTTTATAATGTGCATAGGGCTCCTTCTATTGCAACTCTCTAACTAAAAAATATTATTACTTAAATATAAAGGAAACTCAAAACAGATAAAAGCACAGAAATCAAGCTTTCTCATTTTAGACAACATCAAAACTTCGATTTTTAAAAGCTTCTAATATTTTTTTCTCAAAAAAAAAAGCTGCCTGAAATCATCAGGCAGCTCTTATTTATGGATCGTTTTGTGTTTAACGTTGTAACATGATGTATCCAGAATATTGGTCTCCTACTCTACCTTCATCTGGGTTTGACCCAGTACCAGTATAGCTAGTATCGTTCAACTTTAAGATATAGAAGTACGTTCCATCTGGCAAATCTTGTCCATTAAATTGACCATTCCATCCCGTTGGAGCCCCTTCATAAACTAATGTTCCCCATCGAGAGAAAATTTGCATGGTCGCATTCGGATAATTATTGGCACAACGAACAACTACCTCGTCATTTATGCCATCTCCATTAGGAGAAATTCCTTGCGGAATGAAGCACTCAAAATCAGTAGTTACTTCAATTCGTACTTGTACTGTATCGCAACTATTCGGACATTGAACATCGCAAATAGAGTAGTACATTGTATCAATACCAAAGAATCCAGAACGAGGATAATAATTTAAAGTTCCTGTAGCTTGATTCAATCGAATCACGCCTCCTTTGGTACTATCAATAACAGATAACAGATAGCCACTTGCATTTGGATTATCATTGATAATAATACTATTACCACCATTGGTAGCTCCTGTTAGAGAATCTCTAAATTCAATTGTAAAGTAATCATCTCCACCAGTAGGAATAGCTTCATATGCTACAATTGCCGTATCTCCTGTTGCAGAAGGACAACCATTCATTGAAACGGTTAACATATAATTACCAGCACTTGCTCCTGACAAGAATAATTGACCAATAGTCGTTGTATCAATAGTTCCTGATGGACTTTCCCAGTAATACAATACTGGAGGGAAATTATATGTAGAAGTATCTTGCAACTCTAACAAATCTCCTGCACACAATGGCTCTGTATAGAAAACATCTGGTTGAGGTGGTGTTGGGCTAATCACAACATTTACAGTACCAGTGTTCGAACAATTGTTCACATCAGTAATAGTCAATGTGTACAGACCAGCAAATGCTTGCGTTGTATTTGGTCTTGTTGGATTAGGTAATGTTGTATTAAATCCTGCTGGGCCAGACCAATTGTAAGTATTTCCTGGTGCATTATTTAATAATGTCAAAGTTTGACCTTCACAAGGCAAGTTTGCTGTTGGCACTGGTGCTACTGGTAAATCCAAAACATCAAAATTAAATCCAACTGCTGAACTATCAAAACAAATTGCTGGTCCTTCTATAACTTGTATAGACATAGAATATACCCCACTATCGGCAGCAGACATATTTGGTATAATCAAAGAATCAGGACTATTAGAAATCAAATTCCCATTAAAATACCAATTGTAAGTAATTGTTGTTCCAATGTAAGTAGCTCTATTAGCTAAGTAGATAGTAGCACTATCGCCATCACAAGGTTGTACACCAGTCAAGACAGGAGGCTGAACTTCGTTCACATCTAAATAAACAGAATCAGAAGCAGGACATCCATTTCCTGATGGTGGTGTGATGGTAAATATTTGCCATCCTTCATTAGCAATTGTTACGTTTGATACGACCGTATCTCTTGTTGTTGGATCAGAAGTTATTGGTCCTGCTGGACCTGTCCATGCATAAGAGTAGTTGATACCATTTGGTGGCACACTAGCGCTCAATGGCAATACATCTCCTTCACAAAGCACTGTATCTTGTGTTGGCAACAAAATTGTTGGGCGCTCCAAGAATACTCTTGCTGTATCTTGACAAGTTCCCATATTACCACTATGATCAATTGCTGTTACGGTAAAGACTACATTTCCAAGATCCGTACAAGTAATTGTATCAGGTGTCACAAATATGGTATCAATACCACAGTTATCACCAGCCGAGTTGATGACACCAAATGGATTAGAAGTATTTGCTTGCAACACAACACTACCAGCATTGGTTAAGTTCACATTGACTCCTCTACAATTTAATGCAGGCGGTGTTGTATCTCTTACGGTTATTGTTGCTGTACATGAATCTACATTTCCATTCACATCAGTTACAACCAATGTAACAACATTTTGTCCAGTATCAGCACAAGTATATTGAATAGAACTAGCCCCATTATTAAACAGTATGCTATTGATTCCACAAGTATCAAAACTACCATTATCCACTTGAGAGGCTTGTAATGTTGCCGTTCCACTTACATTACTCAAATAAAGGTCAATATCTTGACAACTCACCACAGGAGGTGTTTCGTCTTCGATAAGAAGTGTTACGGTGCAGTTCGTTGTATTACCCGCCGCATCGGCTACTGTCAGTAATGCAGGTGTTGGAATTCCAGCTCTAGTACAATCAAATGTATCAACAGCGACTCCATTAATTAAATGAGATACAATACCACAGTTATCAAAACTAGCACTATCCAATTGATTGGCATCGACTGCTGCAATTCCATTAGCATTTAATAGGATTGGCAACGAACCATAACAAAGTGCCGTTGGATCAGTATTGTCTGCGATTGTAAAGTTGGCAGTACAAGTACTACTATTTCCTGATGGGTCTGTCAAAGTCAAGACTGCTTGACGTTGACCAAGACTATCACAATCGTAAGTAATGCTAGTTTGCCCATTAATCAAGGTATCCACAATGGAACAGTTATCTACGTTAAATGAGTTCAATTGCGATCCTGTAATTTCAACTACTCCTGCCGCATTCAAAGACAGTGTTCCTAATGAAGCACATACTGGATTTCCTTGCGCTGGTGCAATTGTATCTAATACACGAACCAGTGCGTTACATTCATCAAAGTTACCACTTGGGTCTTCTACTCTAATTACTACTTGATGAGTAATATTGATATCGGCACATGTAAAGGTTGTATCTGTCAATCCATCAATATACCAAGTTAAAATGGTACATGAGTCTGAAGCACCTAATGCTAGGTCTTCAGGATCAACATTTACCAAACCATTTTGTCCCAAATAAACTGATTGAGTTGTCCCTGTACAGATTAAATCTGGATCAGTTTGATCAATTACGTCGATGTTTGCCACACAAGTACTTGTATTTCCGTATTGATCGGTTACGCTCAAAGTAGCCGTGGTTGGTGAACCAACATTGCTACAATAGAAGGTATCTCTCGATTGCCCATTAATAGCATAAGTCAAATTAAAGGAACCACAGTTATCAAAACTATTGCTATCAATTTGGTTGGGTGTCACTTCTACAAAGCCATTAGGATCGAGTACAGCAACAAATGATGTACAATTGGCTACAGGAGGAATGGTGTCTAATACTTCAATAGTTGCTACGCAATCATCGGATAACCCTGCCGCATCGGTTACTGTCAAGGTTGCTTGCTGCGATACCCCAACATTATTACAAGTAAAAATAATCGAATCTTGTCCGTTAATCAACCAAGATACAATACCACAGTTATCAAAACTAGCACTATCAATTTGCTGTGCTTGCACCCAAACATTACCGACTGGATTTAAGTATACTGGTATCGTTGGACAAATAGCAACAGGTGTTGTTGTATCACTAATATTAACAATTGCATTACAAGCTGAAGATTGATTTCCTGATTGATCAATAGCAATCACCTGAATTTGGTTACCACCAATATCCGCACAAGTAAAGTTTAAGGTATCCAATCCGTTTCCAAGAATTGAATCAATACTACAGTTATCATTAGAACTTACTAACAAACTACTAGCTGCAATTGAAGCTTGCCCCGAAGAATCCAAGGTCAAGTTGGTTATAAATCGACAGTTAACAGTTGGATTCGTTAAATCTTGTACATCTACAATGGCATGACAAGTATCTGAATTTCCATTTTGGTCTATGACCGTTAGTACTGCTGTATTTTGTCCAATCATAGAACAAGTAAACGTATCTCTTGCTTGACCATTGATTAGGTAAGATGTTATACTACAATTATCACTACTTGGATTAGACGTACTATTTAAATCAAATGCATTCGCAAAGAACTCTCCTGTATTTCCAGAAAGTACAGCATTGATTGGTCCTCCACATCTAGCAATAGGTGCCACTGTATCTTGTATTGTTATGGTTGAAATACAAGTATCCATATTTCCTGAAGAGTCCGCCACTGTAAAGGTTACTGTAAACGGTGCACTGATAACATTACAGCCAAATGACAAGCTATCTTGACCATTGATCTTAAAGCTGCTAGAATCAATACCACAATCATCAGAACTTCCAAAATCCAGTTCAATTGCATAAATCGTTACAAAACCGTTAGAACCTATTTGTGCCGTATAGCTACTTCTACAAACAGCATTCGGTGGAGTACAATCTTGTACTGTTACCGAAGCATGACAGGTATCCGTATTTCCATTGACATCCTGACGTTCTAGAATAACTGTTTGTATTCCCAAATCGGCGCAAGTAAAGATAACGTTATTAGAACCATTGATCGTTTGTATCGCAGATAAACCACAAGCATCGGTTGTTCCTCCATCTACATCGGCGGCTGTAACATTCACAAATCCTCCGCTAACACAAACAGATGTATCACGACAAACCATTGTAGGCGGAATTGTATCTAACACTTCAATATTTCCATTACAAGAACTTGAATTTCCATTAACATCAACTACTGTCAACGTTACGGCATTAAATGGTCCCACGTCTGCACAAGTCAAAGTATCTGGGTTGGTAAAAGTTGTATCAATGCCACAAGCCTCTATAACATTTGCTGTTATCCAAGCTGGATCTACTGGTAATAATCCGTTTGCATCCAAGTATTGTGTCGTAATACCACAAGTAATAGATGGAGCAGTTACATCTTGAATATTGACTGTTGCAGTACAACTAGAAGAATTTCCACTTGCATCAGTTGCCACTATATTAATAGTATTTGCTCCTACATCTGCACAGGTATAATTAACCGTTGTTCCTCCATTCAAGGTCAAAGAGTTAATACCACAAGCATCTGAAGCACTGTATAAACCAGCTGTAGCAGAATCGACAGTAGCATTACCAAAAGCATCTAAATCAACTGTAATTGTATTACAAGAAAGCGTTGGAGATACAGTATCTAAAACAGTTAAAGTTGTTGTACAAGAATCTGTATTACCGTTGACGTCTGTTGCTATTAAGGTAATAGCATGTGTTCCCACATCGTTACAAGTTACTAAGTTCGGTGCCCCTCTAAAACTCAAGTTAGCAATTGTACAATTGTCAGTTGTTCCTCCATCAAACATAGATGCATTCACAGGTGCTACTCCTCCTTGGCTCAAATTTAGAGTAACTGGTTGACAAGCCATATTTGGTCTTACAGTATCAACAACATTCACTTGAGCAGAGCAGTTATTAGTATTACCACTTTGATCTTCTACAGTCAAAATAACGCTATTAGGGCTACTATTAACATGGGAACAATCAAATGTATCTTGTGAAGCAGTGTAACCAACAACATTACAGTTATCAGTGCTTCCCCCATCCAAATCAACTGGATTTAAAACGGCAATTCCAGCAGTATCTAAAAATAATTGAACTGGCGTTGTTGTACAAATTGCTGTTGGGTCAACATCATCTACTACAGTAATCGTAGAAGGACATGTTGCCGTATTACTACTAGGATCTTGCATAAATACTGTCGCCACATTTGGTCCTAAGTTAGCACAAGTAAATGTAATTGAATCTTGCCCATTGACTAACATGGTATCAATTGAACAATTATCAAAACTACCTGGTGCTAAGTCAGTAGCCGCTAAGGTTATAGTACCATTCGCATTTAGTTGAGCTGTTGGGTTAGAACAGAATGGTGTAGGATCTGTTGTATCCGCCACATTTACTGTCGCAGTACAAGTACCTGCATTTCCACTAGAATCGGTTACGGTTAGTGTAATTGTATTGCTTCCTATATCGGAACAATTAAATGTAGATTGGCTTAATGTTCTATTAGCTATTGCACAATTATCAAAACTACCATTATCAATAGCAGCAATCGTAGTTGAAACCGTACTACCTACTAAGAATAAATTTATAGGCGTTGGTCTACAAATAGCCACTGGTGCAACTGTATCAACAACCGTTACTTGTGTCGTACAAGAATCTGTATTACCACTTTGGTCAGTTACAACCATGGTAACAATATGGGTATTGTTTGGTATATCACCACAATCAAATACTGTTTTAGACAAAGTATAAGTAGCAATATTACAGTTGTCTGAACTATTGTTATTAACATCAGCAACCGTCAAATTACCATTGCTTGTTACAGCATCTAGTATTACAGTTACCATGCTATTACAAGAAGCATTGGGTGCGGTAACATCTTGTACTAAAACAGTTGTTGTACAAGAATCTGCGTTTCCACTTTGATCGGTTCCAGTTAGTGTTACGTTGTTAATTCCTATATTGGCACAGGTCATATTAACAAAAGGACCATTATTAATGGTATAAGTAGGTACACTACAATTGTCTGAACTTCCTCCATTAATATCATTAGGAAGAACAATCGCATTTCCAGTACCATCCAATTGAACGGTATCTGGGCGACAAACTAAGTTAGGCGGTGTACTATCTCTAACTATAACTGTAGTATTACAAGTAGAACAATTATTAGAACCATCACAAACTGTTAGTGTAACAGGATTTGGATTCGTTCCTAAGTTAGCAGAAGTAAAAGTAGCATTTGGCAAACCTCCAACTCTAAATCTTAAAGAACTGCTACAGTTATCAGTACTACCGTTATTAAACGTTGCCGCAGGTACAGAAGCAAAACAAGTATTATCTAAGTATATTGTACGAATATTAGGTGCAATACAATTGGCAACAGGTGTTATCGTATCTAGTATTGTAATATTTGCCGAGCACTGGGCTGTATTACCAGCACCATCTCTAATCAATAGTTGTGCTGTATTCACACCAACTTGGTTACAGCTATACGTTACGGATGGCAAGTTATTAATTCGTCTTGTGAACGAACAATTGTCTGAACTTCCTGCATCAATATCTGTTGGGAAAGCTGTCACTACGCCTGAAGCATTTAAGTATAAAGTCGTATCGTGACACAACGCAGTTGGATTGATATTATCTGCTACAATTACATTTGCTACACAAGTATTTTGATTCCCCGATTCGTCCAAAACAGAGAGTGTTACTGCTGTATTACCAATATTGGCACAAGTAAAGAAGAATGAATCGACACCATTCACTAACATTGTATCCAAACCACAGATATCTGAGCTACCATTATTTACATTGGCAGGTACAACAAACCCATTTCCAGAAGCATCTAGTTGAACGGTAAAAGGAACTGGACGACAACTTGCTGTTGGTGCAACAGTATCTTCAACAGTTACTGTTGTTTGACAAGTCGCTGTATTTCCAGTTGCATCTCGAACAACAACCGTAACGGAACGTGGTCCTATACTATCACAATTATAAATAATATTAGTACCTCCACCTTGGAAACTAGTCGTAACAGAACCACAGTTATCTCCTGTAGCAGGAAATGCCAATACATCATTTGGTGTAATAGCTACTGTTCCTGAAGCCCCTAAGTAGGCATTGGTAATTTGGCAAGAAGCCGTTGGTGGTGTATTATCTACTACCGTTACAGTACTTGGACAAGATGCCGTATTACCAGAAGAGTCTCTTACGGTTAAAACAGCTCCCAATGTTCCAACATCTGTACAAGTATATACTTGGTTAGGAGATCCATTAATAAGATATTCTACCAATCCACAGTTATCGGTACTAGATGAATCTATATTAGCAGGTGTCACTGTTGCTAAACCATTAGCACCTAGTGTAGCGACATAGTTAGATTCGCACAGAGCTGTTGGCATTACGGTATCAACGACATTAACAACCGTATTACAAGACCCCGTATTCCCTGATGCATCTCGAACAATCAGTGTTGTCGGTTGTGGTGTGAAGATTGCCGAACAAGTAAAATTAGCAGAAGTAATTCCGACTACATTTACAAAGCTATCAACCACACTACAATTATCTGTACTACCTGCGCTCAATTCTGCTGCTGTTACGGTTGCAAGACCTGCATTATTCAAATAAACTGTGGGCGTTGCACAGTTGGCCACAGGATCAATATTATCGACAACAGTAACATTAGAAGCACAAGTACTTTGATTTCCATAAGCATCCTCTACTGTTAAAATAACTTGATTTGGATTGGTTGCAATATCAGCACAATCAAACGTTGTTGTTGGATTTCCATTAATAAAGAAATCTAGGTTATTACCTGTACAAACATCTGTACTATTATTATTCAAGCTATCCGCCACTAATGTTGCTACACCTGAAGCATCCAAGTTGACTGTAAAATTTCTACAGATTGCTGTTGGAGGAAAAGTATCTAAGATTGTTACTGTTGCTGTACAAGAGTCAACATTACCACTAGGATCAAATACATGCAATGTAACAGTTGGATTCGTTCCAATGTCTGAACAGTTGTAAGATATACTCGCCACACCGTTGATATCTCGGCTAAGAATCGAGCAAGAATCTACAGAGCCATTGTCTACATCCGAAGCGAATAAGGTTCCATTTCCAGCAGCATTAAGATAAACCGTTACATTTTGACAAACTGCTGTTGGTGGAACTTGATCTACCACAACAACAATTGCATTATCACAAGTATCTAAATTACCAGAAGCATCTGAAACGATTAAAGAAACCGTATCTATTCCCAAATCGGCGCAAGTATACACAGGGTCGGGACCAGTATGCACATTAATCCAACGTCCAGTAATCGGTGGACAAACATCAAAACTACCATTGTCTAACCGAATAGCAGGCATTGTAAATGGTCCATTTCCTACAAACGCAGTATCTTGACCACAAACAGCTGTTGGTGGAATGGTATCTATAATGTTAACAATAACACGACACGAATCCATATTGCCACTAGGATCTACTCCTCTAACAAAAAATTGTTGCGGTCCTGTTACACAATTAAAATCGACAAAAGGTCGCCACGGGCTACCTGGAGTTATATTTCTTACTTCTTGCGTTACGGGACCACAGTTATCTGTCATTGGAACCGAAGTTGCATAAAAAGTATCTCTACCATTGGCATCTAAATACAGATCCGTAAAGATGGTTCCGAATGGTTGAGAACAATATGGGATTACTGGTGGTGTGTTATCTGTAACATTTACCAAACTCACACAATTATCAACATTTCCCAGATTATCTCTGATTGTCATGGTCACTGGCACTCGTGCTGCTAGGTTAGAACAATTGACCGTAGCTGGCGTAAATGTAATATCATCTACTAAACAAGAGACATCACTCAAACTATCTAAATCGGGAAATTCAAACGTATGCACACCTGTCGCTCCCAAATTAACAGTAGGAAAAGCTTGACAGGTTGCCGATAAAGAAGCTGGATCACAAGTTATCAAAGTAATACAGTAAGAATGTATACACAAAGCAGGAGAACTATTTCCTGGGAGGTCATCGATAGCTCCCACTGACCAGTTTCCTCCAGGCGTTTGACCACGATAAAAACTTAAAGGATCGTTGTTTGGTGCGATGGTGTCAGAACCTGTTGGCGTCACTGGAATTACAGAAGATGCCCCATCTCGAAATACGGTTCTAGTCGTAATTACGTTGGATGTTCCTACAAAGGTATTGGTTGTTCCAGCAAAACCAGAAGTTGCATTGGAAGCTGCCAAATAACGAGCCCCTCCAATAGGTCCTGCAATTTGAAATCCTACATCGCCTAAGTTTACAGGGCTTCCAGTAGGAGAAGTACAAGAGCCATCGTCTGTTTTTGACCAGACAATCTCTACGATAACATCGGCAACCACATGACCAACAGGTATTTGCCCTGCGCCTGGTCCTACTGTAAAGTTTACAGAAGGAAGCAATGTTCCTGATGTGTTGGTATAACTTAGCGTTGGACCAGAATAACATTCTGTTGTAATTCGTTGAAAGTTCGTCGTTTGAGCATTGAGATGATTAAAACTCAACACCATAAAAACAACGACCAAAAACCTACAACAATGCGATAAGGTAAATTTCTTTTTCATATATTTCTATAATTTTCTGTGCATACTTAAGGAACAAAAATAAAACAAATTAGCACATTCTTCTAATTTGAACTGGAGTTTTGGAATTTAGTTTTTGTCAATGCTTTTTTTTGTCAAAAGTTTGATTCTGTCATCTAAGTTAAAAACCTGAAAACAAAGCATCCAACTACTTTTAATGGGTTCTATTTTTCACTCCAAATAGCTTCTAAAAGCATCTGCTTTTTGTTGTATTTTTTCCTATTTTCTACCTATATATTGGGTATATGGAATGACCTCGAAAGAGGTAACCGTTTAGAAAGAAAATATTTTTTATTTTTTCGTTTGTTCTTCCATTAATTATCTGCCATCAACAAAATTGATTGCTGCCAATAGTTTTAGTCATAATATTGTATTCGTCAGCTCTAAAATAAAATTCCTCTGTTTTCCTCTTATTTATGAGAAGAAGCTTATTTTTACAGAAGCTTTTTAGCCTCCCTTTTGAAGTCATGTTGTTCCATTCTTTTTTAGGGAAATATTGTGCAAAATGTAGACAGGTACTACAGAGTTGTTCCTTTTTAGTCGATAAGGTCTAAGTTTGGCACCTAGGTCGACACTTACTGTTCACAACCTTTTTTATACATTGTCATTATAATTCATTCACACCAAGAAGTTTTTAACGACTTCTACACAAAACTAACTTCGATGCGTTCTACTACCCTTATATTATCGTCCTTTTTACTTAGTTTATTATTATTTACTTTTAGTTGTACCAACTATATTAGCTGTGGAGGAGATAAAGAAGCTTTTGTAGACAATTTTTACAATTTTATAGAAGAGTTAACCAATGAGCAAAAACAAGGAACGATCTCCGATAGTCAGTGGGAAAGTTATGATGCTAAGTTTAAGAAATTAACCGAAGAATGTTTTCCTCAGTTTGAAAAAGAGCTTACCACAACGGACCAATTAGGGGTTGCCGCTTCTGTCGCAACTTATTATTATGCCAAACATGGAATGGGCGCCATGATAAAATTAGCACAGGCAGAACTAGCCATTCAAAAAGTATTGTTAGAAATAGATTATACCGTTTTATTTAATGCTGCCACAGAAATTCTCAATAATCCTGATGAAATTCATCAAATCATGGATGATTTAGAAAAGCGTTATGGGAAATAAGTTCGAGCACCTGTAAAATTAGTAGTTATTACCATAAGAATACTAACTGCTCTCTATGCTGATTTTCTTTCCTTCTTCAGCCAAAAAACTGTCCTTAAACACAGCCCTTGCCTCTGCTAACAAAGGCTCTAAATTGCTGTATCGAGATGAAAAATGACCTAGAATCAATTGTTTTACCTTTGCTTGTGCCGCTATAGTAGCAGCCTGTTTTGCTGTCGTGTGCATTGTTTTTTCAGCCTTGAGTAACATATCGTGCATAAATGTTGCTTCATGGTACAATATATCGACCCCTTTTATTAAGGGAATTATAGCTTCTGAATAGATTGTATCGGAACAATAAGCAAATTTCCGAGGGGCTGTACGAGCTTTGGTTAATTCTTGATGGGGAATAATACGACCATCCGCCAATGTATAACCTGCGCCTTTTTTGATGGCAGGAATAGCTGTATGTGGAATTTGATAAGCATCGATTTTTTCCTTTATGATATTAGCTGGACGTTCTTTTTCTACAAACAAAAAGCCATGACAGGGCGCTCGATGCACCAAGGGAATCGAATGAACTGTAACCGCACTATTCTCAAACAATACGGTTGACTTCGTAGAGTCTGTGGTATGAAAATGCAATGGGAATCGTAAGGTTGTTCCTAGTTGAATTTCAACGATTGCTTGCAAATCTTCTGGGCTGTATATGTGCAAAGGCTTCTTTCTCCCGATTAAGTCATAGGTCATTAGTAATCCAACCAAACCAAAGGTATGATCGCCATGCAAATGGCTAATGAAGATATGGTTGATTTTGCTTTTCTTGACTTGGAATTTCAACATTCTAAATTGTGTCCCTTCACCACAATCAATCAAAAAAGATTCTTTCCCTATTGTTAGTACTTGAGCAGACAAATGCCTTCCATGAGCAGGAGTAGCAGCATTGGTTCCCAAGATTTGCAATTCAAAGTTCATATTTCTATCCTATAAAGCAAAAAGCACCCATAAACATTTCAAACAAGGAAATGCTTATGAGTGCTTTAATATTTTTTATGGTTGTTGTTGAAGAGACTATTCGATGATTAATCTTCTTCCTCTT
Organism: Aureispira sp. CCB-E; assembly: GCF_031326345.1. NCBI lineage: Bacteria > Pseudomonadati > Bacteroidota > Saprospiria > Saprospirales > Saprospiraceae > Aureispira > Aureispira sp. CCB-E. The sequence continues at coordinate 6,875,325 of NZ_CP133671.1, forward strand.
CAGTCGTTTTTTCACTTCCTAGTTCGCTCTTAAATGCTTCCATCATAACATATTTAACAGCATCACTCAAGGTCTCTTTAATTGTCAATACACTATCTAGTCTAGAAATTGTGATTAGCATTTTAACGCTAGGGTGTACTAACCCTGTTAAAACAAAAGCATTTCCAGATTCTGCCCACAGACGATTTCCTGTCAATATGGCACTCAATCCTGAAGAATCGACAAACTTAGTGTTTGACAAATCCATGATTAAATTTTTAATACCTGCATTGTGCAGTACAATAAGTTCTGCTTTTAAATCTGGTGCTTTCAGAGAATTTAAATTTTCTTCTGCAAGGGTCAAAACCGCGTAATCATCTTTCTTATCAACAGAATATTTCATAAAATTTGGTATTTCTTTATCAAAAATAAATGTACTAAATTTTTTATTTCTCCAAATAATATTGAAGTAACAAAACTTTTTAATAAAATTTTTAGTGTATTAACATAGGCACACAACAAATAACTACCTTTTAATCAACCTAGTAAGGCTTCTTTTGTTTCTATACACTATACAATAGTACTGCAAAAGTAAGTAAGTTATTGGCTAATGTAATCAATTTTCTATAAAAAATACAAAATTAGCTTGGCACTATTTTCGTCAGTAATTACAAAGTAGACGTTATTATATTATAATAGACAAATACCTGACAAAATTGTTGCGAGATAGATAGAAACTATTATTAGATATCGTAGATAAAAGACAAAAAAAAATCAAAAATTTTCCTTTTCTGAAAATATTCTCTACCTTTCTTTGTAAGAAAACGAGGACAAAACTTTTTGACTAAAATTATTGTTCTTGTTAGGAACACGTCAAATTAGAAATCATAATACCCATAAATCTAAAACTATTTACTAGACCCTTGGTCTAGCAATTTATAAACTAAAGATATGCCTAACAACAGATTTTCTCCCAAAGTAAAAGAGATCATCTCACATAGTAGAGAAGAAGCTCTTAAGTTTGGTCATGATTACATAGGTACAGAGCATCTTTTATTAGGAGTATTAAAAGAGCCTACTAGCCTAGCTGTCCGTGTTTTAGAATCACTTAATGTGGATTCACATCAATTAAGTGTTGCTGTTGAGAATTCAATTAATCAAAACACCAATACATTACCTACTTCTTATAATATTGGGAATTTACCGTTAACAAAGCAAGCTGAAAAGGTTTTAAAGGTAACTTTTTTGGAAGCTAAGCTACTAAAAAGTGAGCTTATTGGAACAGAACACATTTTGCTATCTGTTCTAAAACACAAAGACAACTTAGCAGCTCGTGTATTACTACAATTTAATGTCTCTTATGATGTTTTCAAAACAGAATTAGAATTTGTAGGCACTGAAATTAATCCTGATATCACTTCTGATTTGCCTGGTGGCGAATTTGACGATGAAGAAGAAAGTGCTGGTAGCGGTGGAGATTCTGGTCCTCAATCTCGTGGTAGAGGAAAAGGAAAATCGCATACGCCTGTTTTGGATAATTTTGGACGAGACATTTCAAAACTTGCTGAAGAAGATAAATTAGATCCTATTATTGGTAGAGAAGTAGAAATCGAACGTGTTTCTCAAATTTTGTCTAGACGAAAAAAGAACAACCCTATTTTGATTGGGGAGCCTGGTGTTGGTAAAACAGCAGTAGTCGAAGGATTGGCGCTACGTATCCACCAACGCAAAGTTTCTCGTACGCTTTTTAACAAACGTATTGTGATGTTGGACTTGGCTGCACTAGTGGCTGGAACCAAATATCGTGGTCAGTTTGAAGAACGAATGAAAGCGATTATGACAGAACTAGAAAAATCACGGGATGTCATTCTATTTATTGATGAAATTCACACGATTGTAGGGGCCGGTGGTGCAACAGGATCGTTGGATGCTTCTAATATATTTAAACCAGCCTTAGCTCGTGGTGAATTGCAATGTATTGGTGCTTCTACACTTGACGAATATCGTCAATATATTGAAAAAGATGGTGCTTTGGATCGTCGTTTCCAAAAAGTGGTTATTGACCCTCCTACACCTGAAGAAGCCGTTCATATTTTGCACAATATCAAAGAGAAATACGAAGAGTTTCATCATGTATTATACTCTGATGATGCGATTGAGGCTTGTGTGAAGTTGAGTGATCGCTATATTTCTGACCGTTTCTTGCCAGACAAAGCTATTGATGTTATGGATGAAGTAGGGGCTCGCGTCCATCTTAAAAACATCCATGTTCCTAAACACATTGTTCAATTAGAAGATGAAATCGAACAAACCAAGGAACACAAAAATCAAGCGGTTCGAGATCAAGAATATGAAAAAGCTGCTAATTATCGTGACAAAGAGTCTAAATTGATCCGTCAATTGGAACAGGCAAAAAAACAATGGGATGAAGAGGCTAAAACAAAACGTTATCCTGTTGAAGAAGCCGACATCGCTGAAGTAGTTTCTATGATGACTGGCATTCCTGTAAGTAGTGTTGCAGAGAACGAAAGCCATAAATTGTTGAGTATGACAACGGATCTGCAAGGTGAGGTTATCGGACAAGACGAAGCAATTCTAAAAGTAACCAAAGCAATTCAACGCAATCGTGTTGGACTAAAAGATCCCAACAAACCAATTGGTACCTTCATTTTCTTGGGACCTACTGGAGTTGGAAAAACAGAATTGGCAAAAGTATTGGCTCGTCAACTATTTACATCTGAGGATTCTTTGATTAGAATTGACATGAGTGAATACATGGAGAAATTTGCTGTTAGTCGTCTTATCGGTGCGCCTCCAGGTTATGTAGGCTACGAAGAAGGGGGACAATTGACAGAAAAAGTACGCCGCAAGCCTTACTCAGTTATTTTATTGGACGAAATTGAAAAAGCACATCCCGACATCTTTAATATCTTGTTGCAAGTGTTAGATGATGGTCAATTGACAGATGGTCTAGGTAGAAAAGTAGATTTCAAAAATACACTGATTATCATGACCTCTAATGTTGGTGCTCGCCGCCTAAAAGACTTTGGTCAAGGGGTTGGTTTTGCAACTCAGGCTCGAAAAGAAGATTCTGACAATAATGCGAAAAGTGTTATTCAAGGAGCATTAAAACGTACGTTCTCGCCAGAGTTCCTAAACAGGATTGATGATGTAATTGTCTTTAACAGCTTAGATCAAGCAGATATTTTCCGCATTATCGATATTACCTTAAAAGATTTGTACAAACGTATCCAAGAACTAGGCTATAGCTTAGAATTGGACGAAAAAGCGAAAAAATTCTTGTCAGAAAAAGGCTACGATCCTCAATTTGGAGCTAGACCGTTGAACAGAGCTATTCAAAAATACTTGGAAGATCCTTTGGCAGAATTTATCTTGAACAATCAAGCTACTTTAGAGGAAGGGGCAACCTTGATTGCAACTTTGGGCGAAGAAGATGAAATGATTATTACAGTTAAGAAAAAGAAAAAATCTACTAAAAAATAGATTTTAATAAGAATACAATAATGTATGCCAACACTCCCAAAAGTGTTGGCATTTTGTTTTTAGAAAAAATGCCTCAAAGCAAGCATTTTAGGATGAGAACTTTGAATCAATTATCTTTTTTTCTGTAGAAAAAAGTTATTTTTAATGCATGAAGCAACGAATTACCTTATATAGCATCGATGACTTGGAAACTGTAGATGACTACGAAGAAATTGTTTGTATTCGGACAAATAGTTACTACAAATCTAAGCGTTTTGGCGAGTTAATTAGTAAATGTATTAACCTCGAAGAACTTTATTTTTTAGAGAGTTACTTTAGAGTCACTATTCCCGCTTCTATCCTGACACTTCCTAAACTACAAACATTGGTATTTAGAGGAGTAGAAGCAAATGCTATTTTGCCCTCCATCGGAAAGTTAAAAAGCTTAAAAACCTTGGGCTTGCAGGAGCATTCTTTGTCCTCCATCCCTCGATCCCTTGCTGATCTTCCTCGCCTCGAAGAATTGGATTTTAATGGCTCTCATTTTGAAAACGACATACACGAATGGGCTGTCCTTAACTCTATTAAATCATTAAAATACGTCAATTTATTGCGTGCCAAACTAAAAGCACTTCCTGTAGAGATTGCAGAGCTGCATACTTTATCTGAGTTGGCACTTCCTAAAAAACTTTATAATCAACTAATTAAAAAGCATCCTATTTTTTGTGCTAACATCCCTTATTTGTATGGTCATAGCACATTAGAAAAGAAGTATTACTATAATTTATTAAACATTTGCCGAAAACATCAATTTGATTGGACTTTTAGAGCTGTTTTGTTCAATTTGTTAGCTGGTAATATGACCAAATTAGATCGTTTTGTTACGCAAGAAATGATTTTGAAAACAACTGATATTAAGTTGTTGGAGATTATTAGGCTCAAAGCTTTAGAGTATTATCACAATAGATGGACAAAAAATACGACTTCTCCCCTTCTAAAAGGTGCACAACTAGCTGTTGCTGGCAAAATTGGCATTAACAAACAAGAGTTGCGCAAAAAACTGAAAGCACAAGGAATTAAATACAGTTCTAAAATAACATCCAAAACTACCCATCTACTGCTAGGGCAACTATCTCATGGTGCTTATCTAGATGCTTTGGAGCAACAAATACCAATTTTATCAGAACAATATGTTTTGAATTTTATCAATAGTAATTCGGAGCAATACTTAGTAGATGATGCAGATGTCAACACGGAGCATATTGGGCAACTATTGTTATCTGGTCAAGATGAAAATATTTTATTAGCCTTAACGCTGTTCAAACAGGGAGGTTTTCCGATGGAATTGCTTACAGAGTTGTTCTTGGCGCATCGACAAACCGATAACAATGCCATACATCGAGAGTCAGAACGTCTAATTCGGCAATATGGCTCTATTAATCTTGTCGATGAGCTCAAAAAAAATCAAGTCATTTTTTCAAAATATGCATCTGAGGTAGGTATAAAACGCAAATTAAGAAGCTTGCAAAGGCGTACAGAACTGGACTGCTTAAAAATAGCTTGGCACGGATACAAAACCTATAAAAAAGGGTTTACCTTTCTTTTGTCAGAACTCCCTCAAAAAGAAAGCATTGAACTACTTAGAGAACGCGTCAAAGACAAGCAATTGTCTCTTTCTCAAATTGGTCTAACAACCTTGCCAACTTCGCTCTTTGAATTAGATGAATTGGAAATCTTAGATTTATCTTACAACTATCAATTGCGATCTATTTCTACTAAATTGCTCCCCAAACTCAACCAATTAAAAGTCCTGATCTTAAAAGGGAATTATAATCTTTTAGAAAACAAAAAATTACTCGAAAAAATAAAAGAATTAATACCCAACTTGCAATTAAAATTATAGGGATGGTGTCTTATGACGTCATGTTTTGTATTTCTTCAAAATAGCGTTTTATAATAGCCTGTTCATCAAACTCTTGCAAAGCCATTTCTCGTCCCACTTTCCCCATATTTTTTCTTTCTTCATCTGTCAAGTTGTACATTTTTAACATCGCACTGGCTAACGCTTCTGCATCCTTCACAGGAACTAGAAATCCATTTTTAGTATCTTGAATTGTTTCTCTACAACCTGCGGTGTCTGTTGTGATAATTGGCTTAGCCATTGCTAAACTCTCCAGCATAACTCTAGGCAACCCTTCTCTGTAAGAAGGCAAAACCACAACATCTGCTTCTTGCATAATCGAGCGTACGTCCTTCGAAACACCCCAATAACGAATCGTTCCATTGGCTTCTTGCTCTGCTACTTCTTCTTTGTTAACAGCAGAGGGATTGCCATCATCAATCGCTCCAACTACCCAAATTTCTGTATCAGGGCACTGTTTTTTAAACTTCTGTGCCGCTTCAAACAATTCATTGATTCCTTTATCATACAACAAACGCCCCACAAATAGGTAAATTAATTTGTCATAGGTCTTTTGTTTGGGCATGGGTTTAAAATGACTGGTATTAATCCCAGAACCTTTGATTAGAGTAGTTTTGGAAGCAGGACACAAGGTCAAATTTTCAAATAGTTTTTTATCATCTCGATTCTGAAAGGCAATGCGTGTCCCAGATTTGAAGGCTGTCTTGTACAGCAATTTTACAATTTTATTTACCCAACCTTCTTTCAAAAAGCTATATCCCAATCCCGTCACCGTTGAAATGCTCTTTACCTTAGCTCTTCCTGCTGCTAAGCATCCATAAATATTAGGTTTAATGGTATACTGCAACACAACATCTAGTTCTTTGGAGCTATAAATTTGATACAATTCATATCCAAAACGCATGTCTTGAATCGGATTTACTCCTTTTCTACTTAAGTATTGAACGGGAACAAATTGGCACCCTGTTGCTTCTATTGCTGGTACAAAATCGTCAACTGGAGCAATAGCATAAACCTCGTGCCCTGCCGCTAATAAAGCTTTGACCAACCCCAATCGGAAGTTGTATATATTCCATGCTGTATTTAAAACAATTCCTATTTTTAGTTGCTTATTCACACTTTCTATTATTACATTACTTTGTTTAGTAGTTCGTTGATTTTTTACTTTTTTACCAAAAAGATAAAAAAGCACATTTATATTAGTTTTTCAACGAACTATTGTTTGTTGGAAAGCCCCATCAATTTAGCTCCGTGGCACTTCGCGAGCACTTTGCTTTTAGTTAGCAACGCTGCTACTAGTTTGTGCTGCCTTCCTTTTATTTATTTCCCCCTTCTCAAAGGTACATTAAAATGCTTGAGTTTTATTTTTGCACTAGATACAATATTTGCGTACCTTTATATTTTCATCATACACCCAAGGGATAACTTTAAATTGGTGACGCAACATCCTCTTAATCTTTCAAGCACAAAATACAGCTTTATCTAGTATGTTTTTACTTGCATGGCAAATACTTTATACGAAAGATTTTATCTTATTGCCTTTTTTCTTGGTGATCTGGGTGCTCATTTTCTATTTCTACCGAAACAGAAAGTACTCCAACGATATTATAAAAAAATATTTTCTACCTGCATTAGGTCTTCGCTTGTTGGGAGCCATCCTAACCGCATTGATGTATCAATATTATTATGGTTATGGAGATACTTTTTTTTATTTCTTTGGTGCAAGAGATATTTACAATGCCATGCTCAACAATCCAGGAACCGCTTACGAGCTTATTGCCGTTGACTATAAACAGTGGTCCTTAGAAGCTTACAATTCGGTTACTTTACGTGGCTTCTTTGTCAATCCGAAAGAGGCAATGGTAATTAAATTGGCAGGAATTGTTAGCCCATTAGGGTTTGGCACTTATATAGGCACCTCCTTTGCTTTAACTGTCTTTAGTTTTTTAGGTTGTTGGGCAATGTATCGAGTTTTTTATGACCTCGTTCCTCACTTACATTTTCCAATAGCACTTGCCGTTTTATTTTTGCCCTCTATGTGGTTTTGGAGCACAGGTATCATGAAAGATTCTATTGTTATTGGAGCCTTAGGCTTTTTTGTTAATGGTATTTATTATAGTTTGATTAGCAAAAAGAAAAAAATACTGCGTTCTATCTTTTTTATTATCATGGGAGCTTTCTTGATGAAAAATATTAAGGTATATGTTTTGGTCGCTATTTTTCCAGCAACTGTTGTTTGGGTCTTTTTTATGATCAAAGAGCGCATCAAAAATGATACTTTAAGAAAATTAGCGACCCCTATTTTTTTTGGCGTAGGAGCCTTAGGAGGCGTAATTGTTATACAACAACTGGGCAGCGTTTTTTCAGAATATACTTTAGAAGGTTTCTTGGAAGAAGCGGCAAAGGTTCAGTGGTGGTTAAAGCTGAGTACAGAACGAGACAATGGCACAGGGTATGATTTAGGAGTTTTAGACCCTTCTTTAGGTGGTTTAATTGCCACATTTCCCAAAGCAGTTAACGTAGCTCTTTTTCGTCCCTATCCTTGGGAAGCCACAAAGATCATCGTTTTGCCATCAGCGGCCGAAGCCTTATTTACGTTAGGTTTCACCATCTACGTATTTTTTAAAGTAGGTGTTTTTAAAACGTTAAAAGCCATATTCAGTGATCCTGTTATTCTGTTCTGTTTAATTTTTGCGATTATTTTTGCCTTTGCAGTTGGCTTCACTTCCTTTAATTTTGGTGCCTTAGCTCGGTATAAAATTCCTTGTTTACCATTTTATTACATTGCTATGGTTTTGTTATTGGACAAAGTGCGAAAGCCTAAAGTTGCTCCGCCACCACCACTTTCAAGTCCCAATACAACAATACAAACGGCATCTCTAAACTAGGGTATTGCTCTAGCTTTCGTCTTCTATAGTTATAGCCTCAAAAGTAAATCCTTGTCGATGATAATGTTCTAATAACTTCGGCAATACATAGGACAAATGCTGCCATGATTTTTGGCTATCGTGCAAAACTATGATAGAACCATTTTTAGCTGACTGACATACATTTTGCCAACACTGTTCTCCTGTTATAGAAGCATCAAAATCGCCTGCCAAAACTTCCCACATTACAATCTTATAATCCTTGCGTAGTTCCTTGGCTTGCTGCCATTTTAGGCGCCCATAAGGAGGTCTAAAAAGCTTGCTTTCGACTTGTTCCCTACATGCCGTAACATTTGTGATGTAATCTTGGTGTTTTGTTTTCCAACCATTGACATGATTAAAAGTATGGTTTCCGACTTGATGTCCTTCATTTAAAATCCGTTGATAAATTGCTTTGTTTTTTTGCACATTGGCACCAACACAAAAGAAAGTTGCTTTGGCCTTATATGCTCTAAGTTGATCCAACACCCAAGGCGTTATTTGTGGAATCGGACCATCATCAAATGTCAAATAAAGTTGTTTTTTATTTTGCACTGTTGCCCCTCTCCACAGATAGGCTGGAAAAAGTTTTTGAAACCACTTTGGAACCTTAATTGGATAATACATAGTTGTTGGAGTTTGATACTATCGGCTCGACGTAGGTTATTATTCAACTAGAGGATTAATTAAAGCATATCTTATATGGTCTTGCCAATGTCCATCAATTTTTAACAAAGCCTTACAAATCCCTTCTTTTTCAAAGCCCAACTTTTCTACTACTCGAATAGATCCCTTATTGACAGGCAATATATTAGCCTCTATCCGATGCAAGTTCAACACTTCAAAAACATAACGATTGGTTGCTTCCAAAGCCTCTGTTGCGACCCCCATACCATTCCAAGTTTCAGATATATTATATCCTACACAACAATATTGAGCAACTCCTCTTTGAATTTGAGAATAGGTAATGGTGCCTATTAGCTCATCAGTTATAGGATGTAATACTATAAAAGGAAGCAAAACTCCTTTTTGATAATGATCGAGCGAAACAACAATACTGGCTTCTACATATTCTAATTGAAATCGATTGGGCGCATACGTTGGCATCCAAGGTTTAAAAAAAGCTTTGTTCTTACTATAATACTGCTGAAGTTTCGCTGCATCCTTTTTTCCCAATAATCGGATTACCCACCGTTTAGATTCGATCATCTTTTTCATACATCCTACTACTATTTACTTTAAAGTCATTGTAAACTCTACAACTGCCTTTATTTCTTCTTCTGATAACATTTCTTTGAATCCAGGCATAATGTTTCTACCATGTGTGACCACCTCTATTCGTTGCGCCGCATTCAAAGGCGAGTCAGGTAATTCTTTGGCGCCATTCATTCCCATTCTACCATCGGTTCCATGGCAAGTCACACAACGTGTTTTATAAATCTCTACTCCTGAAATGGTTTGGGGTTTACTCTCGGGGGCAGAACAAGCCCATACATACCAACTCAGTATTATCAAAACAAATGTAATTCGCATCTTTTTTATGATTATTGGGAACTCTTATTCATCGTTCCACATTATTTATTATATTAGATAATGATTGATTCTCTATATTAATCATCGTTTGGCACACAAAATACTTAAAAAGGCTGGACAATATCTATTTTTAATCTTAATTAATAACCTTCTCAAAATATCAGCGTCTATGGATCCATTTATTATTGTCACTGCGGTTGTTTTTCTGTTTTTTCTCTTTTCCACAGTAAAAGTAGTTCAAGAAAAATCAGCAAAAATTGTTCAACGCTTGGGTAGTTTTAACAGAATTTTACACCCAGGTATTAACTTTTGTGTTCCAATCTTAGAAACTGTTGCAGGAACCGTTAACCTCAAAGTTCAACAGTTGGACATCCATATTGAGACAAAAACAAAAGATGATGTATTTGTAAAACTACAAGTTTCGGTACATGTGCAAATCATGAAGAGTAAGGTAAAAGAAGCTTTCTATGAATTGGACGATCCATATAGTCAAATATCTTCGTATATTTTTGATACCGTTCGCGCTGAAGTTCCTAAATTAGAATTGGATGATGTATTTGCTCGTAAGGACGATATTGCTACAGCAGTAAAGACAGAGTTGTCTGAACATATGGAAAAATACGGTTATCGTATTGTCCAAACCTTGATTACTGACATTGATCCCGATGCAATGGTAAAAGAATCTATGAACCGAATCAATGCTGCTAAACGCAACAAAGAGGCGATTTATGAAGATGCAGAAGGACGAAAAATTGCAAAAATTAAAGATGCGGAAGCCGATAAAGAATCCAAACGTTTGCAAGGAGAAGGGGTTGCCGAACAACGTTTAGCAATCATCAAAGGTTTTGCAGATTCTGTAGAAGATTTTAGCAACACACTTAACGATGTATCTCCAATTGAAATTATGCAGTTCGTTCTATTAACACAACATTACGATACCATCAAGGAAGTTGGAGAGAAAAACAGCTCTATTATTGTTCCTTATTCTCCTGGCAATTTACAAAATTTGCAACAACAACTTATGGAAGGTAATTTAATGGCTGATGAAATTAATCGATTGAGTAAAGATCGTACTAAGATTCCCACTGTTAAGAAAACATTTGCTCAGAAAGAAAAGGATATTTTAGATATTAATAAAAGCTTAGATTAAGTGACTGTCAAAAGGTGACCCTTTTGATCAATTACCAAACAATTATCAATAAGCTTCTAAAAGCGTTATGGAGAATAACTTCGTAACGCTTTTTTTATGATGGCAATAATAAGTGTTGGAAGTTAATACTTGTGTTTATTTTCCACGAAGTAAAGTAATCTTTGGGCTGTATTTTTATTTCCAGATACTAATGGTTAGCCTTCTTTCTTCTTAATCGTAATTTCTTGCTAGTAACACTAGGTGATAGCATTTCATGTCCCCAATACACTATCAAAGCAATCAAAAAACCTGTCAACATTCCCGTAGTTACATCTTTCAAAAAATGCTGAACCAAGTACATTCTAGAAAGTCCTACTAAGGTTGCCAGCAACAAACACAACATTTTAATCCATTTGTTGGGGATGAAAAATGCTAAAAGACTGTAAAATGCAAAAGCAGATGTTGTATGCCCAGAAGGAAAGCTAGTTGTCCATCCATCTAACAAAACAACATCAGGAACATAATTCGGCAAATCGGGCTGCTCTAATAAATTATCAAAATAACGAACTGGGCGTTCATGGGCAAAGAAAACCTTTAAGGCATGACTAATTGTCAAAACCAATATAGCATTTAGACAAATAGCCAAACTTCTTGAATAACCTGAAAACAATAGGACGATTGTAGCCAACAAGTACACATAGCCCTCTCCTATATAAGTGCAAAAGAGGAAAAATGTATTTTTTAGTTCGCTTCGATTTTCTGCAAAGAATAAAATCACATCTCCTTTGCTCAATACCCCCATCAAAAAATAACAAGCAATTCCCCAAAGCAATAAAAAACTCGCAATATACCATCTGTTTTCTGCTACAAAATGGTCAATTTGAGCTTGTAAATTGCGATCTGCTATTGTTAAATCAGATATGGTAGTTGCTTCTTTTGTCATTTTATCGTGGGGTATATTCGTTGGTAAATCTATTGCTTTGATTTGTAATTCGCTTTAGAGCATGCTTAAAACCGTATTAGCTTGATAAAAAACTTCTATTGATGTATACTTCGTGTCGTACAAAAGTTGTCAACATAGATACAATCTAGCGGGTAAAATTGTTCTTAGAGTATAGTAGGCTTTGCTGCTTTTTTTATTGGATATAACTTATTTTCGGCTAAAAATCCCCTTAATCCATTGCAAAAGGTTTAGCACCTTTTCCATACTAATAAACCTTGAATCGTATAATGCTTTGTGGGTTAACATCAAGCCAAAAGGCAACAATACTAAATTAGGCAACCAAGATCCAACCCAACAGGGAACAGATAAACTTGTTGCCAATCGCTCGCCAACTAAAAATAACACAAAAAACGACATAAAGAAGATAAAGGCTACCAATATTGGCCATCCAAAGCCTCCTTTTCGTATAATTGCTCCCATTGGGGCGCCAATAAATAAGAAAAGTAAACAAGCTAAAGCAAACGAAAATTTTTGATGAATTTCATTTTCGTGTTCTGCATGTATCTTTTCACTTGTTTTGCAATACTTAGCAACGCCATTAGCCTGTCCTTTGACATTCTGACAAAAACCAGAAGCACGTTGATAGATATAATCTCGCTTGCTTTGTGGAATATAATCATAAAAATTATGAACGGTAGTATCCAATTCAACTTTAGGTGCATGTGCTGCATTTGGAGGGTAATAATGCTTGGCATATCTCGTCGGAATCATCTCTATAGTATCTACTCCTGGCTCAGCTAAGCCCTCTCTTCGAAAGTGGAACATCGCATCTGCATTTCTTTTTAGCATTTCATAACGTTCCTCTCGCTTCTTGAACAAAGAGTCTATTGCCCGCAATAACTGCCTAGTTGTCAACAAACTATAATGCCCCTTAAACAAATCCTCATTGGTTTCATTAAACTCAAATTCGCTCATGTCAAATAAAGTCGTATACGTGTCAAAGTTCATCTCTATGTGAGGGTAAGCATTGGGTTTCTTACTATCGGGATCCATTTCTTCGTAGCGAGTTCCATTCTTAAGTTTGACGACCAAAAAGCTTCTTTGAATTGTTGTGTCTTTGTTTATTATGGAATCTTGAATTGTTGCTTTTACCGTTGTTTGTAAGGTATCTCTAGCATAAAACAATCCTCCTGATTCTGCATTGGTTTGTCCCTTATAACCAACAGTAGTGGTATGATCATAGATTTTCAGCCCTTTCAACACCTTTCCACTAGGTGCTTTTTTGTCTACAAAAATAGAAACCTTCTGAAAATCATCGTTAAACTGTCCCTCTTTGAATGAAAGAGCAGGCTTTTGTTTGCGAATATCATAGAGAGTAGACTTAAATTTAAGAGCCGTTACAGGGATCAATTGATCCGAAAATAGAAAGGAGACGCCTGCTAAGGTAAAGGCAAAAAAGATCAAAGGAGACATTACTCTAAACAAAGACATTCCTGCCGATTTCATGGTTACCAGTTCGTAATGCTCGGCTAAATTTCCTAAAGTCATTACCGATGCAATCAAAACCCCAAAAACCATTGCACGAGGAATCATTGCTAATGATTGGTAAAATAACAATTCAAAAATAATTGAAAGATCCAGTCCCTTGCCAATAATATCATCAATATATTTCCAAAGAAATTGCATGTTAAAGATAAACATAGCAACCAATGTCCAGATGATCAGAGGTGGCAAAAAGCTTCGTACAATTAATTTATCAATTTTCTTCAAGTGGCAAAACAGTTATCAATTTTTCAAAAAAAATAGGTTATTTCAAGTGTTGTAGCTGTCGATATGTTATGCCTTTCCAACCAAACCATGTTATCAGCAAGCATCCATTTCTAAACATTGTTACGATTAAAAAGCAACTTCATAAATATAGAAAAAGCCACTCAAACAACAGGTGTTTAAATAGCTTTTGTATTATTTTTAGGTATTACATAAGTTTTCTTTAAGAAAACTAAAATTTACAGTGCAATTATACCTGTGCTTTTTTCTTTGCCAATGCAGCATCAATATAGTCAAATGTTGATAAAATATCAGGTTTGCCATCTACAATAGCCACATCATGCTCAAAATGAGCAGAAGGTTTACCATCTCGAGTCAAAATTGTCCATCCATCCGACAGCTGCTTAATCTTAGCTGTTCCCATGTTAATCATTGGTTCAATAGCTAAGACCATTCCATTTTTCAACATCTTTCCCTTTCCTCTACGACCGTAGTTGGGTACTTGGGGTTCTTCGTGCATGGTGCGTCCTAAACCATGCCCTACCAATTCTTTTACGACTCCATAACGGTGCTTTTCGGCATAGCTTTGAATAGCATATCCAATATCACCAATACGATTTCCTACACAACATTGTTCGATTCCTCGATAAAGGCTTTCTTTCGTAACTTCCAACAATTTTTCTACCTTAGGATCAATCTCTCCTACCCCAAACGTATAAGCATGGTCTCCATAAAAACCATTCATCAATACGCCACAATCTACAGAAATAATATCTCCGTTCTCCAACGGAGTATCTGTCGGGATACCGTGGACTACCTGTGCATTGGGTGACATACAAAGTGTATTTGGGAAATCATATAGTCCCAAAAACCCAGGAACTCCTCCATTATCACGAATAAACTCCTCTGCCAATTTATCAAGGTACAAGGTTGTTACTCCTGGCTCGATATGCTCTGCTATTAATCCAAGCGTTTTGGATACCAACTGAGCACTTTCTCGCATCAATTCTATCTCTTCCCTCGTTTTATATATGATTGGTGAATCAGCCATTTTTTTGTTCGTTATCTTATTTTTGGTGCCTACTTAATCATAACTTCGTGAATGTTTTTTTGCAAAAAACTCTTTATATCACAAAGTATTTTTTCGTAAGCCATCAACTATTTTATAATATATTACACTAATAATGCTCCGTTGCTTTTTTAGCTTCGACTTCACGAGATCGCTTTGTTTTGTTACTGTGAACTTGCGAAGCTCAGTTTGCTGCTACTACATGGTTTCAACGGAGTAATAACTAAGCAATTGTTCGAAGAAATATATCAACCACGCAATAACAACGTAGTCAAACAACCTTATTTTAGTCTTACTTTTTTCTCCCCACTTACTTAGAATAGTACTTCGCGGATTTTTTAGCTTTTTTGTAAAAAACCAAAAAAGTACCCTTACATCAATTTAATTATCAACTCCTTAAAGAACTAAGCAGCAAAAATATACTCTATTGATAATGATAATCAAACTGATGCAATTTTCCCACGAAGTAATGTTAGAAACTTGAATATTTCATTTATTAAATGAGTTATTGACTACAAAAATACGCAAACGAAAAGGAATAGTAAAAAATTCTACACTTAAACTTTCCGTTGAGTTGTATTATCACTTATCATGCTGATTCACTTTTAATTGAAAAATAGCATTTGAGGCCTCTATTTTACTTAACTTCGTGTCAACACACTGTTCTATTATTCTTAACTTATTTCTCATGCCTACCGCACCTGATGCCAATTCCTATCCCCCTAAAACACATGCCTATCTAAGTATTCATATAGCCGTTCTCTTATTTGGAGGAGCAGGGTTGTTTGGAAAGCTAATTGACTTGCCTGCTGGTAGCATTGTCTTAGGTCGAGCATGCTTAGGCGCTCTATTTGTCTATTTTTTTAGTCAGCTATCCAACTTTTATCCTTCTCAGTCCTCTGTTCGTGTACAACAATTCCGTCCTCAATCAACCCAAGACTTTATTGTTTTTTGTTTACTAGGAATCATTTTAGCATTTCATTGGGTCGCTTTTTTTGAAGCGATCCAAAATTCAAGTGTCGCCATTGGTGTACTGACATTTTCTACATTTCCGATTTTTACAACATTATTAGAACCATTCTTAAATCACGAACCCCTAAAAGCAACTAACCTTCTCTTAGCTTTCATCGTTTTTATAGGTGTTGCATTGGTACTGCCTGATTTTGACTATAACAATCGTTATACACAAGGGGCACTGTGGGGGATTGCCTCTGGGGCTTCGTTTGCTGTTTTAACCTTACTAAGCAAACGTATGTTAAAGGGATATACAAGTCACTGTGTTTCTTTTTATCAAAATGGAATTGCCGCCATTTTTTTAATGCCTTTTTTTGCCCTTGATATTTTTGAAGGAACTACCCAAGATTGGCTTTATTTGCTTTTATTAGGAATTATATTTACAGCTATTGCGCATACACTATTCATTCACAGTATGCAAGCCTTAAAAGCAAGAACGGCTAGTTTAATAGCTAGCTTGGAACCGCTTTATGCCATCTTATTGGCTTGGCTTTTCTTAGGAGAAAGTCCTAGTCTCTATGTCTACTTAGGTGGCAGTATCATTCTAGCTGTTACTTTATATGTGATGATAAAAAACCAATGAATAATGCCTTATTTTGAACTTGAAATTACTATATTTAATAGATTGTAAGAGTAATGAGTAGTTTTAAAAAAAAGCAATAAGCAACCAATACAAAAACTCGTATCAAAACAACGCTGCATATGTCAAAATCAATATGGTGGATTGGTTTGTCCGAAGAATGGGACGTCATTAGAAGAACTAGTTGGAATGACCCTAGACCTGCTATCATTCCTAACGTTCATCTTTGGATAAAAAAGATGGAAACAGATCGTTATATCCAAACCTCAGGAATGAAAAAACTCATGCTTTATGATTATACTGTTTGGGATAATCAATTTAGAAAACGAGAATTTTTCCCAATTAATAAATGGTCTTTGGTTGGCTTGAGTACTCCTGATGACATTAGGAGCCAACAGAAGCTCTATATTCACTTACAAGATCCTCTAAAAGAAGTCAAAAAAATTCTAGTAGATTCGGATAACAATTGGCAGCTTACCAAAGCATTTACAAAAATTGATTACAATATTTCGGTTTTGGATAGTTGGGCAGCTTATGAAAATCAAAAGATTTAAACACTCATTCTATTCTTATTAACTTATTATAGTGTTTGTCTTTTGTTATAAAGGCATGAACCACTCCTCCATATGCAATATCTATGCGAAATGAATTGGACAAAGGCAACTCTAGCATCCAGCTAAGAAAACTTCGAATAACACCAGCGTGTGTTACGACAGCAACAGGTGAATCGTTACGCTCCAATAAGTCTTCCCAGAAGACATTGGTGCGTTGATGCAGCTCCCTGTAACTCTCTCCATTTGGAGGGGCAACTTGTACAAAATCTTCCATCCAAGGGTTTAACTCTGACGGCGCAATATTGTTCCAAGCTTGTTGCTCCCAATTTCCAAAATTTAATTCCATCAAACGAGCGTCTACCTGTATATTATCAAAGAGTTTTGTAGCCAATTCTGTACATCTACGAAGCGGACTAGAGTAACCATATTGAATGTCAGATGGCAATTTTTTTTGAACCAATTTTCGTTCTTTATCAAACAAAGTGGGCTCTACCCAAACATCTGTTTGACCATAACAAATCCCCTTGGCAATAGAAGGTGTCGTATGTCGAATCAAATAAATTTCCATAAACCAAGACAAAATAAAAGCGTTACTATTTCATTAATCTGCTGGGTAGCCCCCAAACAATCTCCTGTGTATCCTCCAATCCATTTTGTAAAATAGTGCGCTAAATACATTTTCATCATATAAACAGGAATTAACACAAGCAATATCCAGCTACTTTGAAACCATAATAAAGCAGGAACAACCCAAAATGAACTGATCCACAAGCTAGATTTACTCAATTTTTTAGCAATCGGTTTCACCTTACTTTTTGCATCTGCTCTAGAATATTCGTGTGTAAAAATCATTGTCACAGCACTAAATCGACTCAAAACATGTCCTAACACGATCGCTTTTAGAGCATACATCACATCTATTTGAAACAACTCTATTAAGACAAACACCTTTAACAAAAGCAGAATAATCATTCCTATAGCTCCATAGGCACCCACTCGGCTATCTTTCATTATCTCCAAGATTCTATCCTTTGTCCAACCTCCTCCAAAACCATCACAAACATCTGCAAAACCATCTTCATGAAATGCCCCTGTTAATAATACACTATAAGCTAACGATAACAGAACCACAACAGAGATAGGCAGTAAAAAGTGGAGTCCGTAAATTAACAAAGCCGTTGTTCCTCCTACGATCCAACCAATAAGTGGAAAATAACGAGTGGCTTGATTTAGATAATCTTCTGAATGATCTACCCAGCTAGGACAAGGTATTCGGGTATAAAACATTACTGCAGTAAAAAAGATATGAAGCTCCTGTTTAAGCATAACTATGATTTATTTTGCACACCTGCGCTTTCAAAACTTGCCATTTCATTCACAAACTGAACAGCACTTCTCACCAACGGATAAGCCAAGGCACAGCCCGTTCCTTCTCCCAAACGCAAACCTAAATTTAACAGTGGCTTTGCATCTAAATACGTCAACATTCGACCATGCCCTTGTTCATCACTTTGATGACAAAAAATAGCATTTTCTTTTATTTTGGGGTTTATGTGATAAGCACACAAAAAAGCAGCGGTTGCTATAAAACCATCTACTAAGATGAGCATATTTTTTTCATAGGCAGTTAACATAGCGCTACAAATTTGAGCAATTTCATAACCTCCAAAAAAGCACAAGGCTTCTTTGGCATCCTGAGGCTTGCGGTGATGCTTTTGAACCGCCTTCAGAATGTCCACTTTTCGTTGCAATTGTTCATCATCCAGCCCCGTGCCTCTACCTACACAGTCCTCTATTGGCAAGTCGCACAAAGCACTCATCAACAAACTAGCAGAAGAAGTATTTCCTATCCCCATTTCTCCAAAGCCCACTATATTACAACCTGATGCATACAACTCTAACAATATTGTATTGGCTTTGGTAAAACAGTCGTTCAGTTCTTTCTGGGACATTGCCATTCCTGTTAAGGAACTTTTCGTTCCCTTACTAATTTTGGCATCAATAAGGCATGGGTCTGCCTCAAAATCAAAATTCACTCCAGCATCTATCACTTTAAACGTTATATCATTCTGACGGCAAAATACATTAATAGCAGCTCCTCCATTTAAAAAGTTGAGCACCATCTGAGCAGTTACTTCAGCAGGATAAGCACTTACACCATCTTGTGCAATGCCATGATCAGCAGCAAAAACCAATAACGTTGGCTTGATTAACTGAGGACACAAAGTATTCTGTACGACACAAATTTGCTCTGCGAGTGTTTCTAAATATCCTAATGCTCCTAGTGGTTTGGTTTTAAAATTGATCTTGTGTTGAATTGCGTCTAACATTGTTGCATTTTTTGAGGTCAATGACTGTTTGCAAAGATAGCTTTAAAAATGCTCTATTAAAATTAGTTTTGTCACAAACTGTATAGAAAAAATTCTTTGGTAGCTTTCTAAAGCTATCTCATTAATTTCTCTAATCTAAGTTATTAAACCGTACACAAATTTTAAATAAGATTTTTGTATCTTCTTTTCTTGATAAAAGAAGCAAAATTAAGGGCTTAATTTACGCTTGGATGGCTTACTCTACTCGAATACTGCATTTGTCAAATGATTGTTCCTTCGTCACAACTGACAAATGCGGACGTATTCTTCGTAGGCTTATTCTTTTGTACTACTAGTACAAGCCATCCCGATTTCCCAAGCTCCAATATGCCCCTTCAAAGCAGGGTATAAGCTCTTTTTTGGAGTAGATTCCGTTTTTAATTCTTAAAAAGCAAATTTATATAACTATATAATACAAGCAGTTAGGCTGAAAAATTATAGGTAAAAAAATAGCCTTATTCTTAGATTTTTTTTCTGAACGATTACTTATACTCATTAAGCTTGATACAAAACAAAGGTATGATCCTCTCCTTCTAATTCTTCTCTAATAATTGTGGCAATAATGTTCCAATCTCCACCTGCCAACCCCGCTCCAATGGCTGGATAGGCTATCTTTTTTCCCTCAAATTGTTTTTTGATCTGTTTAAAAACAGCTCGTACCGCTTCATAGTCAACTTTTCTCCCAGTTCCTCTCCAATGATATTGCGTATAAGCGTTCACTACAATCAAGTTTTTATCCTCAATATTGGCAAAACTAAAGGTACCTAATTTATCCTTTGCCCCTTTTTCGGTTTTCAAATCAGCTTCATAAGCTTCTGGAAAATGCTTTTTTATACCTTTGGCAATTCCAGCCCCCATTGTACCATAGCAATTACATCCGTGTACAATTACCTCAAAGACTCCTTCTAATGCCAACTGAATTAAGTCTCCTGTTATTGTTTTCATGTTTACGTTTTTGGTGAAGATAATTTCCTACCCTGCAAAAAGGCTTCTAGCTCTCGATTAAATAACTCTGGAGCATCCAAATTTATAAAATGTCCAGCTCCTTTGATAGACTTTAGTTGAAAATTTCCCCTAGCTTGAAAAGCTTCAATTGTACTGTCTAGGCAAGCATTTATTTCCTTATCTTTTTCTCCTACTAATAATAAGGTAGGTGCTTTAGAATTCTTAATATCCATTAGATAATCAAAATTTGCTAAATGAGGCAGACAGTAAAGAATTGCCTTTTTAGAAGCTTTGGAAATCATAGTGGCTATTTTAGCTTGAGACAAGCTGGTGGTTCCTGCCAATCGAGACAAATTCGCTATTATTTGTATACTTAGAATTTGATACAATATTTTCATACAAGCGACCAAAAACCTTGACTTTTTGAGCTTCCCTGTTGTTCCAAATAGCGTCAAAGAAAGCAAACGATTAGGGCTTTCCTTCAAAAACTCTAAGCCAACATTTCCTCCCATTGAATTACCAACATAATGCACCTTTGCTATCTTTAATAAATCAAGCACTTGTATAAGATCATTTTTTAATTGAGTCAATGAAAAGTTTTCTGGTAAAATGTCTAAAGGTACCGTTGAATTGCCATGCCCACAAAGGCTAATCGATAAAACTTGGTATTGGGCACTAAAATAAATGTGCTGTTGTTCAAACTGACTTTGATTGGCTCCCAATCCATGTACAAAAAGAATGGTTTCAGAATGCTTACTTCCTGTCAAGCAATACTCTAACTTATAGTTATTTAACTTAATAAGATCTTTCTTCATTGCTCTCTAAAAACTAAACTTAATTCTCAAAAAAGCTACTTGAACAGGACTAACATAATACCCATTGGACTGATTTAATGAAATTTGTCCAACAATAGAAATATCCCACTTTTCATTGATGGTATACGCAAAATTAGGCGTTAAAAACAAGGCATGGCTTTCTCCTGGACTATAAACAGCTGTCACTCCTACCGAAAAAATTTCTTTAATAGGTTGTGAAAAAGTAGCAAAAATAGAATAACGATAAGGATATAAATTTCTAGCAGATGGACGATAAGCAAATAAGGCATTAGAATTGGCATTGGTAGCGCCATTGCTGTTGTACATGAAACCCGCTACCAAATAGGTTTTGCTGCTGAATAAATAATCAAAACTCACTGTTCCTGTAAAACTATGCCGATTGCTAAGGGTATCGTTAATGTTGTAAAAGTAAGACAACTCTCCTTTAAAACCAGCTCCCTTTATATTGCCAGCCCAACCGCCTCCAACAACAAGGTTTTCTTCAACAATTCCAGCCAATACTTGAAAATCATATTCCCATTTATTGGTCTTCCACAAAAAAGCAGCCGTAGCATTTTCCCATCGTGTAAAAGCTTTGGCAGCAAATTCAATGCTAGAAGCAACCCCCGTAAAGTACTGAATGCGTAAAGCATCACTTCCTGGACGTTCTTCATAATCAAAATCTGTAAAAGAGTACGTGTTAAAAATATCGTTCGGATTCCAAATCGTATTGATTCCCCAATTGATTCGCTGTCGTCCTAATCGGATATCCCAATTTCCCTTAGAATATTGAAAATAAAGACGATCCAATGTACTATGAATAACGGCACCTCGTTGGTCTAACAACACCCAAGACAAGTAATCATAATAGCCATTTTTGAGGCTATCCCCACGAACAATTGTTTGTCCATAATTGGGTTGTAACTTAATATATTCTCCAAAGAACACACGGGTTCTCAAATCTGCCTTGAATGTAAAAGCATCGTTGATGTACCACCTAAAATTTAGACGATTGTGAATCAAGTTATCTTGCAACATCGCTTTTTGAGGCTGATGTATAAAATATACAGAAGTCAAATATTTCAGGTAGCCATTCAACGCCCAATTTTTAGGGACATTGGGATCTTTTTTCTTTTTTTTAGATCGTTGCTTTTTCGTAATTACACGGTCTAACTGGGTCGTGTCTTGACTAAAACTAAACGTTGGCAGAACAATAATCCCTACTAAAAAAAGCCAATATTTTAACATACCCATTAGGAAGCAACTGTTTCGTCTGAGATAATTTTCCCATCTTCCAACGTAACAATACGACGTGCTCGATCAATAACACGCTGATCATGTGTGGAAAATAAGAAGGTAATGTTTTCTTCTTGATTTAATTGGGACATAATATCCAGCAAATCAGCCGTTGACTTGGAATCCAAATTAGCTGTCGGTTCATCCGCTAAGACAAACATCGGCTTGGATGCCAATGCTCGCGCAACAGCTACCCGTTGTTGTTGCCCCCCTGACAATTGTGCGGGTCTACGATCAATTTGATCTTCTAAACCTACGGCCTTCAAGAGTTCTTTGACCCTTGCCTCTCGTTCTTCTTGTGATTTACCTTGTAACAACATCACAAATTCCACGTTCTCCTTGGCGGTTAATACAGGAATTAAATTATAAGCTTGAAAGACAAAGCCAATATTTTGTTTTCTAAACTCAATCATCTCACTATCGGACAATTGTGCAATATCTTGGTTGCTCACCATAATATGACCACTCGTAGGAATATCTAAGCCACCAATTGCATTTAACAAAGTTGTTTTTCCCGATCCCGAAGGTCCGACCAATGCCGTAAATTCTCCTTGTCCTATTTCTAAATCTACCCCTCTCAACGCATGAACAGGAATCGTATCTGGATTATATGTTTTGGTAACCCCTTGCACTTTGATTACGTTCTCCATTTTATATTGATTATAATAGACTACTTAGCTTACTAGATCATATCCTATTGGGTTGATGAAGTCGTCTATTGTGATTAAACTATTTGATAATAAGTATCTTTCAACGTTGCTACACCGTACGCATAGCTTCGATTGGTTTTAATCGAGTTGCTTTAATAGCTGGATATAAGGCTGCTAAAATAGCGGTAATGGCAACCGCAATCGTAACTGCAAGAAAAGATGAAGCATCTAAGGTCAAGAAAACCTGATCGCTCAATCCAAACTTATCCATTCCTTTTCCATAAGCACTCAAATCAATCCCCTTGCTGCCGTAATAACTGACGGTTAGAAACCCTAGAAATAATCCCACAGGTGCAGCAATCATAGTTAAACAGAGAGTTTCTACCACAATCATCAAAAACACCTGTAAGCGTTTCATCCCTACCGCCATTAGCATTCCCAACTCTTTTGTTCGCTCTAACACCGCCATTAACATAGTATTGATAATACCAAAAATTAATGCTAGCATTACGATAAAAATAACCGCATAAGTTGAGACAGACATTTGAGACTCATACAAATTAACGTCAGGTGATATTTCCTTGTAATTTTGCACCAAAGCATTTGGAAAAGCAGCTGCTAATGCCCGCTTAGTAGTATCCAAATCATCTAAGTCATTTAGTAGTAAAGCAACCTCGTGCGTAATTGGCGTTCCCCCCATCAAACGATTTAGGTCAGCTTGCCGAACAAAAACGTTGCTCTCCTCAAAAATAGCATTTCCAATTTCATAAATTCCAACTACTTTAAACGCCGCAGAAACACTTGTGCCATCCTTTTGTTGAAAGCTCAGAATAGGTTTTGATTTTAACTTAAGTTGCATTTTTTCAGCCAGCCGACTACTAATAAGAATCGGATTTTTACTCTTGGTAGCATCCAAATAACTTCCCTCTACCAATTTTTCATTTAGCCGAGTTAAGTTGGCTTCTTCTTCTGGCACTATACCTCTAATTTGAATCCCTCTAGACCCTCTCGCTGTGGCTAACATTCCACTATTAATCGTTCTAGTAGCAAATGCTTTAACGGTCGAATTTTCTTTTAAATTGGCGACAATCGAAGGAGTATTTTCTAAGGTATACTGCACCTCTTTTTCATCCATAAATTTAGGATGATGCAACTGAATGTGTGAGATTTCATTCTCAATGGCACCACTTATGTAAGAATTGATAAACCCTGCCGTAAAGGACAAAATAAATATCAACGCCCAGACACCAACCAAGACAGAGCCCATTACGGTAAAACTTCTAATTTTATTCCGCCAGATGTTCCGCCATGCTATTTTGAAAATCATATTATTATTATTTTGTTAAAACAACGGTTATCACGAATAGATTTGCAAGCGCGTATTCATCAAAACGCTTTATCATAACAAGAACTACGTTTCGTGACAATCGTTATAAGCATAATCATTTATTAGGCAGTGCATCAAGCACGCATTGCATCAATGGGTTTCATTTTCCAAATTTGAAGACAAGGATACAGAGCTAAAACAGTTGTAATACACACCACAATAATCCCTTGAGTATAAAAAATATCCACGTCTGTAGACGCTGGTAATTTTGCTTCGATTCCAAATTTGGCATAAGTTTCCGCCATGTCTCCTGTTACCACAATAGGATTAATAGATAAATAATACATCAATCCATAGGCTACAGCAATACCGACAAAAGCCCCTAACAGTCCCAAAAAGATCGTTTCTATCCATGTAATGAGTGCCAATTTACTCCGTTTCATGCCGATAGAAATTAAGACACCAAACTCTCGTTGGCGTTCTTTGGTCATCATCAGTATGACTCCTAGTATTCCAAAAGAAACAATAAAATATAGGATGAATACCGTAATCACATTACTACTTTCTTTTAAGTCTTTCATTTCCATCAACTCAGGCATCATTTTTTGCCAACTCAATACATCGTAAGCAGAAGCTGTATCTAGTGTTGACATTAGGCTACTCAATGCCAACTCGGCAGCATTTTTGTCGTTAATATCTAAAACAGCAGTCGTTACTAAGTTGGGTGCTCCATAAAACCATTGTGCTACTTTTAAAGGCATATAGACCATCGTAGCACTCATATCTGGCGCTCCAAACGAAACGATTCCTTTTATGGGATACTTCCCTGCTGCATTTACCCCTCTATAGCCTTGACTAATCAATACAATCGTATCTCCAACTCCTAATTTGAGTTTTTCTGCCAAACCTTCTCCAACAAGAACGGCTTCATCCTCTTTGGTCAAATAAGTTCCAGTCACGACTCGTTTGTCTAACCCTGTCAAAGCAGCTTCTTTTTGAGGAGCAATTCCTACCACCAAAGCACTTTTTGTAATTTTCTTGTAAGAAGCTAGGGCAAAAGATTCTAACCTTGGGGCAAGATCATTCACCCCAGAAGTTGCTTTTATGGTCGTCACCAAGTCTGGAGATAACTCAAAAGAATTATCTAAGAACCGTTCGTCCCAGTACCCTTTGTGTGTTACTTGGACATATCCCGTATAGAAACTAACAGAATCATTGATCATTTTATCAAAAATACCTCGATTCATCGCTTCTATAGTAACAGCAAATAAAACGGCAAAAAAGATAGACGCTGCTGTAATTAGCGTCCTTCTTCGATTTCGCCAAATATTCCGCCACGCAATTTTAAGTATCATTTTTTAACATTTTGTAGGATGAATAGATAGGTTCTATCGAACGCGTTTCATATTCTGAGTAGAAAAGAACCGATCGTCAAATTTACTGTCAAATTCGAGGCTTGTATATTCCAATATGGTCTTATGACCTTCCTCATCAGCAGGGATAAGAACCATTTTAGCAGGCAATAATCGCCCTCCTATTTTCTTTATATTTTGACCATAATTGGTGTCCACCAATTCGCCATCTTCATCGTAGTGTTCCGTTTTTAAGTTAAGATAATCCTTTGCATCAATCCAAACAATTACTTTTCCCCAGACAACTGGTGCCTCTTCATTGGGAATCATTTCAATCTTATAGCATTCTCTACCTTCGATAGTTTCTTTGCCCAATAATTCATGTTGATAATCATTAACAATAGAAGATTGGCGCACCAAATCATCGTTTTTAAAATCCGATCCCATCCAAGATTGCATCATCATAGAAGGAGGCATTTTAATGGTACGATCAATCGATGGTTGAAAATTCCACATCTCTTTTTCTCGTTTCAAGTAGGTAATTCCTTTTTCACGTGCTGGTGCCGTAATCAAAATCAAGGAATAATCAGCGCCATCTGCCCAACTTTTGAACTCCATTGTACGCGACCAAGTTGGACGAACTATGGTCATTTTCATGCTAGACGTTATTCGCCCACCAAAAGCATTGTCGTCCATTTTTTGTACAATTTCTTTGGCAGATTGTCCATAACTAGCCATAAAGGTTCCTAGCCACAAAAAGCCCATTAATAGAATATTTTTCATCATTTTTTTCGTTTAATTTATCAATATAGATAATGATTTTTTGATCATTTTAACGCCCCAATCGATCTAACCACTTTTATAGTAAATACTAAAACACTTACTTTCTCTACTCATTCATCTTCGTGAACCAACAAACCATAAAAAAAGAAATTCGTCAATTCCATTGTCAATTCTTGTGGACTATCATAATGCACCAACAAAGCATCGTCCAACACCATTTCTCTCATTTTTAGCAATTGATATCGCATAAATTCACGCTTAATCCCAGGACGTACGTAGCCTTCTTTTTGAGCTTGTTCATAATCATCCAAAACCAAATCCATCATAACTTCTCCCTTAGCATAGATATATTCCAACAAACCTAAGTCATTATTTTTATAAATATCTGTAATAAACTCTTGGCTGATATTTTTACTATTCCTTGCTTTGGCCAACAACGTCTCCTTTACTTTTTGAGCAAATGGGATGTTTTGTTCCATAATGGCTTTGTATTCTTGTATTCCTTCTTCAAACACTAAATCTAAAATTGTTTTTGCCAAGTCTATTTTGTTGTCAAAAAACTTATAAAAGGTCATTTTACTTGTTTTTGCTTCCTTACAAATTTCTTGTATAGATACTCGCTTGACACCATGTTTCCAGAATAACTCTTTCGCTGTTTTCAAAATAGCTTGACACTTCTTATTCTCTAAATCTCTACTCATATACTTTTTCTAATCTTACATTCTCAAACTTACGTTTTCAAATAAAAGTTCCTAAAAACGTAAACTAATACTACAAACGTAAACTTTTTTTATATGAATTCCAATTTTTTTAATTAATAGTCATCAATTTTTCTGTTACTACATGGTTTCTATAGACTTGTGCATTAGTATTAATTTTATTATTAGCTTTTTAGAGCGAAGGCAAAAAAATACACACATTCTTAATAATCAATAATTTATCACTAAAAAAATCACGCCACATAGTTAGTAGTTAGCTCCGCTGCTACTTCGTGGTTTTAGCGAACTATTGATAGTAGCAGCATAGCTAAAATGAAGAATAAGGAAAGGTGTTTAGACTAAGTTACTATTGTGGATGATGTATTGAATGGAATTTGGGGAAACACTTAAGGCAAGGATAAAACACCTAACGAACTCGGTTAAGTTCTGGTCATGTATAAAAATAAAAAAAGAGACACTTGGGGAGTAAGCATCTCTATTCTAACCTTTCTAATAATTAAACTTTTATTCGGCAATAGATGATTAGAAAGTTGGGAAATTGGGACAATTCTATTTTTATCTCAAGTAGTTGGTTATGGTCTTATGAAACAAATTCCAATCTCCAACTTCTAATCTTCATCATCTATTATAGTTACTTTTCCACACTAGTAAAAGGAATCAATCCGTCTTTAGGTCTTAAATTGCAGGATGATGCTCCTATACATCGTCGCATGGTTATCTTTAATAAGTTGACTAAAATGCTGACTGCTGAAAAAAAGAGATAACCTTCGTATTCCTACAAAGGCATCTCTTCAAATTTAAGACAGACAGATAAGACAACTTGCATTGTTTCTTTTTCAAATAGGTTTGGGTTTAGTTCCCTACTCTTTAGGCGATTAGGCTCTCAGATTTTCTCAGAAACCCTAATTGCCCTTTGAGTAAAAACTAATCAAGCTTCATGGATTTTGGGTTTTTAGGTATTGTGTTCTGGGTACTTTAATTGTATTACAATATCTTAGCTATGAATATCAATTAGGGTCAAACTCTACTTGAATCTTTGTGTTTATTTAAGTGAGTTTTTTTTTAGAACTTAATTATTATTAGGAAGCATTTCCTCCTAACGACAGGTCAAATATAAAGCAGCTTTTTGGTAGTTCCAAATTTTTTTGTGATTTTTTTGCTTATTTTTATCAAAAATATAATCAAATTAATTCAAAATAAACTACAAAAAACAACCAAACACCACACAAAAACCTAAAAACCAACACAATAACCAAATAAACACCATTTTACATTTACAAATAAAAAATCTATCTTTTTTATGCTAACATCAATTTTATGTTGATGTTAAGTTCTTTTAGTTCATATTTTTTAGTTTATTGTAAAAATGAAATTATCTACTTTAATCAAAAACAAAGTTAGCATACATACGTTATGAAAATTATTTGTGTTGGTCGCAACTATGCTGCCCATGCCGCAGAACTCAACAATCCTGTTCCTCAAACACCACTTTTATTTCTAAAACCAGATACTGCTCAGCTACTAGATGGCTATCCACTGTTTTATCCTGACTTTACCAAAGACTTGCATTATGAAGTAGAGGTCCTACTCAAAATATGTAAAAACGGTAAGCATATTGCACCAGAATTTGCGTCTACTTATTACAAGGAAGTATCGGTAGGCATTGACTTTACTGCACGTGACATACAAGATGCCTGCAAAAAAAAGGGACACCCTTGGGAAATTGCAAAAGCATGGAACCATTCAGCAGCAATTGGTCGTTTTATTCCCATCGAAGAAGCTCGAAACCAACATGGAGAGATTGAGTTTTCTCTCACTAAAAATGGGGAAACAGTACAACAAGGCATTAGCAGTGATATGCTGACAGGCTTTGATGATTTGATTGCTTATATTTCAAAATATTTTATGCTACTGCGAGGTGATGTTATCTTTACAGGAACTCCTAAAGGTGTCGGTCCAGTGCAAATTGGAGATAAATTAGAGGGCTTTATTGGAAAACAATCGCTGCTCAACTGTTCTATTAAATAAATACGCAATAAAGTGATACTTTATAAAACTTATTATTAATTCTCATGCGAACTAATAATTAAAAAAGGATTTGGACTCTTAAAAGCAGCAAAAATTGCCAAACAGTCCAAATCCTTTTTTTAGGGTTCTTTACCTTAAACAATAAGTTACATCGTTTTTATAGAATTTTTTCTGGACAATTACTTATTTTTCAAAAAAAATAGGGTTGTTTAAAAACTCATGATCCGTCAACGTTTTCAAAAAAGCAATTATCGCTTCTTTTTCTGAAGCAGATAGCGGAATTCCCAAATTCCCATTAGCTTGTATTAGCTCTGAAGCAAGGGTAGCAGAATTAACAAGTCCATCGCTGTAATGCTCCAACACTTCTTCTAAGGTAAAGAATTTTGCATTGTGCATATAAGGAGCAGTCACCGCTACATTTCGCAAACTAGGAACTTTGAATTTTCCTATATCCAATGGATTTGCAGAGATTCGTGCACGTCCTGAATCTGAAAAAACACTATCTATACCATTGTTAAAATAGGCTTGGTTGGTAAATAAAATTCCAGCGTGACAATGCTCACAATGCTCATCAAACAAACGCAACCCTTTTAATTCTTGTTCGGTTAAGTTCGCCTCTCCTTGCAGATGAGCATCATATTTAGAATGATTCGATACCATTAACAGCATAAATTGCGCTAGTGCATCCATCAATAAAGGCATATTAATTTCCGTTGTCTTAAAAGCAGCTTGAAAAAGAGCAGGATACTCTGGAGCGTTTTTAATTTTAGCAATAACAGCAGCAATGCCTTCTCCCATTTCTACAGGGTTTTCAATTGCATTAATCGGCACAAAATCTAAGTGCGTCACTCCCCCATCCCAAAAGAACTCTTGCATGAAAGCTAAATTGGCTAAACTAGGAGCATTTCGAGTGCCTACCAACCCACTAATCCCTATACTAAATGGATTCGATGGAAGATCTGCAAATGAAAAAGACTGTTTGTGGCAAGAACTACAGGAAGTACTCTCATCTACAGATAAAATAGGGTCAAAGAACAGCTTCTTTCCTAGCTCAAATCCTTCTTTTGTGATTTCGTTATTATAAAAAGTATAAGTAGGCTCAGGAAAATTACTTGGCGCTACAAATTTATATGGTTCCTTAGCTGTAGTTATTTTGTCTTCTTGACAAGCTGTCATTCCAAACAACAAACCTACACACCCTATTAGCAAGTAGCTAATAGGGTATCTAGATTTTTTAGAATAGATAAACGACATTTAGTTCCCGTGTATGCCGTGTACCATAAATGCATCTTCTAAACTATGGGCAATGTCTGCGCCTGCTGCTGGGCTCATCACCATATTGGTAGTCGAAAAATCTACTGCATGATGACCATCCAATACAGCTAAAAGGTTCATTATGATATGAGCTTCCAAATCTGAACTTTCCGTCACTTCGGCATTCGTAGGAAAGTCCAATGTTATGCGTTTCACGTTATTTGTCAAACTAACATTACCTGCAATTTCTTTCCATCCACCTATGTGAAATCTAAACGTGTTGTCTGCTCTAGTAGATGCAGGCGAAGTACCTTCCATTTTATAAAAAATATATCCTGAATCCCAATTCCACAACCATCCGCCATTGGCTGGATCTAAAACACCTCCTGTTGCACCATCTTGTACATAATCGGCTTCAACACCTAATGTAAAAGTGATTTTGTTATATGTTCCAACTGGTACATTTTTTAATGTAATCGATTGTGAGTTAGCATCGGATTCCAATACTTGATAAAAACCGTTCACTTCGGCTGCTGTAGCTCCTGTTGTTACCTCATCAGAATAAGTTTCCCCATTCGGACCTGTCAATTCAATACGAGAAACATAATATCCTAACTTTTGAAGGTTAAACTTTTGACTCATTTGAGTAGAAAACGGATAGTCTGTACTTCCTTCTGCACTCAAAGTCACAGCATCTGATCCTACCTTATTATCAAATTCTAAACTAAACTGACCATACTTGCTTGTCTCTTTTTCGCAAGCAGTAAAGGAGAATAAAAGTATTGTCAAACCCAATAAAACATATGATAAATTTTTCATTTTTTTTAAATTTTAAGTTGTTTTGAATAGTAGTTAGCCACACTATTACAATGTAGTTTTAACAAACTATTCCTATAATAAAAATCCGTCCTACGATTCTGCATCACAGAACAATAGGTTCTCCTAGACTTATCTTTCTATCATGATGGTATTATATAATAACACCCGTCATTCTAAAAGATAAACCTCAAAACATACATTATACTTGAAGGTACTACTTGTCAATAATCCACTTAATTAGACGGAGTTAGGCGATTTTATCTTTCTCCAATTTTCGGAACCAATAAAATCGACATAAATAGTACCTCTGAAGCCTATATGAAGGCATATAGATCAGTTATAAAATGTAGTTATAATACTCAAAATTTAAAAACAGGTAGGCGGTCGGAGTACCTTAGTTATCCATAGCCTAGCGTACAAGCCCATATCTTCGAAAAAAATGGTTTTGGCTATTTGAACAACATGAACAGGCGAATAATAAGATGAGAATGAAAATGGTTTTGATTCTTGTGGTATAAAGAAATCAAAAAATTGTACTTTCTTCAATGACAAAGGACTATCTTCTGATTCTTGTTGTTTTTTTATTTGCTTTTTTAGATAACACTTACCATCACACTCTAAAGCAGGTTTTTGTTTATTTTCACATAGTGTTGAAGCAATATATCTTTGATTACATTTGAAACTGACAAATGTAATAATGGTTTTTGAGGTATGAGAGACCAACAATACCAATAATAATATATTAAGAAGATATTTCAACAATAGAGGAAATTAACCAATAAATTAGGTTTCTGAACAATTAAGGGAATACTTAATCGAATAAATGTAGTTCAAAAGATTAAACTGTGCAACAATGTACACTTTTTTAACAGCAAAAAGGCATTTTTTTCTCAAAAAAAAGCGGCTCCATACCTTTTAATATTTTCCTTAAAAAAATTGGAAAAAAATGTTATTTTTGTGTGCCCTAAAAAGGCAGTTATTTGTAGTTTTAGATTTGGTGAAACTACGAATTAATGAATATTAATTTTGTCCGTATTATAAAAATTGATTGTGATGAATACAGATTATATGACTCCAGATACGTCTGAAGACCTACAAATGATTCGCGAAAGTGCGCGTAATTTTGCAGAAAAACATATCCGTCCACATGTAATGGAATGGGATGAAGCGCAACATTTTCCTAAAGACTTATTCCACAAAATGGGTGAGCAAGGATTCATGGGAGTCTTGGTTCCTGAAGAATATGGGGGCTCTGGCTTGGGATATCAAGAATACATTACAATTATAGAAGAGACGACAAAAGTATGTAGCTCTATTGGGTTGTCTCTTGCTGCACACAACTCTTTGGGAACAAACCACATTTTGTCGTTTGGTACTGAAGAGCAAAAACAAAAGTACTTGCCTAAATTAGCATCTGGTGAACACATTGCTTTTTGGGGATTGACAGAAGCAAACACAGGTTCTGACGCAGGAAGAATGCAGTGTGTTGCTAAAAAAGATGGCGATTATTATGTCATCAATGGTACTAAAAACTGGATTACACATGGTCGTTCTGGTGATGTAGGGGTTGTAATCGTTCGTACAGGTGAGCCTTTGGATAGTCACGGCATGAGTGCCTTTATTATCGAACGTGATATGGAAGGTTTTTCTGGTGGTAAAAAAGAGAACAAGTTGGGGATGCGTGCTTCAGAAACTGCGGAACTAATCTTTGACAACTGTCGTGTACACAAAAGCCAATTACTTGGTAAAGAGGGAGAAGGTTTTATCCAATCTATGAAAATACTAGATGGTGGGCGTATTTCTATTGGTGCTTTGTCATTGGGAATTGCCAAAGGTTCTTACGATGCTGCCTTGAAATACTCTAAAGAGCGAGAGCAATTTGGCAAACCAATTTCTAGCTTCCAAGCAATTTCTTTCAAGTTGGCAGATATGGCTACTGAAATTGAAGCATCTGAGTTGTTGATTCGCAAAGCAGGACATCTAAAAGATAACCATTTGCCTGTTACTAAAATTTCAGCTATGGCCAAGTACTATGCCTCTGAAGCTTGTGTAAGAGCAGCTACTGAAGCAGTGCAAATTCATGGTGGATATGGTTTCACGAAAGATTTTCCAGTTGAAAAATTCTTCCGTGACTGTAAACTATGTACTATCGGTGAAGGAACATCAGAAATTCAAAAACTAGTTATTTCTAGAAAAATCTTAAAAGACTAAAACCAATTTTGAGATTGATACAGTGCTACTTTATACTGTTATCAAACCAATCAAAAGATCTGTTTTTAGTTAAAAAATACAATCTACCTAGAACCTGTTAATATTTAACAGGTTCTTTTTTCTTTTTAAAAGAATCGTGCCTATTTTGCCCTCCAATCTCTCAAAACAAAAATACCAACTCAATGAAACGATATTTTTATAGTGTAATCGCCCTTTTGTTATATTGCTCTTTCACACAAGCCCAACAAATGGGTTTTGGAGCAAAAGGAGGCTTGTTAGTTGGCACACAACAAAGTAAACGTGCTTTAATTTCTTATCATGCTGACCTTGTTTTTGAATCAATGGGAAAATGGCAAGGCGAAAACACCCCTCGACGCTTGGGTTTTGTCGCGCAATTGGGATACCACAGAAGAGGGGCTTCTTATAATTCTGGTTTCTTTGGCACCAATACCTTTGTTGTCAACGATCTTTTTCACAATATTTCTTTAGCTACCTTATTAAAAGGAAATTTTAGGCTTAGCCCAAGTGTTTTGCCTTATTATGCAGCAGGGGTTCGATTAGATGTAACAGTCGCCAACGATGTTGTTAATAATTTGGATGCTCAAGGTGTTACGCCACTTAATTTTGGATTTTGGTTGGGTGCTGGCATTGACTGGGAACCTCCTAAATTACCATTTGGCTTATTTTTTGAAATCAATGTAAGTCCTGATGTAACGCCACAAGTGTTTTTCAGGCGGGGAACACAGGTGCAATATGTAGATCCGTTTAGATCAACTACTTCTGTTAGAACATTTAGTGAAGATTATAAAATTATCAACCTAAGTATTGAAGTTACCCTTGGAGTTAAGTTTATTATTAGAAAAGACGTAGAACCAGAGAGCTATTAGGCTCTCTTTTGTGCACAGTATAAGCTGTTGAGTTTATTTTCTTTTGCTGCAATTTCTTGCTTTACTAGTTTCAAAACATGAATCCAACTATAATTCGTTACAACTTGTTTTAACAGTAGGTTTAAATACTAGTTTATGAGTTTAATTGTCGTACAATATTTTTATGATTTGCCAGCATTGTCTTTAGCTAAAAGGCAATTAGAAGCTGCTGGTATTGAAACGGTCACTAGAGATGAATTGACCTTGCAGGTATACAGTATAGAAGCAAGAGCGACTGGAGGCGCTAAATTGCTGGTTCACAAAAAGGATTATGCAAAAGCTTCTCAAATTTTGATAGAAGGAGGGTTTATTACAGCCAATGAAAACCCAAAAGATTTCTGGATTGTAGATTTTCTAGACACTCTTTCAAGACCCATTCCGGGGGTAAAACAGCTTCCAAAAGAGCTTCGTATTGTTATCGTTTGCTTTATTCTCATTGCTATTCCCTTTGGCTTAGCATTGCTTATGTCTATTTAAAAACATAGTTTAGGATGTCTCACTGTCTTCTTGATAAAGCTCTGGAGCTGCTTTTTTCATACGTTCGTAATCTTTGATCAACCAATAATACACCAAGGTAGCAACACCATACATAACGACTGTCATCATAAAAATATTCACATAAGCAACTTCCCAAGCTCTCAAAACACCAAAAATAACAGAGCTAAAAAACCAAGCTCCCGACCAAATAGATGCATTTAAAGCGCCCATCATTTCTTGATTTCGTTCTCCAACATAATACATTGTCATTTCGGTAATCGCAGGTGAAGCAACTTGCATCAATGGTTGACGAATCAAAAAGGCCACTACCGCTATCATAGCAGCCCATTCCCAATTGGCATACCACTCTGTTGACGCCATAATAAACAAAGCGCCAACAGCCAAAGTTTGAAAACCATTGACAACTACATTGTAGCCCCATTTTCGTCGAATTGCAGGGACAAATAGCATGACAATAGTTACCAATACAAAGCTCAAAGAGCCAAACAAAGAAAATGCTTTGGAATCAATACCGTGCACGCCCAAGAAAAATAAATTGATAAATGGAATGGTTAAGCCTGCTCCTGTTGCAATTAATATAGTTGGAAAAACAGCGATACCTATTTTCTTCCACTCATAAGCATGCAAAAAGGTTTGAATAGGCACACGATTCGAGATATTTTCCTTTACCTTAATTTTAGAAACAAACCAAACACTTGTAAAGCCTAACAAACCAAATACTTTTAAGACTGTTCCCTCTGTAAAAAAATTAGGCGCAATAGAATTTAAAATATAATTCAACATACCTGAGACAAAAGCCGTTGCACTAAATACTTGAAAATAAAGCGTAACTGCTTCTGAATGTCGTTCTTTAGGCGTATTTAATATAATAAATGGCATTGCTGTTACACTAATACAAATTGTTCCCATTCCAAACAAAAAAACCAATACATAGACCATTTTTGTATAACCGTATTCCAAAGCGAATAGAACAGACAAAATGAATGTTGGTGTAATAACAGAAGCTAAACGAAAAAATTTAAGTAGTTCTCTCCCTTTTATTAATAATCCTAATGGAAAGGCAAATAAGACAACCGCAGCATACTTATAAGAAATTAAATGTGCTATTTCACTATCGACATAACCTAATTTTTTTAAATGAAAATTGAACAATATGAACAGGGATGCGTCTATCAATTGTATAAAGAACACCGCCCCCATTAGGTAAAGAATGTGAGAAGGAACTTTAGCAAAATCACTAAGTATTCTTTTTATCATAACAATTGTTTCCTATTTTTTAGATATTAACGTAGTTCAAAACTTGGTTCAAATGTACAGCGTTTTGCTTTAAATAGTAGATGTTGTATCAAAATCTTTAATCATGCCTTTGTCTTATTAGTACTTATTTTAAATAGAAAAATATCCTATCATTATCCTAATAAAAATGTCAAACTATGTTATTGGAATCTATTCTTACAGTTATTATTATCAATACAATTGGTTTCGTTTGGGGATACACCCAACAAAGCGATAAAGCTACCGACTTATTTTATAGCATTAGTTTTGCTTCTTTGACAGGAGTGTTGTGGTTTCAAGGAGCCAATAGCTGGATGCACCACTTATTGCTCCTTATGATTATGAGTTGGAGCATTCGGTTAGGAAGCTATCTATTTAAACGTATCCATGCTATGAATAAAGACGATCGTTTTGATAAATTACGGCAGAATTTCATTCGTTTTGCTGGTTTTTGGTTACTTCAAGCAAGTAGTGTTTTAATTTTATCCATCCCTATTATTATCATTTACCAAACCCCTAATATCATTTTAACACCAATTCATGTTTTAGGTCTGTTGATTTGGTTGTTTGGTTTTATTATAGAAACGATTGCCGATCAACAAAAATTTACTTTTCGTCAAAATCCAACTAATAATGGACAATTCATACAATCTGGACTCTGGCAGTATGTACAACATCCCAATTATACAGGTGAAATTCTTTGTTGGATAGGGATTTTTATTTGCGCTACACCTTCTCTACAGAAATGGGAATGGTTAGCAATTATTAGTCCCCTTTGGATTATTTTTCTATTAGTTTTTGTTAGTGGAATTCCTTTGCTACAAAAGGCAGCACAAAAAAAATACGGCCACCTAGAAAGTTATCAAAACTACCAAAAGAATACTTCTTTATTAGTTCCCTTTTTATACTAAATTCCCTATCTTTCATTGTAGGAAAAAATTAATGAGAATACGACTCTCTCTAATTCAAAACCATAACAATGGATAAAATTCAACTCATAGAAGCCTTAGAAACGGCTGTAATAAATTATCAATACGACACCTTCGAAACGCTTTCCAAACAGGCTGTTTCTGAATATCCTAATGAAGCTTTTGGTTATTATTATTTGGCCAAATCCCTTTTACTAGAGTCTATTCCTCGTTATGATGAAGCAGAAGTTTGTTTGGCAAAAGCATTAGAATTTGAACCGAATAATCTGGACTATCTACTTCAATTTGGTCAATTAAAACAGCTTTTAGGACGCTTTGATGATGCTCAAATAATTTGGGGTAAAATCTTGAAACGCGACCCCAAAAATCCAACCGCTTTAATTGCTAAAGCCAGTTTCTTAATTACACAATACCAAGAATACCAACAAGGTTTGGAGCTAATCAATCAAGCTATTTTGGTGCAACCAGAAGAATTATCCGCTTACTTATACCGAGCTGACGCATTGAGTGGACTAGGGCAGCACGAAGCAGCATTAATTGATATTGATTTATTTTTGGCATCTCAACAAGAATTTAGTGAAGTAGGGGTTTTATCCAAAATTAATATTCTAAAAGAATTAGGTCGTGTCGAAGCTACATTTCCGTTGTACGAGCAAATTATAGAAAATGCTCCTAATAATCACATGCATCAATTCAACTATGGGCAAAGTTTATTGGATCAAAATAAGTTTGCCCAAGCTGTAGAACATTTAACATTAGCAACAGCATTAGTAGAAGAAAAACACGCTATGTTTTATAGAGTGTTGGGACAAGCCTGCTTATACGCCCTTCAACTAGAAGATGCGTTGGTGGCTCTACAAACTTGTATCGAATTAGCCCCAGAAGAAACGGAAGCTTTCTTAATGCTTATTGAAACAAAAATTGAACTAGCTCAATTTGAAGAAGCCCTAACAGACGTGGTAACCTTGCTAAAAAAGGCAGGTGATGACAAAAGCTTAACAGACCGAGCAACTTTGCTAAAAGGGGCTGCATTACTAGGATTAAAAAAATATCAAGAAGCCGAAGCCACTTATACTACTCTTGCCAAAACAAAGGGCTTACGCCAAAAAGATGCACTTTATGGCTTGGGTACTGTTTTCTATGAACAAGGAGACCCTAATAAGGCCTATCGTTTTATGAAAGCAGCTAAAGTTGGGCATCATGATTTGGCACAGGAATATATCAATGCTTATTTGCAGGAGTTCGTTGAAGAAATGAAGGAACGTTCGTTAAAAGCGAATGAAAATGAATTTTCTAAAAATGAAGCTTCGCCTGTCCTTCAACAATTATTTGGCAAGTTGTGGAAATTTTCAGATTTAAAAAGTAAAAAGTTAGAAGATTGGCCCGAAGAGCAAGTACAAAATGTCAAGAATACATTATCTGCATTTTCTATGGTCTTGACAGAGAAAGGGGCAATTTTAGTTTCTGACAACAAAGAGGAATTGTTAACTTATAGAATAAAAAAAGAAGCTACAACAGGTGCTTTAGTTGAGTTCTTGCCCTTAGATAATTTCCCTAGTTTTGTCGCAAAACTTAAGCTAGATGCAGATGGATTTAGCTTTAGCAAAGAGGAAAATGAAGTGCTATTTTTGCAAGCACAGGATTTAAGCAATGTCCCCTCTCAGTTGGCGGAAAACTATAAAAAGCATTTGCAAAAAGAGTCTGTAGCTTATTTGGGAGCAAAAGCCCAACCTATTCTTGCCAAACTATTGTAAACATCAATAAAATGGCTCTAAAGTTACAATGTGTAATTTTAGAGCCATTATCTAATCTATTTTTATTGCCAATTTTGCGTTTTAGAACAAGCTACCAATCCATCCTTCTTCATCAAATGGATTTAAGTCCCAATTGGTTGGATTTACGGTATCCACAACCGATTGAGCAGCTTCTTCAATAGCCTCTTTGACATCTTTCAAATAAGCTTTCACCTTGGGGTGAATTCCTATTGTATACTTTCCAGAAGCACCGATATAGGCATATTTTTTATTAACCATATCAAATGTCAACGTATATCCAGGTGTAGTTGCTGTCAACAAATTGAGGCGTCCTAATGGATAATAAATTGTTTGTTCTACAACAGACGTGCTAGACAAATAAGCAGGAACGTATTTTAGAATGCGATTAGGTATAGGCGTCTCCAAATACAAACGCGCTGACATATCAATATTTAAAGTAGCAGGAACTACTTTGGCATGAACAACGGCATTTTTAAAACTAAAACTAAGACTTGCTAAAGCATTAATACTTGGTCCCCCCTGTACACCTCCTTCTATAGATACATCCCCTACCAAAGGAACATCAAATCCAATTTCAATTCCAACACCTGCATAAACTTTTCCTGACAAGCCTCCTTTTCCAATTGCTCCTAAGCCTTTTCGTTCGGCATTTAATTTGGCTGTTAAATCAGCTTGTATACTCAACGCCAAGCTAACACATCCCCAAAATGGTCCAACCTTTGCTGTTTGCTTGCCTGTTTTTAATAATGTTCCTGTCCAAGGAGAATGCACACGCAAAAATGCATCTACAACAGGTCCTACTGTTTTTTCAACCTCTTCTTCTGCTACTCGGATAAACATTGTCAACATTTTGCGTTTGAAATCCTTGATAATTTTCTTAAACTCAGGATGCTGCGCAATTTGTTGTACCAGTTCTTTCAGTATATCTTTGATTTTTCGACCAGCCAGACCACTTTGCAAAGTAGCAATTAAGGCATCCTTAGCAATCTGCGTCAATATTTTTAAGCCATTTTCAGAGGTTAAACGCTTGATTTCTGCTTTAATAATAATAGCTGATTCCTTAACCAATCGGATACTAAGGTTCTTGGCTAGTTCTACCGACCAATGAGGACCTGCTTTTTTCTTTGTTTCTTGTAATGCTTTAGGAATAAGTGCCTTGGCTTCTTCCTTCATATCAAACTCAATCTTAATTTTGATTTGAGCTTCAAACAAGTCCAGTATCTTATTAATAAACTCTTCTAATTTACCCTCTGCAATATCAACAACACCATCTTTGACAATCTCTAGCAAGTTCTCCCATTCACCATCAACAGCCCCATCTACAACATCTTTTAAAACTTCGGCTATTTTTTCGTTTTTAACATGCTTATCAATTACCTCCCCTGCTTTATCTTTAGCACCATCTTTAACCACATCAACTACGCCATCAAAATCACCATCCATTGTTCGGTCGATCACGTCTTTAGCAGTTCTAGCAAGTGTTTCATCTTTGACTTTTTCATCAATGATTTCGTCTACTTTTTCTTGTGCAAGGTCTTTGACATGATCGATAGCCTCATCCGTTTTTCCTTCTGCAACATCCTCCACAATATCTTTTACTTTACCTAAAACCTCAGGATTAACTAAATCCGAGGCATTGGTAGCTTCTATTAATTTTTCTTCTGCCTCTTTAATCTTATCCTCAATTTTGTCCAATTGTTTTTCTAATAACTTGATCAATTTTTTCGTCAAGAAATTAGACTCTTTAGGCATTTTGCCTAAGATTTCTTGCTTCAACTCTCTAAGGCGTTCCAATTCTTTTTGCCCTTCTTCAAGTGCTTTTGATTTTACTACTGGCATAATGGTTATGATTTCATAATATTCAGAGACGTTCTATGGCCTTTAGAATATTGGGGGTAAGTCTAATTAAATAATGCGTTTAACAATTCATCTCCTCCTTTAATAATTTGAGAAGTAGCATTTGAGATTTCGTCCTTTGTTTTATTAAAGTTTTTCCAAATAGATTCCGTTTCTTTCATAGCATAATCCAATAGCTCCTTCAATCGCTTAACCTCTTCGGTATCTCCTTGTTCTGTTTTGACATCTTCTTGTGCCTCGATTAACCCCAAAAGACTATCTATAGCCGTTTTAATTTTGGTTAATTTTGGAATTTGATTCAGAATAGAGTTGTAATGTTTGTCAATTTTCTGTTGAATTTCAGAACCAGCTTTTTCATAAACAGCTTTCAAGTCTTCCAACTTGGAAAACAAATCATTGATAGTATCAGCATCTTTAGAAGAAACCTTTTTTGCTTTAATATTCGGAATAATCACTTTAGGCAAAGCCTCTTTTAGAATTCCTGTTACTCCCAATATAAGTTCTTTAATTTGAGCAGGAGCTGTTTTATCATCAGGAGTTGAGGTAGGAGTATCCTCTACAGTCGTTCCATCGGTAGGCACATTGTCTCCTTCTTCTATTGTCCCAACAACTTTTAATCCTTTCTCGACAAGGTCGAATAGTGGGCGAGCAGCTGCTTCTATTTTAGCTGGATTTTTCAACCCTTTAGAAATGTCAAAAGTCACCTCTAGTAGTCCATCGCTATTTTTTTTCGTAGAAACTTTTCCCAAAGCTACTTTACATGCCGATTTTTTTAAACTAGTATCTTTAAGATTTTTCCAAACTTTAAAGGCACTTTCTGCTTCTTTATATTTAAGAAAAGGAATAAAGGCACAAGTCTTTTTGGCGGTACCGATATCAAAAATAGTCAAAATCAAACCGCCCTTTGATTTGTTCAATACAGCATCTTTGAAATACTGTCGTTTATAATCGTTATATTTTAGTGCTTTCAAAGCTTTGAAGTCAAAATCTTCTTTTGTCATTTGCTATTAGTTTTTAATTAAACAAATTTAGACGAGCTAATGATACGACTTTTAAAGCAAAAAAACAAGGATTTTTTTCAATTAAAACCCTATAGAAGATTATTGTTTTTAGGGCTTGTGTAGTTCATTTTTTTTCGTTAGATTTATAAGTTTTATCTACTTTATGCCATTTTTTCACCTCGGTTTGGCACCATAAAAAAGCGTTTAGAGATTGAATCTCTAAACGCTTTTTGTCATTTTATACTAAATGAAATTCTATCTTAAAAATCATTTGTAGATGATTCTATGCTTTCAACTTCTCCCTCTACATTAGGTGCACTAGGGCAATTTGTACAAGGGTTTGTTTTTATATTGGCTGGACGTTTTGATTTCCCGTCACCAAACTTAGGTGGCACATATTCAATAATCATAAATTCTGTACGACGGTTTTCTTGGTGTTGCTCTTCATTACATTCTACCCCATCATAACAATCATTAATCATAATTTCCTCTCCCATTCCTTTAGCTCTTAAACGGCTCTTATCAATTCCTTTATCCATTAAATAACGAATAACAGATTCCGCTCTTCGTTTTGACAAACGCTTATTATAGCCTTTTTTCCCTCGTGCATCTGTATGAGAAGTAATTTTAATTTTAGCTTCTGGATACGCTTGAAGAATCGTTATCAAATCATCCAAACCTGCTCTAGCATCTCTTCTAATATCCGCTCTATCAAAGTCATAATAAATATTAACCAACTCTGCTGTTCCCACACTAGGACGTTCTGTTCTTATACCATCTTTATCTATATCAACAATCCTATCATCTGCCCCAATTTCTTTTGCTGATCCATCACAATATTCTACTCGAACACCTCCATCTGGAAGGGCTATAGAATCCTTCACACATTTTTCTGAATCAGGATCTATATTTACATCTGTTATTCCACCTCCTATCGTGTCATTATCACAATTAGGACCATAACAATACAAAGGAATCGACTGAACAATCGCACCGTTGGTATCAACAACACCATTGGCTACGGCACCTGGACCACACTCCGTTCCTGTCTTAAAGGTCACCGAACCTTTGGTAAAGCCAGGTTTTTCGACAGTTACACGAATATCGCAATCCTCTCGGACATCTCTAAACAAGTATTTCCCCTCTATATCTGTGTAAACAGAAAGTTCGTCCTCTTCCCCGCCACAATAAGAACGCATACGAACCAATGCGCTATCAACAGGTTCATTAGTTAAACCATCTACAATTGTTCCCGATACGCTAAAAATACACTCTAATTTTAATGGAATTTGCACATACAAGGTCTTTCCTGGAGGTTCATTCTTGGAAGACAAACGTACCGAATTAGGTTGATACCCTAATTTTTCTGCGGCAAAGTCACAGGCCTTATTTAATGGCAATTCCATGATTACTTTACCATCTTGATTGGTCAAGAAGTTTTGTACTTCGGAACAAGGTGTAAAGACATCCGCAGCTTCAATAGGCATTTTGGTTTCTTCATCAAACACGTTAATTTCAACAGTAACAGATAACTTGGTAAATGTATAAATATCATCCCCACCTTTTCCTTTTCGGTTTGAAGAAAAATAACCGTGTGTTTGCTCATCGTTAATAATAAAACCAAAATCATCATCTACGGTGTTAATAGGATACCCCAAATTAATAGGGTCCGTCCAAGCACCATAATTTTCTTTTGTTTTATAAATATCCAGTCCTCCCAGTCCAACTAAACCATTTGAAGCAAAATACAAGGTCCCACTTTCATGATGAAAAGGGAATACCTCATTTCCTTCTGTATTTACAGTCGGTCCCAAGTTAACAGGGGGCGACCAGCGACCATCTTCTAAATAAGACACATACAAATCGTATCCTCCAAAACCACCTGGCATATCTGACGAAAAGAACAACATTTCACCATCGTCAGAAAGCGAAGGGTGCAAGACAGAGTATTCATCACTGTTAAACGGCAATGAACGAGGCTCTGTATATTTGCTTGGACTTCCTTTTGATTGATAGACCTTTAAACGAATGACGCCATCATCTGATTTGCCCATATTAGAGCGTGTATAGTAAATTTCATTAAACTCTGCATTAAAGGTCAATGGTCCATCGTGAAATTTAGAGCTCAAGCCTTTGCTAAACTTTTCTACTTTACCATAGTTATACGTATACTCCTCAGGCTCTCCTATTTGGTTTCTTTTAACCGTATAAATTTCTGTAAACGGCTTGTTCTCTTCTTCACTCCAGCGATTGAATCGTTTTACATACGCCTTGCGATCTCTAGCTGAAACAAACACCAAATCATTTTTAAAGTAAGCAGGTGAAAATTCGTCATTTTCTGTATTGACTTCATCAACAGGACTTACTTTATAAAGTTTGCCTGACGCTCTCAAATCCTGAACTACATTCTCTTCACAAGACTTAATCAACCACATCGCTTGTGTGTTGTTCGGCTCTATCTGATTCACATATTTTTCAGCCCAAGTTTTAGCTTCATTATATTTTCCATTCCGTTGCAAAGCTTGTGCATAATACAACCAAGATTTTTGAGGAGCATTGGGCATTCTAGATACCAAGCCATACCAGTACTCCGTTTCATCAGGATTGCCTACACGTCGATAACACTCTGCTATGCCAATGATTGCATCATCATTGTTCCCTTTGTCCAAAATACCTAAATAAATGTCAATTGCAGCCGTGTAATTATGCTGTCCCATCAAACGCTCTGCACGATTGAGTTTAGCTCGCTGAGCATTGACACTAAGACAAAAAGCCAGTATAAAAGAAAAGGTTAGTATATAATTTGAGAATCGCATAGTTCTATTAAGAAAAGTTATAAGGATCTATATCGTGTTTCAGTATTGATGACACTAACAGAACAATAGTGAATTAGATCGTGTGATAGTGTGTTATTTGTTGTTGTTAGAAGTTTAAGTAACGGGGGTCAATTACTCGACCACCATCTTCTAGTTCTTTTGTTTTGAATAGGTCATATCCCAACATAACCTCATAAGAACCAATTCCAGGTC
This sequence comes from Aureispira sp. CCB-E, assembly GCF_031326345.1. NCBI lineage: Bacteria > Pseudomonadati > Bacteroidota > Saprospiria > Saprospirales > Saprospiraceae > Aureispira > Aureispira sp. CCB-E. Next base: position 6,920,061 of record NZ_CP133671.1, read on the forward strand.
CTAGCATGCTATTGAGTGGATAATCGTACGCCAAGCCAAATCGGATACCATTTTTGAGACGCATTCCCATCCAAAAATCAACCGAATCAAACGAGGAGCCTTGACCAATAACGGCTTCTACAGAAGAACGGAAAGAAGCACCTATCCAAAAACGCTTCATTAACAAAAAGCCTAAATCTACATTAAACTCTGTTGGCGCACCAACTGTATTTTGAGCATTTTTAGCCACAAAAAGTCCAACATTCTTCAATAAGAACGAGGGACGAATCACAAAATTATCATTAATTTTAATGGCACCACCAAACGTCAAGTAATAATGACGATACTCTTGTGACCTTGGTAAATTAGCACTTTCACTCTGAGCACGAGCTCGCATGTTGTTCGTCCAAAGTTTGGGCGCAGAAATTCCTACATACCACATTTTGGAATACAAATAAAGTCCAGCTCCAAAGTTGGGCAACCAAATATTAGGTGTTAAGTTTTGAAAAGAAGGATCGTTTGCATCGTCTAAATTCAATTTAGAAAAATCTGCCGACCAATTGCCAACACCGCCAGACAAACCAATATTTAAATAAATAATCCTATTTTTCTTTTTAGGATTATTCAGTCGCAAGCGGTAACTAAAGGTGACATATCCCATGAAAGTTCTAGTAGCACCAATTTGATCATGCCCCAAAAAACCTCCAATAGAAGCATTCTCGTTTTCCTTTCCTATCTTTAATGGTGAGTGAATTGAAAAATGTTGTGTTAAAGGAGCGCCTTGCAAGCCAAACCATTGATGTCTGTGCAACAAAACCATATCCAAAGCCCCTGTTGTTCCTGTAACAGCAGGATTAAATGGCAACGGATTAAACATGTATTTTGTAAACATAGCTTCCTGCTGTGCATTAGCAGCAAACCCCATACTTAATACAACCAACGTGAGTAATATAAATCTTTTCATAAGCTACTTTTTTATAACTTTTAGGCGTTTCGCCTGATTTAAAATGAAGCTAATTAATTCGCTCATTTTATAAATTGTGAAAAAAATGTATTCTTATCTTATTCAGTAGACACACTCTTGCACAATCTAGCTTGGGGATACCCCTATTCCAATTCATTGATAAAGATGGAATATTTTTGCTTTATTAGCCTAAGCTTTGAATCGCTTTAACAAGCAATAAAGTCTAAAAACTTTAGCATCGACAAAAATAGGATTCTTTTTCTAGAATTTAAGGCTTCTCTAACAGAATTGTAAAAAAGTCTTCAAATTCATCGTAAAATACAAACTTCCCTTGAATATTAGGTATAAAAATCAATAGACTGCACAAAAAACTTGTTTAATTGAGACAACATGGCTTCCATATTGATTATCAGCCATATACATTTCCAACACCCAAAACAACAAAACATTAACAATCAAGGCAATACAAAGATACATTTCCACATTATAACAGAACCTACTACAAGCTTTTTGCCCATCAAACCAAGAGTTACAATTCCTCATCTCTCCTTCAAAGTATTTTGTATACGGTCCATTCAGTTATCTCGTTTTGTATAACATATCTGGGTAGATAAAATGCCTTTTACGCACTGTTTTTTTGTCCTTCCAAAAGTATTTTGATAAAGATATGAAGTCAATTTTGAGCAACTCCTTCAGAATAACAATCCGAAGCATTTCATTTTAAATAAAAAACACCATCTTTGAGGAATTTAAGTGCCTTATTTGAATAAATCACAACCTATTTGATGGCTAGATTATTTACCTTCAGGAATTCACTTATTTAATTTAATGAGTATGCAAACAGCTATTTTAATGGAACTTCAGTACTTAGGTACCGTTCAGTATTATTCCAAATTTTTAAAACACGATTCAATTTACTTAGAACAGCATGAAAATTACCGAAAAGGTTCTTTTCGGAATCGTTGTTATATTGCTACAGCAAATGGCGTCATTCCGCTAAGCATTCCTCTGTTGAAAGGTAAGCATCAACAAGCCAATATTCGCAGTATAAAAATTGATAATAGTAAAAATTGGCAGACACTGCACTGGAGAAGTATCAAAACAGCATATGGTAGTAGTCCATTTTTTGAATATTACCAAGATGATTTTGAAATTCTGTACCACAAGCCTTATGTACTTTTATTCGATTTTTGTCTAGATTTGCAAGAACTTGTTCTGAATTGTTTACAAATAACTCCAAACATCCACCTTTCTGAAACCTTTGTCAAAACTCCTCAAAAAGAGGTACTTGACTTTAGAAATTGCATATTGCCCAAAAACTACACTGCTCCAGCAGATGCTTCTTTCAAACCGGCCCCTTATCCTCAAGTTTTTGAAGATAGATTAGGTTTTGTTTCTAACTTAAGCATCTTGGACTTGCTGTTTTGTACAGGACCAGAGGCTGTTTATTATTTGCAAATAAGTATTTTATAACCAATGAAGTTAGACAACATCACTTTGTGAAGTTGCCAGTCTATAAAAAGTCACGAACTACATAAACTTCAATACGATTAATATATAGATGGTTTACTCTTTTTAAAAGTAACCCTCTTTCTCTTTTTAGACCAATAAAGCAAACAACATGACCATCCACAAATCATCTGCCCTATCTGTTTTTTACCTTGCTATTCTCTTATTGATAATGGGCTGCGCTTCACAAAACAACAACGCTAACACAACCGAACGCCCAGGCTATCGTTTTCTTAGTAAAAAGGAAGCTAGCAAATGGATTGTCATTGATGAAAAAGAGGATTTCTTTGGAAAAGTAGCTCCTTTGGAAATGTCCATACAAATGAAAGAAAACCGAGAAGAAGATCCCAGAACTACGGTTTTAGAAGATTACAAGAAAATGCTACAAGATGATTTGCAGGAGTTTAGCAAAGAAGAAAAAGAAATTGCTACCAAACTATTTGATAGAGCATTAGAGTTGTCTTACAAAGTTAATCCTAACTTAAAACTACCTGAAATTTTTCTGATCAAAACAGCTGGAAAATATTACGGTCCTTCAGTTTATTATACTCGTGACAATTCTATTATTATTCCTGCTCCTATGTTAACAATGGCAAAAGATGCGAATGATGCTTTTTTATCAACTATGATTCACGAAATTTTCCACATTTATTCTCGTTATAATAAAGACAAACGAGATGCCTTGTATCAACGTATTGGATTTGAAAAACTACCTGAGTTGAACTTATCCGATTTTTTGAAAAAACGTGTATTATACAATCCTGATGGAGTTGATTTAAGATATGCTATTACGGTAAAAGAAAAAGAAACAGGTCGTGAGTTTGAAGCTATTCCTGTCATTTATTCTCGATACAAAGCGTATACTTCAGACTTAAATGCTTTTTTCGGTTACTTAACGTTTCAACTATTTGAAGTAAAGAACCGTGCAGGAGTATGGTCGGTTGTGAATAAAGATGTAGGATATTCTATTGATGAAATCACTGGTTTTTGGGAACAAGTCGGTAGAAACACACAGTATAATATTCACCCTGACGAGCTTTGTGCAGACAACTTTGTTATCATGGCCTTAGCCAAAGCCAACGACGGAAAAAATCTAGAAAAACTGAGTGCAGAAGGACAGAAATTGGTTCAAGATTTGCAAGCTATTATTCTAGAATAAGATTGATATTCCCAGATACAACAAGGCCATTATAAAGAAAATTTTGTAACTATTAAAACTCTAATTTCATTCATGTTACTACCTCAAAAATTAACCTTCTCAATTGCTTGTTTGCTATTATTAACATTAAGTACAACTACCACCATTGGGCAATCCAAAAAACAAGCAAAACCTTTAGTCGAGCACAGTAGTGGATTAGACCCTTACCCTGTCTACAAAGCTTCTCATAAAAATAGCTTCATAGATAGTATTATTTATAATGGTCCTTTTATCACCTTCTATGTTAGTTTTGAGAAACCGACTTCTGATGGCCATTACCTTTTTGAGTCAATTAGTAGCAATCATGGGTGGACTTGTGAAACAGCTGCTGGTATTTGTCACCCTGTTCTTATTAAAGACATCCGAAAAAACGGGCAACTCATTTCGAAACAGACAAAAGAAACTCCTCTAGATTTAATTTTTCGAGATGCCACGATACCAATGACTCGCATCAGTTGCGCATTTCAGTTTTTTAGAGAAGACTTTATTCATGGTGAAGCTATTTTACGCGAATCTTTGGTAAAAAACTACAGCGATCAAACCTCTCCTTATCTTGAATTTAAAGGTATCCGTATACGCACTAAAAATTTTCCAAAGGCTATTTCTAAAGCATATAAAGAGGATTTTCTTTGGACAAGAGATGATGCACTAAAAAAAATGATTTGCACGCTCAATGAAGTTCCTGTTCCCATTTCTCTCCAAAGAATTGTCACCACAATTCCTCCTTCTCATGCATTGACTCCCAATTACAAAGTCCTTCCTTCTGGTCAAAATCAGCTTTTCTTAAAAGGAGTATGGCATACCCAAACAGCTACTATTTTTAGGATACAATACTATGCCCCACAGAGTACTTATGCTTTTGTTAATTTATACAACAAAGGCAAACAAAAGTACCATATCTTAGCAGGTTCTAAAAAATTCAAGATGCGTTCTATTCAAAACGTACTTGTAAATCAATATTTAATAAAGGAGAGCATCAATGATAAAGAAAACTTACGCTTAGAAAAGAGCCCTTGTTTGTATTTATTAACCTATGATGTTTATTTTGATCGACTGCCAAATGATTTATCAACGTTTGATTTAATTGAGGGCAAACCTAAAGAGGATGTTACTCCGTTCGATTTTTACAACGTTGAGTTGAATCCAGCATCAGAGTAAATAGAAATTAACCACACTCTATCACAATAGTTCGTTAAAACCACGCAATAGTAGCGAAGCTAACTAATCACGAAGTACCACGCAGTAGCAGCGAAGCTAACTACTACTATAAATAAATAGTCGGCTACTAAAAAAATAGCCGACTATTCTAATTAACAGCCATATAAAAAGCTATTTAATTATCTAACATCAGACAGCATCTCTCAACAATTCAAAACTCCCCAAGAAAGCGGGCAGAGTATCCCAATGAAAATGAGTAATAGAATTGGAAAGCACTTTATTAGACCCTACTTTTCTCAATTCTCCAAAACAACAGGTATGAGAAAACGGTAAGTTCCAAGGATAAATATTTCTTTTTTCTCCAATAAATTCATACGACTCTCCATTTGCCTGAAAATAGAAGGTGTATCGTATTTTTTGTTCTGTAAAATATTTCAACTCTAGACGTCCTCTACAAGGTGCATTCTCACACAAACCACCAATCGTAACCGTTCCGCTTAGTGTATTACACATAAAGTCTTCTCCAAAAGGATTTGCCCAGTCAACTAAATTTTCTGTTCCCCATACCACTTTAAATTCCATGGGCAACTTCCCTTGTTTTCCTTTTACAAACTCGTGCTCTCCAGACATTACTTCCTCCATTTTAAAACCCACCTCTCCCAATGCTCCATAGGATATATTGGTCAATAAATTTACTAAATTTTCGACTGACTGCATCACAGGTGAGTTTTTGATAGAACGATTAGAACTATTCAATGCAAAATTTACGGTTTTGCTAAAAATATTGGATACGGGGTTAAAAAAATGCAGTCCTTTTGCCATATTATTCAATACATTAACCATTTCTATGCGTTTGCCTTTTTCTACAGCTTTAAAAATAGTTTTAGCGACTGTTTCTGGTTTTTGAGAATATAGAGGTAGGAGCTTCATAGACAGCTTTGTCCCCAATGTTTCAGCTTCCACATCTTTATAAAATCCTGTATTAACCATATAAGGATAAACGGTTGTCACTTTTATGTTGTACTGTTGAAGTTCATAATGCAATATTTCACTAACAGCCCCCATCGCCAATTTAATAGCAGCATAAGCCCCCCAAGTTGGCAATCTAAAAAAAGCTTGACCAGACGAAACATTAACAATTTGTCCACTTCCTTGTGCTTTCATCATGGGCAAAAAAGCATAAATATGATACAATGGTCCCCAAAGATTAATATCAATCAATCGTTTCCAAGTCTTCAAACTAGTATCTTCCATTGAACCTTGATGTCCAATACCTGCATTATTAACCAAAATATCAATTCTGCCAATGCGTTGTCGTATCGTATCAGCCATTTCTTGAACAGCTTTTTTACTCGATACATCCACTTTGAAAACCTGTACATCAATATCTTTGTATTTTCTCAAAGTTACTTTTGCCAAGGCTAGCTTTTCTTCATTGATATCTGTTAGAATAAGGTGGCTACCTGCTGCCGCAAACTGATGGGCTGTTTTTAAACCAATACCTTGAGCAGCGCCTGTAATTAAAACATATTTGCCCCTCAAATCCTGCTTCTTGTTCTTTAAATTAAAAATTGATTTTAATGCCATGATGTTCTTGTCCTTCGTTAGTTAATAATTCAAAAGCGCATTTGTGCTCGCTAAATAATGCTTGAGGCATGCCAGACTGATTGGTTTCTCGTATTTCCAACTCACAACTAGCCACTTTACTGTTCAGGCAATTTTTGCTTCCTCCAGAAGGATTCAAGTAGCGCAACCCGACAAAATCATTGGCAGAAGCTTTAATCCTTCCCTTTAATTGAATTTCCTTTGTCTGACATTCAAATGTCCAATCAAAATAATCAAAACTTCCTTTATTCGTAAACCATTGGTTGATTTGATTCAATTGATATTTTTTTTCATTGTGGTGCAATACTAAGATCGTTAAAAAAGGCGTCTCCACTCCTTTTATGTTTAGTTTAGCAGTCACTACTTCCAAAAAAGTAGCTGGGCTGTTATCAAAACCTGCTACTTGCCCCCAAGCATACCAATCGGTGTGTTGTTCTCCCCAATTATGGTTTTGAGACCCTACCCAATTTTCAATATTAATTTTCTGATTGCCCATTTTTAAGTATCCACCAAACCGAGCAAAAGGTTGGGAAACGATAGACTTGGCTTTGGGAAATGGACCTATATATAAGTTTTGAGGCAATAAAAAAATAGGGTCTGCCGCTGACGTATAATTCAATTTCCAAGAGATCTCTTCAATCTGTCCTTGTGCTTGAGCACTATTGATAAAATTCGCTCCCAATTCTACAAAAAAATGCTTTCGAGGAAACTTACACATTTCTATTGGGAATTCCTGCTTGGCAGGATAAATTTTATTGCCATCAAAATAAACAAACCACAATTCTCCCATATTTTCTTGGGGTCGATCTTTGGGAGCGAATACGGTGTAACGAATCCAAAAGGCTTTTTTTTCAGAAGGATGATTTCCCCTTATGAAGTAAGATTCATAAAAACCTTTGTTGGATTGAGGCTTAAATCTCGAAAAATTCACCTTAGCGATGGTTTGAATGGCTTGTATTTTCATAGTGCAATGATACTTGATTCACTTTTTAAGTAAGGTACAAAAAAATTACAAAAAAAATTCAAGCTTTAATTTTCTTCCTTCATATATGCTATACAATTATAAACCAAGACAATAAACAACAGCACTAGCTACTAACTTTATTTAAATCTTAATTTTATTTTAAAAAAAAATAGAAAAAATTTGCAGTTTTATAAAAATGCCCTATCTTTGTGCTGCTCTTAAAAGAAGAGATAACAAAATAGGGTGATTAGCTCAGTTGGTTCAGAGCACCTCGTTTACACCGAGGGGGTCGGGGGTTCGAATCCCTCATTACCCACTATAAAACACTTCAAATAGTTAGTTTGTATTTAGTTACAAATTATATCCAAATTCTTTACGGGTGATTAGCTCAGTTGGTTCAGAGCACCTCGTTTACACCGAGGGGGTCGGGGGTTCGAATCCCTCATTACCCACATCAAGCTTCTACTTTTTAGTAGAAGCTTTTTTTGTTTTAGATATACACAAATCAAGCTTATTGAATAGATTTTTGTAAATTTAGTTGAATAATACTTCGTAGTTCCAACGGAGTAATGATTGAATAGATATTGTTTTTAATCTAAGTACCGTGTCACACACATCAAACGCATCCAAAAGAAACAAATAACTGAAACATGTCTGTAGATAATTACAAGAAAAGAGACGAACAAAAAAAAGCTCAAAAAAAACGCAAAAAAGGTCGTGTCAAGTTTTTATTCAAATTAATTGGTAGTTTATTTTTAATTTCCATCATCAGCCTCATTGTTATTGCTGCCATATTTGAAAAACAAATTGCAGGAATGGTTATTAATACACTTAATAAGCAACTGAAAACAGATTTGCAAGTAAGCGAAGCAAGTTTGTCTTTGATTTGGAAATTTCCACAAGCCGCAGTTTACCTTAATGATGCTAAAATTGACGGTGTAGGAGGGCAAGAGGAAAAACTACTGGATGTTAAAAGTATTTCTCTACAGTGCGGTACTTTAGGACTTTTGATGGGCGACTACAATTTTACATCCATATCCATCAATGAGGGCTCTCTATTTATCTATAGCGACGAAAAAGGACATGTCAACTATGATATTTTCAAAAGCTCAGCAGAAAAAACAGAAACAGATGAAAGTACCGACTTGAATTTATCTATTTCTGATGCAACACTATCCAATATTACCATTCACTATGTAGACAAAGCGGCTGCCTATGACATCAAGGTTAGAGCTAGTTCTGCTGATTTTGCAGGAGATTTTATTATTGATAATGAAATCAACGCCAATCAGCACACCATGACGAGTTATGCTGAATTATTTTCAGAACATATCACAATTGGTGAAACGACCTATATGAAAGGAACTAACTTAGCTTACAATGGCTCTGTTGATTTGGATTTGGCTGCGGAAATCTATTCCTTTGACAATATCAAACTATACATCGAAGGCAATCAATTTAACATGCATGGTTCTGTCAAAAAAGTAGACAAAGGCACAGAGTACAATCTTCTTTTTGACAGTAAAAAAGCATTGCTAGGATCTTTGATGCAGTTGATTCCAGAGCAATATGCTGCTACATTAGGGCAATTTGAGAGCTATGGAAAACTATCCTTCAACGCTAGAGTCAACGGCATTTCCTCCAAACGAATTGCTCCCATTGTTGAAGTCCAATTTGGTCTAAAAGACGGTCGAATTACACATCCCAACATGGCTGGCAGCATGAAAAATGTAAATTTTGATGTACACTTCACCAATGGCAATGGAATAGACGATCAAACTGCTAAATTGAAGCTCATTGGTTTTCAAGCAAATCTAAATAACCAACCCATTAACTTGAGTTGGGAAATGGTTGGTTTGGAAAACCCAACAATTACAATGGGGCTAGATGGTAAAATTCCACTAGATGCCGTTTATGGCTTCTTTGGTAATACTGTTACAGAAGGAAGTGGCTGGATAGAAATTGCCCAGCTTTCACTAAATGGTCGTCTCAAAGACATGACCTCTATGTATCGTATCCCTAGAGTCAAACTAAATGGCTTAGTCAACTTTAATCAAGCACATTTACTCGTTAATAATGTACCAACAAATATAGAAACAGGCGAATTATCGCTGGATAACAATGCATTTAACGTTACCAATCTTACCTTCAAAACAGCTAAAAGCGATATGGTATTTAATGGCGATTTTCAAAATATCTTACCTGTATTGCTTTCTGATTCTTTAAATTCTCAAAACGCTAAATTAACCTTTCAAGCCTCTCTTAATTCTCAAAAAATGGATTTAGACGAGCTTTTAGCCATTGGTGGAGGACATACCGCCGAAGAAATTGAAGCCGCTGCGGTTGAAGACCAAGATTCACTCAAACAAGAAAATTTCGAGCGAAGAGCTTATCGTACCTCCTTCCTAAAAGGAACCTTTATTACTAATATTGTTGAGCTGCAATATGGCAATGTCTTAGCCAAAAACTTTAATGGAGCCGTTGAGTTTGACAAAAGTGTCATGCAACTAAAAGGGGTCAAAGTAGATGCCATGGATGGTCTTTTTGAGCTGAACAGTAAAATCTATTTTGAAAAAGAACCTCGCCTAGAGCTATTCTTAGATTGTAACAATATTGATATCCAAGAATTTTTGGCACAATTAGATAATTTTGGACAAGATGTTTTAACAGCAGAGCACTTGAGAGGGCGCCTAAAATCACTCATCAAAGTAAACTTATTTTTAGATTCTTTAGGCAACTTCAAAAACGAAGATTTATTTGTGGTGGCAGATGTTGAAATTACCAATGGTGAGTTGATTAATCTAAAAATGCTCGAAGGTTTCTCTTCCTTTATCAAAATGCGTGACTTGCAACATATAGCTTTCACAAAGCTTAAAAATCAATTTAAAATCGAGCATGGTAAATTTATATTGCCTGCTATGTTTATTCAAAGCAATGCTTTGAACTTAGTTGTTGGAGGACAATATAGCTTCAACCATGATTTGGATTTTAAAATAAAAATCAATGCAGGACAGGTAATTGCTAATAAATTTAAACGATACAATCCAGATAAAACAGCTATAAAAGCTCGCCAACAAGGATTATTTAATATATATGCGCGCATTATGGGCAATTTGTATGGGGATTATGATTATAAAATTGGTCCCAAACACAGTAAAAAATTCTTAGACGCACAGTTGAGTCAAGAGTTGCCTGCGATTACCAATACCCTTCGTGCAGAATTTGCTAAAAACAATAATATAGAAGCAAGTCAACCAACAATTCAGCCCTTGGCACAACCCAAAGAATGGGAAGATATTCCTGAATACAATGGAGAAGAAGGAGATTTAGAATATATTGATGGGTTTTAATGAACTATACTATAAAGACGCTGTTCCATAGATTAATAGTTACAAAGCGTCTCTTATGAGTCTTACTCATGCAGTATCCTTTATGCTATTTGTATCAATACTAATTTATTGTGCCATTACAATACCTTGCAGGACACAACATGACAAAAAAATCTAACATGGAACGTTCAGCTGTTGGACTTCCACTTGAAAAAATTGGTTTATTCCTATTGCTAATCAGCCTGACTATGTTATTCATGGCATTTTCGATTGGCTATGTTTTTACACGTTCTCAAAATAGTGCCGATGGGGTCTATCTCCCTCCTATTTTTATTATCAATTCCTTTATTTTATTGGCTAGTAGCTATTTTATGAACAAAGCCAATCGAGCTTACAAAGACGATGACACCAAAGGGTACCAAAAAGCACTTACCGTCACCATGATGTTGACCATTTTATTTATGGGAGCACAAGTGGTGGGTTGGTTTTATTTCAAATCTTCATTAATTGGAGAGAACATTGGCAACGGGGCGAACTATCTTTATGCTATTTCGGGGCTGCATTTTGCGCATATTATTGGAGGAATTCCTTTTTTAGCACTCTTTTTATACAATGCTTATAAAAAGATGCAAGAACCTATGACTGTTTTATTATACTTTTCAGATCCTATCAAAAGAATGCGACTTCAGTTATTAACGATTTATTGGCATTTCTTAGATGGCTTGTGGATTTTTCTAGTCTTATTTTTCTTGCTAAATATGCTTTTTTAATCTAAATGTGATACGTCGCATGATAACGTTCTAAATTGTGTAAGATACGTTCTCTAACAATCGTTTTGAGGTGTTCTAAGTCATTTTCAACCGTCATTCCCTTTGTCGAAATTGGAGCATCCCAAATACAATGCACCCACGCAGGAGAACCTAAAAAAGGTTTTTTGGGAGTCGAGACTTTATCTGAATCACAAATGGTCATTGCCACAATGGGCTGTTGTGTTTCTATTGCCAATTTAAAGGCTCCATCATAAAAATCTTGCAACAATTCATTCGTTTTGTTTCGTGTTCCTTCTGCATAAATATGAATAGAATGACCAGAATCAATATGCGCTTTCATACGCTCTAGGGTCTGCTTGCGGCTTTCCTTACTTTTTCGGTCTACATAAACGTGCATATTTCTAGCCAAATACCCAACAATCGGCAATTTGTCTACTTCTTGTTTGGCTAAAAAAGAAAATGGCACTGGTGCTGTTGACATACAAATAGGAATATCTACTACTGATAAGTGATTGCTTACCAAAACATAGGCACCTGCTTCTGGATCAATTTTTTCTAGCCCCTCTGAAGTTACCCGTACCAACATAGCTGCCAATAAGGTTTTTCCCCACCACTTGGTCACAAAGTAAGCTGCATTGGCAGCCTTCTTTCCACTCAAGAAATTAAAAATGAAGATGTAACACACTAAAGCAACCACGCCAATTAGTAATGTTGCTAAACAACACCAAGCAAACCAAAGACGTTGCATAAAGACAACAATGGCTCTTAGTGGTGCAGGTAATGATTTTGTGTCAAATGCTTGCATAAGATAAAATTTAGGAATATTGGGTTAATTTATAATTTGATTTAGTTTTTTAGTTTAAAAAACAAGCGCGATTCATAAACAACTATTTTTCAAGACATCATTATGAATCTATACTACTCTTTCTTAATAGGTTTACTTCTTTTTAAGAACGAAAAAATATAAAATTCTATACACATTACTTCGTGGGAAAATCGCATCAGTTTGATTATCAATAGAGTATACTTTTGCTGCTTGATTTCTTAAAGGATTGATAATCAAACTGATGCAAAGATGCTTTTTTAGTTTTTTACAAAAAAGCTAAAAAATCCACGAAGTACTAATACAAAGATAGCTAATGTAACTATTATCCATTCTTAGTAGTTGACCAATTTTTTTAGTTTTCTTAGAATTAAACATGCTTTCTCGCGAGCAAAATGAATTCAAAACTTAGAAAATATCCCATAAAAAATTCACTTGGCTACTTTGTTTGTTTAGTCAAACAGTTATCAACTACTTGTCTTTAGCATCGTTATCAATTTTAGCAAACCAATACCACTATTTCATCGATACTCCCTAGAATTGCATTTAATTCCCGCTTAATTAACTCCAATTCTAACTAAAAAGTTGACCTCTGCCTATATTTTTTTTATAAAAAAGACTTAGCACACTGTTATTTTGTAACCTTTCGTTAAAGTTCCGTTAAGACAATTGCAATCAACCATTCGCAACGCTACAAATAAATACTCCTATGAAATATTTCTCCTGTCTCCTATCTATGTTATTGTGCTTGCCACTTGCAGACGCACAAACATCAAAATTTAAAGATGTTCCTAGTATAAAAATTCGAAAACGCCGCCTGAAACCTTCCTTTTCGCAAGCATTAGCCTTGCCTCAAACAGCTACTTCATGTGATTGCCCCACCAATTCGAATAGAAATACGCCTTTGGTCAAATTAGGATGTCAACATCCCGACACCATAGCCGTTTGTCAAGTGGTTATCACAGAGTTTGATTTAGCAATTATATCAACAAGAGGAGAAGCAATTGTTTTAAAAGATATTCAAGGTAGTTTTCTCAATAGTAGAGCATTGGGTTTTATAAGAAGTCGCTATGGCAATGGTGCATTCATCTCTTATACTAATATCAAGGGTATGACAAACGAAGGAAAAGAGGTTGTTGTACCTTCTTTTGGAACACAAAATCCCAACCAAAGGGCTCAACGTTCTTATGATTCTATTTATAATTATACAAACGTTATTGATAAGAAAGATTCCAAAATTCATTCTTTTGAACTAGCTGCCTATAATATCCATGGCAGAATGGTCTTTAGACAAACTTACCACAAAGACACCTTTGATAAAAATGCAATTCGCTCTGATGCCGTTCGTTATGTTTTTAAAGATATTCAAGTAGAACATTCTAGTGGATTTAAAATTGAGGTCGATAATTTCGAAGTAACAAACACCGACATTCAAGAGGAGCAATTATTGTCTAGCAATGACTAGAACTGCTGATTCCCTCTCTCTAATTGCATTCTCTTAACAAAACATTATTTCAAAACAAAACCCTATCAAATACACTGACCAGCAATCTATTAACTCTTCATTTTAATAATTTCTATCCTTTTGATAATTCTAAAACTGGAGTTTTATAGGGGATGGTATAGTTTTGTGCATCAATATAAATGAAGTTGAAAAGCAGCAAAAATAGAGTAAAAAAGGCCTTTTTCTGTTGATTGAACATATATACAAATAAACAAAAACAAATAATAATAAAGTTTATATCACTAACAATCAACTACTTAAACTTTTTAAGTACTATTAAAATTAGTTTGAATAGTAACAATATGTATAAAACTTTGTATTTTTGCCTTGTTTTTAAACTTTATGGAGTGTTTATTTGTTTAATAGAGTTTTGCTTGTCAACTTCAAAGAAACACTTTATTAAAAAGTCAAAATGTTCTTAATAAATACAAGACAACTGTTTTGTAGTTATTATTTCAACTAAATTGCTCCTGTTTATTTTAACAAAAGCAGCAATTTATCATCAAAACTTATTAAAAATGTTGAAGTACAAAGCTGATTTGAAGACCCTCCTCTTTATGACCATTACTACTTGTTTATTCGCATTCATGTGGGTATCGTGGAACAATCCAGATAGTATTTTATGGACAGGAGGCACACTAGTATTTGCAGGATTATACATCTGGCATTTATTCATGGCAGTAACTGTGTCTGTAATAGCACATAATACGATGCATGTATCTATATTTAAGTCAGAGCCCTTAAATCGTTTAATGGAATACTGGATTACTCTTTTTTATGGTACTCCTGTATTTGGTTGGATTCCAACACACAACCGCAACCATCACAAACACAATAACAAAGAACCAGATTATACCAAAACGTACCGTTTTACAGAACGCAATGAGCTATGGGTACTTTTAATATATCCATTTGTTAGTAATTACTACCAATCAATTGCCAATAAGGAGTTCTTGCAAGAGCGTTACCGCAAAAATCGTGGTGAATTCTGGCGCTTTATTTCTCAAATTGTTGTTCTTTTGGCTTGGGTAGGTACCTTTTTGTACTTAAACTGGGTAGCAGCTATTTTCCTAGTTATTATCCCTCATCAAGCATCTTTGTATACAGTAGTTGTCTTTAACTTTGTACAACATGTACATGCTGATGAAGAATCTGAGTACAATCACTCTCGCAACATTACTGCATCGCATATTTTCTCTCTAAATTGGTTCTTATTTAATAATGGTTATCATACGGTACATCATATGAATGCCAATATGCACTGGAGTTTGGCAAAAGAAGCACACGAAAAAATAGAGCATAAAATTGATCCTAGTTTGAACGAACCTTATTTCTGGGGCTATATTTTCAAAGCTTATATTTTTGCTCCTTTCAATAAGCGTTTTAGAACCAAATCAATGCGTCTAGAAAGAAAAGAAAAAGAAGCCAACCAAGGCAAACCTAGTGTAGAAGGGATTCAAGAACCAGTAACAGCAACAACGCACTAGTCATTCGTTCTCTACAAGGAGAAGCACTAAAAAAGACAAACTCTACTATTGGAGTTTGTCTTTTTTTTGTTCTTTTTATTAAAAAATAAGCAAATAAGATACACAATCATTATTTTGCGTAATAAAAAATAGCAAAAACCTGTTTTATCATCCTTTTTATACCTATCTTTATACTACAGAATAAGATTTAAGACAAAAAGCACAAATATTATATGGATCAACTGCTCCATCTTTTGGAAAATGATAACGAAGCAAGCACACAACGATTATTTGTAAGCGTAATTGTTCCTGTTGCTCTGCCAAAACTCTATACTTATAGTGTTCCACTTCATCTCAAAGATTTAGTGCAGGTGGGCTTTCGGGTAGAAGTTCAATTTGGCAAGAGCAAATTATATTCTGCTTTAATCTACAAAATCCATCAAACAGAACCTGAGAATTATATTCCCAAACCCATTCTAAATGTATTGGATGACGAAGCTGTTGTTACAGAAAAGCAGTTCAAATTGTGGGAATGGATGAGCCAATATTATGCTACCACAATGGGGGAAGTTATGAATGCGGCGTTGCCAGCAGGCTTAAAACTAGCAAGTGAGACTAAAATTACCTTACGGCATGATTTTTCTGAAGATGACTTTGGCAACCACAACCTCAATGATAAAGAATATACCATTTTAGAGGCATTATTTAATCGGGTTGAGTTGACAATTGCCGAAACACAAGCCTTAATTAACCAAAAAACCATCTATCCTTATATCAAAAGTTTGATGGAAAAGCGCTTGATCCATGTCAATGAAGAGTTGAAGAATAAATACAAAAGCAAAACAATAGATATGGTTTGCTTGGCAGAGCCCTACTTTAGCGACTCTACCAAACTACGAGATGCCTTTGAAATGATTGGAACTCGTGCTATTCGCCAAGCAGAAACGTTGATGGCATTTATTCAATTGAGCAAGGAGTTGGACGAAGTCCCTAAAGCGGCACTTTATGATCGAGCTAAGATAGATTCTAGTGGTCTAAAAAAATTAGTCGACAAAAACATTCTAGAAGTCTACCAAAAAGAAATTAGTCGACTTGGAGAATACGAAGGGGAAGTTATTGGCAACTTTAAATTATCAAATGCTCAAGAACAAGCATTAACAGAAGTTAAGGAAGCTTTTGAAGAAAAAAATGTTGTCCTGCTACACGGAGTAACGGGAAGTGGTAAAACGCAAGTTTTTGTCGAATTAATGGAAGAAGTGATTGCCAAAGGGCAACAGGTGCTCTATTTACTACCTGAAATTGCGCTAACAGCCCAAATCGTACAACGCTTGCAAAAACATTTTGGCGATCAAATTATTGTTTATCATTCTAAGTTTAATAACAACGAACGCGTAGAAATTTGGCACAACTCTCTCAATGGAGTGCCTATTGTTTTAGGGGCTCGCTCTGCTTTGTTTCTTCCTTTTTCTAATTTGGGCTTAATCATTGTTGACGAAGAACACGACCCATCTTACAAACAAAATGAACCTGCTCCAAGGTACAATGCCCGTGATACCGCTGTATTTTTATCTTATTTATACCAAGCCAAAACGCTGCTAGGAACGGCAACGCCATCCTTAGAGACCTATTATAATGTGCAACAAAAAAAATATGGCTTGGTCGAATTAAACAAACGTTTTGGGGATGCGACTTTGCCTGATATTCATATTATAGATGCAGGAGAAGAAACTAAGAAAAAGCGTATGAAATCGCATTTTACACCTCAACTCCTTCAAGCTATTGAAGAAACGTTGGCGAATGAAGAACAAGTAATTTTGTTTCAAAATCGCCGAGGTTATGCGCCTGTTTATAGTTGTAATACCTGTGGTTGGACGGCAGACTGTGTCGATTGTGATGTTAGTTTAACTTATCATAAGTTTAGCAATGATTTACATTGCCATTATTGCAATCACCATCGAAAATTACCTAAGTCATGCCCTGCTTGTGGCAATCATGGTTTAATCATCAAAGGTTTTGGAACCGAAAAAATTGAAGATGAGCTACAAATTTACCTCCCTAATGTAAAAGTTGCTCGCATGGATTGGGACACCGTAAAAGGCAAACATGGTCATGAAAAAATTATCCATCGTTTTGCCAACAAAGAAGTAGACATCTTGGTTGGTACACAAATGGTCACCAAAGGTTTAGACTTTGATAATGTGGGGTTGGTTGGGGTACTAAGTGCCGATCAAATGTTGCACTTCCCTGATTTTAGAGCGACCGAACGAGCATTTCAACTCCTGTTGCAAGTGAGTGGTCGTGCAGGACGAAAAAAGAAAAAGGGAAAAGTATATATTCAAGCTTATAAAATGGATCATCCCGTGTTGAAAGAAGTTAAAAGAAATAATTTTAAGGACTTTTTTGAACGAGAATTGCAAGAACGAATTGATTTTGCTTACCCTCCATTTCATCGCTTAATTAAAATTCAATTAAAACATAAAAAAGCTGATGTGGTAGACAAAGCCGCTCGCTTTTTTGCGGAGTGCTTAAAACTAAAATTAGGAGATCGAATTTTAGGTCCTGCAACGCCTGGAATTTCTAGAATTCGTACTTATTATATAAGAGATATTATTATAAAATTAGGAAAAAATTCTGAGCAGCTCAATTATACCAAACAGTTAATTGGGGATGTTCAAAATCACCTAAAAGCTCAAAAAGGCTTTTCTACCATTCGAACAATTATTGATGTAGACCCTTATTAAACAAACGATTTTAGGATGCAGTCAAAAAAAGTTATCATTATTGGTGGTGGTGCAGCAGGGCTAATTGCAGCAGAGCAATTAAGTGCTACTTGTGACGTGCATATTTACGAAAAGGGAAAAACCATTGGTCGTAAATTCTTGGTAGCGGGCAATGGTGGTTTTAATTTGACCAATGCTGCTATAGAGGACGACCTATATCAAAAATATACGCCTCATCCTATTTTGCAATCTGCATTGCAATCTTTTGATACTCAAAAGATGCGTGCATGGCTAGAAAAATTAGCCATAACTACTTTTATTGGTAGTAGTGGTCGGGTTTTTCCTCAAAAAGGGGTTAAACCGATTCAAGTTTTGCAAAAAATTAAAGACAAACTGTTGGATAATGGTGTCCAAATTCATTGCAAACATGAATTTATAGGTTTTAATGCGCACCAATTACCTATTCTAAAACATCAATCTACTACCTTTTCACCACAAGCTGATGCTTATATTTTTGCTTTGGGCGGTGCATCTTGGTCGGTTACTGGTAGTAATATGAAATGGTTGCCTTTCTTTGAACAACTGGGAATTTCTACGCAGCCTTTTGAAGCTTCTAACTGCGGTCTTGAAGTTAAGTGGGATGCAGCGTTTAGGGATAAATACGCAGGAACACCACTAAAAAACATTCAAGTTTCTCTTGGCTCTACTTCCCTAAAAGGAGAAGCTTTGATTACAGATTATGGCTTAGAAGGGAACGCTATCTATCCTATTGTACCACTCATCCGTACTGCTTTTAAGTCCCTACAGCCTCCTTTTTTAGCCATTGATTTCAAACCCAATAACTCTCATCAAAATTTATTGAGTAAAACAAAAGGTAAATGCTTAAAAACTAAGAACTATGCTTATGAATTTAATTTAAACAAGGCAGAATTTGCCTTGATCAAAGCGTTTACAACAAAAGAGGAATACTTGGCTCCTGAACGATTTATAGAAGCCATCAAACATTTGAAAATTCCAATAGAAGCTTTACGCCCCATAGAAGAAGCTATTTCTACCATAGGTGGTGTTTCTTTGAATGCACTCAATGCCAATTATTCACTTCAAAAGTATCCTCATATTTTTGTTATTGGCGAAATGTTAGATTGGGATGCTCCTACAGGTGGTTTTTTGTTGCAAGGTTGTTTTTCTACTGCAATGGCTTGTGCCCATTATTTAAAAACTAAATGCCAATAGTTATGAAAAAGAATTTCCCAAGAGTGAACTTAATGTTCTTTGCTTTGCTGATCCTCTATAGCTTAACTGCTTGCGCGCCTGAACCTACCACCCCTGATTGCATTTATCCTCCTCGCAAACCCAATCAAATAGCGCCTGCTTTTCAAAGTGGAGATATTATTTTTCAAACTTCTAATTCTAGACAAAGTAAAGCGATTCAGTTGGCAACGCATTCTCCTTATAGTCACGTTGGCATTATTTATCAAAAAGAAGGAAGTTTTTGGGTCTATGAAGCAATAGAACCTGTTCAATTAACTCCTCTAAAAACTTGGATTAAGCGGGGTCAAAAAGAGCAATATGTTGTCAAACGATTAAAAGATGCCGATCAAATACTCGATGAACAAGCCTTGCATTCAATGAAAACAATTGGCAAGCAATACATGGGCAAGCATTATGATTTTTATTTTGAATGGTCGGATGATAGGATTTATTGTTCGGAATTGGTCTGGAAAATTTATAAAAAAGCGATTGGGGTTGAATTGGGTCAATTGCAAACCTTAGAGTCATTTGACTTAACCGACGATGAAGTGCAAAGAAAACTACAAGAACGCTATAAGGGCGCAATTCCCTTGGATGAAAAGGTCATTTCACCTGCTGCTATTTTTGAATCTGAGCTATTAATTACGGTTCCTAACTAATTCAATATTATGCCTACTCAAAGAGAAAAAATTAGATCGCTTTTTTACTCCACAGATCCAGAGAATAGAGCCTTAGCCTTTGAATTAGCAAAAGGCTTGGGTTGTCGTGAGGAAGTGATCAATGAATTTTACAAAGCCCTTCAAGAATTGCCTTCTTTTGAGCAAGATCGCTCCTATTGGCTCGAGATTTTTAGAGAAGATTGTGAAGAAGACAATATAGCCTTTCCTACAGATGCCCTAGATTTAAAACAAGCACACATTCATAGTTTTTGTAACGTCCATTTTCATCCTTCTATGAATTTAAAAGGAAGTGTTGGCATCAATAAAGAACAATCAAAACTGACAACGTTTCCCAAAGTTTTGTTGAACTGCCAGTTTATTACCAAACTCAATCTTTCTTGGAATAATATCAAAGAAATTCCTAAAGAGATTGTGCAACTACACAACTTAATTCGGCTCGACTTGTCTTGCAACAATGAATTGCGCAACTTGCCCGATGAGTTGGGACAACTACCTGCATTGAAAGAATTGATTCTTTATGGGATTCCAGGTATTTTTAGCACGCCCCAACGCCAAGTGTCTGGGCAAGACACTTATGCCTATGATTTTCCTTCCTGCATTCGCCAAATGAAACAACTGGAGCATTTGGACTTGGGAGATGTGATTGTTACAGAAATTCCCGAATGGCTTCACGAGCTGCGTCAATTAAAGTATTTAACGCTATTTAGTGGTATGGGAAGCAATCCCTATCTAAAAATTCCTAAAACCTTTACGCAATTATCAAACTTAGAGCTCTTGCAAATCAATGCCTATTCTGTTGATATTCCTGAAGACATTGACAAAATGCAATCCCTTGAATGCTTGGTTATTGAACCAGCTGTTAGCATTCCTAATACGATCAAAAATTTAAAAAAACTTACCTACTTAGATTTGAGTTACCTTTCTTATGATGCGAAATTTACTACTGTTGAAGGATATGAATCTCTTTTTGACATTGATGACAAAGGAATCCCTGATGGAGTTTCTAGAATTCAAATTTATGGCTGGGAATGGCTCAAAGAAATGACTTGGTTAAAAGAGTTTACCTTTAAACATATCAAACCTTATGCGTTTACCAATATAGAAAGACAAGAACTAGAGACAGCTTTGCCCGATTGTACATTTATTTTTGAAGCTTAACCCCCATTCTAATTTCCCTATTAACAATCATTCACAAAAATTAGTGAATGACTCTATTAACTGTATAAAATGAATCCTATGAATTTTGTAGCTATTGATTTCGAAACGGCGACCTATCACAGATACAGCGCTTGTGCTATCGGACTTGTAACGGTAGAAAATGGTATTATTACCGATAAATATTACTCTCTCATTCAACCACCTGGCAATTTATACACTTGGCAAACAATTCAAGTACATGGCATTCAGCCTCACGAAACAGCGGGTCAAGCGAACTTCCTAGATTTGTTTCCCGATATTATCAAACGAATAGAAAGTCAAACGTTGGTTGCTCATAATGAATCTTTTGACAGAAGTGTTCTAAAAAATTCTATGGCTTATTATGGTTTGAATTACGATGATTATGACCTTGGCTATCGTTGGGAATGCACCTGCAAAATCTACCGATCTAAAGGCTATAAACCTGCTAAATTGAGTGCTTGTTGTGCCCGAAAAGGAATTGAGCTCAATCATCATCATGCACTTTCGGATGCAGAGGGCTGTGCTCAATTGTATTTACAACGTTAAGTTCTATTATTTTGCACAGCACCTTGTTGTCAAAACTTCATTCTTATAGTTTTTCATTCAAAATGAAATTGCATTCTATTTTTTTATCTATGAAAATGTGTATACTACCAACATTAAGCATCAATTGTTAGTCCATAATTCGCTATTTTTGAACTAACAAAACAGGGACTTATTTGTGTAATAACAGTTCCTACACCACAACATAGCGATATATTTATCATCCAACTCTATATAGCCTCTGGTTTAAGCGCTGCTTAATAAATAAATAACAGCCTATATGGTGCAATTTTTGAAGAAAGATTTATATGTTTACACTATAATTAGAATTGTCATTCCCCCCATTCTTTCATTGGTATGACAATTCTAGATATCCGATACAATTTATTATTTCTAACATCTATCTTAATTAAAGTCATCTCTTATATGCTTTAGCAAGTATTTGAACGATCCCTATTCCTCTCACAATACAGTACCTAAAAGCATCTTATTAAGATACAAAATGAAATGAATTATATGGCAGAACGATTAACTCAGTTTTATGATGAAGCGCAAAAATTAGGCGGGCTAAAAGCAAAAATCAGACTTGCAGTTATTACTCGAACCCCTAGTGTCAAAGCCGCAGAAATTGAAGATACCCAAGAACTTATTGGTACTTTCCAAGATGCTATGGAAGAAATAAAAAAGGAATTTAAATAAAGAACAACTATGGCTATTGTAATAAAAGATAACATACAATACAATCATCAGTTTGATGAAAAAACCAATAGACATTATATAAATGGTATCTTGTCGGTTTTGCACTGTCATCACTATACTTGCTTATACACTCAATTGGCTTTAGATGCTGGTGAAACAGATTTATTAAAAGAATGTGCAAGAGAAAGTTTTCGAGACTTATTAATCCAGTACTTTTCCAAACATCCAGAACACTCTACCATTAAAGAAAAAGTCACTATTGCCAGTCAATATTATTCCTTGTTGGGATTAGGAAAAATGAACGTCAAATTCATTGGAAAATTTAGTGGTGCTGTCGAACTTCCCTTCTCTCATACCGATAGCGGTTGGGTAAAAAAATGGGGGGTTTATGACAAACCGATTAATTACATTTCTGGCGGATTTATTGAGGCATTATTTGCCGTTTGCCTAGACATGTCTCCCAATTCCTTTCAAGCAGTAGAAGAACAAAGTATTGTTATGGGTGCCCCCACCTCTTTTTTTAAAGTAACTCGAAGATAAATGGCTATAGATAGAAAAAAGATCATTCAACAAATGTCTCAAATAGACATGTTGCCAGATGAAAATGGTATTATAGAAGGTTTTAATGTAACCGTCAACCAACTTCCTACTGATTTTTGGAATGCGTTTGCCGAACGCTTATCGTCCAAATCATCTCCCGAAATGCGTTTCTATAAAGAGTATTTATTATACAACGCTGCTCATGAATGTGGGTATCATACAGGTTATGGTATTATTACCTCAGATGAATGGAATGCTGTTGTTGGACCAATGTTAGAAAAAATTCCAGAAGATATTCTACATGGTGCTTTTGCTGTATTCACCGCTTGGGGTTGGGCAAATACAGAAATTGTAGAGCTAATTCCAAACGAGAAGATGGTTGTAAGAGCCTATGATTATTATGAAGCTGATATTGTAGATTATGGCCATTCCTCTAAGATGAGTGCTTACATGGTTAGAGGCGTTTGCGCTGCTTTTATGGAATTGGCTTATGCTGGTGATTACGATCCTAAAGGCAAACCAATTGGAACCTATGAGTGTGAACAAGTCAAAGGTATTGAGTGTGGTGATGCTTACGGTGAATTCATCGTCACCAAAGCTAAAGAATCTTAAAAACAGGTCTGATTGAGTACGCTGTCTGCTACATTCTATTGTTTTAATGGTTTTTCTCTGTTTTATTTAAACGGATGCAGGGGATTAGCAGACAGGGTATTTAAATATATGTCTACAATATTAGTAGTTCGTTGATTATTCCCTGCGGTCATGAGGTCGCAAGCTTAGTTACCTACGGTGCTACTTCGTGGTAGCTCGCTACGCTCATGACCTTGGGCTTTTGTGCTACTAGCACAAGCCTACTCGGCAAGCTTAGTTTTTTACTTTTTCACCAAAAAGATAAAAAAGCATATTTATATTAGTTTGATAATTAAAATTTTAACACAAAATGCAGTAAATTCATAAATCATTAATTATCAATCAAATAAAGTTCCTCAATGAACTATTGCAATATGGAAGAGTATGTCTACTTGAATAATGCCGCTACCAGCTTTCCTAAACCACCTTCGGTAGTTGATGCTGTTACGAAGATATTGATCCAACCACCTCTACATAATTCTAGAAATAACCTCTCGCAATCCAAACAGGCTATACAACAAAACTGTAGAAAGGCTCTTGCCACCTTATTTAATGCTCCCTCTCCCTCTGATATTGTCTTTACTTCTAGTGCGACAGAGTCCCTTAATCTTGCACTGAAAGGAAGTAACTGGACGGGAAAACACGTATTGACAACAAGTCTTGAGCACAACTCTGTCTTGAGAGTTTTAAAGACCATGGAACGGGAACAACAAATTCGTTTGACGATTATCAATAGTGATCGGTACGGTAGGATTACGCTCAATTCTATAGAAAAACACATACAACCAGATACCGTTGCTCTAGTCCTTAATCACTGTTCTAACGTAATGGGGACTTTAAATGACTTAAAAACAATTGGGCGTTTCTTAAAATCAAAACACATCTCTTTTGTGGTAGATGCTGCTCAAAGTGCAGGGCTTTATCCTATTGATGTTCAAGATATGTTTATTGATATTTTAACGTTCACTGGACACAAAGCACTTTATGGAACTTCTGGCATTGGTGGCATTTATATTCGACAAAATATTGCATTAGCACCGTTGAAAGTTGGTGGTACTGGCGCTCAGAGTGATTTGCTATATCAGCCCACACACCGTCCAACTTACTACGAGGCAGGCACTAGTAATATAGTAGGTATTGCTGCTCTTGATGCAGGCCTTCAGTTTATTCAAACAATAGGTCTTGATATTATTCGTCAAAAAATTCAGAAACAAATTCAAATTATAAAAGATTCCTTTTCCACTTATCCTCTAATTCGAATATACGCTCCTCTCGAACAACAAACAACCATTCTATCCTTTACCATAGATGGTATAGAAACAGCTGATATTGGCTATTTGCTAGAACAAAACTATCAAATAATCGTTCGTACAGGTTTGCACTGTGCTCCTCTTGTTAATGCGCCTATCAATGCTCCTAAAGACGGAACGGTCCGTGTTAGTCCCTCTTTCTTTACAACCAATGCCGAAATTGAATATTTTATTAAAGCAATTCAAGAAATTCTTTTAATGACAAACAACCACTAAAAATTATATTTACACTTATGAAGATACTTGAAATGCACCATGTAGAGGATTGTTTGGATGGATCCATGATCAAAGAAATTATTTTATCTCGACCACTTGATGCCAACCATATTAAAAACTTAGGAAAAGAAGGGAAGCTACAATATTATCCCCATTTTGCTAGACCGTTTTTTAAACTTAGAATAGACGGAAAATTAAACCTAAAAGGAATTGAAGGCAATACTAGTATCCGAGCTCGAATAGAGACACCTGTTGAGGAACATATAGAACTTTTAACTCAATTGATACACCAATCCTAACTATTTCTTTCAGCATCTCTAATCGCAGAACATACCATATTAATACCAGACAGCCAGCCCCCAGATAGCAATCGAATCAACCACTGTTCCTTCATCTTAATTTCTTTCATAATGCTTGAAGGACTAAACCCTTTCTGATGCAACTCAACTACTATTCCATAAAAGTTTTCCAAAAACTGTAATTTCTTTGTAAATCGCTCTACAAAGGAATCTTCTTTAAAACTGTGGCTACAAAAATACCGATGAACATCTAATTTTAATACTTTTTTCAGCGACTCTATTTGCTCTATCACACTTTCCGTTGCCATAAAATAACGAATGTAATGGTGAACATACAAATCTCCCGAAAACAGCCAGCCTTGATTCGGTTCATACAAGCAAATATGATCTTCCGAATGACCAGGCGTATGCACGACATGAAATTTGTATCGATTGGTTTCTATGGTTTTATCAACAGGTTGAATGCCCGATACAGCCGTATTAGCCCCCCATGTTTTTCGCTCTATAAAACAAACAGGCGGAGGGGATTCCATCAGCTTGGCACAATAGGCATGTGCATACATAGGAACATTTATCTTCTGTTTTAAAGCTGCTAGGTTGCCTGTATGATCTTCGTGATGGTGTGTTAAAATAATTTGCTCTATTGGCAAATCACCAAACGCCTTCATGACCTGTTTTTGTGCATTTCGATGCCCTGTATCAATTAATAAACCATCGACAAAGAAAGCATTTACTCCCATTTGTGGAATTGTTTTTGACTGAGGAACAACAAACCGAAAACGCTGAACGAGCTCTTCCATTTTCTATGCAAATAAGATATTATACAGTTCTTCTACTTTTCCTACAGGTATAATTTCAATATCATAATTCTTTTGATCAATTCCTTTCATATTAAACCTAGGTACAAATATCTGTTCAAATCCAAGGCGATTGGCTTCCTGAATCCGTTGCTCTGCTCGTTGTACAGAACGAATTTCGCCCGACAAACCAATTTCTCCTGCAAAACAAATATTACTAGGCAAAGAAACATCCTCTAGAGAGGAAATTAGAGCGCAAACAATCGCCAAATCTATCGCTGGATCATTCACTTTGATGCCTCCTGCAATATTGAGGAATATATCATTGCTCACAAACTGAAACCCGCAACGTTTTTCCAATACAGCCAACAACATTCCCAATCGACGCAAATCAAAGCCTGTCGCAGAACGTTGAGGGGAACTATAAACAGCCGTACTTACCAGTGCTTGGGTTTCTATCAACATCGGTCGAATTCCTTCTAGGGTAGCTGCAATAGCCGAACCGCTTAAGTCTTCTTCTTTTTGTGATAATAATAATTCTGATGGATTAGAAACTTCTCTCAAACCAATCCCTTGCATCTCATAAATTCCTAATTCCGAAGTAGAACCAAAACGATTCTTAATGGTACGCAAAATGCGATGTGTGTAGTTTCGATCGCCTTCAAATTGCAGCACAACATCTACAATGTGTTCCAACACTTTGGGTCCTGCAATAGCTCCTTCTTTTGTGATGTGCCCAATGATAAATACTGGCACACCGCTTTCTTTGGCATAACGCTGAAACTCCGTAGCACATTCTCGTACTTGCGAAATGCTTCCTGGTGCCGACTCGATGTGTGCCGATGTAATGGTTTGAATAGAATCTATAATTAAAATATCAGGTTCCAACAATTGTGCTTGCATCAACACATTAGACAGACTGGTATCTGACATAATGTAGCAATTCTCAGGTGTTTTCCCCAAGCGGTTTGCGCGCATCTTAATTTGTTCTTCGCTTTCTTCTCCAGAAATGTACAATATTTTTGCTTCCAAAGAGAGCGCCAATTGCAGCATCAATGTAGATTTACCGATTCCTGGCTCACCGCCTATTAGCACCATCGACCCATCAACAATACCTCCCCCCAACACACGGTTGAGTTCACCATCATGTGTCTCTCGGCGTTGCGTGGTACCTGTTTCAATCTGTGCTAATTTTTTGGGTCTAGGTTTTTCTTTTTTGGTGCCTTTCCGCCATATATTTTTAGCCTCTTGTTTAGCACTTTCTTTAACTACAATTTCTTCTTGGATGGTATTCCATTCCTCACAAGCATTGCACTGCCCTGTCCATTTAGAATAAGTAGTTCCACAACTTGTACACGCAAATACTTTTTGAACTTTTGCCATTGGTTCTTTTTTTATTTTAAGGTAGCATATTCTTACAATACGGCTTCAATTATACGCAAAAAAATGACAACAATCAAGTTATTAATTGGTGAATACCTATTGACCTGCTTAGAGCATCATACCTATTCTTAGAAATACAATAGCCCACTAATAAAATTAGTAGGCTATCATAATTATGTACTTGCCTTTCCAAAAGGTTACTTTTCATTATTAAAATAAATCTTATAATACTTCATTTCCTTTTCTTCATCGTACCCTCGCTCCAAAAAGCCATCGGCTTGCGCTTGAGAAGATAAAATTTTAATTTCCATTTGCGTGTCCAATTGAATATTGTTTTTGAAACCTCGTTTCGCTTTTTTAACAACAGGCTTATCAATATAGAACGGTTCTTCGGCTGTATCTTCAATTCCTAATTTTTCTTGAAAATCCTGTTTGTGTGCTTCAAAGGCATCTATTTTCTCATAATTATCTTCAAAAATCATTTCTTTAAACTCCGCTTCATCAAACTCCTTATAGTGCTCAAAATAATCTTTGGAACGATTTAGAAAATCCACACGCTCGTGTTTATCTTCTTCCTTAAAAGCCTTTTTCCCAAACTCCTTACACATCTCTAGATAAGATTTGGTATGAAAGCGACTGTCTTGAACTTCTGTTATCATCAAAAATTCATCTTTCCAATATTTAGCATCGGCACTTTTTAAGTCAATAGAAACAACTCGATAACCTGTTTCTTTGCTTGTATTAAATACTAAGCAACCTTTATCCAGTTTAGAAATATCTGTCCCTTCTTCAAAATCTAAGGTCCATTCCTCCTCTTCGTCCAACTTAAGTTTCAGGTAGGTATCTTTGTTTTCGGCTTTAAAAATCCCAATCGCATCTACCATTTCATCGTTGACAATACAATCTTGAAAATATGCAATATAGAGTTCTCCCCCTTTCACTTTTACATGATTCGACTTATCGTATAGATGCTTTAGAATATTTATCGACTGTTCATAAAAATTAGCCTCAACATCATCAAAAATGTACGAACAATAATTATAAATTTCGTTCATACTCAAATCTACCTCATGGTTAAATTCATAATTTTCTTCTAACTTAAACCCACTAAGGAAATAAGACATCAACACATCCAACAATTCATCCGTTAGATTAAATAATTTTTTGGCAATACGGATGCCTTCGTCCTGAGATTTGTTGCCAACCTTGTGAAGCACCAATTTAGTCATGGTTACTTCATCTATATGTATATTCTGTTCCATTATAATAATTTATTTACAATCTTTTCTTCCGTAGTAAAGATAAGGATAACTATCATCTATTTGGGGCAAATGAGCTTTTTCTTCTTCTGTTAGTTGTTCATAAGCAGCCTTTACATACCATTGAGGATTGTGATAATGCAGAATTCCCATTCCAATACAAATTGTTCCACTCAGTTGATTTCGTCGAATCCTGCGCGCATTTTTCCTATCTTTGGTATCTATATAAGGATATCTTTTAAATCCTCCCGTTACCACGACTCTTTCTTTTGCTTTTTTGTACAATTTAAATTTTCCTAATTTTTCTTCATCGTACCAATTGCGTTGTCCAACATAATGATACTTGTACCCAGGCGCCCAAAGCAGCGTAATAGGATCTTTAAAATATTCAAATCGTTGAATTCTATTGGGTAGCAATTCATTGGCTTTTTTAATAAAAGCTTTGTTTCCTATTGTACGAGGACAAGCATACGCATACACATTTTGTACATTCAAACCATACGATTTTAAATACGTACCCGTTATCACAGAAAGTGCCCCTCCCAAACTATGCCCTGCGACCCATATTTTTTTATCCTTGGCATTAAACTGTGCCAACGTCGCAATTAATTCATCTCGAATCAAATCAAAACTTAGCCAAAACCCAGTGTGAATTCGTGTTCCTGCCAGAGCTCCGCCTGCTGGAGTTTGATTAATTCTCAAATCAGTTCCAAACCATTCTGCCCATTTATTCTTTCCGACATCATCTGTTCCTCGAAACAAAATAAAAATCGTTTCAGGTGTTGAAATAACCATCAATTCAGGATCTAGCCCTGATTTATACTTAAAAATCCCCATAAACCGAGCACTCTGCGTATGAATTTTATGAATAAACTTAAAACGAGTATGCCGATCATACCGTTTATCCAAACGCTGTGACTCTTCTAGTGCCTCTATTTCTAATGGATTATTAAAATAATGCTTAAACCGCTCTGCATAGACCTCTTGAAAGTTCGTATCTTTGACCGCACAATGCGAACGAAACCAATCGGTTGATTGTAGTGTGTCAATCGGTTCACAACCATTGGCTAAATAACGCATTTGATAATCCAAACGCTCCAAATACATCAATTCTGTCATCTTAGCAAGAATAAAGGCATTCACATTATTGACACCACTTGCTGTATCATTAAAATATTGAATGCATTTCTGCTCATAGGTAGGTGGATCAAATGTATAACTTTGGAGTCCTTGCCCCCATATAGTTGGCGTTAATACACATAAATATCCCAATAAGAGGTAAAGTTTTTTAAACATTGCTTTTGTATTATGAATCATATTACTCCACATAGTAGCCACCTTATTAGTAATTTTTTGTGCTGCTAACTATTGAGGCAAATAATTGAAAGAAAGATAAGCCTTTTTTTCTCGATGACATCTAATAGCAATTTTAGTTCCTAATCCTCCATTGAGAAAACAATTTTTCCAAATTGTTTTCCTTGATCCATATAATCAAATGCTTTAGCCCCTTCTTCTAATTTCCATGTGCTATCTACCACTGGAATCAATTGAGTGGTTGCAACAAATGTTAACATTTGTTCAAACTCCTTTGTGTTTCCCATGGTAGCCCCCAAAAGAGACAATTGCTTCCAAAATACCTTTTGAGGATTCACTTTAAAACTACCTCTTGTGCCTCCATAAAATACAATCCGTCCTCCCATATTGGCTACATCCAAGAAATATTTAAATCCGTCTCCTCCTGCACTATCTACAATCACATCAAAGCCTCCTTTTGCTTTTTCTTGCAATAGTTTGTGCCAATTTTCTTCTTTGTAAGAAACGCCTCCTTTTGCTCCCAAGGCAATGGCTGCTTCAATCTTTTCCTTAGATCCAGAGGTCACATAGACTTCTGCGCCTGCCGCAATGGCAAATTGACAAGCAAACAAAGCCACTCCTCCACCTACTCCAGAGATTAGAACACGTTCTCCTTTTTGCAATTGAGCACGAGAAAACAAAGCTCTATAAGCCGTCAAGCCAGCTAAAGGCAAAGCCGCAGCTTGTTCAAAAGACAAATGACTAGGTGCTTTTCTAATTTGATCGACATCAACAGCTATATACTCTGCAAAACATCCATTGTCAGGCATTCCTAAGATACGATAATTGTTGGGTTGTACATTGGGAGCACTATCCCAGCCAATACTTGGATTCAAAACCACGGATTGATTCAACCAAGAAGAAGAAACATCCTCTCCAACTTCAATCACTTCTCCTGCTCCATCTGAACCTAGTATAATTGGTGTGACAACACCAGGATACAACCCCTGTGTAATGTAAACATCTCGATGATTGATGGCTGCTGCTTTTATTTTTACCAGTACTTGCCCCTTTGTAGGAGTTGGTTGAGGCATTTCTTGACAAGTGATCGGTGTTTTAGGTGCTTGAAGTGTTAAAGCTTTCATGATGATTCGTTAGTTAGAAACACAAGCAAACCATACACCTTTACAGTTGATAGTCTTTCTTTGTCGGAAAGATGTACACATAAGTGGTCAAAAACTTACAGCGATATGATTTACTTTCGTTTTTCTGAGCGTAATATAATTTTGGTGTAAGGTAGCCACTTTCTAAAGATTTTTCGTTGTTCTTCTGTGAAATTATTGCCACCAATATAGATTGCATTTAACTTTTCTAACTTTGTTAAGTCCTTTGGCAACTCACTCAAGTTGTTGTTTCTAAGATCCAATACCTCCAAATTCGATAAACCTAGAATGGCCTTCGGCAAATTGGAAAATTTATTATCACTAATATTAAGTCGCTCCAAATGATTTAATTTTTTGAGTGTCGCTGGTAATTCCTCCAAATTATTACCAGCAAGATTTAAACGCTTTAGGTTGCTCAACTTATCGATGTATTCAGGCAATTCTTCCAATGTATTATTTTGAAAATTGAGTCGTTCCAATCCATCAAATAAAACAATGTCTTTAGAGATATGTGTCCATGAGGCACTGTTTACATTCAGTATTCTAGTATTTTTAGCCTCAGATTTTTCGGAAGGGCTTGCCTGCCAATGCCCTTCTGGCAATTGTTGCTTGGAGCAGCTTAGGGCACATAAAACAGCAGCAATAAATGTAAAATAATTCATAAGGGATATTTTTTGAGATTTACAAAACAGCCACTCTACACAACCATTTTCAAGTTGGCAAATAAGCTCTTTGATCAACATTAGTGTCGTTTAATGGAATGTTAAAAGGACTTTTTAACTAAATACACCCGTTCTTTCTACAATAATAGGAAACTCTTTATAAATACTAAAAGGTTTGCCTGCACGCAGGCGTTGCTTTAATGGCGCCAACAAATCTCGAATCCGTTTAGACTTAATTCTCTTATAAGATCGGTGTAGCACAATCGCAAAATGAGGTTCCATACGCACCTGTTTTCCATTAACCCAATACACCCCACGTTTCATGTACATAATTTCGCCTAGTTTATAGGCTTTGCCTCTAAATTCTTCTGTTGATCGCCATTTTAGTAGTTTTCCAATCACCAACACATAGTCGTATTCTACATTATGATCATTGATAGCGTCTGAGTTACTCTTTTTCTTTTTGTAAGGGTAATCTGCCAATATTGTTACCGGTTGAATAACCATATAGGGCTTGCCAAGCATGTACTTATAGTCTCGTTTCAACTGCTCTTGCAATTCACTCTTAGTATACCGCTTGATATCACGATGATCCTCTTTTGAGTTCTTGGTAATATCCAACTTAGCTTTTCTTTTTTCTTTTTTATATGGAAGAATGGGATCTGGCTTACTTGATAAAGCTCCTAAGATCTCTCCAAAAAGTCCTGTCCCGTCATCTTCCTCATCATCCTCTTCATCATTATCAAAAAAGGAAGCCAAATCTAAATCATCTTCGCTATTGGTCGTTTCAGGTTCGTCCTCAAAGAACGATGCTAAGTCATCCTCCTCTCCTTCATTGTCATCAAAAAAAGAGGCTAAATCATCATCCTCTTCTTCGTTTTCAAAAAAAGAAGCCAAATCATCTTCGTCTTCATCATTTGCAAACAAAGAGGCTAAATCGTCCTCGTCATTTTCATCCTCTTTAAAGAACGATGCCAAGTCATCATCTCCATCTAATATATCATCCAAATCCTTTGCCATTGTATGTTTTTTAGCCTAGCACATTGTAAAGTAATTCTCTAAGAATAGTTACAGCGCACCAGCATATGCTGTCAAAAATAGTGAAAATAGGTTTAAAGATACCTCTAAAAATATTTACTCCTTCTTAATCTACAATTTAGTCATAAAAACTGAAGAAAACAAGTAGATTTTATAGATTTCTACTAGCAAATCGCAACCGTTATTTCTTCCTCCACTTTAGCCACCAAGGCAATTTATTTATTTTCAATTGATAATAAGGGACATTTTCTGCCCCAAAGCTTTCATAAAAACGAGCAATTCCAGGAACAGAGGAGCCTTCAAAATCAATATACTTAACACTTTCTGCTTCTCGCTTAATTGTCGCATCCAATAAATAAGCCATTGCACCCACTTCTTTACCAATAGCTGTACTGACATTTAACAAATTAATAATAGCACGTCCATCAAACATAAAAAAAATAGCCGCACACAATTCTTTATTGGTGTTGAAAGCAGCTGTAATCACTCCTTTTCCTCGGTGCAAACAATTCCAAATAATTCGATGAGCAGTATGATACAATGCTTCTGGATGTTGTACGCCCTTTGCTTCTTGCGCTTTTTTAACCTCCGCAACAAAGGTCTCTGGTTTTAAATTACTAGTCAAATATAAACCTTCATTCAATGCCTTTTTGAGATTTCGTTTTACGTTTTTGGAATAAGCTTGGTACAAGTCATCGTATGGCTTGCTAAGATCAAGGTGATAATTCTTTTTTTGAATCGTCTCGTACTCTTTTAATTTCAAGATACTACTATTGCCATCGTTTAAGCTCAAATCCCAATACTTAAAGTCTTCTGGAATTGCTTCCAAAAACTTCTGAATGCGCTCTTTGGAACGTATATTAACCGTAAACAGACCCAATTGCTGGCACAAAAAAGGTTGGTAGAGCTGTTTTATTTTAAACAACTTATCGTTCCAGACCAAAGGAAAAACAGATTGATAATCTCCTTCTACCAAGCCCATCCAATCATTGGTTACATTATCAAGGTACCAAGTATAGCCATAAATTTTACTATTAGCAGCGTAATGCACACAGCCATTCCATTTTGGGGCTTCTATTTCTTCCCGCTTTAGCAATCGTATTTCCATTTTTCTACTTTTCTTATTTGCCACTTAAAACAATACCAAAATCATTAGGTTCATCTTTTTATCAATGCTTTTTGCAAAAATAGAAAGTCCTTCTGCTTATCTAGAAAAGATAGCTAATAAATTTTAATACTCTGTTGATTATTCCATGAGCAACTCCTTTGTCCTACTAGCACAGGCTTACTCGGCTGTCACTTAGTTACCTTTTTCAAGATTTAAAAGAATATGCATCCTTAAGGACAATCAACCCTTTATAAACAATTTATCTTTTTACTTGTTTATACTAATACAAGCACGTCACAAATTCCAAAAACTTTAAAACTCTCACGTCCCCTTTTTCGTGTTTGGCTATATTTTTAACAAAAAATACATAAAATTATGAATAACGATATAACCGTCAAAGAAAAGTCAACAATAAACATTTCAAAAACAGCCATGTATACAGGTCTTTTTGGAGCAGTTACCATGATTGGCTTTTTGATTATAGTTGAACTATTTAACCCAGTAAATACAATTGCTTTTAAGTTTTTGAAATACTTTATTTTAGCATTTCCATTAGCTATTGGGCTATCCAAACTAAAAAATCACGTCACAAATAAATATAGATTCTTCCAAAAAGGAATTCTTTTTTCAGCTATAGCTTCCATTACAGCTGCTGTTGTCATGTTAATTGCCTATTTTATTACACAACCAATTAGCGGATTTAGTTTGGCAACTATTACAACAAATATGACAACAATCAGTAGCCAAACAGGGATTACTTATATTCCACTAGTAGCTGCTTCTATGTTGTTTTTAGAGGTGTTTGTAATGAGCATGATTACGAGTTTTGGAGTCTTAGTCTATCAAAAAGACTTTGCTAGAACAGCCTAATACGATACAATTACATAGACAAAAAAGTATCATAAAATAAAAAAGATGAGTCATCCTCTACACTAGGATGACTCATTTTTTTAGACTGCTATACTAGTCTTGTTATACCTACTATTTAAAAGTTCTCTATTAAAATAGTAGTTCGTTGATTAGTTCGCTACGCTCATGAGGGCGCAAGCTTAGTTTTTTACTTTTTTACCAAAAAGATAAAAAAGCACATTTATATTAGTTTGATAATCAAATTCTTAACATGAAACACAGTAAAATTATAACTTGTTAATTATCAAGCTAATAAAGTTTTTCAACGAACTGTTGTTAAAAGTTACCAACACATATTCCAGTACTTTCTGTTTTCTTCTACATAAGAACCATCCAATATAGTCCAACAACTTCTCCATCTAGCCTTCCACTCACAACAAGCGCAACAAGCTAAGTTTAAGCAATCAGAGCCTGATCCCATCCAAGTGTAGTAATGCCACCAAGTAGTACAAATTCTACCTTTAAACATTTGATCCAAAGACGTCAAAGATGGCGTAAAAATGGTTAATTCACTCATTTCTCTTTTAGACAAATTATCTCCCAATTCTAGCTCTAGAAACGTTTGTCCTTCCTTTAAATCTTGATAGATTCCTTCATACTTTCCAATTTCTTTTAGATACAAAGCTACCTTAAGGTTTTCTTTCAATTCCGCTACCTCCTCAATGCTTAGTTTTTCTATAATAGTTGCTTGTTCTGCTTCTGATTTTTCGCCAAAGCCCTTAGGCATCAAATAACGATTAGTAACAGGGTCAGCAGAGGCAGCCTCTGTTACAACTTGAGGATCTGTAGGGATGTCTTTTTCACAAGAAATAGTAAAAAAAGATACTATAACAATTATAAATAGATTCATGCACCAAAAATTAATGCTCAGTGATTTCATACTTAAAAGTTTTAAAAGAGTTAAAATATAAAAAAACAATGCAAGTTTAGATTTACCTATCTGTTCCAGTCATACATTACTCCGTTGAAAAATCGTATTAGTTTGATTACCAGCAAGATGCACTTTCATCAACCTTTGCACTAAAAGACTGATAATCAAACTAATGCAAGATGCTTTTTTACGTTTTTACTTCGTGAGCCTACGGGTTCGTAGGAAAACTAAAAAATCAACGGAGTATTAGTCATAAGTAAGTGGTCAGAAAAATCTATTCCCAACAATTCCACGCACAAGCACCTGCTACGCCTCCTTGGTATAAAATACAGCCTGCAAATACCACACAACATGGGTTAACGGGCGCGGGGGCAGCCAAGCAACAAGAAGCTGAAGAAGCACAAACAACAGGTACACCTGACAAGATGGAGGCAGCTCCCGCCAAGCGAATACACGTCAAAAAGCAATCTATATTCACCCCTCTATAATTGGCATGACTCAAATCAGGTTGATACTCTTTGACTAGTTTCCCTTTTTCATAATCTGCTTTCATAGCCATTACATTCTGTACTGTTTTATACTCTATCGTTCCAGTATAGCCCTCTTCGACAGAAGTACTAGAAGGCAAATCAAAATTATTGATAAAAGCATGAAACTCTCCTTTTGTCTCATTGTAAGCTGCTACAAACATAGACAAAGCGCCTTCTACACCATTGTCAATCGGTACTAATAGCAACGGAAGCGTTTCTTCGCTATTGTAGGTAATCATTGCGGCTTGCTCCCACAACAATCGTCCTGCTGTAGTATTGTAATTTTGAACATCTTGTGATGCTTGCAACGACTTGAGAATCGGGTCGTCTTTTTCTAATGTAACAATGGTCGATTCGATGTTAGGTTCTATAGTTTGAACCGCTTCATCTTGTACAGGAGCTGGCAAATCTTTTTCACAAGAAATAACAAAAATAGATAGTAATGTAGCTGTGAATAAGCTCACAAATAAGAAATTAATCTTTAATGATTTCATAATTTGAATTTAAAAGGTAATTGAATAATTAAATGCTTTGAATGTCTAGTTAGAGATTATTTTGTCAACACTAGACAACTATTCGAATAGGTATTGTAAGCATTGTAAAATGATGTCGTGCCTAATGCCTACCAATCATTTCTTGCTACAAATAACGACCGAACTTGGAGGTTTTCCTATTTTATACCTTATACAAAAGCCCTACATAGAGGTACTACAAAACTACTACAACACACACCTCCACCATCATAAAATATTAAAAATCAAACAATTAAAAAATAACACCTATTTTAACCTAAAAAAATAGCATCAAAATCTTGCTATATCAGAAAATTAGAAATACCAATTTCAGTGAGATAATAGAGAACTATTTCAACAACAGATGTTATCATAAAACTATGGCTAGTAGTTGCGGTACACCGAAACAGATCTTACTGGCATCTATAAAAATGGAGGACTATTTTGGGAAAGATTTATTTTAACAGAAAGCACATTCTCAACAAATGAAAACAAGGTTTATTCTATTGCTGATTTTAGGTTTAGGCTTATCAAGCTACAATACAAAGGGACAAGTTTCTATCAATTTGACGATAGATATATCTTGCATATCTAGTAGCCAACTCAAAATGGAAGGAGAGTTTGAATTGTATGAAATGGTTTCGGTTACTCCCTACTCCTCGGCAACAATGGATACTTTAGTCAAGCAATTGGACTATGTTGCAACACAAACGTTAAACCTATCTCAAGGACATTATAAAATAATTTTTACGCCTCTTGACAGCATCTTGGCTTCTAATGTATACTATTTTTATACCTATACTAATATGCCAGACATTGATCTAACTTGTTTCTTTTTTAATAGAAATTATCCTTCATTTTTAGAGCGAATGAAGAGTACGGACACCTTGATTTTTTATTCTTCTTATTATGGGAACACGCATGAAGAGATGCGCATACCTGCCAGCCAAACTAGTATTATCAAAAAAGGGGACGGTTACTACATGGCTTATAAAAGATGCGATTATTATCAACATAATCCTATTCCAACCCAAGCAAGGACGACAGGAAAACATTTAATAAAACTAACCAAAAGACAGGTACAGTTATTAGGAGAGTTCGAAACACAAATACTGGAAGGAACCATTCGCAACAATCTAACCGAATCCCCACAGGCATTTAACAAAATTTATGGGCACAATAAAGCCATTTCTTTTTATAGTAAATTCCTTTTTAGCGACAGGCTGTACCAACGAATAACATCCCAATAAAGCAACGATGTGCTTACAATTGAGGTAACTTAGGACAACGCTTGCATTGTTTTTTGCCTTTTTTGTACTTTTTGCAACATTTCTTTTTGCAGTTTTTACAATCAAAACTTGGTATTACAGTCGTGGGAACATTGTTCATTTCTAATGGATTCATCATCCTATTTTTTATTGTTATTTGATTTTGTAGTTCTTTAAAAATCAATTAAAAAAATGAACTACATAGAAACGTTTGCAAACATAATACCTATTTAGACTAATTACAAATAAAAACAAGAGAATTCTATTATTTTAACAAATATTCGCTTTTTTTAAGAAAATTGCGCTAATCCTAGGATAGCTAAAAATGCTGCATAAACGATTCCTATGACCATAATATTAGCAAAACCCACTCCTATCCCCCACTCACCAAGTATTAAAAACAAGGCCATACACAAATGCAGACTACTAATCCAAATATCTAGTTTTCGCCCTGCATACGGAGTGTTATCTCGATTCTCTTTTTTCCAATTTTCATCCAAAAGCATCCCTGCCTCCCAATCACTGAATTGCCCCTTCCATCTATCCCAATCACTCCAAAAGACAAAACAAAGCAATAGGCGTATTCCTAACAAAAACAAAATAATGCCATAACAGACTCGTACTAGTTGGGCATACCACTTCCAAGAATGTCCTTGTGCTAATATAATAAATGCTAATAAGATGTAGAGGATAGAAAAAATAGCCATCCCCCCTAATAGCCACTTCAGTGTTTGATTGTCTTTCATGATGTACTTTGTTTATTAATCAAATTAGCTTCGCTGCTATTGTTCTGTTATAAATTGCCCTCAATATGAATCTCCTCTATAAGCCATCATAACAATCAAAAACTTTTGTTACATTTCAAATTAGCGAGCTACAACAAATAATATTATAAAGCTAAACACCCCTTGAACGATTGCCCAAGGTATTGTTAATACAATAATAAGTGTATCATCTTGCCATAACCAAAGCAAAAAGAAGAAAATAAGGCTAGTAAGGATATTAATAAAATTGATTCCTCTCAAAAATTGAATATTCTGTCTTTCAGCTTTCGTCAATGTATCCCTTCTCGGCTGTTCTAAATCATCTAAAATCAGTTCTCCATCTCCCCTTATCGTTGTATTGTGATGCCTTATAGGCAAGATATTAGGGTTACCAACAATTACTAATACAAAACAAGCTATTGATAGACCTATTTGTGTCAATAAGTAATGACAACAAGCCTCTGCACTTGTACCCTCCCTACTCAACATAATAATCTTACTATTGGTAACAATACTCCATAAGGTAATGAGATAATTTACCACCAATACAAACGTAGCTAAAAATACTAGTTTGAAAAGTTTTGTCATTTTAAATTTTAAAGTCTTTATACTGCACCAATACAATCATCTAATGATAAATAACTGTTTTACATACGAAAGAATTCACACTTAGTTGTTCCCTTCACCAACCTTTGTCGTTTACTTTACCTCGGCTGAAGCGTTGAATTTCCTAATAAAACATAACAGACAAATTAACTGTGAGTAACAGTTACCCAATAATTCAATCCATTTTCCTTACAAATAAAAATAGGAATCTCTTAAAAATTAAGTAATTACAAAACTTAGAGATTCCTAATTAGACCCTTTCAACAAATATCTATTCTATCGTAGCATGCTCAAGTAATACCTTCAATTGTTCTTTATCCTCATTGGATAATACATTAAGAGGACTCCTTAAATGACCACCCTTGTTGCCTAATATTTCCAAACCAGCTTGTATAGATCTAGGAAGTCCTTTTTCTACAATAAATTTTAGAACATCAACTTGCTTATAAAACAAAACTTGTGCTTGTTTTAAATCATTGTTTTGTATTGCCTGATATAGTGCAACATTTAATTTAGGAATTAGATTATGTGCCGCAGTACACCACCCTGTTGCCCCTGCAACAAATGCCCCCAATGCCAAAGGATTAGAACCATTAAAAAAATCAACTTGATCTCCTAGTTCTTTCTTAAGGTAATGCATCCGCTGTATATCTCCTGTACTCTCTTTAATCATCGTAACATTTGGTATTCCCAATAAACGTTTGAGCAATTGGGGCGACATATCAACACCTCCTGTTGCAGGGTTATTATATGCCATAATAGGTATATTGATCTGATCAGCCACTTTTTTATAATGGTCATATATTTCATCATCTGTCAACTTCCAATAACTCATAGGAATAATCATAACAGCTTGTGCTCCCGCAGATTCTGCATAAATTGCATCTTCTATTGTCTCTTTGGTCGTTAAGTTGGAAACACCAACCAACACAGGCACTCTTCCTGCTACTTGTTCTATAGTTGCCTTTACAATCAACTGTTTTTCTGTACGATCCAAATAAGGTAGCACACCAGTACTTCCTAGAGGAGCAATTGCATCTGCGTTATTAATAATTAGTTGTTCTACCTGCTCTTTAAAAAGCGAGATATCAACGGTTTCATTTTCTGTAAAAGGTGTAATCGGATAAGCAATAATCCCTTTAAACGCTTTCTTTGTCATTATTTTTATTTTTGAATTTTAAAAATCTCTTCCTTCCTCTTCTCTAAGTGCCAAGCCTAAATTTTGAAGCTGCGGAGCATTTTCACAAGCAATGTATTTTGCTGCTACCTCACTACTCAAGTTACCGTGTCGGTGCCAAGCCCAAGAAGGAATATAAACGGCATCGCCCGCTTTCCACTCTATTTTTTCACCTTCAATTTCAGTCCACCCTGCCCCTTCTACGACATACAGCATGGTTTCATAAGTATGACGATGTAGGTTCGTCACTTGATCACCTAGCAGCCCTCCAATCGTAATACTTATATTCTTACTTGGCAAGTCAACAAAAAATACAGGATGTTTTCTCTCCTCCGAAAATTGGTTGTGTACTCCTGCTTTTTCTACCGCTCTATGAATCAATTTTTCAGGGATAACTGTTTTTAATTGAGCATACGTTTGGTGAAAATCCTTGGAACTAAACTTTTTACTTTCATTCATAATTTTGTGTTTTTGTTATTAATACCTGCCAAAGATAGTGTACCTTTGGTCTATATTAGTGATACAGTTTTCACAAAAAATAGTAGACCAATGAAGCGATTATGGGATTTTAATATTGAAGTGACAAAAACAACTCCCAAAGCTGTTTATATGCAAATTGCAGATGCGATTATTGCAGCAATCAAGAACCGTCGATTGAAGCCACAAGAAATTCTGCCAAGTACTAGACAATTGGCTCAAATAATTGGTGTCAATCGAAATACGTTGATAAAAGCACTTGATATTTTAATTATAGAAGGTTGGTTGGTCTCTAAGGATAGAGTTGGGATTTTTGTTGCTGATATTTCTATGGATTTAGAAGCCCCTAAACAGGCTCCTTTGGTTGTACCGTCCAACCATACCAAGCCTATAATCACTCTTGACGATGGTGTTCCCAATACTAAAATAGCTCCTATAAAGGAATTGGCTAGTGCTTATCGACGAGTATTTAGTTTAAAATCTAAACATACTCTATTGGGCTATACGGATAGCCAAGGCAATCCTAAACTTAGAGCTTTGGTTGTTCAGATGCTTAATCACAAACGAGGAATGCAAGTTAAATTAGAAGAAACTTGTATTACTAGAGGCAGCCAAATGGCCTTGTATTTATTAGCCCAGTGCTTGCTAACTCCAAACGATTATGTCCTAGTAGAGCATCCAGGTTATCGTCCTGCGTGGAGAACATTTGAACAAGCAGGTGCCCAAGTACTCCCTGTTAATGTAGACCAAGAAGGGGTTCTCATACAAGAAATAGAGCAGATGCTCCAAAGATATTCCAACATCAAAGCTATTTATGTGACGCCGCACCATCAATACCCCACTACGGTTACACTAAGCCTAAAAAGAAGGTTACAACTAATTGAATTGGCTCAAAAATATCATTTCAAAATTATTGAAGATGATTACGATCATGAATTTCATTTTGGCAACCGCCCAATTTTACCCATTGCTAGCTATACCAATACCAACCATTATATTTACATTGGTACATTCAGTAAAATTGTAGCTCCTGCGTTGAGAATTGGGTATCTAGTTGGACATACTGATTTAATTAAAGAGATAAGTTCGTTGCGAGAAATCATTGACATACAAAATGATACCATCATGGAACAAGCAATTGTAGAATTAATTAAGGATGGGGCTATTAAACGACATACCAAAAGAGCGATTCGGTATTATAAAAATAAACGACAATACGTAGAGAAGCTACTTGTCAAGCATTTACACAATAAAGTTACTTATGATTTACCAACTGGAGGATTAGCATTTTGGATTCGTCCTATTCAAGATGTTGACTTGTCGCTGCTTCTTGCTCAATTGGAACAACAAGGTATTCGAATTGCAGATATTTCTAAATACAATCCTGATTATACTGTCAATGGTTTGCGCTTGGGTTATGGCAGTATCGAAAACGAATATTTAGAAATGGCTATTATCAAACTAAGCAAGTTATTGATATAGTTTTGATGTCTTCTTTTGGGACAGAACTTATCCCGCCCCAAAAAGAAAGACAACTCGCCATAACCTAGTCAATATTGGACTCTAGACCAGTGCCCCATCCATAATTGTTTGAACAATATCTGGGTTCAATAAGGTAGAGGTATCGCCCAAATTAGAAGTATCGCCACTAGCTATTTTCCGCAAAATTCGGCGCATAATTTTACCCGAACGAGTTTTAGGAAGCCCTTCTACAATTTGTATTTTATCTGGCTTGGCAATAGGCCCTATTTCTTTAGTAACAATAAACAAAACCTCTTGTCTAAAGGCTTCCATATCTTGAATAGGGTCTTTGGCAACGACATAAGCATAAATTCCTTGCCCTTTGATATCATGCGGATATCCCACTACTGCGGACTCAACAATATTTAGATGACCATTAATAGCATCTTCTATTTCTGCGGTTCCAAAACGATGTCCAGATACATTAATCACATCATCTACTCGCCCAATAATTCTATAAAACCCATTGGCATCGCGCCTTGCCCCATCTCCAGTAAAATATTTATCTTCAAATGCCGAGAAGTAAACTTGAC
This sequence comes from Aureispira sp. CCB-E, assembly GCF_031326345.1. NCBI lineage: Bacteria > Pseudomonadati > Bacteroidota > Saprospiria > Saprospirales > Saprospiraceae > Aureispira > Aureispira sp. CCB-E. The sequence goes on from NZ_CP133671.1 coordinate 6,963,268, forward strand.
GACAACGCTCATGGTCACCGTACGTCGTTCGAATCATAGAAGGCCAAGGAAACTTTACACACAATAGTCCTTCTACTTCATTCTCCTCGATCTCCTTTCCATTAGGATCTACCAAACAAGGCTGAATCCCAGGCAAAGGCAGGCTAGCATAACAAGGTTTTAGGGGCGTATGCCCTGCCAAGGCAGAAATCATAATTCCACCAGTTTCTGTTTGCCACCACGTATCCACAATGGGACAAGCTTGCTTCCCTACTACGTCATTATACCAATGCCATGCTTCATCATTAATGGGTTCTCCTACGGTTCCCAATACTTTCAAACTACTCAAATCACTATTGGTAACATACTCGTCCCCCATTGCCTGCAATGCTCTAATAGCAGTTGGTGCTGTATAAAATTGATTGACTTGGTGCTTTTCACAAATTTGCCAAAATCGCCCCGCATCAGGATACGTTGGCACTCCTTCAAACATGACTGTTGTCGCTCCAGCCAACAGAGGACCATATACAATATATGAATGCCCTGTAATCCATCCAATATCGGCTGTACACCAGTAAACATCCCCATCTTGGTACTGAAAAACATTTCTAAAGGAGTATTCTGTATACAACATATACCCTCCACAAGTATGCACCACCCCTTTGGGTTTTCCTGTAGACCCTGAAGTATACAGAATAAATAGCATATCTTCCGCATCCATTTCTACTGCTTCACAAACAGCATCTTGTTGACGCATTTCCTCATGCCACCATAGGTCTCTACCTTCCTTCATTTCCACAGCAGTATGCGTGCGTTGATACACAATAACCCGTTCTACAGAATGGCAATCTTGCTCTAATGCCGCATCAACAACAGCCTTTACGGGAATACTTTTAGCACCTCGATAATTACCATCAGAAGTAATAATCATTTTTGCTTCCGCATCTTTTACTCTATCTGCCAATGCCTTAGCCGAAAACCCTGCAAATACAACAGAATGAACAGCTCCAATTCGAGCACAAGCCAACACTGCTATGGCTAGTTCTGCGACCATAGGCATGTAAAAACAAATTCTATCTCCCTTTGTAATCCCATTTGCTTTTAACACATTAGCAAACCGACATACTTCTGCATGTAGTTCTTTATAAGTATAGGTTACTGTTGCCTCGCCTGGCTCATTGGGTTCCCAAATAATCGCTGTTTGATTTCCTTTAGTTTCCAAATGACGATCAAGGCAGTTCTCTGTAATATTTAACTTGCCACCAACAAACCATTTAACAGAAGGTTTCTTAAAATCCCAATCTAGAACCTGTTTCCACTTTTTGCGCCAAGTAAACGATTGAGCTTGTTCTTCCCAAAAAGCTTCGGGGGCGTCAATACTTTTCTGATAGACTTCTTGATAATGTTCAAATGATTTTATTTGTGTGGTCATATTTTTTGAATTAAATTGAGATTTGTCAAAGAAGGTGTTTTTCTTGCATCAATGCTTGCTTTCATTTGTCTGATCTATACAAGATAATAAAGAATTGAATATCTTAAAAAAATTAGGGTCTAGGAATTTTTTAGTATACTTGTATTGTTGTACGATTGGTTATGATAACATCAAATTGTGCTACTTATCATATTGTACAATTGGTCATTAGTGCCCTAAATCTCAAGCACTAAAAAAACAAGCACCTGATTGTCAGACAATATCATTTTTTATAAATTATTGCAATTATAGAATGACTCTAAACAATTCATTTTATAATTATTATTACAACTAAAACTTATGGGTACTAATATTGGTCGTTTTTTTATGGGATTCATTATGTTCATTGGAGGTTTGTATCTGATGTTAAATTCTATTCGTGTCGATATCGGAACAATGTTTCATGGTCGTTATTCTTTATTTAATGTGGGAGGAATTGGCGTTACTTCAGGTTCTATTATGCTGGTCTTTATGTTAGGTGTTGGAATGTTATTTTTTAATGCTCGAAACCCATTAGCTTGGATTGTTACAGTTGGCTCACTCGCTGCTCTAATTTTTGGCGTGATAGCAAACACTCATTTTAGTCTACAATACATGTCTGCCTTTGATTTAATTGTGATTCTAGTCTTACTTTGTGGAGGCTTAGGGCTACTACTAAGTTCTATGTCCAAGCGAAATGCGTCGTAAGCTACAATATCTTTATCGTCCTGTATTCCTAAAATATAAAAGAGCCATTGGTTGTTGATTTCAACCAATGGCTCTCGCAAAATTATATCTACTGGTTATTTCCAGAAGTTTCTAATGTCGTATTGTGATTTTACGAGTATGAACACTTCCATTAGGCGCTTCTATTCTTAACACATAAGCCCCTGATGCCAAAATCTCGGTATTTAATACCTTCATAGCATTTCCCTCTGTAATCTTAGATTCAATTAAAGTACGTCCCAATGCATCAATTACTTGAACTGCATAAGTACCTTTCATTAAGATAGGTAACTCAATTGTCAATTGCTCGCTCGCAGGGTTAGGATATATCCATACCCCCATGTTATCTTTATTGAATTGCAACGCCTTTGTAATACTATAATTCGACGCTCCTGTATAATCAACTTGATGTATTCTGTAGTAGTTGTACCCTGTGAATGGCGTTTCGTCTATATAACTATACAAAGCTGTTGCTTGGTCGCTAGTCGCATCAAAACAAACTAGTGTTTCAAAATTTTGAGCATCAGCACTACGTTCTAGGCAATAACGATCTCCTGATTTTTCGTTGGCAACTTCCCACTCTAATACTGCTGTACGCTCTACTTTTGTTGCTTCAAAACGCAACATTTCTAGCGGCAAAGAAGTCTGGGCAATTATATCTGCCAATGTAAATGGACTGAAAGAAGTTACATAATCAGAAGTAACTGTTCCTGAAGCAGCTGTCCCTGTAATTATGGGGCTAGCGCCTTCACGTTCCCATTGATCAACAACACTTGGAGCTTGCGTAAAGAAATGCCCCACTCGAATACTTGATGGAGAAATTACGTTACTATGCGGTCCCCAGTGTAATGTAACACGTAAGTTTTCACCCGTTCCTCCTACAAACTCATCTAATGTCCAATACTCCAATGAACTTACATGATCTAATTCCGTTGTATTAACATTATAAGTACCATATCCCACAGAAAAATATTCTGCAATGTACAATTCTCCTGTATTAAATCTTGTTTCGATGCCTATCGCACCATAAACGCCATTATCGCCAGTTGGATAAGTAAACGTTGTCAAAGCACTCGCACTTGTTTCTTTTATAACTGGACCATCGACATGACTGAAAGTAGAAGCACTGGTTGCTGTTGCAGCTGTTTCAAATAAAATATAAGAAGCTGCCGTTGTTAGTACAATACCGTTGGTAAAGGTCATATCATTTTCAATAACCATGTCACTAGCATTGTTCTGAAGTGTTCCATTAGTCTTGTTAACGATTACATTATAAAAGTTTTCACTGATGGTAGCTTTATTAATTGTTTGGTTCGTGGTACCAACAAACTCAATCGTACTTTCTCCTTCTTCAAAACCATTGCCTGGGTTCAAATCCGTCCAATTTCCATGCAATCTTACGATTCCATCTGCTGCGGCTGTCCCATCTTCTAAGTCCAATTGACCATTTGTATTGATTAGAAGGTTTCCATGTACTTCTATACCTGTACCAATAATTCCTCCTTGGTTATTTTCAATTTTTGAAGTCCCCGTACTACCATTTCCTCCAATAACTAAATCCCCTAAAATTTGCATTAGAGTAGTACTGGTATTGGTATTAAAAACGTCTACGGCACCTGTTCCACTGTTTCCGATATACATATTTCCTTTTACAGTCATAAATCCTGTCGTTCCTTGAAATACTTCGGCAGCTGTATTAAAACTATGGCTACCATTAGTAGACTCTAAATATAAATTAGGATAAAACATACCAACAGTAATAACAGGTATTGTTCCACTATTTCCACTATGACGGAAACGCCATGTTGCTGTGGCAGGAATGGTGGCAATACCGCCTTCATAGTTATCTCTATACTGTGCAATGGCACTAGAACCCGTTTTTATCAACTCTCCATTTGCACCTAATAACCAAGTAGCGTTATTGGTTGTCATATCCATACCATCACCACCACCATTACCATTATCAATTAAAGTTCCTTGCACCTCCAAATCAACTCCTGTTCCATTATTAAAGGCAAATAAACGATTGTTATTAATAGAAACCGTTCCTCCTGCTTCAATCACCACTTCATCCACAACGACATCTTGGTCAATATTAACGGTATGTCCATTTAAAATATGAATATAGTCACTATTGTCAAATAAAGGATAAACACAAGTTGGTGACCACGGTCCTGCTGCGGAGGTAGCCATTTCCCAAGTATTAGTATTTGTCCAATCTCCATTCGCTACGGTACGGAAAAAGCGCTGTGCAGCTAAGGTAAACTGTACAGCCTCTGTTAAAACATTACAAGTTCCGTTCTCTGTTACTTGACAATAAAATTGATAACCATCATAGTTGGTCAAACTTCCTGTGATTGATAGTGTACTACTCGTTTCGCCCGCTACAGTTGTACCAGGAAAAGCAGCTCCACTCACAGCAGTCCAATTAACGGCACTCCCATCGTTTTCATTAAAAAACCATTGATAGGTCAATGCACCTCCATTACCTGCTGTTGCATTAACAGAAAAAGTAATGCCACAACCACTAATATCAGTAGGTTGAGTTGTTATGGTTGGTGTTCCCCCCGCTACATTAAAAACACCTAAGTCTGATTCATCGCCAGTCGTAGCGGTAGTCCATTCCGATGCTGTAAATGTAGGATTGGGACCAGTAATTGTATTGTTTCTTCTGTATACATAACCGATTCCGCCAATTACTGCATCGTGGAAGTCATCGACTAAAGTATTGGTAGGGGTAAACATCAATTCTAGACGATCATTAGCGTTAAAACCTGCTGCTGTTGTTCCAAAATCAAAATCTTCGATCCCAGAGCCGCCACTATTGATACGCCCAACTAAAACCTGTCCATCAGCAATAGAAGATCCTACTCCTGTCGCTGGAAAGTTGTACGAATGTGTAACGGTTCCTGAAGCCAAATCACCATAACGGTCAATTTGATAATTTGTTAAGTCTACCGTTGCTCCTGTTCCATTATAAATTTCAACATACCCCAAAGAGCCACCATTATTATCAAATACCTCACTAATAATAATATCACTAAAAACTGAACTACAAGCACCACTTTGGTTTAAAAGAGTGTAACTAGTCGCAGCCGTTACATTGCAAGCTGCTTCTCTTACCACAATAGCTCCTGTTGTTGAACCAGTGGGAACAGTAGCTATTATAGTCGTTGCATCTATAAATTGCACAGCACTAGCAGCTATTCCATTAAAAGTTACTGTTGAACCAGCTGTAAATCCTGTTCCTGTGATGGTTACTTCTGTTCCGACAGGTCCAGAATTTGGTGCTACTCCCGTAATAGTATGTGGACAGGCAACAACTGCCGTTCCATCTAGGATAAAGTTATCAAAACCAGCACGGTCGCTTCCACCATTTTGGTCTACTAATAAAATTAGACCAACTGTATTGGTACCGTTGGGAATATTAATGGTTTCCGTAACATATCCACCTGTAGAAAAACCTCCTGTTGCTCCTGTAACTAATTGCACTTGAGTTTGCGGAGTACCATCGAGAACAACGGTATAAAACACATCATCTCCTCCATCATAACCGACAATATTGTAATCAAAATTAATAGTCACACCAGTAAAACTACTAACATTAACATCTGCAAAAGTAATGGTCTCTCCTGCAGAGCTACCACAGTTACCATCTAAGTCTTGTACTCCCCAAAATTGGGTGCCAGCAGAGGGAACAATTCCGCTTAGGTTCGTAGAATAATCCCAGATATCTCCACCATTGGTACAAGCGGGGGTTGAGAAAGTAGCTCCCCAAGTATCAGAAGCATTTTGTTCAAATCCATGGTAAGCAATTTGTGCCTGCAAACTCAATGCTGTAACGGCTAAGCACAAACATAGGGCTAGGTCTTGTAATTTTGTTTTCATTTTATATAATGATTTTCAGTAAAAAGGATGAGGGCGATCATTTAAGCGCACAAAAATACACTTTTTAAACGTAAAAAAATCTTGCTTTAATATTAGTTAATTGTTAAATCCCCACTTTAACACATTTGATTTTCAATCATATATAAAAAGCAATTAGTCAAAAGATAATTTATTTTATTCAAAAAATCAATCTTTTAAAATAACAGTCTATGATTCAACCTCGTCACAAAACACAGAAGCCATCCCAAAATTTGGGATGGCTTCTTTTATTATTAATTTAAGTATATATGTTATTATAAACTTCTACTTAAACATTAATTAGCGCATTATCTAAAATAGCATTCAACGTAGTACTTGGACGCATTGCTTGGGCTACTTTTTCTTCGTTAGGGAAGTAATAACCATCTACATTCATTGCTACTCCTTGAGCATTGTTTAGTTCCTCAACAATTTTAGCTTCATTGTCTGCCAATTCTTTTGCCAATTTAGCAAAGCTTGCTTTCAATTCTGCCTCTTTATCTTGTGCTGCAACAGCTTCCGCCCAATACAACGCCAAATAGAAATGACTACCTCTATTGTCCAACTCATTTACTTTACGAGATGGCGATTTTCTGTTGAGCAACAATTTTTCTGTCGCTTGATCCAATGCCTCACCAAGCACCAACGCTTTTTCGTTATCAAAAGCATTTCCTAAGTGCTCCAAAGAAACAGCTAGTGCTAAGAATTCACCCAAAGAATCCCAACGTAGGTGGTTCTCTTTGTTAAATTGCTGTACGTGTTTTGGCGCTGATCCTCCTGCTCCAGTTTCAAACAAACCTCCACCATTCATCAACGGAACGATTGACAACATTTTGGCAGATGTCCCTAATTCCAAAATAGGGAATAAGTCTGTGTTATAATCACGCAATACATTTCCAGTAACAGAAATCGTATCTTTTCCAGCTTTGATACGCTCTAAAGAGAATTCCATTGCTTTCATTGGAGACATAATGTGAATCTCCAAACCAGTAGTATCGTGGTCTTTTAAATAAGTATTTACTTTTTTAATCAACTCTGCATCATGTGCTCTACCTTCATCTAACCAAAAAACAGCAGGTGTTTGAGAAGCTCTAGCTCTAGTCACAGCCAATTTAACCCAGTCTTGAATTGGAGCATCTTTTACTTGACACATTCTCCAAATATCTCCAGCTTCCACTTCATGCTCAATCAACGTTTTGTCATCTGCATCAACCACGCGAACTTTACCAGCAGTCGTTATTTCAAATGTCTTATCGTGAGAACCATATTCTTCCGCTTTTTGAGCCATCAAGCCAACATTAGGAACCGTTCCCATTGTTGTTGGGTCAAAAGCACCATGCTCTTTACAGAAATCAATTACAACTTGGTACATTCCTGCATAACTACTGTCAGGAATAACCGCTTTAGTATCTTGAGTTTCACCAGCTTTGTTCCACATACGACCAGAAGTACGAATCATTGCAGGCATGGAAGCATCGATGATAACATCACTAGGTACGTGCAAGTTGGTAATGCCTTTGTCAGAATCTACCATTGCGATATCTGGTCCATTCTCATAAGCAGCTTGAATATCAGCTTCTATAGCCGCTTTTTGGTCAGCAGGCAAACTTTGAATTTTATTTAACAAATCTCCAAAACCATTGTTAACATCTACCCCCAACTCATCTAAAACAGCAGCATGTTTTGCAAATACATCCTTGAAGAATACTCTTACGCCATGACCAAAAATAATTGGATCTGACACCTTCATCATGGTAGCTTTCATATGCAAAGAAAATAGAACTCCTTGCTCTTTAGCATCCGCCACTTGCTCTTCCAAGAAAGCCATTAATGCTTTTTTGCTCATCATAGTTCCATCAATCACCTCTCCTTCCAAAATTGGGAAAGCTTCTTTTAGTGTCGTTACTGTTCCGTCAGCAGCTACATGCTCAATACGCACTTTTGTTGCCGCAGATAAGGTAACAGATTGCTCGTTGGCACGAAAATCTCCACCATTCATCGTCGCAACATGTGATTTAGAATCAGCTGCCCACGCTCCCATAGAATGAGGATTATTTTTTGCGTATTTCTTAACTGGTTTTGGTGCTCTACGATCTGAGTTTCCTTCTCTCAAAACAGGATTTACAGCAGAGCCTTTGATTTTGTTATATCTTTTTTGAATTTCTTTTTCTTTTTCATTGGCAGGGTCCTCAGGATAATCAGGTAAAGCATAGCCCGCATCTTGCAACTCTTTGATAGCTGCTTTTAACTGAGGTACAGAAGCACTAATATTCGGCAATTTGATAACATTGGCTTCTGGTTTTAAAACCAATTCTCCTAATTCTGCTAGTGCATCTGGAATTTGCTGTTCTTCAGTTAAAAAGTCAGGGAAATTAGCTATAATTCTACCCGCAAGAGAAATGTCGCTCAATTCAACCTCGATCCCAGCAGCATCTGTAAATGTCTTGATTATTGGTAAAAAAGAGAAGGTGGCCAAATAAGGCGCTTCGTCTGTTTTTGTATAGATAATTTTTGATTTATTTGTTTCCATGTTTCTCAAATTTTAAGCGAGTTTTTACTTACGAAATAACTGCAATTTAACTGTTGATTTTTTGGTGCTTATTAGCCCGTGCGAAGTTACAATTTTTTGTCGAAAAAACGAATCGCTATTCAAAATATTAGAAATCCCAAAACTTACCTCGGTTGACTCAATTGTACCTTTGCCCAAATACCCGCAATGTTCGAATTGGAGCTTCGTCTTGGTTGTTGCATCCCTCCTCCTGGGTTCGCACCTTGCAACAATGGGTTTTGCAATTGATTGTTGCCTGTAATGCTATTACTTGATGGATCACCAAAAAGCCCTGGATCGTCTGCCGCATCAGGGGCTGGCTGATTGACTTTTATTCCTATACTAAGAATTTCATTGTATTGCATTTTTCCTGAATACAATTGATTGAGTGGAATTTTAAATTCACACAACATAGCCCCCACATGATCAAACCCTATTGCTGTTTTTAATTCTTTAGATGCCAAGTTACTAACTCGAATTCGCTCTTCTGGATCTTCTTCAACAAACCCAATCAATTCAAATTCTTGGCAAACAGTAGCGTATGCTTCATCTAATGCTCGATCATCCACTTTAAAATTTCCTTTGGCTGCTTGAAAAGAAATCGTTTCTAGCTGTTCCTGTGTCAGAGCAAGTGGATAACCAATGCCAATTTTTTCCTTTCTTTTGGCAAGGGTGTCCAAATACACAGACATGCCTAATCCCATGATTCTACGTTGAATTGTTTTGTCGTTAATACGAATACAGAGGTAAAAATTTTGGGCATCATTTCCAGTACTGTATTGGACTCCCGTATAGGCATTGGATTCTATCAAAGGGCGTTCCCATTCATCTATCTTACCATCTACCACAATGGTCGAGTCTACTGAATACCATTTCGTTTTAACAACATTTTTACTAGAGTTGCAAGAACTTGTACCCAATAGAACGATGTATAGTAGCCATGCAACTACTGCGTATAAACTAATTTTCATATGCTATTTTTTACCACAAAGATAAGAATTCTTCAATAGTAAATCAATCGGATATTTGGATTGTTTAAAATTATGTATCTTGTTTTTTATTTTTTATTAGTATCAAAACAGATCTACTTCTAAAGTTATAAATGATGTACCCCAAACTTATACAAGACCTAACAACCTCCCTTGCTAATGATCGCTCTGATGCTAACCGACAAAAATGGACCGCATATTTGATTAAAGAACAAATAGAATTAACTCAGTTGACGGAAATACTAGATGCCGAACATCCTATTGGTATGCGTTTTACTTGGTTGTTGGGGCATCTATTGGCAGAAGCACCAACTCAAGTACGCCCTATTGTCACTTACTGTTTTACGCATCGCAATCAGTGGACGTTCCCAGGTATTAAACGAAGCATTGCTAAGATGTTATGGCTGGCTGGAGTTCCTGAAGAAATAGAAGGTTTGGTTGTGGATGAACTATTTCAGTGGGTCTTAGATCCTAAGGTAAAAGTTGCTGTAAAAGTCTACAGTTTAGAAGTTCTTCTTAGTATGGTTTTAAAATATCCCGACCTAAAAGAAGAGTTGCTCATTGTTATTGATGATCAATTGGATAAAAACTCTATTGCCTTTAAAGTCAAAGCAAAAAAAGTAATCAAAATTTTACAACAAGCCCCCAAATAGCCTACTCTGGGTCTACATTTGCAATCTCTTGTACTTTCTTTAAATTGAGTATCTCTATTGCTCGTTTATTAATTTTAATCAACTTATCCTCTCTAAACTCTTTTAACAAACGCCCCAAACTTTCTCTCGTTGTTCCTATAACATTTGCCAAATCCTCTCTTGGAAGCACAATTTGAGTACATTTCTGATTTTCATTTTGATAACGTTCATTTAAGACGACTAGGTAAAGGGCTAGTCGTTCTCTTAAATTTTTTTGCGCAAGAATAGCAATTGTATTGACCAATACTCCAAATTCGTGGCTGATATTTTGAATGATTAATGTTTGAATCTGGGGAATTTTTGCTAACAATAATCTAAAATCATATTTATTAACAAACAACACCTCGCAGTCTTCTATAGCCTCACACGATTCTTCATAATTCTCATTACAAAGCAAGGCATGGTAGCCAAATAAGTCTCCTTTTTTATAAATGTAAAAAATTTGATCTTTTCCATAAGTACCTGTTTTGTATATTTTTGCCTTCCCACTTTTTATAAGAAACACACCTGTTGGCATTCCATCTTGATAAAAAATTAATTTTCCCTTTTTAAAAAACAAAGGCTGAGAAAAACTTAAAAAATAAGCTTGGTCTTTTTTTGACAAGGAAGATAAAATTTTATCACTCTCAAAATTTAAATTCTTAATATTCAAAGCATTAAATCAATTTAAAGGATAATAATGATTTAAATGTAACAAAAATCACATTTTTATATAACTTTTACTGTTCTTTTCTTCAGAGACTTCCTCTACTTTTGAAAAAGATTAGAATATAATCCACTATTCCCCTTCACTTTTTTTCACTTAATTATGAAACCACGTTTTCATTTTCTTTGGTTTTATTGTTGCTTAATTGGGCTCCTAAGTTTCTCTTCTCAAGAGATTAAAGATCAAGTTATCATACAACTTGAAGGGCACTATGTAGCAAATAACAATCACTCTAAAAGCCCAAAAGATACCGAAGAAAAGCAGTTTCGTAAAGAAGAAGAAAACGAAAAAGAGGAAAATCAAGAAGAAGATACTTCCGAAGATGCAGAAATAGAGGAAGAGGTTTCAGAATATCCTCCTCTTTTAGCTTCTTTTTTCAATTGTTTTGGGAAACAATGCCTTGTTCACAACATTTACAGTAGAAATGATGTCGCTTCCCAGCATACGAACAACTTTCCCAAACACCTTCCTTTATACATCTTATTTGCTTGCCTTAAAATTGATTGTTAGCCTCTCTATTTTTTATCAATAAGCGGTGCTTAGCAGCACAACAAAACATTGATACTCACCAACCTTCCTGAGGATTGGAGTTTATACTTCTATAGTATTTTTATTTACACTTGTAGCTCATACTCTAAACAATAGAGTACAGGGTTTCTATTGTCAGCGAGCTATTTATAACAATCAATAAAATGAGTCAATATAAAACACAAAAAACGATCTTAGGTTACTTTGATTTTAGCAATATAAAAGGAGATTTTTTAGGCGGTTTAACAGGTGCCATTATTGCATTGCCCATGGGCTTAGCATTTGGCATACAATCAGGTTTAGGGGCAGAAGCAGGGCTGTATACGGCTATTGTTTTAGCTGTTATTGCTGCATTTGTCGGAGGCACCAAAACACTTCTCAGTGACCCTACAGGTCCAATGACCGTCGTAGCAGCGACAATCGTTTCAGGGGCTTTGGTTGCGACAAACGATGATTTAACCTTAGCCATGCCTATTATTATGGCAACCTTTGTTTTAGCAGGAATATTTCAAATTATTTTTGGTTTTTTAGGTATTGCCAAGCTTGTAAAATTTATGCCTTATCCTGTTATTTCGGGATTTATGGGCGGTATTGGTATTATAATAATCATCCTTCAATTATTCCCTTTATTGGGACATGCTTCTCCTAAAGGTATGATCAATATATTAAGCAATTTGGGAACGCCTTTGGCAGACTTAAATACTTCTGCTCTATTATTAGGATCAGGAACAATTGCAGCTATTTATGCCCTTCCACTTATCAACAAAAAAATACCTAGTATTTTAATTGCGTTGATTGGCATGACAGCCGTTTCGTTAATTTTCCCAATGGATGTTCCTAGAATAGGCACCATTCCTTCAGGCGTTCCTCCACTTCAAATTGGCACACTCCTTAGCTTAGAAATGCAGCACTGGAGTTTGGTTTTGGTTCCTGCTATTACTCTAGCAGCATTAGGTACAATCGACACGCTACTTACATCAACTGTTGCAGATAGCTTGACCAAAACAAAACATAATGGCAACAAAGAGTTAAAAGGACAAGGATTGGGGAATTTAATTGTTGCTTTATTTGGAGGAATACCTGGTGCAGGCGCTACAATGGGCACCGTGACCAATATTCGTGCAGGAGGAAGAACCAATCTTTCGGGCATCTTTAAAGGTCTTGCTTTATTGGTTATTGTTTTAGGATTGGGGCATTACGTTCAATTCATCCCCATGGCTGTTTTAGCTGGAATTTTAGTAACTATTGGAATTGGAATTATCGATTTAAAAGGCTTGCAATTATTACCCAAAGTCCCTAAATCCGATGCGATCATTCTTATTGTCACGCTCTTGGTAACAGTTTTTGACAACTTATTGGATGCCGTAGCTATCGGCACGATGATTTCCTTTATTATGTTCATGAAAAATATGTCCGATGCTACTCTAAAATCTAATCAAGCGGGATTGTTAGGGGACATTTTGCAAGAGAAAGGGCTTCCTGAAGCTCTAGCCAAAAATGTTTACATTAAGCACTTGGAAGGTCCTCTGTTTTTTGGTTTTGCCGATGACTTTAAGGCTCGAATAGAGCAAATAAATGCAGTAGAAGTAGTTGTCATGCGCTTAGATCATGTTCCTTTTATGGATGAAACGGGGCTACTAGTCTTAGAAGAAGCTATTTTATTATTAGAAAACAAAGGTATTGAAGTTTACTTGACAGGGCTTCAAGACAAGGTGGAAGAACGACTTCGTATTGTTGGTATTATTCCCCAATACATCCACGAAGAAGAAATCTTCAAAAACTTAGATGAATGTATGGTTTATCTAGCCAAACAATACAATTGTAAACATGTGACAGGCGAAATTGATGGTTTGTTTGAGGCGGCACTCAAAAATAGAAATACTCCGCCAGAAACTAACCCTAGCCTACCTATGCACTTGATTCATCAATAATTCGTTGATTGGGCTACCTAACAGTTGATTGCATTTTTCAATTATTCACAGAAAAATGCCAGACAGCCTATGCCCTTTGTTCTCTTTCACTTATCAAAAAATAGCCTATGTATCTATTAATAGCCATTATTTTCATTTTGGGCTACCTAGCTATCGCTTTAGAACACAATATCCATATTGACAAATCTGCTCCTGCTCTATTAATTGGTGTACTTTGTTGGACATTTTTGGTACTGGGGGCAGATACCATTTTAATAGACCAAGTTGGTAATCATGCAGCATTAGGGCATTACATCAACCATCAACTTGCAGAACATCTCAGCGAAATTTCAAGCATCTTGTTTTTTTTATTGGGTGCAATGACCATTGTAGAGTTGATCGATAGTTACGGAGGGTTTAGTATTATCACCGATAAAATCCAAACAACACAAAAAGTCAAACTCATTTGGATTTTGTCAATACTCACCTTCTTTTTGTCTGCTGCATTAGATAATTTAACAACTTCTATTGTAATGGCTGCTTTGCTTCGAAAACTGATTGCTGATCGCAAAGACTTATGGTTTTTTGCAGGCATTATTGTCATTGCTGCCAATGCAGGTGGTGCATGGTCTCCCATTGGAGATGTTACGACAATTATGCTTTGGATTGGAGGGCAAGTATCTGCTCAGAATATCGTCTTAAAATTATTTTTACCAAGTTTAGTGGCTTTATTGGCACCACTTGCAATTGTCTCTTTTACACTAAAAGGACATATTACTCGACCAGCACAGGTAGAAGGCAAGCACCATTCAATCCCCGTCAATAATTTTGAAAAACAGTTAATTTTCTTTTTGGGTATTAGTCTATTGCTCTTTGTACCGATCTTTAAAACCTTAACTCATTTGCCTCCATTTATGGGAATTTTATTTGGCTTAGGAGTTCTTTGGATGGTTACAGAGATACTCAATCACAAAAAAGTAGACCAAACAAAAGAAAAAATTTCTATCGTCAATGTTCTAACCAAAATAGATGTTCCTAGTGTTTTATTTTTCTTGGGCATTCTATTGGCGGTTGCTGCCTTGCAAACCGCAGGACACTTAGCACAATTAGCCCATCTGCTAGATGCTAGTTTTGGAAACATATACCTGATTAACATTTTTATTGGCTTACTTTCTTCTATTGTTGATAATGTCCCTCTAGTTGCAGGTGCAATGGGTATGTACTCTCTAGATGTCTACCCAATGGATCATTCCTTCTGGGAATTGTTGGCATACTGTGCTGGAACAGGAGGAAGCGCCTTAATTATTGGTTCCGCTGCGGGTGTGGCCATCATGGGAATTCTAAAAATTGATTTCATTTGGTACATGAAGCGAATCGCTTGGCTTGCTATTGTTGGTTATTTCTCTGGCGTACTCACCTTTTACCTTCAAGCTCAATTGTTTCATTAAAGCTGCTCTTAAGTACCTATTTAGCTCTCTTTTAAGACAAAAAAAACAAAAATATGAAACGCATCTTCATTTATATAGCATTCACAATTCTATATCAACATACGACTTGGGCTCAACATCAGCCTACGACTACTCATACACATTCGGTATGGACATCATTGACCAATAAGCTATTCATCACCAACCGCTTCTACTTGGCTAATGAATTTCATTGGCGGCGTTCCAATTGGATATTGGCACCTCAACAAATGATAGAACGTCCGTCTTTAAATTATAAAATAGCCAATTTTGTCATCGGCTCAGTTGGTTATTCTTTTATACTGAACGATCCCTATGGAGAATTTCCAAGTCCTCTACCCACTAAAGAGCATAATATTTGGGAACAATTTGAATTAAAACACAAGATTAATGCTCTACGTTTTAACCATCGCTATCGCTTGGAACATCGTTTTGTGAATCGAGTGATACAAGACTCTAAGGAACAACACCATATAGATGGCTTTAAGTTTGTACAGCGATTTCGGTATCGACTTACGGCTAGTTATACCGTCAAAGTCTTTGAGTCCACAAAATCCAAACTCTTTGTCAAGGCTTTTGATGAAATTTTTCTAGGATTGAATTCCAATAACTTATCGGCTAAATTGTTCAATCAAAATTGGCTGTATGTAGGGGTAGGTTATGCCTTTAATACAAATGGAAAAGTAGAATTAGGATACATGCACCAAGTCTTGCAACGGAATGCTGACTTATATGAAGGGAATCATATCATCCAATTGACATTTAGTTATAACATTCATTTTAAGTAATGATTCAGAAAAAATGAGTATTTTAGATAGAACAATCGTTCATCAAAAAATGAAAAACTACTAAAAGAATAATTATGAAACTAGGTGCCTTCTCTATTAGTCTCAGTGTTAAAGACCTCAAAGCTTCTCAAGCATTTTACGAATCGCTTGGCTTCAAGGTTTTTGCAGGAAAAATAGAACGAAATTATCTCATTATGAAAAACGAACAATCTTTGATTGGTTTATTTCAAGGTATGTTTGAAAACAATATTCTTACCTTTAATCCTGGGTGGGATAATGATGCTAATATTTTAGAGCAATTTGACGATGTTCGAGAAATTCAACAACATCTAAAAAAACAAGGAATTGCCATACAGAACGAAGCCGATGAAAATGGAACTGGTCCAGCTAGTTTTGCCGTTACAGACCCTGACGGCAATGTGATTTTAATTGATCAGCATGTCTAGTGAAATACCTAAAAAAGCATTCTTGGGGATTTGAAAGTGAACAATGATGTATTGGTTCATTTTCAAATTACCCATGCATAGGGGCTAGCAGCTCTTCTGGCACATCCTCCAAAGATTCAATTGCTTTTAGGTTGGTTCGAACATATCGGTAAGAATGAACTCTTTTTCCTCTACAGGTAATAATTAGCAAATTTCCTTTATCTGCATAGATTATTTTATTGCCTGTTTTTAGATAATTTTCACCATATTTCTCTACAACAACGCTCCATTCTTTACCTACCAAATCAAGCGCTTCTAATGCATCCAATTGGCAACTACACCTTAATTCTATTAGAGTTTCTTTCGCCTTGCTATAACTACTAGGGCTATCACCATACATATATACGTCTATCATCAATCGACGCTCATAACAGCCCCGAAACAAAAAATAATGATAATAAAAACCTTTTCCTTTTGGCTTCCAATAATAATAAGCTCCTTTTGAGCTCCCACTATTAGCCCCATTCTTTTTTTTGAACTTTGGTAAATCAATCGGTTCTTGTAAAAATGCCCGTAGTTCCTTAGAGTTGTTATGCGGTTGATAATACATATTATGACTATCAATCGGTTCTTCTAAAGGCAATTGAGCATAAACAGTATCTATCTTTATGGTTGTTGTGGTACTAATTGAATCTGAAAGAGGGAGTGCTTCTTTTGTTTCTTTTGGCAATTCACGACTGCAAGCAATACAACCAATTATATATACTATAATATAGCCTAAAAGGGAGTACCTTACATTTCCCCATCGTCTTGGGGTATCCACAAAATCAATACTTTCCTTCATGCACAACAAAGGTGTTGGTTTTAAATTGAATCCAAATAAAATACTTATGGCAATTCCCCATCAATAAGAAGCAAAACCATCAAAAACAACATTTAATGTGTGATATCAAAGTCTTTAACAATCTGCGTAAACAGCGATAACTCTCTATAATAAGCCGCAATCAATTCAAAGTTCAAATTGGAATGCCAAACACTTGCTTCTAATAAGTCTTGAGGCTCGTTAATTGCCATATAAAAATGACTGTTATAAAAAGAAGCATAGACCTTCTTGCCGCTATTTATGTGATATTGATTGATGGCAATAATTAGTTCAGGGGTCAAAATTTCTTTGTAATGAATATCTCTATCCAAATAAACTATAAATTCTTCATCAAATGCAGCATTGCCTGTATCCGTTAATTCATAGCCTCCATATTTGGTGTACTCTTTCATGATAGGAATAAATAGTTGCCAATCCGATCGAGGAATCATAACAATTCGCCCTTTAAATGCCGTATTGAAATTGGCATGAAAAAAGATGCCCTCAAACCATTTTTCTAATTTCCCCTTCACTTTATCAGTGTGGTACAATTCCAATTCACACATCTCAAAAAAGATTTCACCGATTTTTCCCATAATATAATCTTCCCCGTAATATAACTCAGGGTTCATCGGAAATATACGACTGCGCAGAAACGTATCTTTACTAATATAGTCCTTGTGATAATAGGTCAACCTTGAATCCATAAATTCTAAAATAGATTGCACCACAATAGGCTTAAAACCAGCCCTAAAGACATCGGAACGATGTTGATATACCCGAAACAACAAAAACCAAGGCACAAATAGAAAAATGGACAAGGCAAACATATCCAAACTTAACACAAAGATACTCAATAAAATCATCAAGATCACTCCTAAAAACATCAGAGCTAATAATTGTTTTCGTTGACGTTCAAAAACTATCAACTTGCTGTGCATATGATCATTATAAAACCGTCTAAACTTACCTATATCTTCCACCTTTAATGTTTGGGTATTAATTAAGCATTGGGTTGCTGTAGGTTACAAATGCCACAAGTATACGGCTTCATTGTCCTTATACAAGAGCAATCTTTTACTATTATTTTATTTGTTGATAATGATTCAACTATCTATATTTTTTTTCTATTTTTTAGTAAAAAGATAAAAATCAAAGAAAATTATTCTGAATTATATTCGTACCTTTGCCTTCCTGACAGACAATAAAAATACAGTTTTTATGGTTAAAAATGTTAGAAACTAACAATGAATTAATCATAAAGTATTGTATTAAGTAGATAAATAAGACGATCTTGTATGCTATTTCGCACAATTTAATCTATCTCTTTTTACGTTTACCACTCTTCAACTAAAAACTGCTCGTTTGTTTAGTTTAGCAAAAAAATGCTACGTAGTCCATCGTAATAAACCTAGATTAAGTTGACACATTACTTCGTAAAGAATCGCATTATTTTGATTATCAAATAAGACAAAACTCTACCAATTAAACCATAAAACACTGATAATCAAATAAATGTTAGTTTTTTTTTATTTTTTGTAAAAATGAGAAAAGCCGCGAAGTATTATTGACAAATATCAAATTAATTAAAAATCGTATGAATACTCGCCTTATATTGATCCTGTCCTGTTTGGCATTTGTTTCAGTTTGTTCCGCTCAAAAAAATTTAATTTTTGAAGAACAGTTTGACAACAATTTTTTGCAATGGATGCATGGCAGCTCCTCCGAATATAGTGCCGTTGTAGAGGATGGGTTATACAAAATTGAATACAAACAAAATCAGGGAGCTTGGTATTTCTGGCAATCTATCCCCGTACATCCTGATACTTCTTTTTATATCGAAAGCAAAATTACCCCTTTTCTAAAAACCACTCAAAGTGTGTATGGTATTATTTGGGGCGTAAAAGACTTAAATAATTACAATGCTTTTTTAATTAGCAATCAAGGAAAGACTTCGGTTGTTACCTGCAACAAAGGTAAATTTACCCGTGTTGTAGATTGGACGTTGACGGGCAATTATCAAAACAATCAAGTGCACACTATTTCTATTCGCAAGAACAATGGCAAAATGCGCTTTTATTTGGATGGAAGAGTTGCTTTCACGACTCAAATTCTTCCATTTTACGGTGATTTGTTGGGCTTTGTCATTTCGGGTAAAACCTCGGCCAAAATTGATTATTTAAAAATTCAGCAAGATAGAGCCATTAACCTAGTAGAGAATGCGGTTCAAGGTAATGAACGTAAAAATTTAGGGGCTAATATTAATTCTGCTTATGCGGAACTACACCCGCTCATTGCGCACGATGGGCAGAGTCTATATGTTACTAGAAAAGGGCACCCCCAAAACAAGGGCTTGGACAAACGAGACGATGCTTGGGTCTCTTACAAACTAAAAGATGGCTCTTGGAGTCCTCTAGAACATATGAAAGCTCCAATTAATAACAACAATCACAATCAAGTTATTTCGGTATCACCTGATAATAATACATTATTGTTGGGCAACACATATAACCAGAGTGGCACCTCCAAAGGAAAAGGAGTTTCTATTTCTCATCGCAAAGAGGACGGTACGTGGGAAGTTCCCCAAGATGTTATCATTGATAATTATTACAATCAAAACCCTATCCACAGCATCCATTTAGCAGCGAGCAAGCAGTTGCTACTACTTTCTATTGAACGCAATGATTCCTATGGCCATTTGGATTTATACGTATCGTTTTTGCAACCTAATGGTCATTTTTCTCAACCCAAAAACTTAGGCCCAACGATTAATACAGCCTATGAAGATGGAACACCATTTTTAGCAGCTGATGGCAAAACACTTTATTTTGCTTCTTCTGGTCATGGCGGATATGGCTCTATGGATATTTTTGTCTCTAAACGCTTGGATGATACTTGGAAAAATTGGTCGACACCACAAAATTTAGGTCCTGAAATTAACTCAAATAAATGGGAAGCGCATTATAGCATTGCCGCATCTGGAACCAAAGCTTATTTCGTTTCTAACAAAGGAGAAAAACACATTGGTGCAGAAGATGTTTATGAAGTTATTCCTCCCATTGAATCTCGCCCAGAACCTGTATTATTGGTCAAAGGAAAAGTATTTAATGCGGTTACCAAAGAGCCTATTCGAGCAAAAATCATTTATTATGATTGGAAAACCAATGAGGAAAAAGGAAATGCGTTGTCAAGTAGCAAAGATGGTAAATACCAAGCTGTTTTGCCTCCAGAAAACCAATACAACTTTTTAGCTTTTAAAGGAGGGTACTACCCTGTAAGCAAAAGTATTGATATTGGAAAAATTGATGCTTATACGGAAATGTATATCACCTTGTACCTACATCCTATTGAAGTCGGTGAAACAATTCCGCTCAATAATATTTTCTTTCTAGGCAACACAGCTGATTTATCCATTGAAGCAGAACCTGAACTAGATCGCTTGGTTATTTTTATGGAGAAATACCCTGAAATGACCATCAAGTTGAGTAGTCCAACTAAGGATAAAGCCGATAAAATAAAGACTTATTTGGTAGAGAAAGGAGTGGCATACAAACGAATTATTACCGCTAAAAATGATACCGATGTTAATAATTTCTCCATTATTTCATTAGTGGGATACGACAAAACGGTACAGCGTCGTGGTAATTTTGAAGAAAACTTAAACCCTAAAGATTTAAAAAAGGGTCAAATTTTTCGCTTAAACAACACTTTTTTCCCTGCGGACTCTTCTTATATTACCAAACATGCCGCCAAAGAACTATCTCGTTTGCAGAAGTTTCTAAGCAACAATCCATCTATTGTTATCGAAATAGGTGGTCATACCAATGGCTTGCCTGAACACGACTATTGTGATCGACTGTCTATGGAACGTGCCAAAAATGTTGCTCAATATTTAATTGATCAAGGGATTCCTCCCCAACAAGTTACTTACAAAGGTTATGGCAAACGTCAACCAATTGCTACCAATAAAACGCTTGCAGGAAGACAACGCAATCAGCGAGTAGAAATGAAAGTATTGGGTACGAACTCTGAAGACACTCCCACGGGCATGATAAAAGTCCCTCCCAAAATAGATTGATGAATTCAATCTTCCTCAAAAAGATAGAGAGACTATCGTAGCAGGATAGTCTCTCAAAACACATTACGACCCAAAAAGCAATGTTTCTTTATATTTTATATTAAATCTTTGTTCTATATAGTCATTATCGTTCGACACGAATGAAATATACATTTAGTATGCCGAACAATAACTATAACGTAACTTTAACAACATTAGATGTCTATGTTTATAGAACGTAACAAATTTTAAAATGTCCACTAGCCTAAAAAAAAATTAACTTTTTTCTTTTATTTTTTTTCGATTGCGTTGTTTTTCCTTGTAAAATGCTTTGCTAGCAATGTATAAAACTTTGCCGACAGTTGCATAGACCGTCCCCTCTTTGTCTACCCAATCCGCACTCAATTCGATGTCGAACTCTTGTTCTGTTAAAATACGTGTTTTGATACGTTGCAGTAATTCATCGGTAATCAAAAAACGAATGTACAAGGTACGGTCGCCAGGTCGCCTAAATCGAATATTTGCTGATTTATCCCAAACAACATAATCGCTCCCCAACATCCTCATCAACTGAATCATATAAATAGGGTCTGCCGCAGAAGCCATGCTTCCTCCAAACATTGTTCCTACATAATTTCTAGTTCCCCAACCCAATTTCAACCGAATGTGTACATCTGAAAAATCAGCAGCTATAAATGTTGCCCTTCCACCAGTACGTCGATAGGTTGGAAATAAATTCATGGCCAATGCAAACAAGCGCATTTTAAAACTTGTCGGTTTTTTTGGTACAAACATCATTACTTCTTATATTTTTTAACAGCTTTTGAATCAGGTTTTAAGCGAACATTCTCATCTGATTTCCCTTCATAATCTAAGCTGTTTAATACGTAACGAATAGCAGCCAATCGTGCTGTTTTTTTGTCATCTGCCTGTACAATCACCCACGGGCAATCTTCTGTATGTGTTTTCTCAAACATAGCATCCCTGTACTGCGTATATACTTCCCACAACTCTTGTGCTCTTTCATCTATTGGACTGAATTTCCATTGTTTGAGAGGACTTTTTTTTCTTGCTTCAAAACGCTTCGCTTGTTCGTCTTTGCTAGTATCCAACCAAAACTTAATTAAAATAACTCCTGATTCTTGCAGCATTCGTTCATAGCTAATTACCTGTTTCATAAATAAAGCATATTCCTCTGGCGTACAAAACCCATTCACAGGTTCTACCACGGCTCTGTTGTACCAACTTCTATCAAAGAACACCAACTCACCAGGATTGGGCAATTGGTTGATATATCTTCTAAAATACCACTGCCCTCGTTCTTCTTCAGTCGGTTTGGGCAAAGCAACAATGCGAATCGAACGCGGATTCAAATGTTCTACAAAACGACGAATGGTTCCTCCTTTGCCAGCAGCATCACGCCCCTCAAATAAAATTGCAATGCGTTTATGATTGGCAGCAGCCCAGCCTTGCATTTTGAGCAGCTCAATTTGAAGGTCATTTAACTCCTCTTCATACTTCAAGGTTTTCAAAATCTTTTTAACATTAACATCTTTGGAGCTCAACAACTTCTTGTATCCATCCTTTGTATTTAGTCTTCTAAGATCTTCTTCTGTTATTTTAAAATCACTCATAATGGCTATTTTGGTCATTTAATTTTGTACTTAAAAAGTAATATAAATTGATGCGTTTACTTCTTCTCATCAAAAAAATACTTATACAATCTTATAAAAAAGCATAAGATACATTATTTACTGTTGAATTGAAAATGAGGAATAAAGCTCCATGAGTCCATTTGATTACTAAACGGCTTTAAACATATCTAAAAAAAAGCACTAATAAACTAAATACGAAGATAGTATAATGCGCCAATACGCACTGATAATCTTAAAAGCTCTCTTTTTTAGGTTTGAATCCAAAATCACAGGACTATAACTTTGTTCCAATTTAATTCATGAAATCTTTACGGATTTCTAATTCATTTATCTTACAAAAACTTATTACAATGAAAAAAGTAGATTTGTTCAAAAATGCTGAAGTTATCAAATCAGATCAAATGAACGCAATTACTGGAGGAAACATGAGACTTATTTCTGATTCTTATGACAACGGTGATTCTGACCATCACGATAATGGGGACTCGGATCATCATGACAATGGAGATTCTGACTATGCAGACAATGGAAGTTCTAATCACTCTGACAATGGCTAATCACAGGCTTTTTTAAAACCTAAAAGAACCGAATAACTTGAGGTAGTTTTTATGTTTCATCTGCCTCAAGTTTTAATAATAACTACTCTTAATCACCATGCACAACAATCCATTTATTTGACACGCTTGCTAGTTCAACCTGTACACCTGTCAATTGGTACTTGCTAGTTGGTTACAATGAGTCTACCTTTGACCAAAAAGTTATCACATAAAATCACATACAAACCTAAATAATTTTTGTGATCTGATTTTTCTTGGCACCAAGAATACTTCTTAGCCTTTTCCATCATGATAGTAGAGATGCTCAAGATTCGCTTTTACTATAAATCAATTGACGAAAGCAAGTATTTACTTGGCTTCAAAATTATTAATTAGTTAAATCTAGACCATAACTAGCGCGTTTCTTTTTTACATATAGACCATATATTTATTTTTTTATATTCAAAAGCATTGGTTTGAAATTTTTATTTTTAAGTACTCATTTTTCGGAAACACTCATTGAAAAAACACAATTGTATTGTATTCAACATGGCATTGAAGTTGTTCGAATCAATCTCGAAGATTTGTTACCCAATGGGATTAATGATATACAAGTAACTATTGGAGAAAACGATCTTTTATTTAAAGTCAACCAACAAGTTCATCACCTAAGCGAATTTTCTTTGATCTGGAAACGACGTATTAGCAACAATTTTCTTTCAACAGGTAGATTGTTCAACAGTTACAAAGGCATTGTTCCCAATTATACTTTACAACAATTGATTAAAGAAGTCTATGACTTAAGGGATTTAATTCTAAACTTTGCTCGAAATATAGAAATTCCCATTGTTAACGATTATGACCCTGCCTGCAAAAACAAGCCCTTTCAAACAATCAAAGCAAACGCATTTGGATTAACATGTCCCTCCATGTTATTGTCTAATTCTATACAAGACATCAATCAATTTATTTCCCAGCACGACGCAACCATTACCAAACCAATAGGTGGTTTAGGATACCTTCCAGAGGAAGAAGAGATTATGAGCATCAAGACAACTTCTATTGATTTAAACGACACCAATGACGTCTCCTCAGATTTAATTTTTCCTTCCTTCATACAAGAACGTATTCCATCAAAATATGAACTTAAGTGTATTTTGGTAGGGGAAGAATTACATTGTGTAAAACAATATTACAAAGGAGGAGATATCCCTACCACAGACATTAAGTTGGCTTATAGAAACCAACAAATCACCAACGAAGAATATCACCTAAATCAGAATGTAAAAAATAAGGTAATCAAGTTGTGCCGCTATTTCAAATTAGACTTATGTACCATGGATATTATCAAACGTTCTGATGGCAATTATGTTTTTTTAGAAATCAACCAAGATGGAGTTGTTGAATACTACGGTTCGTTCCTGAGCATACCTATACACGAGCGCATTTTTCAATTATTACTCACCAAGTCCAAACAAAAAAAGGAAGCTCCCATCTTACAATAATCAATTATGAAACAAGAAAAAATTTTAGAAAAATACACCAATCTAGTAAATGAAGGAAAGCTGCCTTTGATGTTTAAAGCAATTAACTTTGAAGATTCTCAAAACAACCACGAATTGAGACCCAAAAGAGCATTTTATTCACCTAAATTTAGCAACAGAGCTTTAAGTGTTAAATATACTGAACGTGCTTTATTGCCTTAAAAATATGAAAACAGAAGATTCCATTTATATCGTTAAAGGTAAATCTAAAAGTGCCTTAATTAATTTAGAAACTAGAGAGATTAGAACCCTTGCCAATACACAACTCAAGCAGTTGGCTGATAACACTGATTTAACGGCTAGTTTAGCGCGTTATATCCCTCCTCAACTAGATATCTATCAAAAAGAAATTCTTGATATCAAGCTTCAACAACTGCCCCAAAGCCAAAATTTTAATTTTCTGAGCCAGTATTTCAACGATGATATAGCTTATTTCAATGTGCGTATTTTTTGCCCTGAAAAAAATCCAATAGCCCTAGATTCCCTACAAACACTAGTCACATGGATTAATAACAATATCTTTCAATTTGGCATTGTCATTTTTATTTCGGATGCTTATCCCCTAGAAAAATTTTATAAGTACTTTGCAAGATATAGAGTGTTTAATAGAGAGTCTTCTAATACAAACAATACCCCCTACCAACCAATGTTGTATGGTAGTCCTAACGCTATTTTTATTTCTCAGAAAAATAATTTGTACCACTACTCTAGAGATACGCTTCTCTTAGACAAGGACAAGGTGCAATTCATTGATCACGATCAATTCAACATTCCCAAATCTAATATTGAGGGATGCAAAGATTGTGCATTTAGATTAACTTGTTTTGATTTACGAGAAGTACAGCAAACGGATGGAAAATATCATTACGATACCACTTGCTTGTATGAATTAGACCATTGATTAGTATGGCTTTAAAATTTCCATTTTACAGACAACTTGATGCGATGGACTGCGGTCCGACCTGTCTCAAGATGATTACTCAATGGCATGGAAAAACGTTTCCATTACAATATTTGAGAGAAAAGTGTTATATCACAAGAGAAGGAGTATCTCTACTAGGCATATCGGAAGCTGCCGAAAGCATTGGTTATCGTACCATTGCGTTAAAGCTCACTTACGACCAAGAGGGGACGGTTCCTGGGCTCTTACAAATGCCTTTACCTTGTATTGCTTACTGGGGGCAAAGACATTTTGTGGTTGTTTATAAAATCACAAAAACACATGTTTGGATTGCTGATCCAGCAGAAGGAAAGCTAAAATTAAAACGCTCTGTCTTTGAAAATTCTTGGTTGGTTGCCGAAAAAAAAGGGGTAGTATTGGGGCTCGAAACAACTCCTAGTTTTTATCAAGAAGACGATTTAGAAGAAGACCGATCTAAATGGCGGTATCTTTTTAGTTATCTCAAACCGTACAAGCGATTGATTTTTCAGTTTGTATTGGGCATGACCATTGGATTAATCTTCCAACTTACCCTACCTTTTTTAACACAATCTTTGATAGATGTAGGAGTTAACAATCAAAACATAAGTTTTGTATGGTTGATTTTAATCGCACAACTTGTTTTATCGGTTAGTCAGGTATTTGTTCAGTTCATCCAATCTTGGATTGCTCTCAATATAGGACGTCGAGTAAATGTCAATTTAATTGCCGATTTTCTAACTAAAATGATGGCATTGCCTTTGGGTTTCTTTGACAGCAAAAACATTGGTGATTTGTACCAACGAATCAGCGACAATCATCGAGTAGAAACCTTTTTGACCAATTCACTTCTAAACATGTTATTTTCTATAGTAACAGTTGCTGTTTTTTCGGGTGTTTTATTTGTCTATAATAAAGTTATTTTTGCTATTTTCTTCTTTTTTTCTATCCTCTACCTGCTTTGGATTTGGGGCTTTTTAAAATGGCGCAAAGAATTAGATTACATGGCTTTTCAGCAGTTTTCTAACAATCAAGAAACCTTGTATGAAATTATCAATGGCGTTCAAGAAATTAAGTTGCAAGGAAGTGAGCGAAAACGACGTTGGAAATGGATAGAAGTGCAAGCCAAATTATTTAATGTCCAAACCAAGTCCTTAGCCCTAAGGCAATATCAAGAATTTGGCGTTTTACTTTTTTCAAGACTCAAGGATATACTAATTTCTTTTGTTGCAGCAAGTGCTGTCATTAACGGAGAAATGACCTTGGGTATGATGGTTGCCGTTCAATATATTGTAGGGCAACTGAATGCTCCTTTTCAGCAATTTATAAGTTTTGTCTATACTGCTCAAGATGCTAAAATCAGCTTAGAACGAATGGGGGAAATTACTTCTGAAAAGGAAGAAAATGTTTCCAACATGTCCTTAATTAAACAGCTTCCTCCATCGGCTGATTTAGTATTAGAGAATTTATCTTTTGGCTATACACCTATCTCCAAACCTGTTCTAAACAATATCAATTTAACCATTCCTGCTGGCAAAACAACAGCTATTGTTGGTGCTAGTGGTAGCGGCAAAACTACTTTGCTAAAACTATTACTAGGATTTTACGAACCTATCAACGGAAAAATATCAGTTGCAAAAACACCCTTATCCTCTATTGACAAACGCTATTGGCGAAGCCTTTGTGGCACTGTAATGCAAGATGGGTATATTTTTTCAGATACCATTGCTCAAAATATTGCCGAAAGCGATACCTCTATTGATTATAAAAAATTACATCAAGCGATTGAAATTGCCAATATTAGCGACTTGATTGCTACGCTTCCGTTAGGATACAATACAATGATTGGCTCTAAAGGGAGTGGCATATCACAGGGGCAAAAACAGCGTATTCTTATTGCTAGGGCGGTCTATAAAAATCCTGATGTATTGTTTTTAGACGAAGCAACCAACGCTTTGGATACTTCCAATGAACGTCAAATTGTAGAAAATTTAAACCAGTTTTTAACCTCCAAAACCGTTGTTGTTGTAGCGCATCGACTAAGTACCGTCATGAATGCAGACCAAATCGTCGTCTTGGATGAAGGAAAAATTGTTGAGCAGGGAACCCATCAAACCCTCTTAAACCAAAAAGGAAAATATTATAGATTGGTTCAAAACCAACTTGATGTCGAACAAGTTGGAGTAAATATAGAATAAACATGTCAGATCAAAAATCCACTGAATTTACATTAATAGAGCAAGCGATGGGAAACCCTCCCTCCTGGTTAACTCATTGGGGTATTACAGTGGTTGCACTCTTCTTTTGTGTTATTTTTGGTATTGCTGCCATGATAAAATATCCTGATGTCTTAAAATCAGAAGCTACTACTTATATTGATCATCCTCCTATTGAGATATTCACACAAACTAATGGTAGAATACACACTTTATTGGTTCAAAATAAGGATACCATTCGACACAATACTCCTATCCTTGTTCTTGAATCAACTGCTGACTGGCTAGCTGTTTTGCATTTAGATACACTTCTACAAACCAATAGATCTATTTTTGATACCACGTTTATGTCAAAAGAGTTGGGGGATTTGAGCTCTGCTTACCATGAAGCTGCTTTATTATTTAAACAATTAGAGGATGCTCGCCAAAACGACATTACCAATCAGCGCATCTCTACGCTTCAAAAAGAAATCGAACAAAACAACATATTGAACAATTCTTTGGTCGCACAAAAGGAAGTGTTTGCACAAGAATTAAAGAATATAAAAAAAGATTTGGATCGGTCTAAGAAACTCTTGCAAGATGGTGTCATTAGTCTTCAAGAATTTGAACAAAAAGAGAATACTTATCTACAAAATGAGCGTACATTCCACCAAATGGAATCTTCTATTATTACCAATAAAATAAAAATACAACAATTAGAAATTCAAATCCCTGAATATAAAAAACAACAACACGACTTTTTCTTTCGCTTAGAAGTTGATTTTCAACAAAAAAAGGAAGTACTTAAAACTGCGGTAGAGCACTGGAAGAAAAAATACATTCTTTATGCTCCTTCCTTTGGAATTGTCTCGATGAAGCACAAACTTCAAGAAGGAAATCAAATATCTCCCGACATTCCTGTGCTAACAATCTTGCCCAATACAGCACAAAAACAAGCATTTTTAAAAGCACTAATGGATGCCAATGGCATTGGTAAAGTTGCTGTTGGTCAAAAGGCTACTGTTTCTTTTAATAATTACCCCTCTGCTGAATATGGGATATTAACAGCAGAAGTTGTTGAAATTGCTCCTATCCCAACCGATAATCAGTATGAAGTCTTGCTAAAACTTCCGCAAAGTTGGGTTACCAACTATGGGGTCTCCATCCCTAAACAACAAAAAATGAATGCTCATATTGCCATACAAACCAAGGAATTCACACTTTTGGAGCGTATCTTTTCTGGCTTGTTGGACGTGTTAAAAAATTAGATTTAGTGTTAAAAGCTGTTAATATTTTTTATTCTAAAACTTTAATTTTTTGTTCTACCAAAGACTTTTTCTATTCTTTAAAAAACACCTTTCTGTACTTTTTTACTCCTTTTTCTTCGTTAACTCAAATGTTACTTTCGTTTGCTCTACTGTTCCATTCATTAGACCAAATGCATTTTTCCTTTTATAACTTTTTGCATTATTTAATGCTCTCAAAATAAATTTTAAAACAAAATGTATCCAAACGTAACACAATGTAAAACAAGTTAAAACAATGTAAAACTATTTGCATTTATAAATTTTATATTCTACATTTGAAGCAGCCCCCTACTATTTTTCCTAATTCATGATCTACATTTTGTACATCCCCTTAGTCTGCAAAATTAAAACTAAATCCAATTTAATCAACTAAATCCTTTTTATTCCTAAATGCTACTCTACAATTACAAATAGATTTTACCCGCATAGTTAAAAGGCATTCTGTAAGCAATGCCCAGAATAGTTTTTAATCTATTACTCTGCCTATTACTGTCAGTTATAGATAAGGGATACCTGTACCCCATTTTGTCCTGATCATACAAAATTAAACCCCACAGGCGTTCAACTCACTTACGGAAAGTGGGATAACTCAATTTTTTTTAAATTTTATTTTAATTATGAAAATTCAAGAAAGTAAATTCGGTCAATTTGAAGCATTCAAAGTCAACAACCTTAAAAACATAATGGGAGGGAAACAAATTGAAGATGTCTGTACTTATGAAGAAGGCAGTAATACTTGTTCTGACTCTATTGCTGTTACTGTAGAAGATGATGGAGGGAGATTTAGAGATCAAGAGTTTGATTGTGCAGATTCTACGCCAACAGGTCTAGAGCCTGGAAATTAAACAGGGAATTTATCTACCCACCTAGATTGCAAAATGCAATCTAGGTGTTTTTCTAAAAAAATGTCATGACCATTAAATCAAGAATAAGTAATGAAAAAAACATATTGGATACTATCTATTTTACTGATTTTATTGAATAATCTTTTTGCACAAGATTATATTTCTTACCACAATTTAGTCAATGAAGCAGAATATTGGATGTACAAAAAAGAGTATAAAAATGCTAAAATCCTGTATAAAAAAGCTTTTTGCTTAGAGGAACCAATGTGGAAAGATGCCTACTTATTAGCAAAGGCTTACGTTTTTTTAAACAAAAAAAAGAAAGCTCTTTGTTGGTTAAAAAAGAGCTCTGAAGCAAATGTTTCTTTTTGCTCTTGGTATTTAGAAAAGGAGAAAGAGCAAAAAGACTTTAAATCAATTTTTAACTCTTCTAATGATATGAAAGCCTTTATTAAAGAATTAAGAACAATAGAAGATGACCCTTCAAAAAAATCAAACCAACAAGTATATCTTAATATACAAAAACAAGTTGATGAATTACTCAAAAGAGATCAAGCTATTCGGGAAGAATGTAGAAAAAGTGGTTTTACCAAAGAATGCAAAGAGCGTATAGATCTAGAGGATTCAATTATACAAGAAAAATTATTAGCCATAACCAAAGAATATGGTTTTCCTGGTTCTAATTTAATAGGAAGTGATTTGGTAACAATCATACTTGTTCACTTTGATAAAAAACGTTTTATTTCTTCATTAGATATCTTGTTATCAGAAGTAAAAAATGGAAACCTAATGCCCTTTTATTACGGATATATGCTTGATCGGTTCTATTGGAAATATATTGAAGATAAAAATGATAATCCATGTTATCTGAGTTTACTCTATACAAAGAAAAAATGCACAGAGGAAGATTATGATGAAGTCATCAAACGAAGATTAGAGTTAGGAATTAGTCTTTTTTTTGATGGATCAAGATTTCGTATAAGGACTCATGAATTACTTCCATGGGTAAACGAAGAATTCATTGAGAAATATTCTTTTTTGAAAAAAAATAAATAATGGTACTTATACTAACACATGAACAAGACGTATCTACCCGTGGAGTAATACGATGGTTAGATTATTTAGGTAAGGAAGTAATTGTATTTCATAAAGAGCGGGATTGGATTAATATAAAAGATATAGACTATAATAAAGGTGAGGTTCTATTTGAGAGCAAAAATTATGGAGTGTTTGCTTTGTCAAATATTGAAGCCGTGTTTTGTCGTGGGGGAATAATACGAATAAAAGACTATGTAAAGCATCCTGGGCAATATGAAAATTTTAAAACAAGTCTACAGTATTTTTTATCCGCACATTCAATTTCACATTTAGAAGCTATTACGCATTTTTTGTTTGAGAAAAATACTATTGGTCAAAATGGAGTTGGCAGGTACAACAAAATGCTAGCGCTTAACCTTGCTAAAAAAGTAGGTCTAGACATACCCCATACAATTTTTACAGATTCAAAAGAAAAAGCCCTTTCATTCTGCAATGAACATGATGAGATTATAACAAAGAGTTTGGATCTTAATTTTATGTATCAAGACACCAGAAATGCAAAACGTTTTTTTGAATATACTGCTATTATTACAAAAGCAGATATAGAAGGTTTACCAACTAAATTTGGTTTAACAATCTTTCAAGAAAAAATAAATAAGCAATATGAGATTAGAGTTTTTTATTTAAAGGAAAAACTATATTGCTTTGCAATTTTTTCTCAAAAAAATAAAAAGACTCAAGTAGACTATAGATGTTATGATAGAGAACGAATGAATCGGATGATTCCTTTTCAGCTCCCTCTAGATGTTGGGAAAAAAGTTTCTGCATTTATGAAAAAAGCAAAGCTCGACACAGGTTCTATTGATCTTATTTATGGGCTAGATAAAAAATTTCACTTCTTAGAAGTAAATCCAATAGGGCAATTCGGTTATTTATCAAATATCAATAATTATAAAATTGAAAAACAAATTGCTTTAGCATTAATAAATTAGAACTTTTACAATGAAAAACATCAAACTAGAGAGGCTATTAAAAGCAAATAAACTGGAGACTACAATACTCCCTGCTGATATTTATTTTTCAAAAACACTTGATATAAAAAGGGATAACATAAATCATAAATCTACAATTATTTCTCCTATAAGAATACAAAGATACAATTACATAGGCAAGGAAATTTATGTTCCTAAAAAAAATATTTCTAAAATATTAAATCCAAATCAAATAATTACAGATGAAAATACTAGCCACTAATTGTAAGATAACTAAAGGACTTCAAAGAGCTTGTATATCTGATTTTCAGCACCAAGAATTTTGGTTTATCCCACTAGAACTTGCAGCCTTTCTTGAGTATAAAAAGGATTATTCAGAACTAAGTAAACTAAGTGTAGATTTATTGCAAAAACTGGAGCTTTTAGATGTTGTTTTAGAGATAGATTCAAGTGACAAAAACTTTATGATTGAGATTCCACTTGACTTCGATGTTCCATATCATATTTCAAATGCTATTTTAGATTATAATCAAACATCTACATATAACTTTAAAAATATTCTTCATCAGCTAAAAGAGATAAATTGTCCTCATCTTGAAATCAGATTTTATGACGTTCTTGATTTTTTATTATTGTATTCTATTAGTGAAGTAAGTAAGAACTCTACTATAGAATCTATAGATGTATATCTTCCTTACGAAACTCATTTTCCATATAAAAAATTAGAAATGTTACGAGCTAATAATCTAAGATTTCGTTGGTTTTTTATACACAGCGTTCCATTAGAATTTACCCCTAAAAAAGAAGAGCACCAGTTTGTCAAACATACTAATCAGGTTATAACCGATCAAGGTCATTGTGGAGCAGTACATTACTTTTATTTTGAACCACACATTTCTGTTTTCACAGAATCCCAACACCACAACACCTGTCTTAATCGGAAAATATCTATCGACACAGATGGCAACATCAAAAACTGCCCCTCGATGCAACAATCCTTTGGACACATTAGCAATACGACCTTAGAAGAAGTCATTAAAAACCCAGCATTTACTAAAATGTGGGACATAAAAAAAGATGACATTGATAAATGTAAGACCTGTGAGTTTCGGCATATATGCACAGATTGTCGAGCTTATTTAGAAAACCCAGATGATTTATACGCTGCTCCCTTAAAATGTGGCTATAATCCCGAAACTTGTGAATGGGAGGAATGGAGCACCAATCCTCTAAAAGAAAAAGCCATCGAATACTATCAGCTTCAATCGATACTCTAACCCAATCTTATTTTCCCAATTATGCCTCTAAAATTCCCATTTTACAAACAGCTAGATGCCATGGACTGTGGACCAACCTGCCTCAAAATGATTGCACAATGGCATGGCAAATCGGTACCTTTACAATACTTAAGAGAACAGAGTTACATTACTAGAGAGGGGGTATCTATGTTAGGTATTGTCGAAGCAGCAGAAAATATTGGCTATCGCACCATTGCTGTACAACTCCATTATGCAAAAGAAAAAGACACACTTGGTTTAATGCAGTTTCCGCTACCTTGCATTGCTTACTGGCAACAAAAACACTTTGTTGTTGTCTACAAAATCACTAAAACACATATTTGGGTTTCGGATCCAGCCGAGGGAAAATTAAAACTAAAGCGCTCCTTCTTCGAAAAGGGTTGGTTGAATAAAAATAAAAAGGGTATTGTTTTGGGTTTAGAAACAACACCTGCTTTCTATGCAGAAAATGTAGAAATGCAGAATACTTCTAATTGGAAGTATTTGATTGGATATATCAAACCATATAAGCGGTTAATTTTTCAGTTTATCTTGGGAATGATGACTGGCTTGGTTTTTCAATTGATGTTCCCTTTTCTTACTCAGTCATTAATTGATGTTGGTGTCAATAATCAAAACATTAGCTTTGTTTCGTTGGTCTTAATTGCTCAACTAGTCTTGTCCATTAGTCAAGTTTTTGTTCGTTTTATTCAATCTTGGATTGTACTTAATATCGGGCGTCGAGTAAATGTCAATTTGATTGCTGATTTTTTAGCTAAGATGATGCGCTTGCCCTTAGGTTTTTTTGATGCTAAAAATGTAGGGGACTTATACCAACGAATTAGTGACAACCATAGAGTAGAATCTTTTTTGACAGGATCAGTACTCAATATGCTCTTCTCAATAGTTACTGTTTTTGTATTTTCAAGTATTCTACTGTTATACAACAGCCTTATTTTTGTTGTTTTTTTATTTTTCTCTATTCTTTATTTGCTTTGGGTATGGGGCTTTTTAAAATGGCGCAAAGAGCTAGATTATATGGCATTTCAACAAGCTTCAGATAATCAACAAGCATTGTATGAAATTATCAATGGTGTTCAAGAAATTAAGTTGCAAGGAAGTGAGCGAAAACGACGTTGGCAATGGGTAGAGATACAAGCCAAATTGTTCAGTGTTCAAACCAAATCATTGGTCTTGCGACAATATCAAGAATTTGGAGTACTACTCTTCTCTAGACTCAAGGATATATTGATCTCTTTTATTGCTGCATCAGCTGTTATTAATGGCGAAATGACGTTGGGAATGATGGTTGCTGTTCAATATATTGTGGGGCAATTAAACACTCCTTTCCAACAGTTTATAAGCTTTGTCTATGCTGCTCAAGATGCCAAAATCAGCTTGGAACGTATGAATGAAATCACCGCTGAAAAAGATGAAAATACAACAACAGTCCATTCTATACAGCAACTGCCCAAAACATTCGATTTAAAGTTAGAAAAATTGTCTTTTAGTTATACGCCTATTGCTTCTCCTGTTTTAAAAGAATTAAACTTAACTATTCCTGCTGGCAAAACAACGGCTATTGTTGGTGCTAGTGGTAGCGGCAAAACTACTTTGCTAAAATTATTACTAGGATTTTACGAACCTATCAACGGAAAAATATCAGTTGCAAAAACACCCTTATCCTCTATTGACAAACGCTATTGGCGAAGCCTTTGTGGCACTGTAATGCAAGATGGGTATATTTTTTCAGATACCATTGCTCAAAATATTGCCGAAAGCGATACCTCTATTGATTATAAAAAATTACATCAAGCGATTGAAATTGCCAATATTAGCGACTTGATTGCTACGCTTCCGTTAGGATACAATACAATGATTGGCTCTAAAGGGAGTGGCATATCACAGGGGCAAAAACAGCGTATTCTTATCGCTAGGGCGGTCTATAAAAATCCTGATGTATTGTTTTTAGACGAAGCAACCAACGCTTTGGATGCTACAAACGAACGAGAAATTGTGGAAAAACTAAACCAATTTTTAGCTTCCAAAACGGTTATTGTAGTAGCACATCGACTAAGCACCGTCATGAATGCGGATCAAATCATTGTCTTGGATAATGGCAAAATTGTAGAGCAGGGCACGCACCAAACATTATTAAACCAAAAAGGAAAATATTATCAACTTGTCCAAAACCAATTGGATGTGGAACAAGTAGGTGTCAATTAAAAAACATATAAAATGCCAGATAACACACCAACTACGGAATTCACATTGGTAGAGCAAGCGATGGGTAACCCTCCAGGATGGTTGACCTATTGGGGGATTACTGTTGTTTCACTTTTTTTAAGTATTGTCTTAGGAATTGCAGCCGTAATCAACTACCCTGATGTCTTACAAGCAAAAGCTACGACTTATATCAACCGTCCACCAGTTGAGGTTTTCGCCAAACAGACAAAAACCATCAACACACTTTTAGTCCAAGAAAAAGATACCATTGAATGTAATACTCCTTTAATTATTTTTGAATCATCTGCTGCTTGGGAAGCCGTATTAACATTAGACACTTTATTAAAAAACAAAAACACCCCTATTAACACTAAATATCTATTAGCAAGCAACTTAGGTACACTCAATACAGCATACCAAGAGCTAGTCCTGTTAGAACAACAAATTAAAGATGCCTACACAACAGATATTACACCTGATCGTATAAGAACTATAAAAAAGGAGATTGAACAAAACAAAGCACTTAATGCCTCCTTATTAAAACAAAAAGAAGTGTTCGAAAAAGAGCTAAATAACATCCGAAAAGATTGGGAACGCTCCAAAACATTACTACAAGATGGCGTTATTAGTCCACAAGAGTTTGAGCAAAAAGAAAATGTTTATTGGCAGAGCAAACGTTCTTTTCATCAAATGGAATCTACACTTATTTCTAATCAAATAAAAATCCAACAATTAAGCCTGCAAATTCCTGAATCTGAAAAACAAAAGCATGACTTCTTTTTTAAATTGATAACCGAACGTTCAAAAAAATACGAAGTACTCAAAACAGCTATAGGGAAATGGAAAAAAGAACATATTCTCTATGCTCCTATTGCTGGTGTATTAGAGTTTAATTCTATAACATTAGAAGGAAATCAAATATCTCCCGACATTCCTGTGCTAACAATCTTGCCCAATACAGCACAAAAACAAGCATTTTTAAAAGCACTAATGAATGCCAATGGCATTGGTAAAGTTGCTGTTGGTCAAAAGGCTACTGTTTCTTTTAATAATTACCCCTCTGCTGAATATGGGATATTAACAGCAGAGGTCATTGAAATTGCCTCTATCCCAACCGATAATCAGTATGAAGTCTTGCTAAAACTTCCGCAAAGTTGGGTTACCAACTATGGGGTCTCCATCCCTAAACAACAAAAAATGAATGCTCATATTGCCATACAAACCAAGAAATTCACACTTTTGGAGCGTATCTTTTCTGGCTTGTTGGACGTGTTAAAAAATTAGGCACAGCAGTTTAATTAGGTTCTAAATTTGCTGTAATCCAGAAAAATGCGGTTCTAGACTTTAGGTAAGTTACTTGTTGTTTGATTAATTTAAGTTGTGCATCTAGCAATTGATTTTCTCGTGTATTGACCATAAACACAGAAGATTCTCCAATAGAAAACTTTATTCTTTCTGCCTCCAACAACGTAGCGTAATTTTGAACCATGCTTTCAATGGTTGTTGTTTGCAAAGCAAAATTTTGAACTTCGTTGAAATAGTTTTCTACTTTAATTTGTAGATCTCTACGCTTTGCTTCTTGTTGATAACTGGTTGCTTTGAGTTTTAGCTTGACCAACTCTAAGTCTGCTCGCTCTTTTCGAATAAAAATAGGCATACTAAATTTCAATCCTAATTTATAATTTTCGATAGGAGCGGCAGCACTAACAGGGAAAAAATCGACATGCTCTGTTGACAAGAAATTATATTTAAAATCTAACTTAGGTAGTAATTTATTCACTTTCAGTTTGCGTTCTAAATCCAAATTTTGCAACTTAAAATCGTACATCAAAATATTAGGATGCTGTTGAAGTTGGCTTAGACTATTTTCCAATAAACTCTCTGCCAAAGGTTGCATGGCCAATTGTGCCAACCCCACAGGATACATTCCTTCTTGCAAAACAAGAGGCTCTTGTTGGTCACTCCAAAGATACGCAGAGACCAGACGAGCAGCATTCTGCACTTCAATACGTTTATTGGCTAATAATACGGCTCGTTCTTGGATTTGAATAAAGGACTTTAAGGTATCTACGGCAGGTTTATCCCCCTCTATAAAAGACCTTTTGGTCGCCTCAAATTGCGTTTGAGCATTTTTTAAAGATTCTTCGACAACCAATAATTCGCTGTACACTTTCACCCAATCCCAATAAGTCTTTCCTGCTTTGTATAACAAATCATTGAGCAAAGCTTGTATTTCTACCTCGCTTGCCCCCAACATTAACTTAGCTTGCTGCAAAGTAGTTCTACGCTCACTCGTCCACAAACCATTTAACAAAGGAATTTTGATACCTAAATAAGCTTGCCCTGCTTCTGGAAGTTTGTTTTCAGGAT
Source organism: Aureispira sp. CCB-E (assembly GCF_031326345.1). NCBI lineage: Bacteria > Pseudomonadati > Bacteroidota > Saprospiria > Saprospirales > Saprospiraceae > Aureispira > Aureispira sp. CCB-E. Next base: position 7,001,207 of record NZ_CP133671.1, read on the forward strand.
TTAGATAATAACCATTTGCATAATTATACCCTGCCTCAAGAGCTATATCAGACCAAATCGGAACTTTTAAGTGTGCATTGAGGATATTGTAATAATTTTTTTTGTCAAAGTTTTTAAAATCCCAGTTGGCACCTACCTTAGGGTCAAAGCCTCCTCTTGCCTTTTTTAAATATTGAGCAGCTTGATCTCGCTGCAAGTTAATCTGTCTTGCAATAGGATGATTTTGATAAATCTCTTGTAAAAATTGCTCATAGGTTAGTAATAAAGAATCCGTTTGCCCGACCAATGTATTGGTACTACAAAAAAGTACTAACGCTATTAAAACAGGTTTTGTAATAGAATGCTTCATCACTTCTTTAAATGCTTGATAGGGGCTTTTAATTTTACTTCTTCGGTTTTTGTTTCCTCATAAAAATCAGGCGGGAAGCCATTCAGTTGGCGCCAAAACTCGTACCACAACGGAACATCATTCAGCATAATCAACGTACTAGCTCCTGTTCCTACTCGCAAGGCTTCTGGCCAGGGTTTGGCATTCGGTTCCTTGCTTGGAGAAATTAAAATTCGGTACAAACCATTTTCATTAGCAACATTATCAATAGCAATAATTTCGCCACTAAATGTACCATAAGACTGGTTGGGCCAACCAGAGAAAACAAAAGCAGGCCAACCATCAAAAACAAAACGAACCTCTTCGCTCAATTGCAATAAAGGATAGTCCATTGGTCGAATATAAGTTTCGACCGCAAGTTGATAATCCGTTGGCATAATTGCTAGCATTGGATCTGTTTCCTTCACTAATTCACCAATACCTTTGCGATAGATTTTAGTAATATAACCATCTTGTGGTGCTATAATATGATACAAATTCGAACGACGTTCATAGTTAGCATATTGATTTTGGAGCTTGGCAATTTGACTTTCTGCATCATAAATACTGGATAAAGCACTAGAACGTTCAGAACGCACCTTTGCCATCTTATCGGCATAATTACTACGCACACTACTCAATTCAATTTGTGCATTTAGCAATTCATTTTTTGTACTCAAATATTTATTTTGTGTTGCAATCAACTTTGCCTCTGTCTCTTGCATTTTATTCCGTTTATCCTCTACATCTGTTTTTGATTTAATGCCTTGTTCGTATAGCGTATCTGTTCGGTTAAACTGTTTCACGGCAATTTGGTAAGCTGTTTGTGCCGCATTAACCGCCATACTATCTGAAGTAGCTTTTAACCGATACTGCTTTACTTTATTTTCTGTTTGTTCCAACTTGAAATTCAAAGCATCTTGCATCGCATCCAATTGTTGTGACAAAGCTTCTGATTTTTGATTGTAAGCTGTTCGGGCAGCTTGTTTGGCGTTGACTTGATTTTTTGTTCGTTCTAATAATTGAGGATCAAAATAATCTGCTTTAACCTCTGACAAATAAGCCAACGTATCCCCTGCTTTAACAGATTCCCCCTCTCGAACGTACCATTTCTCAATTTTTCCTGCAATCGTGCTATAAACACTTTGTGGGCGATGTTCGGGGCGTAGGGTAGTTACTTTTCCTTTGGCAGAAATATTCTGTGTCCAAGGCAACATGACTATAATAATAAGCATGACAAAAAAGCCGATCACCCAATAAGCCAATTTTCGTGTTGTATCCAGTTGGGTTACTTTCTCGAATGCAGGATAATTTTCTAAGCCTTTATTCTCTATCGTATTTTCTGATATATTTAGCATTCTTTCATTTTAGTTTAAAACATCATCAAATAACTGATCAAAATAAGGTTGTGCCTCTAAGGCTTGGTACGAACCATTAAATATAATTTGCCCTTGATCCATTACAACAACTCGGTCACAAGCTCTTGCCATCTTAGCACTTCGGCTTACAGCAATCAATGTCCAAGGGTTTTCTTTGTTTGTTAAAATCTCTATAATGCGCTTGGTATCATCAGAACTCATGCTATATAATAAAGGTTCCGTTACCACCAATTTAGGCATATCAACAATACAACGTGCCAAAATAATTTTCTTAATAACGCTCTGAGGCAGACGTTCTCCATCAGATGAAATCATAGTATTCAATCCCTCTGGCTGACTTTTGATAAACTCAGATAAACTAATCTTTTTGCAAACTTCAATAACATCTTGAATGGTAACATTAGAGCGCCCCATTGTAATGTTTTTGATTAATGTGCCATGAAAAAGGTGTTCTTCTGTAACATGATCTCCGATGTATGAACGCAAGCTTGCAATATTCATATTTTTTCGGGGGATATCATTGTATGAAATTGTCCCTGAAAAATTGTTATACAAACCCATGATTACCTTCAGCAAAGTTGACTTTCCAGAGGCACTAGCTCCAACAACACAAACTCTTTCCCCCGATTTAATCTCTAGAGAAATGTGATCTAATATTTTTTGTTTGTCCTCCTTTGTCTCATAAGTTAGATTATTGATATTAATAGACATTCCATTGGGACAATAAATTTCTTTGAAATCCAAGCCTGTTTCTTCTTCTAGAGGAAGATCGGTTACCAAACCAATTTTTTCAACAGCTGTCAACAAATCAAAGATTGTTTCCATTCCCATTACAATTTTGTCCAATGCATTCAGAATAATAATGATAACGATTTCTGAAGCTACAAATTGACCAATATTCAACTCATTGTTAATTACCAACAAACCACCAATAGATAACAATGCTGCGGTAGCTAAAGTTTTCAGAATGATAACACTAACCATTTGTACTTTGACAATACGGAAATGCTTTTTTCGGTAATCCAAGTATCCTGTTACTAAATCATCTGTTTTCTCTAATGGATATTTTGTTCGTCCAGCCAATTTAAATGATCCCATTGTTCGTCCCAACTCTTCGAGCCAATAAGCTACCTTGTATTTATATTTTGACTCCAACAAGCTAGAAGACAAACCTGGCGAAAAGGTACTAACAACAATAATTGCAATTAGTATTAATAGTATAAATCCGAAGAAGACAAAGAAAGGATGATATAAGGAAAGTAAAATAAGACCAAAAACAATTTGCAAAGATGCAGCGGACAAATCAACCAAGATCTTTGGGATTCCTTTTTGAATCGACAAGGTATCAAAAAAGCGATTTGCTAGTTCGGGAGCGTATTCATTTTTGATAGACTCCATCTGTAAACGAGGCATTCTATATGCAAAGTCAAAGGCAGCACGGGTAAAAATTCTTTGTTGAATGGTCTCCGTAATGATATGCTGCATCAATTTCATAGCTCCTGCTACTCCTGTTCCTAAGGCAACGATAAACGTCAGAACAATCCAAGAGGAAGAGACTTGGTTTAAAGCAATTAGATTGATAATTGCCTGTATCCCTACAGGAATGGTTAAACTAATGATCCCCTCAAATATAGCATATATATATATAAATATTATGTCTTTTTTATCAAGTCGCAACAACCGAAAAAAACGCTTTAAGGGATGTCCCTTTAGTGTATCCATAGCAAAGCTAATTTTTAAAATAGTAAACCTATTATTAAATAGTACGTATGAAACAAAGAAAACTATTTTTTGTTGTAAAATATGCTTTTTTTATCAAAAAAAGCCACCCTTGACAAATCAAAGGTGGCTTCTATTGAAACATTAATAAATTATTATTTAATACTCGCCGTTGGTGACTTTGTGTTAACCACCTTGACACTAGCAGGTACCAATACAATATAACTTATTATTTCTTTGCACTCTTCTCCTTTTACCAACAATACATTCATATTCTTCTTACGAGTAATATTCAAAGTTTGAGTTGTAGCATCGGTTGTGCTTTCTAAAGCATAACGACCTGAATTCACTAAAAAATCCAACATAGCGCTATTGTTCACAGTAGCTAACTTGATATGAGATTCAATAATGATCCTACTACCTTTGGTTTCTTTTATTTCTATATTGTCTGTATCTAAATCTAGGTTAATAGTTGCAATATTGGCTGCTGAAATCATTTCATTCGCAGATGCCGTTGCTTGGGCAAATAAACTGCTCGAAATTATTACAGAAAACAAAATTGTAGCAAAAAATTTCATGATAAAAATAAATTCATTTTGTGTTAAAAACTTGGGAATAAACGTGTTTTGATTTTAGGGTAATATCAACGTAAGCACAAAGATAATTTAATGTTATCAAAAAAGCAAGCCTGTTTTTATATTAGATATATTCACAATATTTTGTTTTACCTCTACCTATATTTATATAAATAATACGTCTCTTTCTGTCTTCCTCTTTATTTGGCTATAAAAACTTGGCTCCAAATTAAATTTTAGTTTTTTAGATTTTGTTGTTGTATAACGATTTCTAAAGTTCAAAACTTTAACATTTCAATTAACAGTAAGGAACAAAAAAAAAGACTTAATGTTTATCAATACATTAAGTCTTTTTTATTTTATATGAAATATCCTTTTATTCTTTTCCATCTACTAAAGTGCTGTTATTCGCAAATTTAACACTCGTAGGCATATATATCGTATACTCCAAAACCTCAACACATTCTTCGCCTTTTATAATCAAAATATCATTTGTTTTTTTAGATGAAATCGTCAATTCTCTTGTGGTAGCATCTGTTGTTTTAATCAAATCATAGCGACCGCTATTACAAACAAAGTCAAGCAGACGATCATTTGGAAGTGAAATAGTTACTTTTGTCTCGACTAAGATTCTAGAACCTTTTGTCTCCTTCATCTCTACCCTTTTTGCCACTACGTTAATATTTACCTTTTCCGCTGCATCCAACGTAAACGTTTGATGAAGTGTTTTGGACACCTGACCGAAACTCGTCCCCATAGCAACCCAGCAAAACAGCAATGTTATGTAAACTTTTAACTTCATTGTTTGGGCATTTTTTCTTTGTTATTCATTTTAGTCGTTAGCATTCTTGTTTTACATTCAAAACAAACTCAATAGATCTTTTGCTTTTCACGAAAAATATCTTTCTTTAGTATGTCTAAGCAAAATAAGGTTTGAGCTCAAATTTCTTAGAAATCTCTCAATTATTGGGAATAAAAAAAGTCATTTTTCTTTAATAGTTTGTTTTTTCATGCTTAAAATTAATTTCTTTGGCAAGAATAACCAACAGATAATCAAAGCAATAAATTCAGCTGAACATTTTCAATCTATGCAAAGATGAATTATTATCATTTTATTGGGGAATAGAATAATTTTCTATGTGTTTGTTTTATTGTTTTTCTTTTTTTCAAAAGAAAAAATTCCCCAGACAAAAGTAAGTGAATTATATTGATAATTCCTAACAACAGATAAAATATTGCTTAAATTTACACATAATTTTTATTCTATGCAAACCAAGAATTTCATACAGTTTAGTAATATTTCTATCTATCGCAATAAAATATTAGTCCTAAAAAACATTAATATTTCTATTCGAAGAGGTGATTTTGTGTACCTACTTGGACAAACAGGAAGTGGCAAGAGTGCGCTGCTTGAAACGATATACGCTCAACAGCCCATCCAACAAGGAACGCTAGTCGTAGACCAAATGCCTGTGCACCAAATTGACCAAAATACTCAACCTTATTTAAGGCGAAAAATAGGTTTGGTTAGCCATTCATTTCCACTCAATACCAATTTATCCGTTTATCAAAATCTAGAATTCGTATTAACAGCAACAGATTGGACAGATGCCAATAATAGAGCAACTAGAATTCACCAAGTATTGCAACTACTAAAGATTACAGCTTTAGAAAAGCAAAAAACAGACCAATTAACTAAAAAAGAATATGTTCAGGTTTTGATTGCTCGTGCCTTATTAAATAGCCCTTCTATATTATTATTAGATGCCCCCGTGCAACATTTGGACGTACAAGCAGCACAAGAAATCCTTCGTTTTGTCTATCAATATGCCCAAAACAACACTACAACCGTACTTTTTGCTACTGTAAACAACAAAATTCCCCAATTGATCGCAGGCGACAAAGTGCTCTTATGTCAAGAAAATACAGTCGAAGAAATGGAATAAAAAAAGTTTTTCGACTTGATTTATACTCTAACATCAGATGTGCTAAAATTTAATCAAATAGAAAAACTCTTTCAAAATGGGAAATTTATTTTTCATATTGACTCCATGCAGTATACCCTCCATCCAAGTCATAAATCTTTTTAAACCCTAATTCTTTACAAATAGCGCTCGCTTTACCGCTACGCCCTCCTTTAGCACAAAAAACAAATACAGGACGCTCTAAATCCAATTTTGCCATTTCTTCTTTAAAATTTTCTCCAAAAAAGTCAATATTGATTGCTGAACCAATTGTTCCTCCTGCAAATTCATCAGAAGTTCTAACATCTATCAACTGTACAGATTCTGTTTCTTTGATTTTTTGATCAAAATCCTTGCACGACAATAACTCGACCTGTTCTACCGATGCAACATTTCCATTTCCACAAGCGATAAATACAGTCAATGACAATAAGCTAATTGCAAATAAATTTAATAGTTTCATTTTTTATTTATTTTTGTTGTATCAAATTTTTTAATAGTTCTCTTTTACATTACTTCGTTAAAATCATGTAGTAGCAGCGTAGCTAAACTGATGCGATTTAACTTCGCTGCTACTATGTGGCACTTTGAGTACTTTGCTTTTTGTAAAAAACGAAACAAACAAGCTTGCGTTCTCATGAGCATAGCGAACTAATTCATGGACTACTATTTTATAACACAAAATTACTAATAAAAATGGAAAAAGTAATTGCTTTAGGTTGCGACCATGCTGGCTTTGATTACAAAGAAGCTGTTATCAAGCTATTAAAAGAACGTGGATATACCATTAACGACAAAGGAACCAACTCGCAGGACTCCGTAGATTATCCAGATTTTGTACACCCCGTCGCCAATGACATTGAAGCAGGCAAGGCTGAATGTGGTATTGTTATGTGTGGCAGTGGCAATGGAGTTGCGATCACCGTAAACAAGCATGCTGGCATCCGTGCTGCACTTTGTTGGACCGAAGAACTAGCCGAACTAGCTCGTCAACACAACAATGCAAATGTTTTAGCAATTCCTGTACGTTTTGTTAGTGAACCAATAGCTTTAGATATGGTTCGTGCTTTTTTAGATACCGAATTTGAAGGTGGACGTCATCAACGTAGAGTTGACAAAATCGATTTGAAATAGTTCTTATATTATAATCGTCCAATATCATCAATCGTCGTTTGCAACTAGCACCTTTGTGCAAACTCACCATTAATCAATCAATTATTTTTTATGAATACACTTAGTATCCAATCCAAAGACAACTATCTTGTTGTTCAATTAGATCGTGGCAAAGCCAATGCACTTAACCAAGAAATGATTAACGAATTACGTCAATTAATTCGCAACACCGAAGCCGACGATGCCATCGAAGGGATTGTCTTAACAGGTAAGCCTCATTTTTTTAGCGGTGGCGTAGATTTGCTCGAAGTTTATTATTACGATTCTGAAGGCATCCGAAATTTCTGGGGATCATTTTTGCAGCTAGCAACAGAGATGTTAGCATTTAGTAAACCTCTTATCGCATCTATTACTGGGCATAGTCCAGCTGGTGGCTGTATTTTGGCTTGTGCTTGTGATTATCGTGTCATGGCTATCGGCGATAAGTATCAAATTGGTCTCAATGAAATGGCCGTTGGTATTGCTCCTAGAGAGAGTATTCTACACCTTTATTCCTTTTGGATTGGGCAACGTAAAGCCTATCAGTATTTGTTAGAAGGTTATTTGATGAATGGTAAAGAAGCCTTAGAAATTGGCTTAGTCGATGAGTTAGTTCCTCTGGATCAAACCCTCATACAAGCAGAACAAAAGATGCAGCAATACTTAAAGTTACCAAAGAGTGCCTTTCGACAAACTAAAAAATCCTTAAAAGGAGGTTTGGTTCAAGCAATGTCTGCCAACTTTGAACAAGATTTAGAGTTGCTGCACCAACAGCTAATGTCCAAAGAGAGTCGAACTATTATGGGACAGGTTGTTCAGTTTTTGGAATCTAGAAAAGGGTAAAAAAAAATGAAAATTGGCTATTAGTAGCCAATTTTCATTTTTTTTTATTGCCCTCAAACCATCCTTGCTGTTCCAATCCTGCTATCAATTGAGGGGCAATGCCTTTCTATAACCTCCTTAGCTCATTGCTTGAATAATGTCATATTTAGTAACAATATGACTTGTTCCTGCTTTGTCCACAGCAATCACTGCTGGAGATTTTTTATTGATATACAAATTCAGCTTATTGATAGGTAGCGTTTCTTCAACCGTAGGGAAAGGATCAACCATAATTTTTTCAATTTGCTGATCGCTGTTTTCCATTGGATTTGCCAACAAACAAGTCAACACATCATTTTCGTTCAAAGCACCTACAATTTTTCCTTCTTTTAACACAGGCATTTGAGAGATGTCATTTTCTTTCATCAGTTTCAACGCTTCTTTTACTGTTTGTTCAGCATCAATCGAGAAGAACGTTTTATTCTCTTTTTGAGCAATAACATCTTTTACCGTCATTACATCATCCAAGAAACCACGCTCACGCATCCACTCATCATTAAACATCTTTCCAATATAACGACTAGCATGATCGTGAAATAGTACGACCAACAAGTCATCCTCTTTTAGTTGACTCGCCAACTGATTAACTCCTGCAATTGCTGCTCCGGCAGAGTTTCCAACCATAATACCTTCTAAACGAGCCAAATCACGGGTTGCCACAGCGGCATCTTTGTCCGTTACTTTTTCAAATAGATCAATCGTTTCAAAATCTACATTTTTAGGCAAAATATCTTCACCAATTCCCTCTGTGATATAAGGATAGATTTCATTTTCATCAAAAACCCCTGTTTCATGATACTTTTTAAATACAGAACCGTAAGTATCAATTCCCCAGATTTTGATATTTGGATTCTTTTCTTTTAGGTATTTACCTACTCCAGAAATAGTACCTCCAGTACCAACACCAACTACAAAATGCGTAATTTTTCCTTCTGTTTGTTCCCAAATTTCGGGTCCTGTACTTTCATAATGTGCTTCACGATTCGATAAATTATCATACTGATTTGCCCAATAAGAATTTGGAATTTCATTGTTCAATCGTTCTGCAATAGAATAATAAGAACGAGGATCATCTGGTGCTACATTCGTTGGACAAACGATTACTTCTGCTCCTACAGCACGCAACAAATCAATTTTTTCTTTTGACTGCTTATCACTAGTTGTAAAAATACATTTATACCCTTTTACAACTGCTGCAATAGCAATTCCCATTCCTGTATTTCCTGAAGTACACTCAATGATTGTTCCACCAGGCTTCAAGTCGCCACGCTTTTCAGCATCTTCAATCATTTTCAAAGCCATACGATCTTTCACAGAATTACCTGGGTTGGTAGTTTCTACCTTAGCCAATACCGTACAAGGTACGTCTTTTACAATTTTATTCAGTTTAACAAGAGGTGTATTTCCAATCGTTTCCAGAATGTTATTATAATACTTAGCCATTTTTTGTTTTTGTTTTGTTATGTAGTTAGTTGCTAACCAATAAATCGTTGTATTTTTTTTGTGGTAAAGACTTTCATCAATCAATTATTATTTTAACAAAATAAAAACTGAAATAAGAAACAACGAATTATTAGACAGCGCAAAGGTAATAAAAGTATCCTGTGATATAAGTTAAAAATACCTTAATTTAATAACTGAACAATTCCTTGTCACAATCTAGTTTGCTTCAACGATGACTTTGCTAGAAAGCAAACCTAAATATATCAAGATACTGTCCATTAAACAATCAACTACACAGCTCTCATAAAACGAAATACATCAAATTAGTTCACCATACTGCCACTGTGTAGTTTCAACAAACTATTGATATGACAAACAGTATACTCAATATAGTTAGCATCCATTAGAAGGTGCTATTTTTATAAATTTTATCTACTGTTGTGGCTGTTTTTATAAAATACAAACCATCGCTTAGATTAGTTATGTCTATTTCAATTCTTCGTTCGCCTTGTTTTTGAATTGCTACCAATTGAGTAACATCCTGCCCCGCTGCATTAAAAATTGTAATATCGTTGAGTACACTTCCCTCTCCTGTAACTGTAACAAGACCTTGTGTTGGATTGGGATAAATATTAACCATTGCTACCTCATCTATACGGATCGCTACAACCGATGAATACGACGCTTTTTCATCAAAATCTGTTTGCTTCAAACGATAGTAAGAAGTTCCTTTGTATGGAGAATAATCTTTAGTAAAGTAATTGGTTGTCATAGAAGCCTTTCCCCTTCCTTGGACATCAACTACTTTTTCCCATTGATGCCCATCTTTAGAACGTTCAACAGTAAAGTAATCGTTGTTGATTTCTTGTGTGGTTTGCCAGTTCAACTCTACATAGCTATTTTCAAGAGGTTGAGCTTCAAAACTTAATAGTTCAATTGGTAAAACAGTTCTCGTTCTGTTGGTTGTTCCAATTGTAAATCTCAAATTATTCGCAATAGCTGTTACCCCAGCAAATTCATAAATACCAGCCCCTAAAGCTGTTGCTCCTGCAATTGGTGTTTCATCGGCAAAAGTACCATCATTGTCTGTATCAATCAACAGTCTTAAATCCGAAGTAGTGATCGGACCAAGGCTAGTCAAATCAAACTGAAGATCTATTGCCCCAACATCAACAGCAGTGCCATTGGTACTTACCTCACTAACACGCCATTCACGATCAAATCTAGCCTGTACAGTTGGAGGTATATCGCTACTATTGACAGCCTCTTGCGTTCGGTTGTTGTGCCCCCAAATCAAAAATTCATTATTATCTAAATTGCTAGGATTTAATATTCGTACAATTCCCGCACCTTGTGCCTCTGTATGATTAATCCCTCCAGCCGTTTGTCCTATTCCTGCCACATCAAAATCATAATTTCCATTTAAGGCATCATCTTCATCGTAAAGATCATTCGTAGCCAATGGAATGTTATATTTGGCAGACAAATAGTTGTTAACTAAGATATTTTCTATCTCATTATGATAATAATTGTATTGAATTATCTCAGCATAATCTGCACCTAAATAAGTTCCATAACCTACATTTAGAGCACCTATTGCCATCGGTTGATTGCTGTTCTGAATAGAAGAAGATGTTTCTGTAGCCGTTCTAATAATTTCACTACCATTTCTTATTCGGCTCCTTGTCGCACCTGCTTTGGTTCCATCAAAATCCCAACCTAAAATGTAATTCGTTGCATTGGAGAAAGTTGTTCCTGCATCAAATCGATTGTTTTGAGTCTCTACATCCAAATTCAATCGGTTGCTACCATAAAAGAAATACGTATAAGCATAATTAGAAGAAACCGTGTAGGAAACGCGTTTCCCCAAAATTCCTCTAGCCGAGCCATCTAAATTATTTGGTCTTAAAACCACATAAAATGTTATTCCTGATGAATTATCCAATATATCTGCATCTGCAACAGCCATTTCATCATCAAGCCCATCAAATCTAACTACAGGCATATTATTTAAGGCACTTGTAGATTGGTATAAAGGATTTGCAGAAGTTGTAATTTGGTTGGCATGGTTGCCATTTCCAGAAGCATCTAGCCAAGTTGAAACAGCTGCTCCATTTCCTATAGAAATAGCATCCGCTTTTAACCATAAGCCATTATTGGAAGAATTCCCGACACCACCAGGACCTGTTTGAGTGAAACCAAAATGTGCATAAATTAACAGGGAGATAAAGATTGTGTATTTCATATTACAATTAACGCTAGGGCAACGCGTCAAAATTCCAAAAAACTTTGCTCAACTTATATGACGGTATTTTACAATTTAATTTGGGGGACGCGCCTATCTTTTATTAAAATAGATTTTATATTAAAGAATTATTTTTTGTAAAAAAAGTAGAAGAGAAGGGATTCTTCTTTAACGTTGTGGGGCACGTTAGAGCAAAAATGAAGCCAATACGATTCTTGTTCCTTCTTATTTGATCAATAATTAGAAAGTGTTAGCTGCATGATATTTATAAAATAATCGTATCAACAATAACTAGAAATGACAATGATACTACATGGAAGCCTTATACATCTGCTTCCGGTAGGTTTTTAACCTCTACCATCAGTATATTTTCACCTGTAGATATTTGTTTTGCAATACGAACAGGATTTTCCATTTTTCCATAAGAAGTAAGCACAATACCTTTCATGTTTTCGTCAATTTCAAAAGGATCTTGTAAGTTGAGATGATACGCATTGACGGCTTTGTAAATCGTACTTGTTTCATCCAACATCATCGCATCCAAATCTCCTGTATAGATAACAGAAATAGAAGTTGCATTTTCTGCCACTGTATCATTTGTGGTTGTTTTGGGTGCTGCTCTATTAACAGAGTTTTCCATAATTTCTTTTGCTGAAATCGTATCAACTAGAGAAGTGCTGATCATTGCTCGATCCGAACAGGAAATTGTTGAAGCAACAATTATGCATATGGTTATAAAAAAAGAATATTTTATCTGTGTAATCATTTCTATGTTATATTTTTAAATACACCTTTGCTTACTCATGCAAATAAACACAATATTTTCATATTGTGGCACAAAGGTATTTATTTTTCTTAACTAAAAGGTTATTTTCCTGCCAACGAATAGTTAAATTCTTGCCAAATTGAATAAATCTTACCAATTATAACCTAAAGTAACTTCTACCAACTCCGCCTCTCCTGCATAAGCTCGCACATGGCAGCCCAACCACAATTGATTTTTGAAGTTTTTGAAGTAGTTTTGTAGGTAAAAATTAAAGCCTACTTTACTTACTAAAACGCTTCTTCTGTATTTATGTTCATTCATATATACCCCTAAACTTGTCACTAATCCCCAATGTCCAAAAAGCAATTCGTGAGTTGCTATTATCGAGAATCGAGCATAATTCAAATGCTTGAGCACAACACTGCCACTCTGCCTGTCAAAAGCATATGGTGCTGTATTATACAAATACTCTACAGATAAGCTCAGTTTGCTTATACGAGCCATCAAACGAGAGACACCAATAGAAACATTATAAACAGGATACTTGGGACCTCTTGAAGTTGCCATCTCGGTCAATCCGAGTCCTATTTGAATAAAAGGACGAAAACTTTGATTCAAAGCAGGCAATCCTGCGATCAATTGAGTTGACAAACTGTCTGGAACAGTAGGTTTTTGAAAACTATATTGTATCCCTACTTGAGCAAAGGGTATATTGATCCCCAAGTTAGGATTTGTAAAACCACCGTTTGAATAATGGGTCACTCCTCCCCCTAATTGCAAATGAAACGTATTTGAAATTCGATATCGAAACAGTGCTCTTAATATCACACAAGCGTTTAAAGTCGAACCTATGACTATATTATCTTTGTTATAAAAACTATCGTAAGTCTTTGTAATGATTCCTGCCCCCCAACCAATTCTAGCCCTCATATCCAAGCGCTTCCATTCAAAAACCTTAAAATCAAGACTAGGCACAGCATAAAAAGCATTCCCTAAAATATCCGCATTTCCTAGGGTTTGGTATGCGATAGAATAAGCAACAGTAGGTTGACCGTACAAAATCGACCAAATTTTCTTGGCTTGGGTGTGTTGTAATAGCGTTAATTCTCCTGTATGTGAATGTGCTTGAATTTTAGGGTATCGAGGATGGATAGGAACATTCGTTCCAAATTGATAATTCAATTCCAAAGCATATTGCTGTGCTACGATAGCAGTGACCAAAAAAAACTGAATGATTAGTATTAAAAATATTTTTGTCATTGGGTGTTTTTCTTTCTAATTATCTCCTGCTGCTCCGCCTCCTACAAAATCGTCATCGTCATCATCATCGTCGTCAAAATCATCGTCATCAAAGTCAATATTATCATCTTCATCATCAAAATCATCCTCTAAGTATCCTTCAATCTGGCGCAAGAGTTTTAAAGCCATTTCATTATTAGCTTCCATTTCCAACGCTTGATCCAGTTGAATTTTAGCAAAAGCGTAGTCATGCATATATTTAATCAAAAAATTAGCATAATCGACATACAGACTAGCATCTGCTTTTTCTGCCACCAAATAAGCTTCATAACACATAGAAATAGCTCCATAATCTTGGTAAATATTTTCTAGAATCGTCACAAGTTTTCGCAACGTATCTCCATTGTGAGGAGCTGCTTTTAAAGACTTTTCATAATATATCCTTGCTTTATCATATTCTCCCAAGTGTGTATTGTGCAAATCTCCTAAACTTGCCAATAACAAACCGCTATCTCCGTGAACGGGATGATCCAATCCTTTTTCAAAAGTTTCGATTGCTGCACCAATATTCTCATCATTATGCCATTGAATTTGCCCCAATAAATTAAGCGCCTCTTCTTGATACTCATTAATTCCCAAGGCAATATCAATAAACTGACGTGCTCGTTTAATATCCTTTAGAGCATAATGTGCTTCTGCTATCCGCACATGTGTTTCTGCCATAAATGGCTCCAATTCAATCACCTTGTTATAACAATCAATTGCCCCTTCATAATCTTTAAAGGTAGTTGCCTTTAATATGCCCATTTGTAACAAACCATAAATATGGCTCGGATTACTTGCGGTACAGTCATTATAAAAATTTAGCGCAGCTTCCATATCTTTTCTACGTTCAGCCAAACGCCCCAAAGCATATAGTGCCTCATCATTTTGAGGAGCATACCGAACAATACCTTCAAAACAAACTTGTGCTTCCTCTACCAAATCAAACATCATATACAACTTTCGCCCCAAGTCAAGATAGTATTCCACCAAAATAGACGACGCTACTAAGATTGGCTCGTAATAGGTCTTGCCTTTCTCAAATGCTGCAAAATTTTCTGCTTGCAAATCTGTGTAATCTCCCATCCAAGGCAAATATTCCATAATAGAACTAAAGATACTAAATGTTTTTTCTATTTGATGCTTCTCGGCTTCCTCTAACAAAGTAGAAAGATATTCTAATGTTTTATCTTTTATTTCTTCGTCAGGGTGTATTTGCCACAATAAGACTAGTGCATCTTTTGCCTCTCTTGCTGTTGCAGAATCGAGTTCTTTTAAAGTACTCAAAATAGTTGCAGCATCGGCATTTAATAAGGTGTGAATTAAAGTCTCGTGTATGTCCATTTTCGTATAATTAAATTCTATTGTTGCTCTCCCTTTCTTTATTTGATTCTCTTGTATAAAAGGACGAGTTTACAAATTTAACTTAAATAATGACATTTTCTATAAATTCTAAACCCTCAAAAAAAACAGTGCCACCTCAAAGCAAAGAATATAATTATTTTCTTCTTTCGAGAGTTTTGAATTTAGTACTTTTGTTTAAACTAGTTCGCTAAGTAGTTTGGGTTAGATGGTAGAAGTTGCCAGTATGTTGTTTTTTAATCAGCAATACCAAAGCTAAGTAGAGTTTGTTTGAGAATATTAGAACGGTGTAACTACCAAATCTAAAGCCATACATTGCATTCAGCTATAATCCGTGCCAATTGGCTTGATTGATAATCAACCTATCCTTTATCAAACGACCCCTTAACTCAGTACTTTTTTAGTGACTTATTATTGGATTTTAAATTTACCTTGACTATTAAAGCGAGCACAGAAGGAAAACACTTGCCCAAAGACTCGCTTAAAATATTATTAAAATCTATGTTACAGTGTACTAAGTGCTCTTTTATCAACATATTAGCTTTGCAATCACACTTCTCAAACACACGGAAGTACAACATTCTCTTGGAAAAACTTAACTTATTAACATTGTTTGCTCTAATCATTTTGTTTTTGGGGAGTACTACGATGGTACAAGCTCAACAAGCTCCTACCCCTCCAAAACCAGATAGCCCAAAAGCAACAATACAAGCCCCCAAAAAGGTAAATCCTCTCCCTCCCTCCAAAGTGATACCTACTCGAAAGAAAAAAGGGACTATAGAAAAACCATCTTGGGATATTGCTAAAACTCAAACCGTGTCTTATTTTCCTGCTTCTTTTAAGATAAAAAAAGATGTTTTGAGTAGAAAATATTACAACAACAACCTTTTTGATATAGAAGAATCAGACAATCCTTTTGCATTGCCTGTGGGTAATTATAAGTCCAAACAAAAAAGTAAAGCCAAAGACAAAAAAGGTCGTCAACTTGATTTTTCAGAATTATTTGCCTTAAATGGTAATAACAATGATCAGGGCATTGCCAAGTGGTTAATTTTTATATTATTAGGGCTACTCTCTTTGATGGCTATTATTGTAGCGATCTACTCCAAAGAAGTTACTAGTATTTTTCAAACCTTTCTAAGCACAAACATTCAAAACAACCAAAGAGATCAAGGAAACCTTTTGACGATAGCACGATTTTCTAGTTACATTCTTTTTGTCTTAGGGATGGGGACATTTTGTTTTTTAATTCCCCAAATTCTATTAAAAGAGTTCCAATTCAACACTTTTGGAGCACTTTGTTTGTTTATTTTGGGGCTTGGGGCAATTTATTTTCTTAAACACATACAACTCAAAGTCTTATCTTACATTTTACCTTTTCGGCAAGAAATTGAGTCCTATAGCTTTATTGTCTCCAACACCAACAAAGCACTTGGTTTTATCATAGTTCCTTTGCTTTTTTTAATTGCATATACACCAACTACCGCGCAAATTATGGCGCTCTATTTTAGTTTTATTTTACTCAGTTTAATTTATATTTATCGTACATTAAAGGGCTTAGCTATTGCTGGAAGTATAATTTTATTTCATAAATTCCATTTTTTTGTGTACCTTTGTGCCGTTGAAATAGCCCCGATAGTAATCTTATTGAAGTTATTGTCTATTTTATAACGATAATAAACATTAGATGTCAGCAGATTCGAAAGATAGATTAGAGAAAGTGGAGAGCATTTTGGTTACACAATTAACAACCAAAAACAACAGAGCTCCATATGACAAATTGGTAGAGAAATTTGGTTTAAAAATCGATTATCGTCCATTTACAGAAGTCATTCCTGTTACAGCAAAAGAATTTAGAAAACAAAAAATTGCTTTAGAAGAATTTACTGCGATTATACTTACTAGTAAAAGTGCCGTAGACCATTTCTTCAGACTTTGTGATGAAATGCGTTACAAGGTACCCGCAGACCTAAAATACTTTTGTAAGTCAGAAGCCGTTGCACTATACCTGCAAAAACACATCGTTTACCGCAAGCGCAAAGTATTCTTTGGCAAGCGTGTATTAGATGATTTAAAGCCCTCATTATTAAAGCACAAAAAGAAAGAAAAATTCTTGCTGCCATGCTCTAATTTTGGAGGACGCAACTTCGCTACCTTCTTAGAAGACAACGAGTTTGATTTTAAAGAGTCTATGATGTATTTGGCTGCTAGTAGTGATATTTCGGACTTAGAAGACGTATTCTATGACATTCTTGTTTTCTTTAGCCCTTTGAGTTTAAAGTCTCTATACGATAACTTTCCTGATTTTAAACAAAATAAAACTAGAATCGCTGCTTTTGGAAACAGTACGGCTCAAGCAGTTTTGGACAGAGGTCTAATTCTAGACATCAAAGTTCCTGCGCCCGAAACACCTTCAATGACCATGGCTATTGAAAAATACATTCGAGAAACACTAGAAGCAAGGCCTTCTGGAAAATAATATATAGAACCACTGGAACAAAAAAGTGTTAGTAGCTATATGCCCTAACACTTTTTTTATTGTTCTTAATAATCCAACCGTCATTTCTTCTTTTTAAGTGCACTTAGGCGTTGTTTTGCTTGGCTGTGCAAGCTAGCTTGATATTGATCAGGCTTTTCCTTCAGACATTTCTCATAAAAATCCTTTGCCATTTCTATTTCATCCCTTGACTCATGTATTATACCTGCTTGAAGAGCGGCATTACAAGCATAGTAATATGGCTTTTTAGTTCCTTTATCAATGGTTTGGCCATAATACTTTAACGCATCATCATTCTTCTTCATTTTTTGGAAAATTCTCCCCATTCGATAAGTATATTCGATTTTTTCCTGTTCTGTTTTCAAACTTTTCGAATCACATCCTTTTAGTGCATTATATGCTTTATCATAATAACCGCCATCATACAATAGGCGAGCTTTGAGCAAGTCAAGATTTGGCACAATTCTCAATTTTGCTTCCTCCATTTCATTCATCGCTGTCCGATCTTGCGAAGTATTGTATTCTCCTTTTTTTTCTACCAAAGACATATAATAACGATATTTGGACTCATCTTTTCTTAGTAGGCTAATCCAAGCCAATCGATGATAAGCCTCTTTAATACCATTAACACCTCTATATCTAGATAAAAAATTATTAAAATCTTCTTCCGAATCCAAGTCCAATCTATAAAGTTTGCATAAGCCATTCATAATATCCATATATGGAAAATCATAGTATTCATCTCCTTTAGGATATTTGTCTAAAATTAAGATAGCTTGTTTACTTTTACCGATTTTCATGCTTCTATTTGCCAGAATATAAGCAGCCATCGGATTTTTGGTAAAGTCTAAGATTTCTGTATTAATTGCTCCCCACGCTTTCATGTCGTTGTTTCCCATATACAACAAAAGCATTCCATAAATCACTTGAACTTCTTCATTAAATTCAAATTCTTGATGGCGCTTGCCGTGGCTAATAACCTCCTCTAGCTCTCCTAACCCTTGTGCTATATTGCCTCTTAAACCTGCTAGAGAAGCCCCCCATTGATATTTCCCAGGAATAGCTCCAACCATCGTATGCAAAATGCCTAAGGCTCGTTTGTTAGGCAAAAATTTTGGAAACTTTTTATCATTTCGTTCTAATAAAACAGCAGCTTTTTTTATGCTTTTAAATGCCTCCATGTTGTCTTGAAACAATGCATAAATCATTCCCCAACGTAGATGAATATCAGCTTGAGTAAACAACGTATAAGGATCTCCTTCTGCCCCTTGTTCTAACCATTCCAAGCGCTCTTCTTTACGTTTTAGATATTTACCATAAATATCTTTGGGTCTTCCATCTATAAAGGCGTAAAAAAAATCAATATAATCCTCCAAATAATGAGGAATTAAATTAAATGTATTGTTCTTTTTTTCTTGAATAATACGAGGAATTGCAGCTTGAAACTTTAGTGTCATTACATCATGAAACATATCCTTTAGATCATCATTCCATTTAAAAAAACCAGCATTGTTCAATTCACTAGGAGACGTTTGAGCTTGCCCAGAAGCAATAGAAATAAATAGTAAAAAGAAAAGGCTATAAAAAAATTTCATTACAAAAAGGTTTTGTGATTAAAAACAGACTGTTTGTCAATCTATGAAATATTCAATAAATGTTTGTCATAACATTACTTCGTTGAAACCAGACAGTAGAGCAACACAGCCAACTACAAGCAAAGCATTCACGCAGTAAATCGTATTAGACAGAAAAACTATGGGATAAAATAATTCAATCTAGAGTTTGGTTCTTTATTTTATGCTTTGATGGTCTAGTTTGTTACATCTCATAAGCAGATATTAGGTCATTATCAAAAAAATCTTGCACAGAAAGCCCTATAACTACGGCTTCGTTTTTTGCCCATTTATCTAAACAAAAATACAATCACTTAAAATTTAAAAAACCTCAAGAAATACAGTTCCTTGAGGCTTTTATCAGCAATTTATATCTAAAAATTGTCCTAATTTCAATTCAAACTACTGTTCTACTTCTAATTTTTCTTGTTCTAATTCCTCCAAAGAAGTTTCGATATTAGAAGCAACCAAGATTCTAGCACAGTGTTCACAATGGATAATGCGTTTGCGTTGTCCAAGCTCTAGTTGAGTTTGAGGAGGGACTTGGCTAAAACATCCGCCACAAGCATCACGTTCTACAATGACTACAGCGAGACCATTTTTATAAGTATTTGTTAATCGATCGTATACAGCCAATAAATCCTCATCAATTTTTTTGCGAGCACGTTTTTCTTTTCTCAAGTATTTTTGCTCATCTTTTTCTGTTTTAGCAGTAATTTTTTCTAATTCCTCCTGCTTCAACTTCATATCGGCACGCTTCTCTTCTTGTCTAGCTTTAGACGCATCTAGAGTAGTATCTTTATTGCTCAATTTTTGTTGAGTTTCTCTAATGCGTTTGTTGGCCAATTGAATATCCAATTTTTGAAGCTCGATTTCACGAGTTAAGGCTTCGAATTCACGGTTATTCTTAACATTGTTTTGTTGCTTATTGTACTTTTCAATTAAAGCTTCTGCCTCTTTAATTTTATTTTCGTATTGTACAACGCTTAATTGCAACTCTTTATGTTCTTCTTCTAACTTAGCAATTTTTTTATCTAAAGTAACGATCTCTGTTTCTAATGCACTCACTTCTAAAGGAAGTTCCCCTTGCAACTTTTTAATGTTGTTCAACTGAGTGTTGACCATTTGCAACTCATATAAGTTTTGCAACTTTTCTTCTATTGGTAGATTAGAATTAGCATTTTTCTTTGCCATAATATTATAGATAATTTATTGGATTTGTATTTATTTCAGTACAACGGATTGCAAAATTACGAAATTTTTGCGTTAATAATTCATAAAACAGCTCAATTGTAAACTGTTCACTCTCATAATGCCCAATATCTGCTATAATTATGCGATTTTCGGCATCAAAAAACTGGTGATACTTGTAATCCCCAGTAATAAATATATCAGCTTGGGCGGCGAGCGCATTTTTCAACAAGAAACTTCCTGCACCACCACAAAGAGCAACACGTTTAATTTCTTTTTTGCACAATGCTGTATAACGAATTCCATCCGCCTTCATATTTTTCTTAAGCATTTTTAGAAACGCCATTGTTTCCATAGGTTCTTTTAGTTCTCCAACTAATCCTGAACCAATTTCTTGGTGGACATTATCCAAGGTATAGATATCATAAGCCACCTCCTCATAAGGATGTACTCTAAAAAGATTTCTAACAATTTGCCCTTGTAGATAGGCAGGAAAAACAACTTCTAGTTTGTTTTCTTTTTCTTCATGCTGTGCTCCTACTTCTCCAACGGTAGGATTACTAGCCTCATCTCCTTTAAAAGAACCGACTCCTTCCGTTCTAAAGCTGCATTCCGAATAATTGCCTATGCTACCTGCTCCTGCTTCAAATAGAGCATTTTTAACAGCCTCAGTAGCTTCTATCGGGACAAAAACCGATAATTTTTTTAGTAATCCTTTTTTAGGACTTAAAATTTTGGTTTGTGTAAGTCCTATTTTTTCTGCAATTTTACCGTTTACTCCATTTCGATAAACATTATCCAAATTAGTATGCGCAGCATAAATAGCAATGTCGTTTTTAATTGCTTTTAAGACAACCCGTTCCACATAATTTTTGCCTGTAAACGATTTTAAACCTCCAAAAACAATGGGGTGGTGAGCAACTACCAAATTACAACCTTTCTCCATTGCCTCATCCAAAACAGCCTCAATAGTATCCAAAGCAATTAAAATACCTGTTACCTCGACTTCTTTATCTCCCACAATTAAGCCCGCATTATCGTAGCTCTCTTGCAAAGATTTTGGAGCAATAGATTCTAAATACTCAACTACATTTTTAATTTTCATTCTCTAATCATTCCTTTTTAAGACAGATCATTTTCTATCAAATGTCTACCTAAATTTAGTTCTGGATTTCTTGAATCCAAATAAGCCCGAACCCGCTCAAAATCTAAGGGCGAAAAGGTAAACAAATGCTTATAAACCCGCTTTTCATCCAAGTAAATAGCCTTTTCTCTAACGACAATATTTTTCCCCTTATAATCGTAGTTTTGGGAGACTATCCCTAGCCCATTTCGAAGAATCAACTGTTGATCTGTCAATTCCAAAACAGCATTCGTGTACATATTATTTAGGCTAATTAGTATCCAAATGGCTCCCAAGATTATTCGATAAGTACTTTGCGTATACCAAGCCAATAAGATTAACAAAAATGCCATAGCAACATTCAATGCCAAAAACCAAGTCCGATATCGAATTTTAAGAGGTGGCATAATACTTATTTTTGAACACCATTTAGAACCTGTTCTTAAACGAAAAAGAGGGTAACAGCCAAACTGTTACCCTTTGTTTATTTTTAACTTATACCCTCAACACTCTAAAAAGTATTGAACATACAAGGCACTATTTTAGTATTTCCACTTTCTGTTAGCACCACCATCGCCAGCAGGTTTGCTTTGCTCTTGTGCATTATCTTCCGCAATGTAGAATTCTACACGACGATTCATAAAGTGTTCTTTTTCTTTGTTTGCATTTTCAATCAAGTTATTAGACTCACCATTGTACTTGATGATGAAACGACTACGATCAATGCCATATTTATTCACTAAGTGATCAATACAAGTCATTGTACGGTTGTAAGACAACATATCGTTGTACTCTTTAGTTGAACGTACATCTGTGTGACCATGAACAACAACTTTTAATTTAGGGTAACCTTTCATTACACTAGCAACATGTTGTAATTGCTCATATGCTTCTGGACGCAAGTAGTATTTATCCAAGTCAAAGTGAACCATTGGCAAGTACCAATCTTTCAAAGTACCCGTTCCGCCAGAAGCTCCTAGTGGATCGTATACTTCATCACCAATAACCAATGTTGGATGTTTACCAGTTTCTGGATCTCCAGGAATAATTTTAACATCTTCTTCTGTAATTGGTTTTGGCACCTGAGCAACACCATCTTTGTCTGTAGGATATCCAGGTGGAGAATAAGGCTCTTTATCTTGGCTATTTACAACACCATCACCATCAGAATCCAAAGAACGACCTTTGCTATCTACTTCTGTATCAGGTGGTGTATCTTTCTCTTCATCCAAAGCATCTGGCACACCGTCATTATCTGTATCACGGAACCAATCGTCGTCTAACTTTTCTTTCAAGTCAGCAACATCTTGCATAGGGTAAATCAAAGGATTTACAAACCATAGTGGTTGAATAGCTTTGTCTTTTTTCCCAATATTAAATCCTAAGCGAATGCTTGTATAATGAGGGATATCAATACTCGCAGTACGAGCTCCATTTTCTTTACGGCTTTTTCCATCAAAGAAGTCATCGTCAGACAAGAATGATTGGTGCTCCAATCCGATAGAAATACGAGGCGTAATTAAGTATTCAAAAGACAAACCTACATTGATGAATGGGTTTAAAACCATACGATTTTCATCTTCACCAATTGTAATCAAGTTGTTTGCATTTTGTTGTGCCAATGTCTCATATTTTCCATCTAGGAAACCTTTCAACTCTTGCAATACAGCGTCACGGTCAGCAACTTTTGTAATGTCGTATTGTTGTCCAGAAGCTCCTCCACCAGATTTGTTAGCCAAAGCTGTCATTTGAGCAGCATATGTTTGACCACTAGCATCCAATGCATCAATTTTAGTATGGTACAAGTTAGCTCCCAAACCAAGAATTAAATTCAAACTCCATTTGTTGCTTTTTTTGTGAAACTTGATGTTGTTCAAGTTAAATACCATTTGCAAAGAAAGAGCGTGATGTTGCTCAATTCTATAGTTGGCATAAAAAGCATCGCTTGTTGTATAATCACCAGGAGTTACTACATTTCCATCAGACGATGTAATCGTAAATGGAGCTACATTAGGAAATGCTTTGTAGTAAGAAGGTGCGTAATTAAAACCATTAGCTTGACCAAACATGTATTCTGCTTTTAGTGAGAATACGTAGCCAATTGATTTTCTTACATGAACAGAAGCTCCCCAGCCAAATGATGGTTTAACATCACCACTTACTAAGAAACTACCTCCACCAATACCGAGTTGCCACCAATCTCTTGGGCGACCTGGAAATTGGCTTTTCCCCTCTTTCCATTCAGCATGCTGTGCTTGATCTTTCTTGGTAATAAAATTGTCATCTGTCGGACGAACAGAAACTTGTGCTTGAGAAGTATTCATGGATAGTAGCAATAACGCCCCTGCAAAAATACCCCCTAATTGGTTAATTTTTTTCATAATTATTTTTTCTCTTTTTGGATTGAACTGGACTTAGACCTCTTTTAAATCGAATATTTTGTATATGAATCTTAAGTCAAGAAGCGACAAATTTACATTTTTTTTTCTTCTAAAACAATAAATCTGTGTACTAACTAGTTATAAGTCATTAATTATATTGGTTTAATGAAAAAAGTGTAAAAATGTTTCAAGGCTTTACAAGGTTCTTAAACATACACGCAAAACATTCTCAATCAAAGACTTGCTAATCAAACATAACGAATAGCTCTTTCTTTTTCAAGAAATCGAGCAATTATGTATAAAAAAATAAAACACGTCTAATTTAAAAACTTTTTCTTTAGATACATCATCAGCTTATACGCCTGATAATTGATCCGACTAAAAAACTAAAAAGTGTGTTATCTTATCAGCTCTCATACTTTTCATCTACTGTATAACAGATTCTTCGCCTAAAAGTTTTTCCAAGGCTATAGTTAATGCCGTTGTTGAAATCAAAACGTTGTTAGAATTTACAGCACGAGTATTCTCTAATGCCTGTCTAATTACCTGAGAAACATCTGAGAAAATGCTTTCGTCTGTCAACAAAGCATGTGATTGCATCAAATAAGCAAATACTCTTGCCATACCACAATTTGCAATAAAATCAGGAATAACACTAATACGCTCATCAGTATTTTTAGCCGTAGGACCAAAAAATACTTGGTCGTCAACAAAAGGAACATTAGCACCACAAGAAACAACTTGTAAACCATTAACAATTAAGGCATCCATTTGTTCTCTTGTTACTAATTTTGACGCGGCACCAGGAATGAAAACATCTGCTTCCAAATCCCATATTTTTTCATTAGCTTCCTCAAACGACAATAGATCAGGTGCTACTAATTTATTTCCTTTTTTGTTTAAGTACAGATAGGTAACTTCTTCAAAAGAAAGCCCTTCAGGACGTATAATTCCACCCGCAATATCAATAATCCCTACAATTTTAGCCCCATCTTCTGCCAAATAGTAAGCTGCTGCTGCTGCAACATTTCCCCAACCTTGAATAATTATTTTTTTACCAGTCAGATTGGTGTTGTGATACAAGTCGTAATAATGAACAACGGATTCAGCAACACCATATCCTGTAATCAAATCAGCAACTGCTAATTTCGCACTTACAGAGGGAGTAAACCTAGGATCTTCCACAATTTTACTAACTCCTTGACGCAATTGGCCTAGAATTTCAATTCGTTCTCCTTCGTTAGATTTAAAATGACCATGCACAATTCCTTGTTGAGGATGCCATAAGCCCAAATCTTGAGTGATCGGAATAACATCTTTCAGTTCATCTACGTTCAAGTCTCCACCTGTTCCGTAATAATTTTTTAATAGCGGAATGACTGCCTTGTACCAACGTTTTAAGACCCCATCCTTGCGGGGATCATTAGGATCAAAATTGATACCAGATTTTGCACCGCCAATATTAGGACCACAAACAGAAAACTTCACTTCCATCACTTTTGCCAGAGAAATTACCTCTTCCCTATTCAAACCTTTTCTCATTCGAGTACCGCCACCAGCAGCACCTCCTCTTAGAGAATTAATAACCACCCAGCCTTTTGCACCAGTCTCTTGATCAGTCCATTCAAAAACAATTTCAGGTTCTTGTTCTTTGTATTTTTGTAGTAGTTCCATTTTATCTTATTTTTTGCGTGCAAATATAGGATAATTGGATTAAAAACTACCTTTATACTCAAAATCTTTTTGCTAATTGATATTATCTTGTATTATTACAATAATAGTCCACTAATTTTTTATTTTTCTGGCTAAAAAAAATAAAAAAAGCATCTTGTATTTAATTGTTCAAAAAGTACTACTTATCTGATTATCAGCCTTTTATAAATTACACCAATTCAAAACCCATCCTCCTGATTATCAGCCCAATACGATTCCTAAAAAAATTGTATCCAAGCAATACACCAAAGAGTCGCTCTTTGTTGTTTTTTAACAAAAACTTCCTTGTACAAGGAATAATAATTTATAATATTTCAATAATGATTCAGAATCTTGTCCAAAATAATTCGTCTACTTTCTTAGAGCCAACGACGTTTGAGCCATTTCAATACGGGCAATCTATCGTACAATACCAAGGAGAGCGTATTGATTTAAAATCAATAGATATTGCCATCTTCAGTTGGGGAAATTCGGATTATTATCAAGAGATCAGAAAAGGGCTTTATCAGTTAAGTGCCAATTTTAAACCCAATACAGTGCTTGATCTAGGGGTTGTTCATCAAAATACAGTCCCTTTAATTGAGTTAGTTGATTTGCTGTTGCAACACAATGTCTTTCCTATTATTATTAGTGCGAGTAATCAAGCTATTCTCCCTCAACTCAAAGCCTACGAACAACAAGCAGAAGGACTCAACTTAGCCTTGTTTGATAGTAAAATTCCCTATTCGTTAAGTTCAACATCTTTGCTCATTAATCAATTAATACAGTACCATCCTCAACTACTGTTTCACTTAAACTGCATTGGTAGTCAATCCTATTTAGTTGACCCAAAAGCTATTTCAGTATTAGAAGATAAATATTTTGAAGTCCATCGACTTGGAAAAATACAACCTCGATTAGAAGAAATAGAACCAATGGTAAGAAATATAGATTTAGCGGCGTTTAGCATCGCAAGTATTCGAGCTGCGGATGCCCCTGCTCAAGTCTATAAAAACCCCAATGGCTTACTAGCAGCAGAAGCTTGCAAAATCATGCACTACATCGCCATGAGTGACCAAGTTTCCTCCTTATGCCTACATAGTTTTGATCATCAAGCGACAGATCAAGGACAAACAGCCAATATGATTGCTCAGTTAATTTGGTTTGTTGTAGAAGGTTTCTTTGCCAGAAATCAAGAATTCCCTATTGACAAAAAAGAGTTACGAGCATATGTGGTAGATAACAAAACATTGGGTACTCCTATTTCATTTTATAAGAGCCTCAAAAGTGATCGTTGGTGGTTTGAAATTCCTCGAGCGTTGTACAGCAAACATCAACTGCTAGCTTGTTCGTATAGAGATTATCAAATTGCTTGTGAGGGTGATTTGCCTGATCGAATTTTAAATGCTATTAACCGCCTTACTTAACGATTTCCAAAGTTCGAACAACTTCTATGTCTTGATACTCTTTTTGAATCATTGCATGAATAGCTACTACCTGACCGGCTCGCATTTTTTTCAAAGCGCGAAGCATTTCCCTGTTTAGGGTGTTGCCCCTTGTTTCTAACACGATTTCTTTCCCTTTAGCATCAATTTTCAAGGTTAAGAAGCGGACATCATAGGTGTTTCCATAATAATCTCTTACTAAAAAATAACGTTTTAAAAGCGCCTTTAAAGCCTCTTTGGTTACTTTATCTTGGTAGATTGTTCCCCAATGAATTTGATACAAATTTTTATTGCTAGAAACAGCCTCATCTGCTCTTTTAAATCGAATTGGCAAGGTCATCTTAGTAGCAACTGGCTCTCCATTTCTAAGAGCTGGTCTAAAATCAGGCATCATTCGAATAACTCGCATCGCTTCTTGCCCACATCCAGCTCCTATATTTCGAACCAACTCCAAATCTGTTATCTTGCCTTCTTTCGTCACAGAAAAACGAACAACAACAACACCTTCTATATTACGAGCACGAGCACTATCAGGGTAAACTATATTTTCGTTAATAAAAGCTTGAATTTTTGGCACAGAACAAGCTTGTCTTTGTTCTTCACTAATCAAGGGATCGTCACAACCATCAAACAAAGGTGGTATATCAACAGCTGTCAAGATAGAAGAATCCTGAGGTTGAGCAACCATAGACAGCCCCAAAAAGAGTAAAAAACAAGTGAGTATATAGTTGTTCATATTTTTCTATTCTTATCCAATTTGAAAAAAAGTCTCAATTTGGTATCTATTAAAAAAGAGAAAACTTACTACATGTAAATTTTCTCTCTTAATTTTTAATTCTGTCAACAGGTAACCCTGTAAACTATATTATTTTGCTGTAAATTTAACAACCAATTCCCATTCCATATCTGTTGCCGCTCCATCAACTTTGGCAGGCAACCAGCTTGGCATTAAATTTATGATTCGAATTACTTCTTGATCACAAGCGTCTGTCAAACTTTCAACAATCGCCACGTCTGTTAATTCACCTGAGCTTTTTACCATAAATGAAGCAACTACTTCACCTCCAGGGTTTCCGTCAGGGTGTTTTAAATTACTAAAAACAAACTGCATCATTTTCATATCTGCACAATCTACATCTGTGGGGTCATCACAACCAGGAAATCTAGGTTCGTCTTCCTGCGCATGAGCACATTGAGCAAATAAAACAAAAGCGCAAACAATTATAGAGGAAAATATTTTTTTCATGAGAATGTTTTTTAAGCAAAGGAAGTCCTTGTTTTAAAGGTACCTATTTTTTATAATATCAATAGAATTGTATCCATCCTTATAAAAAAATCATACCATAAATGGTTTTTGGCTAAAACAAATTTAATTTATTTTTTTGAATACTTCTAATCTTTCTATCTTATTTAACCTAAAAGTTTAGTTCAATAGTATACAAGTCCCTAAAAAATTCTTGGTTTTAACTTTTTTTCTACTCGATTTTTAATCCCTTGAATCGACAATAGGGCGCTTTTTCTGAATCCTTATAATCTTCTTACCTAAATAGCACTGCTACTTCGTGCTTCCTACAAAGTAATGATCTAAAAGAAATAAAACATATATTCTACAGAATTTCGACCATTCAAACTTAAGAAGGAGCAATAACTTACTTTTAAAGTACAAATTAACAAAAAAAATAAATTAACACAATTTTATATTGACTGACAACGAATGCCATTAAAACAGATTCTACCTACAAATAGACAAAATAAAAAGTCTTCTATACTCTTGGAGTATAGAAGACTTAGGAACACCTACTAATAAGTAGCTGTACGATATTTAGATGTTACTGTTCTACTGTTTCCAAAAGAATAGAAACATTATTAGACAACACCTCCAAGAAACCACCACTAGTAGTATACTCTAACACTTCATTGGTGTCAGTAGTTACCGTGATTTTACCTTCCTTTAGAGAAGCAACAATAGGTGCGTGATTTTCTAGAATCTCTAGCTTTCCGCTTGTGCCCGGAGTATTAATTGCTTTTACAGCGCCACTAAATACTGTTTTTCCAGGTGTTAATATGATTAATTCCATATTCTTTTTTATTATAGAAGAACTAAGAACTGAGCACCGTTATCGACCCAACAATTCTTAGTTCTAATGCTTTACTTTAATTCAAGTGTTTATTAAGCTTCAACAACTTCAGCCAACATTTCTTCTCCTTTCTTGATAGCATCTTCAATGTTACCAACTAAGTTGAATGCAGCTTCTGGATATTGGTCAACTTCACCATCCATAATCATATTGAAACCTTTGATAGTATCTTCGATATCTACCAATACACCTGCTAACCCTGTAAATTGCTCTGCTACGTGGAATGGCTGAGATAAGAAACGTTGTACACGACGAGCACGGTGTACGATCAATTTATCTTCTTCCGAAAGCTCTTCCATACCCAAAATTGCGATAATATCTTGCAATTCTTTATAACGTTGCAGGGTAAAGATAACGCGTTGAGCACATTCGTAGTGTTTCTCACCAACAATTGCTTTGGTCAAGATCTTAGACGTAGAATCCAATGGATCTACCGCAGGGTAAATACCCAAAGAAGCCAATTTACGGCTAAGTACCGTTGTAGCATCCAAGTGAGCAAAAGTTGTTGCAGGAGCAGGGTCTGTCAAGTCATCCGCAGGTACATAAACTGCTTGTACAGATGTAATAGATCCACGTTTAGTAGAAGTAATACGCTCTTGCATCATACCCATTTCTGTTGCCAAAGTTGGTTGATAACCTACTGCCGATGGCATACGTCCCAACAATGCAGATACCTCAGCACCAGCTTGTGTAAAACGGAAAATATTATCAATAAAGAACAAAATATCACGTCCTTTAGCTTCGCTTGGGTCTCCATCACGGAAATACTCTGCAATCGTCAATCCAGATAGCGCTACACGAGCACGGGCTCCTGGAGGCTCATTCATCTGACCAAATACAAAGGTAGCTTTAGAGTTTTCCAATTCTTTCATATCTACTTTGGACAAATCCCAGCCTCCTGCTTCCATAGAGTGCAAGAATTTTTCTCCATAAGTTACGATATTAGACTCAATCATCTCACGCAACAAATCATTTCCTTCACGAGTACGCTCTCCTACACCAGCAAATACAGACAATCCAGAATATCCTTTTGCGATATTGTTAATCAACTCTTGGATTAATACTGTTTTACCTACACCAGCACCTCCAAATAAACCAATCTTCCCCCCTTTTAGGTAAGGAGCAATCAAGTCTACTACTTTGATACCTGTAAACAAGATCTCAGAACTTGTTGATAGTTCTTCAAATTTAGGTGGTTTGCGATGAATAGAGCTTCTCGCAGATTTTGCACTGATCGTTTGAATACCATCAATTGTTTCACCTACTACGTTTAATAGACGACCTTTTACTTCGTCTGTTGTAGGCATCATAATAGGAGCACCTGTGTCTACACAAGCTAGTCCTCTTTTTAGACCTTCCGTACTGTCCATTGCGATAGTACGAACACTGTCTTCACCTAAATGTTTTTGGCATTCCAATACCAATACTTCACCATTTTCTCTAGTTACAGTAAGGGCATTCAGAATTTCTGGCAATTTGGCACCTTCAGCAGAAAAGCTAACATCTACAACAGGACCAATAATTTGTTTGATACGTCCAATATTTTGTGACATAAGTTGTGGACTTTATAATTGTGTTCGATAAATAATCTATTTCTAATTTGCGGCAAAGATAGAGCTTTATATTGTTTTTCAAAAGAGTTTCAAAAATAAAGTCCTAATATTTTGAAAATTATTAAAAAAAAAAGGAGCAAACCACCATAATTCCTTAATCCTTAGTCAAAAAATATTTTTTTTAGAATCCTTTTATTACAAATCTTAACAAACAAAATCTAGCTTTTGACTCGAATATTCTTACCTTTATCGCCTTGCACAACAAGGCATTTTAAGACTCCAATAAAACATTCTCTTGTCTTCTATTTTTGAACAGAGCGACCAAAAACCTCACAAACACTAATAATCAACAAGTTCCCCCCAAACAAACTGCAAAAAAAATACATGATTATCATACCGATATAAGTATTTTTTTATTTTAATCCAAAACAAACACCCTTTTGATACCATTCTGTTAATACAAAAATACTTGATCTACCTAGTTAAATGACACAACGTTTATTGCTTATTGAGCTACTTTTGCTGGTTTCTATTTATGCTTCTAATGCCCAAATTCAAAAGGTTTGTATCCAATCAATTGATATTGTCGGGCACCAAAAAACCAAAACAACACTTATTCAGAACGAATTGAATATCGCTGAAGGAGATTCGATTCTTTTAGAGAGTTTAATGCCAAAATTGGAGCAAAACAAGCGTTTTTTAATTAACACGCTCTTATTTAATTATGTAGAGGTCAAAATCGCTAAATGGGAAGGACAAGCAGTTCATATTTTAATTATACTCAAAGAGTCTTGGTATATTTTTCCTTTGCCTCAATTCGAGCTAGCAGATCGAAATTTTAATGTTTGGTGGACTAGACACAACCGAGATCTCAAACGAGCCAACATTGGGCTGTGGTTGATTTGGCGTAATTTGACAGGTTACAACGATTTGTTAAAAGTAATTGTGCAATTTGGCTATACTCGAAAATTTGAATTGGATTACACCCTTCCTCCTATGGGCAAAAAGCGAAAATTTGGATTCAATATCAACGCTTTGTACTCCGACAATAAAGAATGGGCTTACAATACCATCAACAATCAATTGGCATTTTACAATGACTTTGATGCTACTGAACGGCAATTCCAACGCATCAGAGGAAGTATTAGGGGGTACTACAGAAGAACGTTATTTGAAGTGCAACGACTGGAACTAACATTTTTACAACTTAACATTAGTGATTCCATTGTTACCTACAATCCCGATTTTTTTCTAAATCATCGAAAAACGCAACGTTCTTTTAGCTTAAAATATACCTATACCCTAGATAAGCGAGATATTCAAGCTTACCCGCTTAATGGCTTGTATTTTCAAGCTCAATTAAAAAAACAAGGTCTTGGTATTTTTAAAGACATCAATCAATTACAATTAACTGCCCGCTTAGGCTATTATGTACAAATATGGAAATTCTTGAGTATTGCCACCAATTTAAAAGCTCGTTATAGTTTCATTCGTTCTGAAATGCCTTATTACAACAACAAAGCATTAGGTTTTAACGAAGATTTTGTACGGGGTTATCAATACTATGTCATCAATGGTCAAGACTACCTACTATTTCAATCTGATATTAATTTTAAAATTTTAGATGTACAAATTCCATTGTTTAAAAAATTTCCAGTAAGTTATTTACAAGCTCTGCCTTTGAAAATACACCTTCGTTATCATATAGATTTTGGTTATGTGTGGGATCGTTTTTATGCACAAGGCAATCAGTTGAGCAACACAGATTTG
Organism: Aureispira sp. CCB-E; assembly: GCF_031326345.1. Classification (NCBI taxonomy): domain Bacteria; kingdom Pseudomonadati; phylum Bacteroidota; class Saprospiria; order Saprospirales; family Saprospiraceae; genus Aureispira; species Aureispira sp. CCB-E. The sequence continues at coordinate 7,033,745 of NZ_CP133671.1, forward strand.
ATTGGAACAGGGCTTGGAGTAGATTTAATTTTCTATTCTTATAATATAATTGTGCAATTTGAATACACTTTTAACAAAAATGGTGAAAAAGGCTTATATTTACGCTACCGCTTTAATTTTTAAAACACCCCAATCCTCTATTCTATTTTGAAGATAGCCATCTACAGTCGATTCTTAAAAAAAGACCATATTTCTTTTGTGCAAATTCTATTTGATATTCTAGCACAAAGAGATGCGGAGTTGTTTATATTCGAAGAATATTATCAAAGCTTTGACGATAGAATCAGAATTCAGCAAAAATTAGAACTGTTCAAGGAACATGAAGATTTTAAAGCTCAAAATATTGACTTCATGATTAGCTTGGGGGGAGATGGAACTATCTTAGATCTGGTAACCATTGTTCGAGATACGGGTGTTCCTATTATGGGAATCAATTTAGGTCGATTGGGTTTTTTAGCTATGATTGAAAAAAATCGAATTGAGCAAGCCCTAGATGCTTTGTATAGCGATAGTTTTACCTTAGATCAGCGTTCTATCTTATATTTGGAGTCAAGCCCTTCTATTTTTGGAGACAAAAACTTTGCTCTAAATGATTTTACCATTCTCAAACGAGACACCTCTTCGATGGTTATCATCCATACCTACGTTAATGGGGAGTTTTTAAACTCTTACTGGGCGGATGGAATTATTGTTGCTACGCCAACAGGTTCGACAGGTTACTCATTAAGCTGTGGTGGGCCTATTATATTTCCAAAGTCTGGCAATTTTATCATCACTCCTGTTGCACCTCACAACCTCAATGTTCGTCCTATTGTTTTGTCTGATAATGCAGTTATTTCTTTTGAAGTAGAAGGGCGGGCAAAAAACTTCTTATGCACCTTAGATTCGCGTTACGAAACCATTGATACTCATTTTCAATTGGCAGTACGTAAAGCAGATTTTCAAGTCAATCTAGTTCGATTTACGGATCGCAATTTCCTATACATGATTCGAGAAAAACTAAAGTGGGGAATCGACTCTCGAAATTATTAGTTTTTTGGGAGGGGAATTTATCTACAAATTTTTGTGTTTCGTTTTAGTAATACTTAGCTACGCTGCTACTGCGTGGTCGTTTTTTTTGTAAAAGACTAAAAAAGCGTTGTCTTAACCTGACTATAAATCTTTTCAAGAACTTAAACATAAAACTGCCGCCTATTCATAATCAACTATGCAATACTCATGCATCGAAGTTCACGAAATAAGTAAATTGATACGATTTACTGCGTGAGCGCTTTGCTTTTAGTTAGCTGCGCTGCTACTATGTGGTTTCTACGAAGCAATATTGAGAAGTTATCAACAATAGTCATTTTCTAACCTTTGATTTCAATCGAAGTTAAGTTTTGAAATTCTACCTTTAATTCTTCATTCAACACTCTAGTATTCAACTATAAACATAGCCTACTTAATCCCTGCGCTACTGATTAGCACCATCGTTTATTGGATTGGCTTGTGGATTCTCAACACCCTATTTTTAGATGAAAATGAACCCAAGAAAAGCTTTCGAAAAGCAGTACATAAATTATTTTCTGACCAACAGATGCATTGGGTAGATCGTTGGATCCTTGCAGAAAATTTAATTGCTATTGTTCTTGGGTTTTGCTTTTTGACCATAGTCTATTACAAGGGTTGGGTATATGGTGAACAAGCATTTGATGTTAATAATCCACAACTGTATCTGCCTCATTCTGTCATCATTTTATTAAGTTTCTTGTGTAGCATTCCTTTGGCTATTTGGGTATTACGTTTATTCTCTCTAATCATATTTTTTACTTCTTTTGAAATCGTTTATACGGATATTCATTGGTTGAAATGGGTACTTGAGTATTTCAATAAAGAAAAAAAGAAAGGCTGTTTGTATTCTATTTTGAGATTTTTACATTTTTTTGTATTGTGTATTCAGTTTCTTTTTTCTTTTACCGTATCTTACGGTCTTTTACTAATCGTATTTGGTATTAATTAACAAAATAGATTGGTTGTTAAAGTTTTTTATTAAAAGAAAAAATTAGTTCAATCAACAACAAAAATGAATTTCACCTCGTTTTTAACAATGCAACCCTCTTCTTCATTCCTAAACACTTCCATTATAGTAATAATCTTCTACACATTTTATTCATTTACATAGTGTGCTGACTCTTTGGCAAACTAACGATTTAGGACGGATTTTTGTTCAATCAAAAATTTGTTAACATTTTAATGGCTTAAAACAACATTCAGTGAGACATATATTATTACTCAGTTGTATTGCTTTTTTGGCAACGATTAACACAACGAATGCTCAATATTGGGAAGTGAGCGGAATGGGAGGTGTAACTTTTTATCATGGTGATTTGGCCCCCGATTTCTCTATGCAAACACCAGGTGCAGCGGGAAGCTTTTTTGTACGCAGAAATGTAGACCCTAGAGTTTCTTTGCGCATAGGAGCTAGTTTTGGAACGATTAGCGCTTCAGACAAAAATTCTTTGAACGAATACAACAAAGCTAGAAACTTGAGTTTTCAGTCTACTATTTTTGAAGGTTCTGTAGGACTAGAATTCAACTTTTTGCCTTTTCACCACCACTCACAAAAAGGTAGAAATCACAATCAATTTTCTCCCTACTTGGTCGCAGGTTTCGGTGTTTTTCACCACAATCCTAAGGCAGAATACAAAGGAAGTTTGTATGAGCTACAACCTTTAGGTACAGAAGGGCAATCGGTGGGCGAAGAATATTCTCTAATTCAACCTTCTTTAATTTTAGGGGCTGGTATCAAAATAGACATTAATTCTGAATGGGGAATTGTTATTGAAGGAGCTACCCGAATTTTATTTTTTGATTATTTGGATGATGTTGCAGGAGAGTATGCCGATAGTCGTTTGATTGCATCTCATAGAGGATCTTTGGCTAGTGCTGCGATTGGTTTGGCAGATCGTTCGGGAGAAGTTGGGCAAAATTTGGGTAGACCAGGACGTCAACGAGGGGACTCCAAAACCAACGACGGTTATACAATGTTTACCATAGGCATTTTATACACCATGCACCAATACCACTGCCCTTCTTGGTAAATTTCAAGATATTGGAACATTAAAAACTCCATTTTTACTTACATACTACTCAAAAAGAAAAACCTTTTGACAATTGGTCAGTTAAAAGGTTTTTTTTATGTCCTTAGACTCCGTACATTGTGTAGCAAAACAAAACAGAAACACCAAATATAGACCAAACCAATGCGAAAACTGTTATTCGTTCTCTTAATTTTTACATTAAGTATTATAAGTTTAATTCTCTTATTCAACACTTTTACCAATTCCTCTAAGCAGAACAAAATTCAAACAGCTAAAGGACTTCCTGAATATCCAAAGGCAAGCCAACATTTGGCTAGTGTTTTGCGCATCCCAACAACCTCAGATAGTAATAGTGTCAAACATTTTAATCAGTTTCATACCGCACTTCAAACCTTTTACCCAACACTTTTTAGCAACCCTAATGTAGAGTGGCAAAATTTTGAAGAACTTAGTTTGGTAGCAAAATGGATTGGCAGAACGCCTGAATTAGCTCCAATAGTACTGGTCGCAGAACAATATGTAGAGGAACCTGATTTAGAGACGATTCCTCAATGGAGTTACAATCCGTTTATGGGCAAAATTGATCGAGGATTTATTCATGGGCAAGGCACACAAGGCGGCAAGGCAGCTTTAATGGCTATGCTAGAAGTTTTTAATGACTTGGTTAGTCAAGATATCCTTCCTAATCGAACCATTTATTTTGCTTTTCCTCATAACTCAGAGCAAGGAGAACTAGCCCTGATACAAGCTCTAAAACAAGCGAAAATTCAACCTGAATTTATTCTAAAAACGGGCGGTCTAATTTGCCAAAATATGCTTTGGAGTACCTCAATGCCTACGGCTCTAATTGGGATTGGCACACCATCTGTATCCAAGGTATTTTTAGAATCTCAAAATGTTCCTCAAGAAGTTTTGCAACAACATATTCAGCAATTACAAACAGTACTTCCTTTTGTTGATATAGAAAACAAAGCTGTACAACAATTTACCAACTATATTAGCCCAGAACTAAACTTTAGCCAGCGTTTGGTTTTTTCTAACCAATGGTTGTTGAGCAACATTCAGCAAAAATGGTTACAAAAAAATACTTTAACCAAAACGTGCTTTGGACACAATATCTACGTAGAGCAAAACACAGCAGATAGTACCAACAAACAAATTACAGAGTTAGCTTTTGTAGCTCCTCAAGTCCTAGCTAATTTGGAACAGTGGTTGAAAACGCATTTACAACATCCACAAATAAGATTACTAAAACAGCCTCAAATTCAATACACCAACCAAACATTAGCACCTGTTGACAATCGCACCTATCAATTTATTAGCAATACTTGCAAAGAAATTTTTCCTAATATAATTACAGCACCTATACTAGTACATCCGCCCTCCAAAATTAATTGGCAAGCTAATATTGATGCAGATATTTATTATTTCCATCCTGTTGTTTATACTGCCGCAACATGGGAGAAACAGCAACAAAAAATTGATGCTAAAATTAGTGCTAAAAACTACCAACAAATGATGCAATTTTATTACCAACTAATTAAAAATCGAATTTAACTTAATCGGCTTTATCCAACAAGCTTCGATCTCTAATTTGATATTCTATCATGGCGTTTTGTTCGTCTATTGCCACTTCAAAAACGCCTTGTTCGTGTAAGTTTTCCAATTTTAGTTTGGCTTCATCCATGGATACTTGCAATTTGACACAAACAAGTGTAGGAGTCAACCTCCCATCGTGCTCAATGGCTAATTTCAACATTGCTGCATCTGGAATTTTTATTTTCTGTTGTTCGGATAGTTCTAATGATAGCTTATCTTTTTTTGCAGGTAGTTTTCGTAACACTGGTGCAGCTGTGTGCAAGGATTGATTGATTACATAAATCTGTTGAAAACTTTGATTGTACAAAACATTAACTTTTTTAGCCTTTGTCAAACGACGAAGTAAGGCTTTGGCATCCAATACATTGATTCCAAAAATAACCACCAATTCTGCAATAGTAATTTGATAGTCGTTTACATGAGATAAAATAACGGAAATAATTTCATCTTCAGATAGACCAAATAATTCAGCAGGCAATGAATCAAACAAGGGAACACGTTCTATCAATTGATAAACACCTTTCATACTTCCATTTGCATCATAATAACGCCTCAAAGCTCCTGACATTGCTAAATAAGCTAGACGACTCGTCGCTTCTTTTTCTGTCAAATCGGTTGCTGTTGCCAATTGCTTTTCTGTAATAAAATTATTTGACTGAGCCATAATTTTAAAAATATCAGCATCGGTTGCTTTGTGTTTGGTATCATTATATACTTTTTGATAATGAGCTTTCACTGCATAATAAATTAATGCAACCATAAAAATTATAATCCCAATCAATACAACTAAAGCAAGTACTTTCATTTCTAGTTTATTATATCATTGACATTCCATAGAGCAGCTACACCAATAACAACCAACAGAACAACTTCCTAATTCGTTCATTAATAGTTATTTTTTTGTAAATAGATCTCATCAAAAATCCGTTCTTAGCTACTCCTTATTATTCCAACAAAGACCGATCTCTCAAGTGATATTCCATCACATAATTATCCTCATCCACATCCATTATAAAAGCTCCCTGCTCGTATAATTCTTCTAACTTTTGCTTGGCTTCATCTATAGAGATTTTCTTTTTCAAGCAAAGTAATGTAGGAGTTAATTTCCCTTTATGGTTGATGGCTAATTGTATCACATCAGCATCTGGGATTTTAATACGTTCTTGTTGTGGTAACTTTATTTTTTGTAATTGACGCTGTTGAGTTTTGTCTCTAAGTCGAGGTTCTTTAAGGTGAATCGTTTGATTGATTACATAAATGTGATTGAATCCTTTTCTAAGAACACTAATGGCTCCATTTTTTTTCAAACGCTGAATCAAAGCTTTCGCCTCATAGATATCAATACCAAAAATAACTACTAATTCTGCTACTGTAACTTGATAATCGTTAACATGCAACAAAATCATTTCCACAATTTCTTTGTCTGACAACGTATCTATGTTCGTTCGAACAGACGAAATCAATGGTACCTCTTCTTTGAGTTGGTATATCGCCTTGCCTGTTCCGCTAGAATCGTAATAACTGCGTAATACCCCTTGATAGGCAAGATGCATAAAACGAACTTTCGCCTCTTTAAGATCCAAAGAAGAAGAAGCAACCAACTGCTCTACAGTTAAAAAATGATTTGCCTGGGTCATCATTTTAAACAAATCTGCGTCTGAAAGTTTATGTTGGCTCGCAGCATGTTGTTTTTTTAATCTATTTTTTGACCAATATACAATGGCTGCAATGAACAGAAAATATAAAATAATACCTATAATAATCAGTGCTACCTTCATTGTTCCAACAAATTTTTATCTCTCAAATAATATTCTACCAACGCATCTTGTTGGTTGACATCTATAATAAACGCCCCTTGCTCGTATAAGTCATCTAGTTTTATTTGCGCTTCTTCTATTGATATGTTTAATTTTAGGCAAACTAATGTTACGGTCAAACGTCCCTTGTGTTCAATAGCTAAACGAAGTATATCCGCATCGGGAATTTTTAATTTTACAATCTCTCGCTCTTGTTTGCTTTCTTTAGGAAGCTTGATCTTAATTGGTGGCGAAGATGATTCAAATTTAGGCGTTCCCTTTATCAAAGGATCTTTTACAACATATATTAACGAAGTTCCTTTCCACAATCGTTTCACCAAACCGCTTTTTTTCAATCGTTCTAGTGTTTGTTTTGCCAATTCGATTTCTATTCCAAAAATGATGACCAATTCTGCAATTGTAATTTGATAATCTTTTGAATAACTCATTACCGCATCAACAATTTCTGTCTCCGTCAAACCTTCTATGCTAATCGGTAAAATATCGTCCTCTGGTAACGCTTCTTTTAGTTGATAAACCGTTCGCATGCCACTACCATCTTGAAATTTTTTCACGATCCCTTTCATCGATAAATAAGCTAATCGATTCGCAGCTTCTTTTTTGCTCAAGGCAGAAACCATTGATAATTGTTTGGCTGTGAGAAAATGATTGGCTCTAGACATTAATTTAAAAATCTCTGCATCTGAAAATTTACTCCTACTTTTCTCATATTGATTTTTGTAATATACCTGAATCATCGGAATACATCCCAAGAGCAAAAACATAATCAAAAAAAATATAAAAGAATCTTCCATTTTTACGCCTTGATTTTTATCTAGTTGGATATACGAATAGCAACTTTCCAAGATAGCAAACTTTTAATCGTTTCGAAATATCTTTGCCCTAAATCCTAATAAACATTTTTTTTAAGTTTTTTTAGGGGAGGTCAAAAACTCAAACGACAGTACTTTAAAACCTTTTTTATACTTAACAAAGAATAAAGATTTACACAACAATGATAATTTACTATTTAATTTTAGTTTATATTGCTTAACTAATACTCCGTTGATTTTTTAGTTTTTCTACGAACCCGTAGACTCACGAAGTAAAAACGTAAAAAAGCATCTTGCATTAATTTGATTGTCAGTCTTTTAGTACAGAGGTCAACAGAAGTGCATCTTGCTGATAAGCAAACTAATACGATTTTTCAACGGAGTAATGCTTAACCATATCCCTAGAAATAAATTGCAACCTATTGAAATCATGGATTTAAAGGGTTCCTTTTTGAGAATACGCCCACATTATTCTGATAAGGTAATAGCTCAAAATCCTTCCGAAGAATCCTCCGTTCTTCTTTATACCATTGATTAATTTTGAAAAAAAGTACTTATGCGATTTAACATTACCTTTAAGCTATTCCTACTCTTTTTGGTAGCTAGTTTAAACAACAACCTTGCTGCTCAAGACAATTTCCCTCATGTAGAAGGAGAAATATTAGTTCGTGTCAAAGATGGTCACTCTATTGCTTGGGTGATCAAAGATTTAGAATTACACAAAGGACTCCAAACACACATCAATAACAAAGCCTTGCTCTCTGAGCACATGAATATTTGGCAATTAACATTTAATAAAGATATTTTAAGTACCTCCAAAATGCTTGCAAAAGCAAGAAACCACCCATCTGTTCATAATGCTCAACTCAACTATATTTTAGAAAAAAGAGTTACCCCTAACGATCCTTCTTACAACCAACAATGGCAGTATGAACAATCATCTAACATCGATTTAGATGCTTCAGCAGCTTGGGATATTACAACAGGTGGTGTCACAGCTTTAGGAGACACTATTGTTATCTGCGTTATTGACGATGGTCTAGAGGTTAGTCACTCTGATTGGGGAAATAATGTTTGGAGAAACAACGGAGAGATTCCTGGCAATGGCATTGATGATGATGGCAATGGTTATATTGACGATTTCCAAGGATGGAATGCCAATGCAAATAATAACAATATTGTAGCTGGAAGTCCTTTTACCAATCATGGGACACCTGTTGCAGGAATCATTGCAGCAAAAGGAAACAATGGTGTGGGCGTAAGTGGTGTCAATTGGGATGCTAAGTTAATGTTTGTCGTTGGAGGTGGAACAAGTGCCAATTCAATTGCAGCATACAGTTACCCTTTAGCTTGCCGAAAACTGTACAACCAAACCAATGGCGCTTCAGGAGCTTTTGTTGTTGCCACGAATGCTTCATGGGGAGTTGACAACCAACAATGTGCAACCTATGCTCCTTTAGTAAATGAATTTTATGATACCTTAGGAGCTTATGGAATTCTCAATGCTGCTGCTACAGCCAATGCCAATAATAACGTTGATGTAACAGGAGATTTTCCAACCAGTTGTGATAGCGATTATTTAATTGCTGTAACCAATATTAACCAAGCAGGAAATAAAGTCAACCAAGCTGGCTATGGTTTAACAACAGTTGACCTAGGAGCGTTTGGTGAAGGTACGTATACCCTAACCATCAACAATGGTTATGGAGGTTTTGGAGGTACTTCTGGAGCTACTCCACATGTCGCTGGAACTATCGGTTTATTATATTCTGCTCCTTGTCCTAGGTTAGCTCTACTAGCACGTACTCAACCTGCTCAAACAGCATTGTTACTCAAACAAATTATTTTAAATTCTACTGTCAGCAATGCTTCTATGCAAGGAACAACAGTTAGTGGGGGAATTTTAAACATGAAAAATGCCTTAGATTCTGTTATGGCTATTGGCTGTTCTCTATCAGGTTGCCACGAACCTTACAATGTGCTTGCCAATACAATTACTGGCAATAGTGCTGTTCTCAATTGGGATCGTGTTGACTCGACAACGCTTTATTACATACGATATAGAGTGGTTGGAAATCCTACTTGGACTTTCGCTTCAGCACCTGATACCTTCTCTATTCTAAACGGCTTAGTAGCTTGTACAAATTATGAGGTAGAAATTGCTGCTGATTGTGATACAACAGCTTATTCTAGCAGCTATAATTTCAAAACAGGAGACTGTTGCGTAGCTCCTAGCAATATTAATGTCGATACAACTGGGCTAACTTCTGCTTCGTTCTCTTGGGCGACAGATCCTTTTGTTACAACTTATAATGTAGAATATAAACTAAAATCTAGTGCCACTTGGCTAACCACCACCACTACTGGAGGAGGAATTATGTTGACAGGTCTAGACAGCTGCGAACTATACGAACTTCGCATTCTTTCTTCTTGTCCTGTCAATGTCAACAACCAATACTCTCCTACCATTGAGTTTGAAACAAATGGATGTGGAAAATGTACTTCTAATAATTACTGTACCTCTTCTGGGCAGAGTTCTGGAGACGATTGGATACAAAACGTAACAATCAACAGTTTAAACAATACAACTGGCAATGATGGAGGCTATATTTCTTTTGTCAATGGGGGACCAACAACAGACTTAGCTCAAGGAGGATCTTATCCTGTTTCTATAGATATTGGATTCAATACAGGTCCTTGGGGAACCAATTGGTTATTAAAAATTTGGATTGATTACAACCAAAATGAGGTCTTTGATTCCAATGAATTAGCCTATGATGCTGGTCAAATTTCATCCGCAATTAACAATCATACAGGAGTTATTAATATACCCAATAATGCCGTTTTAGATAAAACCCGTATGCGAGTTGCTTTGAAATGGGGGAATAATACGACTTTAAATGCATGCGATAACTCTAGCTATGGAGAAACTGAAGATTATTGTATTAACATTACACAACCTACGGGTATTACCATAGAGGAAATAGAGCCAAGTGCCACTCTAAACGTATACCCCAATCCTTTTAATCGTCAGTTAGTCGTTAATATGGATAGTCCTAAAAGTCAAGAAGCTGCTCTTAGTATGAGTACGATTACAGGACAAGAAGTAATTAATATAAACATGCAATTAGACTTGGGAAGCAACCATTTAGAACTACCAACTAGTCGACTTCCTCAAGGTGTTTATTTAGTGCATCTCTTATTAGAAGATGGGTCTATTTTGACACAAAAAGTAGTTAAACAATAGTTTTTTGATAAAGAAAGGGTTTTGCCATTCATTCGAGCATCAACAGCTATTTGATACATCATTACAATATACCAAACCACCTAGATAACAGCTTCTAGGTGGTTTTTTAATAATTCGTTCTAATTTCTGTATTATACCTCTTTTTGTTTATCCACAAAAAAGGCAGCCAACCACCTTTTGTGATTGACTGCCAACTAGAAACACTCAACTTGACCTATACTTAGCTTCTTTAGGGAGTGAACATTTAAAAAGTATAAAATTGAATCATTCCTAGTCTTAAGTAACGTGATTTTCTAATCTAGCCTGCACTTAAATACTAGTCTTTAAATAATCAATAAAAGAGCAAAAAATATTAATTCTTATAGTGTAATAGTTTGTTTAGGTGAAAGAATGGTTTATCATATAAACAGCAACAACCTTTGGTTATTGTATCTTATCTAATTCGTACAAATTATGGGTCTCAATAATCTCAAGTAAATTATCCGTCTCTTGCAATCCCATTTTTTGCAATCCTGAAACCCAAATAGTATAATCATCTCCTGCTACTGCCTTCAATTCTTTAAATGGGGCAGCATCTAATTTCATACTATTGGCACGAAAACTTGTCCATGCGTTTTGGTAGTGTATGTAACAATCATTTTCATACGTTCCTCGTCCTGTTATTCCTTCTGCTAAATGATTATCGGTACAAGTAATATGAAAATGATTGTGCCCGACCTGTGCTAATTCAGAAACACCATAGTTGCTGTGCAAAATAGCCAAGCCTAAAATAACGGAAGCTGGAATACCAAACTTCTTCATCTCTCCTTGCGCTACACTAGCAAAACGAGCAATATAGTTTTCTTTTGCTTCATTTGACAAAGCGACCATATGACTAGGTGTCACTGGATGATTCTCTGTTTCTAATACAGGCTCTGGATAATTCGCATACATCAACATACTTGCTTGGCTATTGGTATTCGTTTTGCTACCAAAATCCAAATTGAATAGAACAATTACCGCAGCAACCGCAACAGCCTTTGGCCAGTGTCTCTTAGACATACCCAGCAAAGCCTCTTTGGTCATCTGACGCTTTAATTGTCGCCACTGCATCGCATAAAATAACGATTGAAAAATATATTTAAGAGATAGTTTTTGAGGTTCCTTTATTTCTTTTGCCAAAACGATATCAGTTTCTGAAACTGTTTCTGTATTTTGTGCTTCAACTTCTAATAAGTCTATCAACTCTTCTGTTGTTGGAGTTGTGTTTTCTGTCACTAACACATCCTCACAAATTTGGATGTTGATATTGTTTGTATTGTTAGTTTCCATTGTTTTAATATTTAGACTTAAATTGATATTCAATTGTTGTGTTGTATTCTTTTGTTGATACAAATATAAAACATTTTGTTTCTAACAACCAAACTTTTGTTTTTATTTTTTAAAACTTTTTGTTTTATGCAACTTTTTTATGCTCATCAAGTAGAAGGAACAACAGCTTTTTTGGATCAAGAAGAAACAAGACATTGTATCAAAACATTGAGAAAGAACATCCATGATGTCATTTCGTTAACAGATGGTTTGGGCAATATGTATGAAGGAAAAATTGTGGACTTCAATAAAAAAAGTTGTACCATCCAAATTATACAACGTATTGAAACGACCGACCAACGAAATTTTAGGTTGCATTTGGCAATTGCTCCTACTAAAAATATCAGTCGTTTAGAATGGTTTTTGGAGAAAACAACAGAACTGGGGATTGACGAAATTACCTTTATATTGTGTCAACGATCAGAACGTAAAAACATTCGCTTAGATCGCTTAGAAAAAGTTGTCCTTGCTGCTGCCAAACAATCTCTTAAAAGTATCTTTCCAAAAATCAATGATTTAACTAAATTCAAAGACTTTCTACCAGCAGCTAATAACGCGACCTTCAAAGGCATTGCACATTGTAATACTCCCAACCTTCCTCATTTAAAGAAGGTATTAAATCCCAATGTTAAAGAAGTTTTATTGTTGATAGGACCTGAAGGCGACTTTTCAGAAGAAGAAGTTGCTTGGGCCAAAGATAGTGGTTTTGAAGAAATAGGTCTAGGAACAAGTCGCTTGCGCACAGAGACAGCAGGTATTGCAGCCTGTCACACGGTTCACTTGCTGCATATTTAATGGTATCAATCGTTCGTTAAAAAACAATCAAAGGTAGATCCTAGTGGGATCTACCAACAGTGAAAATTATAGTTACAAAAGATAAGTAAATTCAGGCTACAACATTAATTTTCTAAATTGTATACGGTCGTATTTCCTTCTATTACTTGCTTTAATCCTTCTATATTCTTTTCTTCCTGCTCTTGAAACGAACCTCCTAACAACTCCATCCATGCAAACATAGAACGCATAAAAATATTTTTGCCGCTCACTTTTGACTCTGTTTTTACCTTTGTTTTCCCCTCGATTTCTGAAAAAGAAGTAGTTTGCTCAAAAAACATCATATCACTATCAAAATCCAAGCGAATAAAATCAAATTTTTTCTTATCAACAATCGTTTCAATCATCTCAAAATCAGGCTGCTCCTCATCTGGCTTGACCACAACTCTATATTGGCTTCCAATTTCACCCTGCTCACCACTAATTAACTCCATGCTCTTAAATCCTTCTAGCCACTGGTCATACTTTGACTTATCTTTGTGAACAGCCCAAGCTTCTTTCAAAGGTTTATCTACTATTATTTCATGCCCATAATTTACAGAAGGTTTTAGAACCCCAGCAGCTAAAAAGAGTACAATAAATCCTAAAAGGAAGTATAATAAGTATTTTAAGAATTTCATTTTTTATGTTTTTTGTTAAAATAGTACTCCTCTGAAATAAACTAACAATAGTTAGCTACACTACTGTTACGTGGTTTCAACGAGCTATTGATTAATAAGAGACACACTAAATACGGAAAATAAACATTTTTGTTTCATTTTACCATTTTTTGTTTCACCAAAAACAAGAGATTTCAATTAACAATTGCCCCAAAAGACGAAAAGTGCTGCTCAATTAAGAACAACACTTTTCTTTCACCCATAAAAATAACTCTAAGCTGCGGCGTCTCTAGCTACCACAGCCTATGAAACTTCCTAAAAAACAATTCTATTCTTCAAATTAGGCAAAAGACCTAATTATACTTTTTCTTTTTTTTAGAGGAATAAAGCCTCTTTTTTTAATTTCAACTCGTTATATACTAAAAGGCTTCAAAAGTGCCATAGAAAGGGAAAACCTAGGGAGTTTTGCCCTCTCTACAGCTACAAAACTAAGCTTGGGATAAAATATTACTTTTTGAAGTATACAGAACCGTAATCTAACACTTCATCAAGACGCCAATATTTTATTTCTTTTTCTAAAAAAATCTTTTTTTGCTGTAATATTCACTTACTTATTTCAAGCAGAAAAAAGAAAATCTTATATTATTAAAAATATATAACTTTTTAAATAACAACAATATAACTTCATAAAAACAATCACTCGTTGTTACATTTATATACATTGAAAATAGTGTGCCAAAAAAATAATTACCGTCTTAATATTTTGTGAAAAAGATTTAAAAACTGTTATCATTTTATAGAAAGAACCTCTACTCAAAACTGTTTATCAAATACTTATCATTATTTCGAGCAAAAAATTCTTTTATTAAAAATAATCAGAGTTAGCTACGCTGCCTACTTTCAAAAAACTTTTAACGGAGTAATTAAAATTATTTTAGCCGCTCTTAAAAATATAAATCCTCTTGGTTTTCAACTGATAAGCTGTTTATAAATAATTGAGATAAAAAAACAGGCTAGACAAGCATTCCAATTTAATCTCTTATATTTGGCTATCCTAAATCTTCTAATCATTTAGTAGGTGATGGAGACTATTAAACTTAATAACAGTATAACAATGCAACAAACGTTTCTAAAGTACCTCTTACTTACTATTATTGCTTATTCTATCTTTCAGCTAACTGCTTGTAAAAAAGATCAATTTATAACTACAACGGGGGCTGGTCTAGAATTTTCACTAGATACATTAACTTTTGATACTGTATTTACTAATATGGGAAGTGCCACACGCCGCTTCAAAGTTTACAACCCACACAATCAGATTATTCGAATTAACAATGTCTATTTAGGAGGTGGAGAACCCTCTGATTTTAATATCAATATTGATGGTTTTACAGGCGTGGCAAGTTCTGACATAGAGATTCCTGCCAAGGATAGTATTTATATCTTTGCTAATGTTTTTATTGATCCGAATGACGGCGATGCTGTCCGAAAAGATTCTATTCTATTTGAAACAGACGGTGGAGGCACACAAAAAGTAATGCTTTATGCCTATGGTTGGAATGCCAATTATACAGGGAAGGTAGGTTTTTTGACAACGTACAATGATACCACGGTAACCTTAACCAATACCAAGCCTCATATTTTTATGGGTATTGTAGCCTTTGAAAATAATTCTTGCTTAGTTATTCCTGGTGGTACTGAAATCTATATGTTTGGAGGTCCTACTTCAAGACCTGGCGAACGAGCTATGATTTATATTGGCAATAATTCTTGTATCCGCTCAAATGTAGGAGGAGATTTGAACAATCCTGTTGTTTTAAAAACGCATCGACTAGAAGAAGACTACCAATTAATTCCTTTCCACCACAATGGCATTCGATTAGGTCCTGGTAGTCGAGATAATATTATACACGGCACTATTATTAGAAATGCAGTAGATGGTATTTTTGTCGACTCGTTTACAGTCAATGGTAGTCCTAAATTAGAATTGAAGAATAGCAAAATTTATAATGTCGATCGCTCTGCTGTCTTGGCTAGAGGCTCTTATGTTACAATGACCAATACCGTTCTTGCCAACTCTAATCAGTTTAATTTTATCGGAATTCGAGGCGGTGCCTATAATTTTAGAAACTGTACCTTTGCCAATGTTGGTGCAGGCTTGGTTAGCAGAAGTGAACCTGTACTTAGTTTTAGAGACTATGAAATTGTCGTTGATAATAATGGCAATGAAATTCCTATCAAATCACAGGGAGAGGCTTATTTTACAAATTGTATCATTTATGGTAATAAAAGCGAAGAAGTTGAAATACTAACGTTGGATAATCCTCCTGCCGATTTTTATTATGAGTTTAACAATTGCTTGATGAAGGTAGATACGTTTAGTCAAAATATGATCAACTGTATCACCAATCAAGATCCTTTGTTTGTCGATGAAGATAATTTTAATTATCAAATTGATTCTGTGGATTCTCCTGCTAATAATGCAGGACTGCCTACTACCATGAATTTTCCTTCTAACTGGAGAATCTTAACAGGACTACCTGGTATCACAAGCCCTTTCTTAGATATTATTGGACAACAGAGAGAATCAACTCCTGCCATCGGAGCCTATGCAATCCCCAACTAAAAATTATAAACAAATTAATTTTTTCAACCTTCTAATGTCCTAAAGTATGTCTCTTGTATTCAAAGAAAAACAAAAGCTTAGCGGCTGGCTACTATGGTTGATAACTATTATTTTGGTTGGTATAGGTATGTTGATCCTCTATGGAATTTATCAACAAATTATACTTGGACAACCTTTTGGAGATAAGCCTAGTTCTGACCTTTCTTTGATTGTAATAGCTAGTATGATCTTAGGCTTGCTTATTTTCTTTTGGACACTCAATCTAAAAACAGAAATCAATAACACTGAAATTAAAATCCATTTTTTTCCACTTACCAAAAGAGTAATAAAATGGAACAATGTTCAAAAAGCGCAGGTGGTAGATTATGGATTTATAGGCGGTTGGGGGCTTCGCCTAAGTTCACAATACGGCACAGTTTATAATGCTTCTGGAACAATGGGACTGGCGATAGAACTAAAGAACGGAACAAAACTTTTAATTGGTACACAGAAAAGCGATGCATTAGCCCAATATGTTCAACAATTGGAACCATTTAGTTGAGTTAGTGTCATAAACGGCTGCTTATGCCTTTTGTAAAGTGGTCGTAATTTTTCGTTTTCGTTCTACTAAAAATTTAAATACTAAAATATTCCCCGCAACCAGTAAGAATGAATACAGGATATCTTCTGCGGGGATTGTCCCCCAACGGTATCCTATATTTTGAGCATTATCGTACCAAACAATTGGTGCTGGTGTAAATGATCCTGTTAAAATACTATTCATAATAAAAAATGGAATCATTGACAGCAAAACAGCTATGGGTAAGTAAGGATAATTATTTCGTTTGATCCACAAATAGCCTCCTAAGAAAAAAGCAATAATCGCTACCATTGTACTATACCAACGCCCCATTCCCAAAACTAAAATAACAATAGCATACAGCAGCATTCCAACATAAAACACGAGGTTAAAGGTTTTGAAATCAATTTTTGTAAAATACGCTCGACAACAGGCGTACACAAAAGTACAAGCATACGGAACGACCACAAAAAATAGCACTTCTTCTATCGGCAAATTAAGTAAATAATATCCTGTTAAGTAATCAGGATTAAAGCCCCATATGCCCATTTCTGTAAAGAAGTAATCGTGAATTAAAAATGGTACTCCAATCGCAAACAAGGCTCCAAATGTAGCGCCCCAATCACCAACATAATGTACTTTTTTGTCAAAACTCAACAAAAAGGGAAATATAATAACTCCTAAATCTAATAGCAAGTACAAGGTATTCATCTTTTTTTCTTTTGTTCTTGATAAAACTTACGAGGAACAACCAATAAACCAAAACAACTGCCCTCTTCTTTAAAACGGTTTTTATGATGCACCTTATGTGCTTTTCGAAGTGCCTTAAAATAAGGATTCTGTACCTTATCGAACCACTTAAATCGTCTATGAATCAGTACGTCATGTACTAAAAAATAAGTGACCCCATACGCCAAAATACCAAATCCAAACCCAACAGAAAAGGTATTGCCCCACATCATTCCTAACATAATACACAACCAACTTGGAATGGCATACACTAAGAAAAAGGCGTCGTTTTTCTCAAAAAAAGTATTGGGGTCGGGTTGGTGGTGATCTTCATGCAAAAACCACAAAAAACCATGCATGATATATTTGTGGGTAAACCAAGCCATAAATTCCATCCCAAAGAAAGCTAGTAGAAATGGGATTAGATAAGTCAGTATAGTCATCATATCTATAGTTATAATATTTTTCTTAATCCTTTTTTTAGAAATTTAGTTTGCCAACAAACTATTTGTTTACAACACATTCAAAATACAGAAAAACAAGAGCCAAATATAAAACAAGAAATAAGCTGTCGCATTTACCTTTTTGACATTCAACAAATAGACACTTGCAAATAGCACAGAAAAAATAAACCAACACACATAATTGAACAAAGGAATAATCCCATGCTCCCAATTCCAAAAATTATATTTCATAGCGACAGGTTCAATAAAATAATCCAGCACAACACACAGCAAACCAGCCACTACGGCTTTCAACATCCATGGCATTGTTTTAGGAATCCATTGAAGCACAAAATGGACACTAGTAGCAACAACGCAATACCAATTTAAGCCCAACACAACAGGCACTCCATATAGTTTTACCCCTAACTCATGTCCATAATCATAATTGCCAAATAACAAGCCTGTATTAACACCAATCGCCTCAACCGTAAAACCACCTACAACAATTCCTAACAACAAATAGGTTTCTGTTCTCCAGTTCTCAGAAGAAAAAAGAATAAGTAAGGCGCACAAAATCATATTTAGTCCTGACAAACCTTCTACTCGATCTGGATAAAGAAAAATTCCTAACCCAATTAGATGAAAGAGTACCAAAATCCAAGGAGCATAAGACTCCAACTTAACCTGTATCGTGTTAACGTTCATTGGCAATTAATTTATCAACAATTTTTGCGGATTGAATAGACAATGGAATCCCTCCTCCTGGGTGAACGGTTCCACCACAAAAATAAATTTCTTTGTATTTTTTAGAAAAATTAGGATGCCTTGTCAAAGCAGCCATTTTGGAATTAGACGCAGCTCCATACAAAGCCCCTTCTATTGCCCCTGTATCCAATTCAATACCTTTGGGTGTCCATACCTTTTCTGTTTGAATATAGGGAGTTACTTCTTTGTTTAACATCTGTTCGATGCGTTTTAAGATAGCACTTTTAATAATGGCTGTTTGTTCCTTATTGATCTCTATTCCAGCTGGAACATTGAGCATCACAAACCAATTTTCACCATCTTGCGGAGCATCTTGCGGATTCACTTTTGAACTAATGTGCACATATATTGTCCCTTCTAATGGAATATTTTTTTCTTCAAAAATCAATTCAAACTCTCGTTGATAATCTTCACTAAAAAAAATATTGTGCAAGCCTAATTCTGCAAATTGTTTTTGAATACCCCAATAAAAAATAATTGCCGAACTAGACCGTTCTTGGCGATGGTACTTTTTAGCTAGGGTTTTGTCCTTGAGCACCTCTTTATAAAATTGAACACAATCAATAGCGCTTACCAATCTTTTACAATGGTAATGGGGATTTTCATTGATACAATATCCTTTTTTTATCTTTTCTACCTTGTCAATCGAAACCCCAAATTCAAACTCTATCCCAACTTCCTTTGCCAATTGGTACAATCCATCCACAATAGAACGCATGCCTCCTTTTGGAAAAAAAGTGCCTACATTTTGTTCTAAATGTGGAATCATACTCAAAATTCCCGATGCTTTATAGGGATTTGAACCATTGTAGGTAGCATAACGATCAAAAATTTGAACCAACCTTGGCTCTTTTAGTTGAGTTGCATTAAGTCGATGTAAGGAAGTAAATAAATTGGTTCTAAAAATCTGTGGTAGCATCTTTAATAATTTCCCCCAAGGCAATCCGCTAGGTTTATGGATGGCATTTTCCAATGAAATTACCCCAATGGAATTGTATTTCTCTGCACTACGTTCCATATAAGAATCAATAACCTTGGTATCAATTCCCAGTTTTTCAGATAGTTCTTTTTTTAGCTTTGTCCGATTGGTATAAAAGTTCAATTGTGTCTTATCACTAAAAAAATAACGACAAGCCTCTTCTTCTTCTTTGTACTGATAATAATCTATAGGATTTTTGTCATATAATTCATACAATTCATCTACCAATTGAGGCATTGTAAACAAAGACGGTCCCGTATCCCAACGATAGCCCATAGATTCGTATTGATTCATTTTGCCCCCTACGTAACTATTTTTTTCCAAGACCAATACTTTATCACCACGTTTTTTTAAACGCAATGCAACCGCAATTCCTGCTATTCCCGCTCCTATAACAATGGCATCGTACATAATGATTATAGATTATAACACGTTAAAAGAATGTCTTAGATAAGATTTTACATACAAATAGTATTTCGAATAATTAGGAATTCGAATGCGCTGAGAAATCAAATCGTTAACGGTTTTTGCTTTGATTTTTTTAAGCAAGTTATAATAATACGTATAAGCTACATAAACCCCAAATCGAGAGGATCGTGGCAGCATCAGCACTCCTTTATAAGCTTCTAAAAACTCTTGTTCTATTTCTTCTTCTATCGATAATTTGTTTTCAAGTGTCAAACCTTCTACATCCCCCACATTAGGAAAATAGATTCTTCCCAATGCTCCCCAATCATCCTTCAAGTCTCTTAGGAAGTTAATTTTTTGAAAAGCAGAGCCTAATTTCATAGCATAAGGCTTTAGTTTTTGATACTGCTCCTCATCCCCATAAACAAAAATCTTTAAACACATCAACCCTACAACTTCTGCTGATCCTAGAATGTATTCTTCATACAATTCTTGCGTATATTCTATGGGTTGTAAATCCATTTCCATACTTCTGAAAAATTTCTCAATCAAATCTAGGTCAATTTGATATTTATTCACAGCTGCCTGAAAAGAGTTTAAAACGGCATTTAAAGAGATCCCTCTATCAATTGCCTTGTACGTATCTGCTTTAAACTCTGCCAATAGTTCTTCTTTTTTGTAACCATGAAAAGAATCTACAATTTCATCCGCAAATCGGACCATTCCATAAATAGCATGGACATCATCTCGAATGTTTTCATCCAAAGTAGAAACACTTTTATAAAATGAAGTGCTATAAATCTTTGTAACATTCACTGAAGCACCTCTTGATAATTCGTCGAATAATGATTTCATTGGAAATAAGTTTAAGTATTGTTGATTAATAACGATTACCAACCTTTCAAAGAAGGAAGCAACAAAAACACATCTTTTCTGATAATCAACTATGTAGCACTCTAATACCACGAAATAGCAGCGAACCGAGCTGTGCGAGCTCACGACCGTAGGGAGTAACAAAGCTAACTAAAAGCAAAGCGCTCACGAAGTGAACTGATATGTTTTCTTCACGAAATAATGGTTGATATAAGCCTAGTGTCCTTTTTTTAGGGTAGCAGCTTTTTTCATAACTAATTTTGCCGCTACTTTGCCCGAAATTAAGGCAGGAGGAACACCTGGACCGGGAACCGTTAGTTGCCCACAAAAAACAAGGTTATCTAGTTTAGAAGTTATTTTTGGTTTTAAATTGGCCGTTTGCATTAAGGTATTGGCCAATCCATACGCATTACCTTTGTAAGAATTATAATCTTGCTTAAAGTCATTGATACAGTAAGAACGCTTGTATATAATATGCGACCGAATAGATTGACCTGTATGACGTTCCATTCGTTCCAACATAATGTCTAAATATTTCTCTCGAAGGGTCTCGTTGTCCTCTACATCTGGTGCCAAAGGCATGAGTAAAAATACATTCTCCTTTCCTTCTGGTGCTACATCAGGGTCGGTTTTAGAGGTTACACAGGCATAAAACAAGGGGCTATCTGGCCAATCTGGCTGATCATAAATTTGTTTGCCATGTTCCACCAAATCTTCGTCAAAAAACAAATTATGATGCTCTACCCCTTCCAGTTTTTTATTAACTCCCAAGTAATAAATTAAAGAGCTTGGAGCCATTTTTCGTTTATCCCAATATTCGGGACTGTATCGTCTGTATGCTTTGGGAATTAGTTGCTGTTCCACAAAATTATAGTCTGCGCCTGCAACTACCTGTTCTACTTTTTTTGAAACGCCTTCAAAGTGAAGGTCTGTTACTTTTCCATTCGCGCAGGTAAAACTTGTAACAGGGCTATTCAAGTGAAATACAGCACCATGTTTCTCTGCAATTTTCTTAAGCCCTTGCGCCAATTGTTGCATCCCTCCTTTGGGATACCAAGTTCCTAACTTTAGATCCGCATAATTCATTAAGGTATACAAAGAAGGAATTCGATGAGGCATCTCTCCCAAAAATAACACAGGAAATCTTAAAATAGAACGTGCCTTATGTGATTCAAAACGATTACAAACATCTTTTTCGACCGATTTGAACAAGTCTAGTTTAAAGAAGTTTTTAAACACTTCTACATCAATCAATTCCAAGAGGCTTAAGCCTGGTTTTTCCAAGAATTTTTCTGTCCCTACCTTATACTTAATTTGTGCATCGTCTAAAAATTGCTTTAATTTTTTCCCTCCATCTTTTTCAAGATCATCAAATACTCGATATAATGCGTCCATACTGGCAGGCATATCGGTATAAGATCTGTCGTTCCAAAACACTCGGTAAGAAGGATCTAATCGCTCTAAAGTTATGTAATCTTCCCTTTTTTCGCCTAAATCTTCAAAAATCTTATCAATAAGATCGGGCATCCAATACCAAGAAGGTCCCATATCAAAGGTAAACCCCTCGACACTAAACGTACGAGCTCGACCACCTACCATCTCATTTTTTTCATGAACATGGACTTCGTGTCCATTTTTAGCTAAAAAGCAAGCAGCAACTAAACCTGCAAAACCTGAACCTATAATATCAATTTGCATTTTTCCGTTTTTGTACAATTCAATAGAACTCTCACCAATACTTGAGAATATCCTATGGAACATAGAACGGATTATTTTGTTTAACAAAAAAGTATTTTTTCGTAAAAAAAGTTAAACAAAAGCTATGTTTTCATACTAAAGCTTATACTTTGAAGGCAAATTTCTGTTGTTTTTTTATCCTTTGGGCGGATTCATCAACTTAATATGTTCGTTTTATACTTCTATTTTCTCACTTGTTCCAACAGCCATTCTCGTTCTGCTAAGGGATGCGTATTAGCGATTTCTTGCTTCATTTTCTTTCGTACTTCTTTGTCAAAATTAGGCGTACTCAACAATTTTTTAACCCAACTAATCAGATTAGCATAATGCGTTTTATGATAACTCAGCTCTTTTTTTCGATTCAAAAAAATTCGGAAACTCTCTAACAAAGCTTCCAATGCATCCCAATAACCTTGTTGATAATATAATTTTAAGAGCATCACCTTTGCACCAATATTCAACATAATATCGTCATAATCTGCCTGAATTAACAGTTCCATTGTTTGATTAAAATCCCCTCTAGCAAATGTCAACCTCGCCAAGCTATAATCTCGATAATTACTCTTAGAATCACCTTTAAGTTTCAGGGCATACAGTGGTATAAAGTCATCCAGCCATTCGTATTCCTTCAAAATAATACCTAGAGAGACAATATTTTTATAAGCAAAGTGACTCATTTCATTTTGTTCAATCAGCAAATTTTCTTCTAACCCCTTTTTATAAAGTCGGAAGGCTTCTTGCATATAAAATTGACTTCCTGTATTAATCTGCTTAATCGCATAATTTAAAGCCATTAATAAAATTTCTCGCTGTTCTTTTGCTCCTAGCCAATCGTATTGCTCTAAGTAATAGTTAAGTGCCTGAAAATGCTGTTCCTCCTCTGGATTGTTGAGAGTTTGATAACCATGATAATAAATCATAAGAATTGGCGAGGAAGAATAATCATGGTGTTCTACTTCTTGCAAGACACTATCTAATAAAGGAACGTTATAATCTGTTTTTTTCAAACTTTGCTGACTACGTGCCGTATAAGCATATCGCAACGTTGTGATCATAAAAAACAGACTCGCCTGTTTGGTTATTTCGGTTATATTGGTTGCTCTTGTCCTATTTTGAGTGCCTTCCAAATCAAATTTCAAGACTTCTAATTCATACTTGTGATAATAGTATGCTTCATCGAGTGGAACACTTTTATTTAGATACTTTGTAGCTTTTTTCAGGCTTTGAGTAGCAGGTTTCAATAATTTTCTATCTCTATAGGCTTTTACCAATTTTTTTTCGTGTTCAAAAGAGATATTTTTTACCATTTTATAGCTGACAAATTCTTCTAGCACTTTTAAACTCGAAGACATAATATGACGCATTCTTAAATCATCGTATGGTTTATTCTGATACAGGTATTTCCAAGCACGTTCTTTTTTAAGTGTCGTTGCATTTAACTGATACCTAGTAAATAAAAAATCAAACAGTTTGGACACATCCTTATGTTCATTATGAATAGGCGATTGCACCCATTTCTTTAAATCTCGAAGATCTTTTTTATCTATCTTTTTAAAAACAGTAACTAGCTTAGATTTTTGCATCATTTTAATCATTTATATCAGACAATATATAAAAAATGTACATCATTTCTAATCAAACTTCAACTACATTTGTAGCATATCGACCAAAAAGCTAATACTCAATCCATTTTACAGACTTAACAAACACTACTAAATTATGAGATTACTATTAAATATATTTTTATTGCTAAGCTTCGCCCCTCTTTACTCGGAGTTATATGCACAATGCAGTGTAACCGCTGCCATCACTTCTAATTATAACGGTCAAGACGTTTCTTGTAATGGAGCTTGTGATGGAGAAATTGCCGCTACTCCCTCTGGCGGGACTACCCCCTATACATATTTATGGTCAGGCAATCAAACTACGCCCATTATTTCAGGTATTTGTGCAGGCATTCATTCACTAACGGTTACTGATGCTGTTGGTTGTACGGCAACTACTTCTGTTACTGTCACCGATGTACCACCTCTAATGGTTAACGTTACCAACACGACTGATGTGATGTGTTTTGGAACATGTACAGGTAATGCTACCGTTTCAGCTAGTGGAGGTCTAGGACAAGGTTATACCTATCTATGGAACGCTGCTACAGGTAATCAGACAACAGCCACAGCAACCAATCTTTGCGCAGGTATTTACAGTGTAACTGCAACCGATTTTAATAATGGTTGTACGTCAGCTACTTCTGTCATTATCACAGAACTGTCTAGTTCTGCCCTTAATACGATTACTACTATTACCCACCCTAGTCAAGCTGGTGCTACTGATGGAAGTATTTCAGTTACTGCCAGTGGTGGTGCTGCTCCTTATACTTACATTTGGCCAACTGGTCAAGTCGGTCCAGTTGCAGGAGGGCTTTCTTCTGGAACCTATTGCGTTACTGTAACAGATGCCAATGGATGTTCAACTATCAATTGTACAACATTATTTGATTCACCAATTACCCTTAGAGGGCAGGTACGCTTAGATAGTAACAACAACTGTACTCCTGACATCAATGAGCCATTAATTGGTTCTCAAATTATAAAAGCAACCAATTCCAATAGTGGGCTAGTTCAATATTTTTCTACCAATTCTAATGGATTATATGAGGCAGATTTAGACACAGGAAGTTACACTTTAGAGTATTTTCCAATCAATAGCTTATACGGAAATTCTTGCGTCAACCAAGTCAATGTTACCATTCCTACACTCAACTCAATAGATACCGTAAACTGGGTATTAGAAGCGGGAACTCCATGCCACTTAATGGTTGTTTCAATAGGTGCACCGTTTTTGCGCATAGCAGGCGGAGGAAGTTGGTATAATGTGCACTATTGTAACAATGGCACCCTAGATGCTTACAACAGTTATATAGAAGTAAACATTGATTCTTTTTTGAACGTCACCTCAACAAGCATCGCACCTACTTCTGTTGTTGGCAATACTTATCAATTTGATTTAGATACAGTACGTGTTGGTGAGTGTGGTAATATCTACATCTATGTTACTGTTGATGCGGCAGCCATCCCTGGACAAACACATTGTAGTTATGCCCACATCTATCCAGATAGTTTTTGCTTGCCATTATGGAATGGTCCTATCTTAAAAGCTAGTAACACCTGCCAAAATGATTCTATTTTCTTCAAAATTAAAAATACAGGTAATAATATGCTGGCAGCAGAGGATTATTCCATTTTTGAAGATGATATTATTATTCAAATGGCACCATTTAATCTTAATGGTGGTGATTCGGTAGAAGTCATACAACCTGCCGATTTAGGAAAAACATATCGCATTCAAGCTCGCCAAGCGAATGGATTTCCCCCTCAATTAGGTCCCTCCATTGTTCATTCTTATACCGAAGGTTGTCGTCCATTTAATAACGGTAGCTTTAATACAGGCTTCTTGACACAATACTATACAGGCAATACCGCTTATTTTATCGACAACGACTGTCAATCTAATATTACATCTTTTGACCCTAATGATAAGGCAGCACAACCTGAAGGATATGGAAGCGCACATTACATTGAAGCCAATACACCACTAAAATATAGAATCCGCTTCCAAAACACAGGAACCGATACTGCCTTTAATATTGTTATTGTTGATACCCTATCAACCAATGTTGATGCTAGTAGCTTATTAATGGGTGCAAGTAGCCATCCTTATACTTGGGAGTTAAGTGGCACTGGGGTTTTAACAGTTCGTTTTGATGATATTTTACTAGTAGATAGCAATGCCAACGAACCTCTTTCTCATGGATTCTTTACGTATTCCATTAACCAAGTACCAAACTTAATCAATGGTTCTGTTATCAATAACCAAGCAGCAATTTATTTTGATTTTAATCCTCCTATTTTTACGAATGTAACCACACATACCATTGGAGAAAACTTTATTCCTATTGTCTTAAAAATGGAAGAAGCATGGATAGAAGATATGAAAGTGCATATTTATCCCAATCCTACTTCTGGTTTAGTATATATTGACCAATTGGGAGAAAATGACATACAAATCAAGGTATTTGATCATCTAGGACGAAATCTAGTGCAAAAAAATGTTAGCGATCAACAAACAGCACTTGATTTGAATGACTTAACCAGTGGGGTTTATTATATAAATATTCAACAAAATCAAAAGACTAGCACACACAAAATCATAAAACAATAAGAGGTAATGTTTACCAGATTTTTTTTTAGAGTTTGGCAATTTGAAAAATGAATTTTCAAGTTGCCAAATTTTCTTTTTTGTTTCAACAAAATTAATCCTTCGCTTTTAATAAAACATTCCCCCTAGGAGGTTGAGATTTTAATTGCCGAATCAACTCTTCTTGATGGTCTTTTTCTGATATAACTCGATAATGACTGGGAATTTGAAAGATATTTGCGTTTAAGATTTGTGCTTTTTTAGACTTAATTTGATGCGTATAAGATACATTTTCCTTATTTAAATGGAGGTATTTAGGTAGATAAGACAGATTGTTTGCATAAATAGGATAAATACAAAAATCAACTAAAATAGTCGAATCAAACAAAGCAAAATAAGTGTTTCCTAAATTATCTTCTAAAATACTTCCTTTCTTATTGGTTTGAACTTGATTTCCTTTTGAACCTACCCATTGGTAATCTTCAGACTGCTTTTCCAATAACTTATAAACAACTTTTGTACTGGACTTTGATTCGAACAACGTATCATTTCTTAGCAATGACCAACGCCATACTTTTCCATCTATATAAATTTGTTCTAAAAACATAGAATCGGCAATGAACAAAACAATAGAATCTTCTGGAACAATTTCATCAGGATCATCAAATCGTTCAAAAACCTTATAAGTGACTTGTCCTTCGAAGTATCGTTCTTGACAGCAACAGATACACCACAACCAAGAGAATAGTATGGTTATTGCAACCTTCATAATAGTTTGATTTGAAACAAGAAAAAGCAACTACAAGCCTATAAGCCGAATCCTGTACTCTACAAAGAGTCTCTATCATTTATCTAGACCAATAGTCACCTATTGGCTCTATCTGCCTACCCTCCAGCTAGAGCGAGCAACCCTACGGACTCCGAAGAGCCCATGCTGGTATACATGGCATTTCAACTCGCAAGGTTTATCCGCTACTATTGTTACCAATAATAGCCGTGCGCTCTTACCGCACGTTTTCACCCTTACTTCCAATAAAATGAAAGCGGTTATTTTCTGCGACACTTTCTGTATTTTCTTATGCAAAAGCAAAAGAAAACCCCATCCGTTAGATGGTGCGATGCTCTGCGTTGTTCAGACTTTCCTCATGTTTGAATAGCTCAAACCCGCGATAGAGCAGCTTGTAGTTGCGCCTGCAAAGATAGGCTATATTTTGGAATAATGCTATGAGAATGCTATTTTCTATCGTTTATTATAACCTAACACAAGGTAAAAGAAAGCAGTATAGAACTATTCTAAATAAAAACAGTCTGCAAATAAGCCTGAACATAGGTTGCATAAGTGGCGTTGAATAGATATTTTGTGAGCAGAATGTAAAAATGTAACCGCAATCTTTTTATTTTTGCGCCGTACAATTATAATAGCAGTACTATTATAACCTTCTTAAGAACTATATTTAAAACTAAAATTATCATTACAACATGAAGTGGATTATAGACTTTTTACTATCCTCTCTTGGTAAGAAATTAATTATGTCGTTAACAGGTTTGTTTTTATGCCTGTTTTTAGTCGTGCATATGCTGGGGAACTTACAGTTATTCTTTGACAACACCGGAGAAACATTTAACCTCTATGCCTATCACATGACACACAATCCCTTGATTAAGGTAATTTCTTATGGCAATTACTTTTTTATCTTATTACATGCTGTACAAGGAATTTTGATTACAGCATATAATCGTAAAGCAAAAGGAGGTTCTTATCAAGGAAAGGAAATTGCAGATACAGAAGCAAAGCTTGCTTCAAGAAACATGAGAAACTTGGGTCTGCTCATTTTCGTATTTATCGGTTTGCATATGTGGCAATTTTGGGCACAGATGCACTTTTTTGAAATGGGCAAACAAACCTATGATGGATTGGAAGTGAAAGACCTATATAGTCTAGTCAAAGAAGCTTTCTCTCAAGCATGGGTAGTTATTTTTTACTTAATCTCATTGGTTGCTCTAGCCTTGCATTTGATGCATGGGTTCTGGAGTGCCTTCCAAACAATGGGACTAAACAACAAAAAATATGCTCCTATTATTAGAGCCGTAGCCATGGGGTATTCTATCCTAATCCCATTAGGATTTGCTTCTATGCCGATCGTATTTTTTGTACTTAAGTAATTAACTAACGAATAGGAGTTCGGCTTTGAACTCCCTCCAACAACAACTGTTGTTATTAAAGAAATCATTGTTGAATAAAATTCATTCTATCATATGAAAAAGTTTCAGTCAAACGTACCTGAAAGTAAGACACTGGCAGAAAAATGGACCGAATACCGTTCCAATATGCCACTTGTTGCTCCTAACAATAAACGTAATATAGAAGTCATCGTAGTTGGAACAGGTTTGGCAGGTGCTTCTGCCGCTGCCACTCTTGGAGAACTAGGATACAAAGTAAAAGCTTTTTGCTTTCACGATAGCCCTCGTCGTGCGCACAGTATTGCCGCACAAGGAGGGATCAATGCTGCAAAAAATTATCAAAATGATGGTGACTCAGTTTATCGTCTATTTTATGATACAGTAAAAGGTGGTGACTACCGTTCTCGTGAGGCTAACGTACATCGCTTGGCAGAAGTATCTAGAAATATTATAGACCAATGTGTCGCTCAAGGAGTTCCTTTTGCAAGAGAATATGGTGGTAACTTAGCCAACCGTTCTTTTGGTGGGGTGCAAGTATCTCGTACCTTTTATGCTCGTGGGCAAACGGGGCAACAATTGTTGATTGGTGCCTACAGTGCTTTGTCTAGACAAATTTCTTTGGGGAATGTAAAAATGTACAATCGCCATGAAATGCTTGACCTAGTTGTTATTGATAACAAGGCTCGTGGTATTATTGCTCGTAATTTATTGACTGGTAAATTAGAGCGTTTTGGTGCTCATGCAGTTGTTTTGGGTACTGGTGGTTATGGTAATGTATTCTATCTATCTACCAATGCAATGGGGTCTAATGTGACTGCTTCTTGGGTTGCTCACAAGCGTGGAGCCTATTTTGCCAATCCTTGTTTCTGTCAGATTCATCCAACTTGTATTCCTGTATCTGGTGATTATCAATCAAAGCTAACCTTGATGTCAGAGTCCTTGCGTAACGATGGACGTGTTTGGGTTCCTAAACACAAAAAAGATGTGGAGGCTTTGAGAACAGGAAAAATGAAACCAACAGATTTGGCAGAAGAAGACAGAGACTACTACTTGGAGCGCATCTACCCTGCTTTTGGTAACTTGGTACCTCGTGATGTAGCTTCTCGTGCTGCTAAATATCGTTGTGACGATGGACATGGTGTAGGTGCTACTGGCTTATCTGTTTACCTTGACTTTGCTTCTGCTGTTATTCGTTACGGAAAATCAGAGGCTATTTCTCAAGGAATCTCTAACCCAAGTGAGGAAGAAATTAAACAACTAGGACGTGCTGTTGTTGAAAAGAAATACGGCAACTTGTTTGAGATGTATGAAAAAATTACGGGTGAAGATCCTTACTACACTCCTATGCGTATCTATCCTGCAATTCACTATACTATGGGTGGTATTTGGGTAGATTATAATTTGGAAACTAGTATTCCTGGTTTGTTTGCAACAGGTGAGTGTAACTTCTCTGACCATGGTGCCAACCGATTGGGTGCTTCTGCTTTGATGCAAGGTTTGGCAGATGGATACTTTGTTTTGCCTTATACAATTGGTGTGTTCTTGAGCAAAGAAATTCGTACACCAATGACAGATACATCAGCACCTGAGTTTGAAGCCGTTGAAAACGATGTTAAAAATAAAATCAAGAAACTACTTAGCATTAATGGAACTCGCTCTGTGGAATCGTTCCATCGTGAATTGGGAGTAGACATTATGTGGGAATATTGTGGCATGGCTCGTAATGCTGAAGGTCTAAAACTAGGTCGTCAAAAAGTGCGTGCATTACGTGACCGTTTCTGGAAAGAGGTTTACATTCCTCACACAGATAAAGATGGGCATGAGTTTAATCCTGAATTAGAAAAAGCATTGCGTGTGGCTGATTTCTTTGAATTAGCAGAATTAATGATGGTAGATGCTTTGGATCGTAACGAATCTTGTGGTGGGCATTTCCGTGACGAATATGCAACACCTGAAGGAGAAGCCAAACGTAATGACCAAGACTATGCTTATGTATCAGCTTGGGAGTACAATGGTTTAGATGCGGATCCTATTCTCCACAAAGAGGAATTAACGTTCAATGACATTGAGTTGAAAACTCGTTCTTATAAATAACGGCTAAAGAAAGAAGGAATTCTTTTTTGGTAATTATAAAAACAAAAAAAATAGAGACTTATGGCTCACGATAATATAAAAGTAAACCTTTTTGTTTGGAGACAAACAGGGGTGAATGATAAAAATCCAGGCATTAAATCTTATCCAGATCTTGAAATTAACACACACATGTCTTTCTTAGAGATGTTGGACGTTTTGAATGCACACATTATAGAAAACAAAGATAAATACCCAGAAGGTCCTGTCGCTTTTGAGCACGATTGTCGAGAAGGGATTTGTGGTGCGTGTAGTTTGGTCATCAACGGCCGCCCTCATGGTCCTATGAAAGGAACAACTACGTGTCAACTACATATGCGCCATTTTAATAATGGTGATAATATCTATATTGAACCGTTTAAAGCTGCTGCATTTCCTGTTATAAAGGATTTAGTAGTGGATCGTAGTTCTTTTGACAAGATTATTCAAGCGGGTGGTTACGTTTCGGTTAATACAGGAGGTACACCAGATGGAAATGCCGTTCCTATTGGACAAGGAATTGCGGCTGATGCCTTTGATGCTGCGGCTTGTATTGGATGTGGTGCTTGTGTTGCTGCTTGTCCGAATGCTGCTGCAATGTTGTTTACTTCTGCGAAGGTTTCTCACTTGGCTCTATTGCCACAAGGAAAGCCTGAAGCTGCTAAACGTGTCAAAAGAATGGTTAGCCAAATGGATAAAGAAGGATTTGGTTTGTGTTCTAATATTGGTGCCTGTGAAGCGGAATGTCCTAAAGAAATTTCTTTAGACTATATCGCACAAATGAATAGAGAATATTTCTCTGCAACTTTAAAAACAACAGAGTAAACGATAAAATCGTTTCTTGAAATAAAATTTATACAGCAGCTAAGATATATCTTGGCTGCTTTTTTGTTTTAGGAAGTAATGCAACCAATAGGAAGGAGCAAACCAAATTGGATAAATAAAAAAAGAGAGCTGGGGATAGCTCTCTTTTACTGTTCTCTTCTCGCCAAAAGAGTTTTTCAATCAAAATTAATCTAGCCGTATCTCTATTAATTATAAGATTGATTAGTTTTTCCACACTTTCAACTAACTTAACAATAGTAATAAGAAAGAAAGTAATGAGGATATTAAACTTGTATAGTTCACTTAGGGCAGATACATAACAGCTTAGGGATGTTTTTTGATCTTTTGATATACTTGGGAGGATAACATTCCAATCAAAAAACGGCTGTTAAATAAAACCTAAAAAATGATTAAATAGATACTATTGAATCACTATCTGCCCCTATGACAAGGAGTTGTTCAAAAGGTTGGAATTTTTTTTACTTTTTTTTTATTTTTTTTTCAAACCTTCATTTTAAGCATTAAAATGTCTGCTATGTAACGTAGTTGCACTGCTTCTATATGGTTTGAACAAGCAATTTGTTTAGGAATAAACTTATCTAAGGTCTTCTCAACAAATCATTTGAAAAAATAAGTTTCTGATAAAATTTTTTTATCCGTTCTACTTCAATTCTATATATTATAATGTAAATATTTCCAATGGTAAGGAAAGGTAGGCAAGTCTGCATTATCCAATAGGTCAAGTATAGATATACAAAAAGGGAAGATTCCTCCTAATCTTCCCTTAAGTTTCTTCGTTAATTTCGAAGAATTCCAATCGAAATTAATAGCGGTATCTATTTAATATTAGATTGAATATACATATAGTATTATTTTAGCACATAGGGATAAACCCTCTTACTACTAGACGACAAATCTCATTTTGAAATGGTTGCATGAGTTGAAAAAATTTTTTGATTTATTTTTTCTTGCCATCTGTTATCAATAACGACTGCAAATTTATTTTATTTTCCTTGGGAGTCAAAATTTATTTCATTCATTATTATAATTTTAATATTTCTTAATATTTCGTTTACATATCCAGTCATTACTATCATTTCTAGTATGTAGTCCTGTATATAAATTTTAGCCAAAATATTTACTTATTTCTCCTCTGTAGATCAATCTATTGGAGCAATGGCAAACAAAGCTCAAGCTCTTGACAAAAAACAAGCCACAAAATAGCATCTAAAATAAAAAAGACTCCAACCAAAACCAGTCAGAGTCTTTCATATCATCTTGTGTCTAGTCCTTTTATTACTCTACTCGTATTTTTCTTGTAAAACTCGTATTATTACTGCTTACTCTGATAAAGTAAATTCCCGATACATAACGATTCATATCAAAATCTATTTCATGGTAAGCATTGGATGTCATTGGTGCACTATACGACTCAACTATTTGCCCCAAAGCGGTTATAACTTCAATTTGATAACGATCATCTTTCGAAATTTGAAGGTATACCGTACTACTTCCTTCGTGCAATACTGTTGGGAACAGTTGCTTCACCAACGGTGCTTCTACTGTTAGCGACCTTACTTCTGTATAAGTAGATGTCCCATCAAAATCTACTTGTTTTAATCGGAAGTAATGCACTCCTGATATTAAATTAGGTACTTTATAATCATAATTTTGCGCTGTAGTCGTTGTTCCTGCTCCATTAACATATCCAATTTGATTAAATTCTGGTGCACCAGTACTAGGCAGTGCATGTTCCACTTCGTAACCTGCATTATTCAACTCACTTGATGTTGCCCAATTTAACACACCTGTATTTTTACCTTCTAGTTTTGCCGTAAAATACAACAACTCTACAGGCAATGGATCATTCATCAAGAATTGATAATCCTCCACCTCTCCATTCGTACGTGCCCCTTGAAAGTCTACAGCTCCTAATGGATTGTCATCTAAACGAATTCGGATATTCACCAAGTTTGTTGCAACACTGGCTGGAGAAGTCACAACGACTGTTGTTGTAAATGGTCCTCCTGGCACCGCTACTGTTCCTGAATAAAAATCGTCATAAACACCATCTGCATTCCAATCAATCCACATTCCATACGAAACATTATCTGCCACAACTGAATTTAAATCTAAATCTACATTATACACCGTTGAAGGCATCACCGTCCTTGGAAAAGCACCAGGTGTATTCGTTCCCAATTCCATTCCATCATCAAAACTATCACCATTCACGCCTAAAGCGTTGTTTTCAAAGTCGGTATTGGTTCCCAACCAAACATCTGTTGTTCCATCCAATACATTATCACTATTCGCATCTCTAATTGCTCGATGATACACTTCTCCATATATTGCTGGAGCATCTCCATAATCTTTATTGACATCTAGTATTGTAATGTAAACTGTTGCAGTATCACATACTTGAGGGCTTCCATTGTCACATACACTGTATACAAATTCATCGTTGCCACTAAAGTTAGGATTGGTTGGCGTATAACTATATGTTCCATCTGGATTTAAGGTCAAACTACCGTTGGTCGGACCTGTCACTAATGACACCCCACCAACTTGATTATCGCCCTCTACATCCGTATCGTTTGTCAAAACATTATCATTTAATGTTGTTCCTTTGTCTACAAACTCTTCATCATCTATCGCATTGGTACTGTTGTACAATCTTGGCAAAACGTCAATGGTTACCGTTGTTTGTTCGCAGGTGATGGGTGCTCCGTCATCACAAGCCGTGTAAATATATTCTACCACACCTATGAATCCAGCAACAGGATTAAATGTATACGTTCCATTCGCATTCTGAACCAAAGTTCCTGCATTTGTAACCGGATTTCCATTTTTGTCAATTCCTCCGATCGTGGTTAACGTACTTAAACCTACAGTAGCATCAACAACGCCATCACCGTCTGTATCTGTTTGAATGTTTCCTGTTACCAAAATATTATCACCATCTGGGTCATTGTCATTTGATAACACTTGACCATTTACTGCTATGTTATCATACGTTGTATTGACATCTGGTGCTAAAGCCAATTCTCCATTGTCTGTCGTTGGAGCAGGTTCTACATCAATAGTTACTTTGGCTTCTGTACAAGCTTGCGGTTGTCCATTGTCACAAATATCATATAAATAGGTCACCTCTCCAACAAAACCTGTCGTTGGTACAAAGGTATATGTTCCATTCGCATTTTGAGTCAAGGTTCCTGCATTTGCATTGGGAGTACCATCTTCATTAATTCCACCAACTGTTGTTCCTACTCCCAACCCAATTACTGTTTCTGGAGTACCATCACCATTCGCATCAATCTCAACTCCTGTCAATGTTTGATTATCTTCTTCTTGATCGTAATCATTGGTTAAGACATTACCAACAATGGTTACATTGGTTGGTGTTGTGTTAATATCATTGGTCGCATACGTTGTATTGCCCTCTCTCCAATCACGCTCAACTGTAATCTCATTTTTAGCATCTGGATGAGAGTTTGGATTCAAACCAATATTAGTTGCATTGGTATTCGCTGTATTATTATCATAACCATCCAACAAGCCGTCACCATCTACATCAGCCGTACCACCTGATAAGCCTGTATTCGCATTTGGACTATCGGCACCATTTACAACACCATCGCCATTGGTGTCGTGCCCTTCAATAACATCTGGAATACCATCATTATCAGTATCCAAATCTAGATAATCTGGATTATCTGCTGCACCATCTTGATTATTGGGTATAATACCAGAACCCGCCCCTCCAAATATCGCATCGTTGCTATCATAAGCATCGTCTATCCCATCTCCATCCGTATCATTATTATCTGGCGCAATGTAAGCACTAGTTGCTTGCCCTTCTGTATTATCAACAATACCATCATTGTCCGCATCTATGTCCAAGAAGTTATAATTGTTATCACCATCTTGGTTGTCATTTGGATAGCTATTCGGTGCACCGTCACCATCCGTATCAGCTCCTGTTCGAGTAGTCGCATTCGCA
The DNA here is from genome assembly GCF_031326345.1 of Aureispira sp. CCB-E. NCBI lineage: Bacteria > Pseudomonadati > Bacteroidota > Saprospiria > Saprospirales > Saprospiraceae > Aureispira > Aureispira sp. CCB-E. The sequence goes on from NZ_CP133671.1 coordinate 7,069,517, forward strand.
CTATTGGCTCCATTCGTATCGGTTCCTACTGCCAATGCATTGGTTGGATCACCATCAACCACATCATTAAAGCCATCTCCATCGGCATCGGCATAAGCATCTTCTTGACCATCTCTATTCGCATCTGTTCCGCCTGCTTCTTCGATATCCAAAATACCATCGTTGTCGGCATCCAAATCCAAATGATTGTATACATTATCCCCATCCAAATCACCATTAGGCATACTATTGGGATTTCCATCACCATCAGTATCTGCACCCGTTAATAACAAGGCATCTGATGTATTCGCTCCATTCGTATCGGTTCCTAATGCTAAAGCATTGGTTGGGTCACCGTCTACCACATCATTATAACCATCTCTATCATTATCTATATAACCATCCGCACGTCCATCGCCATTCGCATCGGTACCCCCTACTTCTACTACATCTGGAATGCCATCGTTATCCGCATCTAAATCTAATTGATCTAAAATACCATCACCGTCAGTATCTCCTGTTGGGTAATCTTCTGGTGTACCATCTCCATTGGTATCTTCACCCGTCAACTGCAATGCATTTGATGTGTTCGCTCCATTCGTATCGGTTCCTACCGCTAAAGCATTGGTTGGGTCACCGTCTACCACATCGTTATAACCATCTCTATCATTATCTATATAACCATCCGCACGTCCATCACCATTCACATCGGTTCCACCAGCTTCTACTACATCTGGAATGCCATCGTTATCCGCATCTAAATCTAGTTGATCTAAAATGCCATCTCTATCGGTATCTCCTTCAGGATAACTATCCGCACGCCCGTCCCCATTACCATCTGCTTCTGTCAGTTGTAGAGCGTCAGCACTATTTTCTGGTATGCCATCATTTCCTACATCGCCATCTACCACATCGTTATAACCGTCATTATCCACATCTACATAATTATCCACACGTCCATCACCATTTTCATCAGTACCTCCTGCTTCCACCACATCTGGAATGCCATCGTTATCCGCATCTAAATCTAAATGATCTAAAATACCATCTCTATCGGTATCATTATTGGGATAGCTATCAGGAATACCATCTGAATTGCCATCTGAATTGGTAATAATCAATACATCCACAAGATTTTCTGAAGTACCATCATTGCCAACATCCCCATCTACCACATCATTCCATCCATCTCCGTCAGTATCAGTATAATTATCAATACGTCCATCACCATTGACATCGGTACCTCCTGCTTCTACAATATCTGGAATTCCATCATTATCCGCATCTAAGTCTAAATAATCAGGTAATAAATCTCCATCTGTATTTGTAACTGCTATGTCGTTTCCTGCTGATCCAACGCCTGGAATTTGATAATTTGCTTCTACATTTGATATACAAGAAGAAGCCGTTGCACAGAAATTAGGATCTACATCTGCGTCTGCCTGAAAATCAATCACAACAGTTCCATCGTTATTCCACAAATTCCAGTTTGCTTGAGAGATTACAACGCTAAAATTCATTGGAGGGTTAGAACAATCTGCATAAGCACTATTATCTGAATTGGTTCTATTAAATGTACCCAAATTGACACCACCTTCTCCAGTTAATGTAAATTCAGCACCATTAAAACCATAAGCTCCAAATACAGAGAATGACAATGTAACATTACCTACCGCATCGGTTGTACCAGATGCAAATGAAATAGTATGTGCTGGTGAAACTACTGTCTGGCAATCATCTGCGGATGTATTGGTTACATTTGTAGTTCCAGCCACGCTTGAATCATACAAATCAATTAAACCATCATTATCCGCATCGGTTGTGCCATCGACCAATCCATTTCCGTCCGTATCAACGCCTCCTGCCTCTACAATGTCAGAAATACCATCATTGTCAGAATCCAAATCATACGAATTGATAACAGCATCCCCATCCGCATCAAAATTATCATTGACACCATCCATATTGGCATCTACAAATCCAGGAAAATCAGGATCCAAATAGTTTGGAATACCATCCCCATCAGCATCTAACAAAGGATCGGTTGGATGTTCAACTAAATCGGGTATACCATCATTATCATCGTCTATGTCTATATTGTCTGCAATACCATCTCCATCTTGATCACAGTCGGGTGTCGTTCTAGGAAAAGGAGCAGAAGATACATCATAAGACCAAAACCATGTATTAATTGTTCTAGCATTTCCAAAGTCATCACATAGGGCTGCTGTTGTAGAGCCTCTTCCTGCTGTTGGAGCGGGTATTGCAAATGTTGCACTACCATCCCAAGCATGTGCTGGACCAAAAACACCTTCTAGCATATTTGTTGTCGCAACTCCTGCCCCTGTTGTATTATGTGTTGCATTAACACTACAATTCCCCACATTTCCTAAATTTGTATCGTCCCAATATAGCTTTCTTGGTCCCAAAGCTGGGAAAAATGCTGTTACAGAAAAACCGTTTCCATTTAACTCTGCATCATGCATTGGAATGTTTGTTCGACCTCGAAATAATGTAGCAGTTACCAAGAAGTTAACATTCCCTGCAACTGGATTCCCTTGTCCATCTAAACCATCCCAACTTAAGACATGGTTGCCAGCTACCAAGTCATATAACTCTAAGACTCTATCTGAGGTGCCTGCTTGATAGCCGACAACACCATTTAAATCCAATAGGATAGCAACATCTCCTGGATCAGGAATAAACAAAGGAATAAAATAATCTCCTGGGCAGCCATATACGTTACTAGGAATTGCTGGCGCATTGGAAGGCGGTGCCACTTTGAAAATATTGGTGTCTGGAATAGATAAAAAGATAGGATAACCTGTTGGCAAGGTTGGTGCATTGGCTCCTGTATAAGTAGATATTCTATCTGTCAAAAAGTTACCTCCGTTTGTAACTCCTGGTTTGTTCATTGCCAATACATAACGAAATGGTTGAAAACCAGGCTCAAAATTCATACGAACAACCGAACTATCCTCTGTATAAGCATAATAATCGCCTTCAAAAGAAAAATTGATCGCAGGAGTAAAATTAGCCGACAATGGATTGTAAGTAATAAATCCCCACTGTTGACAATTCAAACGACCTCTATAAGTTGTATTGTTTGTTTCACCTACTGTAAAATCAAAAAATGGAAAGAAAATTTCATCATTAGACGCACTTACTCCTGCGTCATTACTTCTATATAGCTCTATTACATAATCCCCGTTTTGGGTCGGGTTGAATAGAATGGGGGTATACCCCGTAGGGTTCAAACCTCCAATATTAGGTCCAGCAACTGCCTGAGCATAGTTAGGAATAAACCCAGTACCTGCTGTTGGAATAGGAGTTGCGGGAACTACCTCCGCACCTGTCGGGTCTAAAATACGATAAAAACCATTGGTTGACGGTCCAGCACCACCTACCCGTTGAAAAGGGTTTAATCCAAAGTAAATGTTTTCGATCGTGTGATTTAAAATAGATATTTTCAATCTATTATCGGCAGGAGCCGCTCGATAGGTTCCTATTGTAAGATTGGGACTAACGACTAGAGCCGTTCCGTTTCCTGCGTTGGGCATTACTTGAGCAGTACCTTCTGCATTTAGTTGCGTTGTTCCTAAAAGGAATAGGGATATTACCCATAACAATTCAAGGCATCTACAATGCCTTTGAACAAAGTGTAATTGTGTTTGCATAGTGTTTTTTTTTCAGCGCATTAAACTTTTTGAAACGCAATACAATTAGTGACGTTGTATTAGCTATTTAAGAAGTGAAACACATCCATCTAAATAAAATATTTTAGTGATAATATTCCAATTAGACTATTTGGTAAAATGTATTTGGTTGATTTATTGTATTATTTATTATAATATGATTTTGATATAATCTTTAACGATAGTTTTGCAGCACAAAACTATTTTTTTTAGTAAAGCTGAGAGGATCGATTCTTGCCATTATGAGTTTTTTTTGTGCATTTTTGTGCCAAAATCTCAAAAAAAGCGACTTTTTTGAACTATAAATAGCAATTATTGGAGTAGTGTTCTCAAATAGAAGTTCGCTATGCTACTATGTTTATGTTATTGTTTTAACGAACAATTACTCTAAAATTTAGGTCATAAAATTGCAAGAAAGTTTTTTTTATTACAACTGCAACTTATTCTTTTTTACAAAACTTACAAAACACTGACATTCAAAATATTAACTAAAAAGTTAAAAAAATAAATTGGCATAAAAATATTCAATAAAAACATATATTTATATTGATATTCAATATTTTATCTTTGCCCGAAAAATAGGGCTTATTTCTATTTCTCGTCTTAACAAAAGATAATTGCCTTACTTTTCTGATACTCTTTTCTTTATCCGTGACAAGGAAACTGGTGTTATTCCTAAATATGAAGCGATTTGTTTTTGTGGTACTCTCTCTAATAAATCTGGATGTTCTTTCTTCAGTTTTAGAAATCGCACTTCAGGCTTTTCATTAATATTGTCCCATATTTTGTGCAGTGAGTTAATTAATTTGCCTTTCAAAATATGATTGTAGGCTCTTAGTAAATTAATATTGTCAAAAACCAATGCATCTACTTTTTTAATGTCAACTTGTATCAACGTTGTTTCCTCCAATGCTTGTATACATAACCTAGACGGCTCTCCTAATAATGTCGAGTACCAGTTTCCTGATAGATCATTTTCTTTATAAAAATTAATAATAATCTCCTCCCCACCTTCGTCCAAATAATACGTTTTTAGCAAACCATTCAAGACCAAAAAAACATTTGTATTAACTTCTTCAAATTTCACAAAAAACTCGTTAACATCTAGCACTTTAAAATGTACTAAATTCAGCATCTGTTCAACATCCTTATCTTTTAAGTAGGGGTATTTTTGTCGATAGTGATTAATGACTTCAAAAGATACTTCCATAAAATATTTTTTAGTTTTAAAGAGTGATCGAAGCGAATGGGCAACAAAACTTCTGTTTAAGTGAATCCAAAAATAGGGGAATCCGAAAATAAAAACTACTCTATGTTATAAAAAGCAATATTCTTGTTCTGAAATATTTGTCTAAGTAGTTCAAACGTTAGTATTTCACTTTAAGCAAGATAGGACACGCTCTAGATACCGCTATCTCTATTGAGTTAGACCATGTGTTCATTTAAAAACAGTGTTAAAGTCGACAATTTATATCTCTTACTTAAACAATTAAGGTTATTTTAGGCTAAAATAATACCTCAAAATAGTCTTTTTTATTGAAGTTCCTCCATAAGGGGCTAAAAATCCAAACGACACTATTCTATACCCAACTCACTCTTAATCAAACATATTACTACAACAAGCACTCTATTAATCAACAAAATATTCAACATTCATCTGTCTCTTTCGAAGACTGTTTATCAAAAAGTAATCATATATGAAGTCTTTACTTGTATTTCTAGTCATCTGCTGTATTCAACACCTTAGCATTGCACAAAACGACTATATTATAGACATTAATGATAGAAAAATATATGGCAAGGTAATTCTATCTACTCCTGCTATAAATTCTAGCCAAATTAGCTTTAAAGATCAATCTGGTACGGTCAAAAAGTACCGCCCAGATGAAATCAAAGAATGGTCGATTGGAAACGCTACTTACCAAACCAAATTTTATGCAATCAATGAACGCAAAGGATATTCTGTTTTTATGTTGCGCCTAACCCCTCCTACAGGCAAATGCCATTTATACGAGTATTATAATACATCGGGAGATATGGGATATACGCAAACTTTCTTAGAAAAAGATAGAGCATTAACCGAAGTTGATTATCCTAGATTTAGAAAACAATTAGCAGAATATTTCAAAGAAAATAAAGAGTTGGCAGAAGATATTGCTAACAAAAAATACAAAAAGAAAGATTTATTAAAAATTATTGAGGTTTATAACGAGTGGCGGGAGTTCTTGTGGAAGTAGTTCTTTTTTACACTGCTGCTTTTAATTGTGCTGCCATTTATCCATAAAATGGCAAATCATCTTAGATATTTTCACCAAATGGAACAACACACAAGCCTTTTACTAAGCAACTTATTATCAAATCATTAAAAACAAATCATAGCTACCTGTATCATAAAAAGACTAAAAAATTGTTTTTGTTCAAAAGCGAGTGATTATTTGTGCAGCCAATTAAATCTAACTACCTTTGTGGCAACTTTTGGACTATTATTCTAACAAGCACAGCACAATAATCATGATCGAAACAATTCTTTTTTCTGGAACGGGTACCCGTTATCTCTCTGAAAAAATCGCAGACTATTACGGACAAAGCTTAGGTAAGGTTGTCTTACAACGTTTTAGTGATGGCGAAATGCAAACTAACATTAAGGAATCGGTACGAGGTAAATACGTATTTTTTATCCAATCAACATTTGCTCCATCTGATAATATCATGGAGTTGTTGTTAATGATTGATGCTGCAAAAAGAGCTTCTGCTGGTTATATTACAGCGGTCATTCCTTATTTTGGTTATGCACGCCAAGATCGCAAAGATAGACCCCGAGTAGCAATTGGAGCTAAATTATTGGCCAATCTGTTGATTGCAGCAGGAGCAGACCGAATTATGACCATGGACTTGCATGCCGACCAAATCCAAGGTTTCTTCGACATCCCTGTGGATCATCTAAAAAGTGAAGCAATCTTCTTCAATCACTTAGAAAAAGAAGATACTAGTAATGTTATCTTTGCTTCTCCTGATGTGGGTAGTACCAAGCGAGCTAGAGCTTATGCACAACATTTTGGTACAGGGCTTGTTATTTGTGACAAGTATCGCAAAAAAGCAAACGAAGTAGCAGAAATGACTGTTATTGGAGATGTTACAGGAAAAGATGTCATTTTGGTAGACGACATCGTTGATACAGCAGGGACGCTATGCCGCGCTGCTCAAATTTTAATCAAAGAAGGCGCAAAAAGTGTTCGTGCATTTTGTACGCACCCTGTTCTATCTGGACCAGCTTACAAACGTATCGAAGAGTCTGAGTTGACAGAAATGGTTGTAACAGATACCATTCCTTTGAAGCAGGCTTGCTCTAAAATAAAAGTAGTTCCGGCTGCTAAATTATTCTCTAGAGCTATTAGAAATGTACACGAATATCGTTCTATTTCTGCTTTGTTTGTCGAGAAAGACAAAAGCAGTTTAGTCAAGTAAATCCATAACAAATCCAAACGAGTGGTCTCACTTTATTCTGATGATGCTATCGTAGAGTAGTATTATAATGAACAAAAACTTGAGACAATTGCATTTGATGGTTACATAAAATAGAAACGTCTAGCAGGTAGGGATTGCTAGACGTTTTTCTTTTCTAAAAAAGAACCGAATTAATTTTACTAACTATGGGTTTTCTGCTATGAGTAATTCATTTTTATTACACCAATAATTAGACCAAGATACATTTTCTAAAAATTTTAACATCTATAGAGATGTATCGTAAGAAGAATGCTTTTCCTACCCCACAAAATAAGTATGCAACTCAAACATTTGCACAATTGCAACTATCAACATAACAATAAGCAAATACCGCACAAAGCCATTTGACTTAGGGTAAGTAGTTGCAAATTTGGCGGCTAGATAAGCACCGATTCCTTGCCCTATTGCCAAAACGGTTCCGATCTCCCAATCAATTTTATTTTCTACGGCAAAGATGGCAATACAAGCTATTGTATACAAAGCTATAGCTGCTAGTTTAATCCCGTTGGCATCCACCAAACTATACCGTCCTGCCAAAGCTAAAAAGACAACTAAAAAAACACCTGTCCCTACTTGTATAAAACCTGCATAAAATCCCATTAATATAAAGATAGGAATCATCCATTTGTTCATCTTGTGGCTATGATCTGTTGAACGAATCCATTTTTTTGGATTCGCTAATACTAAAACCAACATTACCAAGAGCAGGTACTTAAAAATATCTTTAAAAGCATCGTTGTCAATATATTTGGCTGCCAGTACGGCCCCTCCGAGTGCTCCTACAAATATTGAAAGGATAATCCACCAGCTTTTCTTGACATTCAGATGTCCATTTTTATAAAAAGTCGGCAAAGCCATCAAAGCCATTGCCATAATGCCGATTCGATTCGTTCCATTGGCTATATCTGCGTCTAAACCGACTATTTGAATCAAAACATACAGGGTCAATACTGACCCTAAACCTGCTAGAGTAGCGACAAAACCTGCAAAAGCACCACATAAAACAATCCACGCATATAATTCCATACAAAGCATTTTATTCAATGAGAATTACTTAAATTGCCCATTTGAGACCACTCAATAATGAAGTTGATTAACGTATTTCTTGACACAACTCCACCAAAACACCATTGGTTGTTTTAGGGTGCAAAAAGCAAACGAGTTTGTTATCTGCTCCTTTTTTAGGCTCAGGATTAAGAATCGTAAAGCCTTCCGCTGCCAAACGTTTCATTTCGGCATGAATATCGTCAACTTCAAAGGCAATGTGATGAATTCCTTCTCCTCTCTTTTCGATAAATTTTGCAATAGGACTATCTTCTCTTGTTGCTTCTAATAGTTCTATTTTAGTCTCTCCGCACTGAAAGAAAGAAGTAGCAACTCCTTCTGATTCCACCGCTTCTACTTTGTAATGCGCTTCGCCAAATAATTTAGCAAATAAAGCATTGCTAGTACTTAAGTCTTTTATTGCGATACCAATATGTTCTACTTTCATTTTTTTAGCTTTTTTGATAATAACCTTCTAGAGTTTAAATAAGTTGTCAAAAGTTGTCTCTTTTTTTGTCTGCAAATATAAACAAGTCAAGAACATTTTTAGCCAAACTTCAAATCTCCTCAGCTCCAAAACTTACCTCCAAAAACATTAACTATTGATTTACAAACTCTTAACACATTATTAACTATTTTATTTTGTTATGATATAGGTATTCATCAACTAAAAAAAGTACTATTTGTTACTTAAAAGCAAAATTATAGATTACTTTTGTAGTCTGTGTGCAAATTTGTAATGAATAGAGTATCATCTATATCTAAAAAATCTATAACTTTTGGACGTTCCAACAAGTAGCTAATATTTATACAAAGACCAACAGATAATTAAGCTTATATCGTCAAAAAACGATGCACAACTTGCAGGTTACAATCGTCCAACCAAAATTCAAAACATGGGTGCAATAAAATTTTTCATACAAGGCATCAAACACTTCAAAGAAGTGGGTACCTTTTCCAGATCTTCTCATTTTGTAGGGAAAACGATGACAAAAGACAAGCATGTTGACTTTAGTACTGCAAAATGTATTGTTGAACTAGGGGCTGGAGATGGACCTATTACCAAACAAATCTTGAAAAAGATGGCTCCAGATGCAAAACTGCTCTGCTTCGAAATTAACGATAAATTTTATGAAGAATTGCAAGAAAAATTTGGGCACGATGAGCGTATTACGATCATTAATGATGACGCCAAAAAATTAGGCGATTACATCCGTCAAGCAGGTTACGAAAAAGCAGATGCTGTGATTTCCGCGATTCCTTTTGTGATTATTCCCGAAGATGACATTATAGAAGAAGCACACAAATTCTTAAAAAAAGGAGGCAAATACGTTCAGTTACACTACTCTTTGGTAGCAAAAAAACGTTACGAGCGTATATTTAATAATATGGAGATTGATTTTGTCATGCTCAATGTACCTCCTGCATTTATTCACGTTTGTGAAAAACTCTAGTTTGATTTTACTGTTCATCATCATAATTTATAGGCACTCTTTTGAGTGCCTTTTTCTTTATATATTAGCAACCAAAATAGTACGATTCAAGAAGGCTTCAGAAAAAATTACATAATACGCTTCTTTGCCTGATTACTTTAAATTTATTTTGTTATTAATATCTACCCCACCAACCACTAAATTCAATTGCCTTCCATGGAACATTGGTTAGTGGAAAATACCAACCTCTATCTCATCAATAGCTTGTGCTAAACAGCAACAACAAGGTTCTATAAGTAGAAACAAGCTATTTTAGATTCTGTATACTGACATAAATTTGCCCATACAATAGCAATAGTAGTTCGTTAAAGCCTCTGCATTTTTTATCATATCAAGTGCTTGAGCATCATCAGATCCACCGCACTATATCTCAATTTATATGAAATCTAAATATTTTATTTTAGCGTTACTTTTATTCGGAACAGTAACCAACCAAGCTCAGAACCAAGCTCATATTGATAGTCTGATACAATTAGCCCAAAAAGAAACCATTGTAATCACAAAGGTTAAACTACTCAACCAAATTGCAAAAATGTATCGCTATTCGAACCCACAAAAAGCTATTGAATACAATCAAAAAGCAATCTACTTAATTCCCAAAGACTCTTGCGATAAACTTGGCAATTTATATAGTACGATGGGAACCATCTATGGGCATATTGGCGAATTATCACAGACATTGTTTTACTTAGATAGTGCCGCAACCTTATTCACTCGTGCAAAGAGTTTTGATAAATTAGCTTCTATTTATAGTAATATGAGTGCCACTCATTTTTTTATGAGTGCGTTTCAAAAAAGCGCTGAATATCTATATAAAAGCATTCGAATTAACGAACAGTTTGGCGATACAGCAGGACTAGCCTATAATTTCGCAGCTTTGGCAGCGATGAAATATGAACTAAAAGAATTTGAAGCTTCTATTCAAATGGGCAGAAAAGTACTGGAACAATATCCTCTCCAAAATGAATTCTTATTCATGGGAAATACGTCCCTAAATATTGGTTTAGCCTATTCAAGTATCAATAAAGTCGACACGGCTCTATTTTACCTAGATCAGGGCTTGGACTATTTTGAGAAAGAAAATTATCTAGGTGGAAAGGCTAAAATTTACAGCGAAAAAAGTTCGTTATACCTCAAACACCAACAAATAGATTCTGCCAAACAGTACATTCATAAAGCTCTAAGTCTCAAAGAATATATTACAGATCAAAATCAGAAGTTAGACATTCAAATGAGTTTGGCGAATATCTATTTTTATGAAAATAACCATTCTAAAAGTATACAACTGTATGATACAGTAAGAAAAGTAGCACACAAGATTCCTTATAGGGCAATTGAAAAAGCAGCTTTAGAAGGACTGATTGATAATTATCAAGCATTAAAACAATATGCTAAGGTCGCTGAATATTTGCGAGCGTATATTGTATTAAAAGATACCATTCTGAATGCCGAAAAACAACAGCAGATTAAAGAAATGGAAATCAAATATGAAACCAATAAAAAAGAACAAGAAATCGCATTACTGGCAAAAGACCGTGACATTCATGCTCTAAATGCCTTGCGAAACCAACAATGGGCATATAGTGCTTTTATTATCTTGATTTTAGTCCTTTTAATCTCCTTCTTGTTGCTCCGACAAAATAAACTCCGTGCCCAGCAAAAAACAGCACAATTAAAACATCAACTGCTTAGAAATCAAATGAATCCTCATTTTATTTTTAACGCCTTGACAGCCATCCAAAGCTATGTCTACGAAAACAATCCCAAAGCCGCAGGAGTATACTTATCTTCCTTTGCCAAACTGGTTCGGGCTATCCTCGAAAATTCAAGAAAAGAGTACATTACCCTAGATAAGGAAATTCAGTGGCTCGAAAATTATCTAAAATTACAATTACTGCGTTTTGATCACCAGTTTGAGTATCAAATTAACCTTGACCCACAATTAGACTCCTACGAATTGTTGATACCACCTATGTTAACGCAGCCTTTCATTGAGAATGCCTTAGAGCATGGTCTTAAAAACATTGACTACAAAGGAAAAATTACAATTCAATTTACAATCGAAGCAACGCAGCTGTTAAAAATAAGTGTTGAAGATAATGGCATTGGTTATTCGCCCCCCTCCTCCCACGCTACCTCAACTCATAATTCTTTAGCAACTAAAATTACCCAAGAGCGACTTTTATTTTTAAATAAAAATCAAGCAAACGACATCCACTTTTCTATAAAACCAGCACAACCTTCTGGGACTATTGTTTCTTTTATCATCCCTCTTAAATCTATTTAATATGCGTGTCATAATTGTTGATGATGAAGCAAGGGCAAGAAAAGCCCTTCGCCAGACAATCCTACTCTATACTCCACACCTTGATATTGTTGGTGAGGCACACAGTGTCCCCTCAGCTATCGAGAAAATCCGAAACCACCAACCCGATTTGGTACTGTTGGATGTTCAACTAGGTGATGGCAATGGTTTTGATGTTCTAAACAAGACCAAACCCTATTCTTTTCAAGTTATCTTTATAACGGCTTACAATCAATATGCTGTAAAAGCATTCAAGGTAGCAGCTATTGATTATATACTCAAACCCATTGATCCAGAAGATTTTTTGACTGCTATAAAAAAATCGCAAGAACAAAGTTATCAAGAGAAACTAGAAGAGCGCCTAGATTTATTTTTACAACAAGTAGATTCTACGCCAAAAGTTATTAAGAAAATAAGCCTAAAAACATTAGATAGCATTCACATTATCAATATAAAAGATATTATTTACTGCCAAGGTGAGGGAAATTACACGACCTTTCATCTCCTAAATCAGGAAGAAATTATTGTGTCAAAAAATTTACGAGAGTATGAAACCTTGCTTCCTAGTCAACTCTTTTTGCGTACCCATCAATCTTTTCTGGTCAACTCTGAACACATCCTTCGGTACGATAAACGAGATAATCAGGGACTAGTTTGTTCACAAAATCATCACATTCCTGTTTCCATAAGAAAGAAAGAGGCTGTCTTAGAATTTTTAAAAAAATTATACTAAAACATCGCATTTCATTGTAACTCCAACGCTTTTTAGTCGGCTATCGGCGCTTTTTTATTACTAGAGTTTCTTCATGTAGAATCGCCTATTTTTGTAATAACAACAGATGAAGTAAATCTTTATTGTTATCTGTATAAATAGGTACCTATCAATTGAATCTAGTCGAATAAAGCTGAACAACGACTCAAAACAACCTAGTAAGCGCTTCATTAACTAAATTTATAACATGAAAAAGAATTTTTTTGTTGCTCTTATCGCCTTATTGCTTGCTGTAACCTCTTGTGAAAAGGAGGAAATTTTGGAAGTAACTACTGGTGAAGAATCAACTGTAGAAACATTGGCAGCCAATAGTAATTTTAGAGGAACTGCTAGCACGGTTTTAAGACCCTATGTCGTCGCTACGGGACCTTGTTATGGCACGTCTCACTCTGGCAATTCTTATGAAACATTGGTGTATGTAACAGGAACCAAACCTTATCATAGAAAAGTAACCGTGTTTGGGTGGAGAAATGCCAATATGTCCTCTATTCCCAATACTTATACAATTGATGTTCCTGCTAACTCAACCACTTCTAGTCGAATAAACACCTTCTCTAACGCAACGATGCGCTACCATTCTATCAAAGTAGAAGTTGACAAAGTACTCAAACAAGATGCTTCTGGGCAATGGGTAACAGACAACTCATCGAGTACAACTACTGCGACAATTCCTGTTCAAAACTGCTACGATAGTAGCGGTGGTGGCGGTGGTTTTGGTTTTAGTCCTTCTCTCTAACACCTATAAAGCAAATGCAGCTTGAAATCGAATTTTCAAGCTGCATTTTTTTATCAGATGAACGACATTAGTCGTTGTAAATACTAGCAATAACGTCTTTGTAATCGGATAAAATAACACGACGCTTCAATTTCATGGTTGGTGTCAAATGTCCAGAGTCTACATCCCAAGGACCAGCAACTAGCTTAAATTTCTTAATTTGTTCTACTTTGCTAAAGTTAGGATTCAGTTTGGTCACTAATTTTTCAAAATACTCCAACACTTGCTTATCTTCCAACATCGCTTCTTTAGAACTTACATTGATGCCTTTTTTCTTGCACCATTGTTCCAATGTATCCATAGCAGGTAAAATTAAAGCAGAAACAAATTTTCTATTATCACCAATAACCATGACTTGTTCCACTAAGAAATCTTCACGAAAAATTCCTTCAATTGGCGCTGGAGCAACATATTTTCCTCCTGAAGTTTTTAACAATTCTTTTTTTCGATCGGTTATTTTAAGAAAATCAATGCCATTTTTTCGAATTAACTTACCAACATCCCCTGTCAAGAACCACCCATCTGCGGTAAATTCCTCTGCTGTTTTTTCTGGTTTGTTGTAATACCCCATCATTACATTTGGTCCTTTAACCATAATTTCTCCAGCATCGGGACCATAAGCTTCTTCATTCACATCAATACGAACCGTTACTTTTGGAATAATTGGTCCAACAGTTCCCAACAATGCCAAATTTGCCTCATACCCGCTCACAGCAATTGCAGGCGAAGTTTCAGTCATACCATAGCCCTCACGAACGGGCACACCTATGGCTGAAAAGAATTGCGCCATTTTGCGCGGGCAAGCAGCCGCCCCAGTCAAAATTCCTTTGACACGTCCTCCTAGATTTTCACGGACTTTGCTAAATACAATTTTATCAGCTAATGCCCATTTGACTGAATTAAATCCAGAAGGTTCAAAATCATAGGCATATTGATTGGTCAGCCCCTCTGCCCAGAAGAATATCTTTTGCTTTAGAGGACTACCTTCTTTCGCTTTCGTAACAATTTTTTCATATACTTTTTCTAATAAACGAGGTACTGTGGTGAAGAAATGCGGACGAACTTCTTTTAGACTTTCTCCTAAAGTATCAATACTTTGGGCATACATGATACTTGCTCCCATATACATATAAGCATAAACAACCGTACGCTCAAAGACATGGCACAACGGCAAGAAACTCAAAGCAACATCACCTTTTTTGATGGGAACCAAAGGTCCCACAGCTAAGATATTGCTCAAAATATTATTGTGCGACAACATTACCCCTTTTGGATTACCCGTTGTTCCAGACGTATAGATCAAAGTTGCCAAGTCTTCTGATTTGATACCTGCTTTTATTTTCTCAACCGGTGCCAAATCTCCATCGGTATGAATCGTTTCCCAATGGTGCACATCATTACCTTTGCCATCTTTTTCACCTTCTACCTTATCAAAGGTAAAAATCCCCTGCAAACTAGGAATATCAGGGTGTGCTTTTCGTACTTTTTCTAACAAATCCCCATGTCCCAAAAAGCAATATTTGATACTTGCATCATTAAAAATATACACATATTCTTTAGGACTTATGGTTGGGTAAATTGGCACATTAATCACCCCAATTTGAGCCATTCCAATGTCCATGATATTCCATTCTGGTCGATTATTATGAGAAATCAAAGCGATTTTATCCCCTGGTTTCACCCCCATTTGCAACAAACCCAAACTAACTTGGTTTGCCAATTTTATAAATTCTTCGGTACTATAGCTGTAATTATGACCTTTGATGTGCTTTCCGCCAATAGATGCGGCTAAGGGTCCTTGTTCTAATTGGTAGTAGGGGATATCAAATAATCTCGTAGGATTCATATAGTTTTGAATTGTTTTTGGTAATTTAAAGTTATTTGCGGTGCAAAAAATAGCTGCATAGGAAAAATAAGTAAAATATCGTACAGAACCAATATTTTTAAAAATAAAAGCATTTCCTAAACGTATCTTTTTTTACATTGTTACATTCTTTTAATTGTTGTCTTTGTAGAGCACATCTTTCATTTTTTTGAAAAATAATTATTTATGTTTGCTGGCTTAATTTTTATCCCTTCTTTTATTCTTGCTGCTGTTATATTTCTATTGGCGTATAACAACTATGTCCTCTCATTTTCTACTATATGGATTGCTGTTGTCCCTTTCTCTATAGGACTTGGAGCTTATATTGTGCGTAATGGACTCAACGAATGGTGGTATGTACGACACCCTCCAGGACTCAGTGAGCTAGAAAAAAATATCTTGGCTCGCTTTTTTCCTTATTATAGAAGATTGAGTGTTCAGCACAAAAAAAAGTTTGAAGATCGCATCTCTGTTTTTCGTTTGCAAAAGCAATTTCAAATGCGCCTCTTAGACAAAATACCAGGCGATATGCAATTGTTAGTTTCGGCAACAGCTGTTCAACTAACAATGGGACTCGAAGATGAAAAAGAGATTCTTGATAATTTAGGTATGGTCGTTCTTTTTCCAAAAGAATTTATTACTCCAGACATCAATACGCAGTTACATTATGTTGAGTTTAATACGGATGTTTTTTCATGCCTACTCCTAGCCATTAATTTCTTCACCAAAGGTATTAGAGATCCCGAACATTACTATCACTCAGGGCTACACGGTATGGCCAAGGCATTTAAAATTAAATATGGCTATTCTGATGATACCATTCCTTATGAAGATAAAAAAGAACTGCTAGTCAAACTACACCATTTAAGAGAATTTGAAATTGGCTACCAGTTTTTATACACGGGTTTGCCGTCCATGGAAATCTTTGAAATGTGTACAGAACATTTCTTTCAAATTCCTACCAAGATGCAGGAACACTTGCCAGAGGTTTACCGATACTTTATGGATATATACCACCAAGACCCTAGCAATGGCAGCAATCCTATTATACAAAATATTTCATCCAACTTAGATGATAATTTAGAAGCGGCTTAAGGTTATTACTTACATTTAAACCTATTTTTTCATCCAACATTTTTTGCACTAAAAAGACCTCATTCACTAATTATAATAGATAAGATCGGACTAGTTATTTGCTCCCTTATTTCAGTAATAATACTCCATTGATTAGCTTTGTTACTCCCTACGATCGTGAGCTCGCATAGCTCGGTTCACTGCTACTGCGTGGTTTCAACGGAGTAATGAATAAGAAAACCTTCTAGAAAAACTAGAAGGTTCTTTATTTTTTTACCAAAAAGGCAGTTGAATGGGATACTATATGTATTCAATATTAATTTTCTGGATTACCACAACCACAAGCTTGGCATTCTTGTAATGTTTCAAAAACAGCATCATAACCAATATAAATATAAGGCTCACACTGTTGAGTAGTAGGATTGAAATAATACTTATATTCTGCTCCTGTACCACACCATCCCATATCTGGAATCATCTCGCATTTAAGACGACATTCATTTATGTGTTCGGTGCAAGAGCTATCTTTTTCGCAACTAGCAAAGAAAAAAAACGTCATTACGAATAGAATTACTCTAAAATATTTTGTAATCATAATAAAGTCTATTTAGGATAATAAGTAATGTTGTTAGAAAGTTATTCTAATCTCGTTCAAAAAGAATACTAGGACCATCTACTGCTGGGCTATTAGACAAGATCAATTTGCCATTGTCAAAACTAATGTCATAATCATAATCTATAGACGCCAACTTTACCTTTGTACCATTCATTATATAAGTATCCGTTGTATTGCTCTGTATGGGCATGTGCGAATTATTCAATGCAACGTTTATGACTACATCAACAGTACCATTGCTATTAAATGTCCAAGTAACATCGTCTTTATTATAATTTTCCAGACCAGCTAAACCTGCCGAATATTGCATTAAATTCCATTCTCCATGCAAACGATTGGAAGGTGAATTTATAGGTTCCTCTTTTTTGCAACTTGAAAACATTAATACAGCCAAAAGACTTAACAAAGCTAATTTCCATATTCCTTTTATCATATTTTTTTGATTTTCTAAAGGTGATCAAATTTGATTTTTTTTGAAGCAATTGTTTATTGAGCAATGAGTTTTCCTGTTCCAATAAGTTCACCGTCTCCTATCAATTGGAAGAAATATACCCCCGTTTCTAAATTCTGACGTTGTAAGATAATTTCTTCTTGATACGCCACTTTATTGTACTGAACTTCTCTCCCGATAGCATCAACCACACGCACTTCTAAAGTAGAGAAAGATTCTCCCTTCACAACAATTTTCACAAACTCTTGAAATGGATTAGGGTAAGCTTCAATCATTGTTTGAGGTCGATCTCCAATCTTAACGATATCTACAATAAAGTTTTCATCAATCGTATGAAAAGTTGTATTGGTCAACACTGGTGCATTCATGTCAAATACAATAGCTGCTGTATTATTAATTAACGTTCCAACAGGTAAATCAGGTTGTTGTTTCACTTTAAATTTAACATACCCATGCGAAGCCGCTTCGTTAGCTGTACTATCAGGTAGTAAAATATTATTAAATGTAAAGACCACAATACCATTTCCTTTTAACTCCCAAGTATAGGGATGACTGCTAGCACCAGGTATAATTGAACTTGGATTAAGAGCACTTGACAAAGTGTCATAAACCGTAACATTAAACGCTGTGTCTGTACCTGTATTTTGAAAACGAATGTGATACTCTAAATCTGTATTGGCTTCAATAGCATGGGACGTACCATAACCAATTGGACGAGCTTGCTTGTCATTGGGATCCCAAGCCCCTACATTTTCTTGACAATCAATAGATACAGCAGGACTACCATCATCTTCTACAAACTGCCCCAATATCCCTAAGGAACTATTGGATGTAAAGGCAGCATCGGTACATTGTAATACTCCTAAAGCACTATAGGTACTGTGAGGATGGTTGACATCTTGTTCTGCCTCTAAACGATATACAGCCCCATTGGAAGTTTGCACTACTTCTGTTACACTTGCTCCAGGTCCTAAATTAAATGGTCGAACCAATAAAATTACGTGATCTTCTGTTACAAAATAATGTCGAGTAGCTGACATTCCTCCAGTTCCCACATTGGTAATCGTATAAACAATACTATCTCCATAACAAACACCTGTCACATCTATATCCGACTCGTCCCACAAAGGACTGCTATTCACACACAAACTATCAGGTAATATGTTGGCTTGAACACAATGCGTTTGCCCTAATTGAGAATAACAACTGACCATTACATCTATTGTAAAAGAACCACAACCACCTGGAGGAACAGTGCCTATATTAAAGAGGTAAGTATTCATACCCGTTGTTGCTGACCAAGGCATATTGGATCCTAAAAAATTCAGTGTTGTATCCAAGTTGACTGTTACAGAAGCTCCAATAGCATCCGCCGTTCCTTGATTACAATAAGTAACTGTGTATACAGCCGAAGAACAACGTCTTAATAAAGCTGTCGATACATCTACATTTAACAAAGGACAACTAACCAATGCTCTAGCACCAAAATCGAATGTATCGGTATTTTCTAACTGGCTTGAGGTAATGACAACACTATCGACACATCCTGCCCACAATGTATTCGGCAAAAGAGACTTAACAACAAAAGTCCCTGTATCTACCGTAGCTTCATAATAACCATTGCTATCTGCTGTAGCATAGACTACCGACCCATCGCTTTTCTTGATTTCTATCAACCAATGGATAAATCCTGTTTCACCAGTCCCCTTAATACAATCCCCATTGCTATCGTTATAAATATAACCTTGAAATTTGTGCATAGGACGATTTAATGCCGAGTCAGATTTCACCAAATAAGCTTGATGGTTATCATAACTTCCTGTCAATATATACCCATTATCACTAGTAGGACGAACAACATTGCCTTTGTTATGAAAGTATTCTTCAAAAATTTGTTCTACAACAACATTTCCACCTAAATCTACTTTTCCTAAAAAAGCAACGTCTAATTGAACAGTCGCAACAGGATGCGGTCGATTCACATAGCCTGTTACAACATAATATCCATTGTTATCATATTCTACATGATTTGCAAAACCTATGATGCCTCCTAAAGTAGACGCCAAAGAGTAGGTCGACCAAAGTACGTTTGCCCCTGTTTTATCTACTTTTACTAACAAAGGAGTTGGACCTACAAATCCCATTAATTCTGTTGCGACAACATAACCACTGTCTGGTGCTTGAACAACACTGTGCCAACTAGCCGTTCCTTGCCCCGAATAGGTCTCCAACCACGTACTATCACCATTATTATCCAACTTGTACAACATGGCAGTATTCCCCTGATGTCCAGCTAAAATATACCCTCCATCAAAAGTAGGTTGAATCGCCTCTGCCCAAGCATCTGCATGCACTTTGGTCCACAAAACCGTTCCATTAGGTGCAATCTTAATCAACTGTGTATGGTGTAAATCTATCGGTGCACCAAGCGTAATATGAGAGCTAATTGCTAAAATATAATTTCCATCTAAAGTTGCCTCCAAACTCAATTGATCAAGCATACAAGGTCCTCCAACCTGATTGCAATAACTTTGATACGTTTTTGTCCATATGGTATCCCCCAAAGCATCTACTTGAATTAGATGAATGGTTTGTCCATTAATCCCTCCCAACAAAAAGTGACCATTGGGCATTGGTTCTAGTGCTACACTAGAAAAAGCCATAACATCTGCACTATCAGAAAAATAGCTTTTTTCCCAAACGTTAAATCCTTGTGCGTCAACTTTTATTAGAGCAGGATAATCTCGTGGTGCTCCTGTTGCAAAGGATTGTATCCCTGCCATCACATAACCTCCATCGTTCGTTTCTGTTACGTCATGACCACTAAACATGGAGCTTGCCCATTGCAAACTAGGAATATATGGACCATCCAGTTCTCGTGTCCATTCCTGACCATAAGCAGTAAGGATCATTAAATGGAATAATAAAATCAATATGTTATACTTCTTCATAATTTCAAAAGTCATTGGTCTAACAAATAGTATTCTCGCCTGTATTACTAATAAATAAAAAATCAATGGAGTATTAACTATTTATACTAGGCTTTTAAATTTTCTCTTTATATTATTGAGCTTTTTTTTATTTCTTTTCTATTCTACAAACTTCGTTAGAAACAAGCATTCAATCAACTACAATTAACATCATTTGTTTAGCATTTTTTATCACATTTCATTATAATTACATTATTAATAGCCTACTAATAGCTCTTAAAGAGTTTCTTTGTTTTTTATATAAAAAATATCCTAATGAAAAATTCTAAATTAATTAACATTTTGCACACTTTTTCTAGCAAAGAAAAACGACGTTGTAGAGATTGGATTGCTTGCTCAATTATCAATCAACGTCAAGATGTCTGCGATTTATACGATTTTTTGTGGGATATGGAGTTAAAAGAGCAGTATTTAACAAAGTCATTGGCATGGGCTACCATTTACCCAAAAGTACCCTACAATGATGGCAAAATGCGCCAAATTATCCATCGATTATTGAATGCAGTAGAAGAATTTTTGGTATATGAACAATTGCAAGATCAAACAAGCAGAAGTACCATTCTATTGTCTGAGAGCCTAAAAGAAAGAGGCTTGTACAAAGAATTGAACCAAGTTCTCAAAAATGCTCAAAAAAGCGCCCAAAAAGAAGCTACTCAAAATTGGGAGAGTTTGCGCTTAAATTACGAGTTGGAAACATTGTATTTCAATGCTTCAGAGCAAGCTCAAAGAACAAGTCCCCTAAACTTACAAGAACTGTCTGATGCATTGGATATTCAATATTTTGCCGACAAGCTACGCAAAGCCTGTCTATTGTATTCTAGATTAGTGGTTTTTAAAATGAACTATCAGCCCAAGATGCTAGCCGTTGTGTTGGAACAAGTAAAAGAGTTAGGCTATTTAAAAATACCTGCGATTGGTCTTTATTACTATTGTTACCTTGCATTTACCGATACTCAAAATCCCGACCAGCATTTTCAAAAAATGATGGATTATCTCCATACTTACACCTCCTCATTTCCTCCACAAGAAATTCGAGAATTATACCTTTTGGCGATCAATTATACCATCAAAAAGTTAAATGATAACTCTAGGTGGCATTTGGAAAAAGCATTTGAACTATACAAAACAGGTATTACCCAAAGCTACTTATTGGAACAAGGTATTATTACTCCTTTTACTTATAACAATATGGTTAGTATAGGTATACAAATGGAACAGTATGAGTGGGTAGAAGAGTTTTTGTACACCTACAAAGATAAAATAACACCAGAACATAGAGAAAGTATTTTTCAAGAATGCCTAGCGAAACTTTACTACGCCCAGAAAAAATACCAAAAAGCACAGCAGCTATTAGTGCAAATTCAAGTCAAGGATATTTTAAGAATTCTATCTTGCAAAGTCATGCTTCTAAGAATTTACTACGAAACGCAAGAGTTTGATGCTTTAGACTCTCTATTGGACAGTCTAAAAATGTACCTCAGACGCAAGGATGTTGTTGGTTATCACAAAGAGAATTATAATAATATTACCAAATATATGCAAAAGCTCATTCGCGTGAACCCATTTGATAAGAAAGCGAAAGAGAATCTAAAAATAGAAATTTTAAATACGGATATTTTAGCCACTAAAAAATGGCTTTTGGAACAACTCGAGCAATTATAACAAACTATTTCATTTTAGCTTCATCAATATACTCGTCAACCAATTCACCGATGATTTGGTGCAACCTTCTCTTTTCTTCTTTGGCAATACGTTTCAATTCTGCTAACTTCTCTGTATCTAGGACTACTGTTACTCGTTTAGTCTGAGTAGATTGTTTGCTCGGTTTGTCTTTGACATTTTCCTCCGTTGTTCGTTTGATCAACAAGTCAATACCAATAGCTTTTCGGTTGCCCTTTTTTGTGTTGACCAAACTTCTTTTGACATCCGTTACAACACCATCCAAAACGCCATCTATACTATCTTTAAAAAAGCGTTCTAGATTGTTAGAAAAAGATTTTCGGTTGGTTTTAGATTTTCCTCTTGATTTTCTTGTTAGTGTTTTTTTAGCAGTAGCTGTTGCAGCACCTTTCGTTTTGCTCTTTTTTTTATCGGGTGCTTCATTTTCAATCATAGAGAGATTGTCTTGTGCATTATCGTCAATCATTCTTTCCTGAAAGAGATTTGCCAAGTTATCTGAAAATGATTTCTTTTTGTTGTTTTTACGACCCATTCGATAAAAATATACGATTTAATAAAACTTCAAATGCTTATAACATCATCCTTACTGAAGCTTCCTCAAACCATTTATAGTTTCCTATATTGATTTTATAGTTCGCTCATTTAAAGCAAACTTAATGTTTTTTTTATTAAGAATTTCCACAATAGACGATTCCATCAATAACCATGATCTCTGAACGAGCTTTTAGGCTATTGTCATAATCTGTTAAGCAGGAACCGTTTCTATTCTTTCAATAATTTCTTTTGCCAAGGCTAAATAATCGGTTGCCCCATTACTTGATTTGCTGTATTCAAAAATATCTTTTCCAACACTTGGTGCTTCTGCCAAGGCTACGTTGCTACGAATTTTAGTTTTAAAAACCTTATCACCAAAGAATTTTTCGATTGTTCCCACAATATCTCGATTCAAGACTTTTCTATGGTCATACATAGTAGCAATAACCCCTCCAATTTCCAATTTTTTATTCAAACGGAATCGAACTTTGTCTGTAACTTGCTTAATTTTAACAATTCCTTGCAATGCCAAAAACTCAGTTTGCATCGGAATCATAACATAGTTACTTGTTGTTAAAGCATTTAAGGTTAACAATCCAAGTGAAGGCGGACAGTCTATAATTATATAATCGTAATCATGCGCCAAAGGTTCAAATAATTCTCTTAAAATAAATTCACGACCAGCTTCATTGATTAATTCCATCTCTGCTCCCGACAAATCTAGATTAGAGGTAACCACATCTAACCCTTCCTTGACAGTAAAAGGACTGATTTCTGCTTCTCCACGTATATTTTCATATATCGTCACTTTTTGACGAGGAATTCCTAACGAAATCGTCAAATTTGCTTGAGGATCTAGATCTATCAACAAAACACGTTTGTTTAATTGTACTAGAGCGGCTCCTATATTAATTGCTGAAGTTGTTTTACCAACTCCCCCTTTATGATTCAACAATGAAATTATAATGCTCATTCTTCTATTTTTTCACTGAACAACAAATCGCTAAAAATTTTAATGATTCAATTATTAACGAATAATAGTTCTAATGTATTTTTTAGACTTTATGATTACAAAAAACACAACATTTATCAGGTACGATCAATATCCTCCTCTCCTTAACGTACGCCGTAGATTATTTGCGCTTTCAATTTTTATTCTTTCATTCAGCTTACAAATTGTGATTTTAAAAGAAAAAAAATTTAGGCTTAAAATAATCCTATTTTTTCATGATAAAGAACATCTCCCACTAAAATACTGTGTCGATTATTTTAATTCTCAAAAATAATAAACTTTCACCTCATTTTAATAAAATAGCTGTATTTTAATCATTAATTGGTATGCAATAACTCAAATTATCACTTATTTGATTGCGTTTATAACGCTTTTAGACAAAATTTTAATTTCTAAGTAAGTGGGTAGAAAAAAATATAGCTAAAAATAAGCTCTTTTTTAGTGCTAATTGCTGAACGTAGTAGCAGCGTAGCTAACTGCGACAGCTTGGTACAGTGTACCAAAAGTATAGCCAAACAGTGCAGCTTTACTTGCGGTGCTACTTCGTGGTGGTGGGCTAAAGCCAGATGTTTCGATGAAGAGTAGCGCAAAAAGAAGGTTGTTTTTTATATAGTTTTTCTGAATGATTACTTATTTCTTTTAAAGTTCATCTAATTTCATATTTCAAATGGAATATTACTTCAAAATAATAGGTTTTTGCCTTTTTTCTACAATTTCTCAAGGACAATCGTTCATCTTCAATCAATTTTTTCAGCCAAGCTTAAGAATCAACAGCCTATACAATCACGATTTTAATTTTTTAAATAAAGATCGCTTACACGTCGGACAAGCAGATATCAATTGCATTATTCCCATTCAAAGTCAATTAAAACTAGCTGTAAAATGGGACAAACTACTAACACTGCAATTAAAAAAAGCCACACAACTAAAAGTCTATCAACTCTTTTGGAATTTCCGTCCTAGAGTACTCTATTTAGATTTGAGTTATCAAGACAATCATCTTCCGCATCCATTTCAACAAAAACCACACATTACCTACGGAATCAATACAGGTTTGTCTGGCATTCATTTAATCGCCAAACCCTTCAAACAACCTAAATTATTTTTTTACTCTGTCAATATTGGTTTAATGGAAGATTATCAATCCATACAACGGACACCTATCCCCAATATTACGACTATGTTTGGCTTTGCCCATCTACGCAATTTTAATTTTTACTGGTATTATGGCTTCTTTTTTAGTTATAACAATGGTCAAATCATTCCTGCCCCCTTTTTTGGTATCCAAGCCAAACTAACCAAAACAATTTGGGTCAATATCACCCTACCCGTTCAAGTGCGATTTGCCTTTAAAGTGTCAAAAAAATTAAAAATAGATTTGAGCGCAGGCTTGTCAAATTTTTCGACCGCATTTGGTTACCTCAATACCAACAACCAATGGGAACGATCTGTTTTTGGAGATTTACGAATTCGGGGAGCATTAACAACCAACATAAAACTTAGCCCTCAAGCTATATTGTACCTAGAAGCAGGTTGTTACGCCTATCATTTTCCAGCTTTTCGATGGGGCAACACTATATTTCAGACTCCAGTACTTAGTCCAAGTGTCTACGGAAGTTTATCGCTTTATTATAGTTTTAAAAAATCCTTGTTAGGCTCCACAATTGATGGAATCATTTTATTTTGAGTTTTCCCCATTTACAATTCTAACAAAACTGGTCAAGCCTTCCGTTTTTTATGCCTTTTTGATAGAAAAACAAAATTTTAAGGACTTACACACTCAAATACTATAGAGTTTTAGTACTTTTACGCAAAACATCTTATTCCCGAACTGATCTAAATTTTCAGCAAAACAATTACATTCATGCGCTATTGGTATCTTTTAATATTCAGCCTTTTAATGGTTGCCTGTCAACCTTCTCAACCTTCCAAGATAGAGCAATATAATACCGCCAAAACAAAAGCCAATCAGAATCTAGAATCAGAATTCAAACATTCTATTAGTCAACAAATCGATTTACAAAATAATCAAGTTATTGATGCTAGTGACTTTGCTGTTTCCAAACAAGTCGTTCAAGATTTAGAGGAGGCGCTTGCTAGCTTAAATCAAACAACAACACTAGACAGCAATCAACAAAATAATCCAACTCTAGATTCTACTAACTTAACCAGTTCTCAACCTAGTCGTTTGGAGAACAGACCAAGCAATGGAGCAATGTTGTTGAATGTTCGCAATTATCAAGAAACATATGATAAAGTACGTGCTTTGTCCAAACAATATGACTTTAGCATTGCCAACGAGTTAGAGCAAACTGGAGATTTCTACAAAGGGAATACAATGGAAATCTATACTACTCCCGAAAATTTTGATGTAGTTTTAAATGAGTTTAGAGATTTGGCAGTAGTTATTCGTCAAAAACAAGTATGGCAACAAAAAGAAAAGAAAGAATACCTTCCTATCGTTAGCCGTATTACAACCAACAAAGAACACTTAGCAAGCTTAAATGCTCAACTTGAAAAAACCAATAATCTAGATGATCAGCTAAAATTAAAAGATAAAATCAATGCTGTTCATCAAGAATTAAACTTGGCCGTTTTGGATGCTACCAATATTCTCAACAACCAACCTTATAGCACCATTACCTTAGCTTTTTATCAAAACTTGGAAATGGCAAAACCTAAAATAGAAACTTTTAGGGCTGACTTTTCTTCTAATTTGATAACAGGATGGGGCAACTTTAAACAATTTTTATTAGATGCTGCTTTGGTCTGGCCTTATATTATTATTGGTCTAATATTATTATTAACTGTCTTATTAGCGGTTAATAGTAGTAGAAAAAGAACCCGTCAATTCAAATTGCAAATGTTGCATGGACAAACATTACAACAACAAAAAATGGCTCCACCAATGGCAACAACAGCAGCAACAACAAATAGCAGTAAAGCCTAAATTAGAGAACCTTTTTTAAATAGGTTTCGTTCTCTAATTAACCATAGTTTGTTGTCCCCACACAATAGCAGTGCAGGTAACAAACTACGACAATTAAATAATTTAATAGAAATCAATTATAAAATTTAAATAGCACCCATAGTATGAAATACGATGTTACGGTTATCGGTTCTGGTCCTGGTGGTTATGTTGCCGCTATCCGATGTGCACAACTTGGTCTTAAGACTGCAATTATTGAACGATACCCTACGCTTGGCGGTACTTGTCTAAATGTTGGCTGTATTCCGTCCAAAGCATTATTGGATTCTTCCGAGCATTATCACAATGCGGAAAAATCATTTGCAGCACACGGTATCCAAGTAGAAAAGCTAAGTGTTGATATGAAAACAATGATTGCTCGTAAAGACAGTGTTGTTTCTCAAACTTGTGATGGCGTTCAATTTCTTATGAAAAAAAATAAGATTGACGTTATTGAAGGTCATGGCTCTTTTGTAGACAAAAATACCATCAAAGTTACGGACAAAAAAGATTCGTCTAAAGAAGTAACCACTATTACTACTGATAAGGTTATTATTGCAACAGGTTCTAAACCAGTTACTCCTGCGGCATTTAATTATGATAAAAAACGCATCATTACTTCGACAGAAGCACTCAACTTAACTGAAGTACCAAAGAGTGTTGTAGTTATTGGAGCTGGTGTTATTGGGCTTGAGCTTGGTTCTGTCTGGGCTCGACTAGGCACAAAAGTAGAAGTGGTCGAATTTGCTGATTCTGCTTTGGCAACAATGGATGCTGACTTAGGAAAGGAAATGCGTAAGGTATTGAAAAAACATCTAAAATTTGGTTTCCACTTAAATCATATGGTTACCTCTGTTGAATCTGACAAAAAAGGTGTAAAAGTCGTTGCCAAATCAAGAAAAGATGACAAGGAAGTTACCTTAGAAGCAGACTACTGTTTAATTGCAATTGGTCGTAGACCTTATACCGATCAGTTGGGGCTTGACAATGTTGGGGTAAAAGTAGATGATAGAGGACGCATCGAAACGAACAATCACTTAGAAACTAATGTTGAAGGCATTTTTGCCATAGGAGATGTTGTCAAAGGAGCTATGTTGGCACACAAAGCCGAAGAAGAAGGTGTCTATGTTGCAGAATATATGGTGGGACAACATCCTCATATCAATTACAATTTAATTCCTGGTGTTGTGTATACTTGGCCAGAGGTTGCCGCTGTTGGACAAACAGAAAAAGAATTGAAAGAAGCTGGAATTCCTATCAAAGTAGGTAAATTCCCATTCCGTGCCTTGGGACGTGCCCGCGCTAGTACTGATACCGATGGTTTTGTGAAAATTATTTCTCACAAAGAAACGGATGAAGTTTTAGGCGTACATATGATTGGTGCCCGTGTAGCAGATATTATTGCAGAAGCTGTCGTAGCCATGGAATACCGTGCATCAGCCGAAGATATTTCTCGCATTAGCCATGCTCATCCAACATTTACAGAAGCTGTCAAAGAAGCCGCTTTGGCTGCAACAGACAATCGTCCATTGCATATGTAATCAAATACATTCAATTAGTTTTCTTATTCTATTAGTATAGAATTTTGAGTCAACTACTTGTTTCTTAATATTTAATGCCTGAACACTGAGATTATTGTTGTTCAGGCATTTTATATCTCCTCTTTCCCTCTCTAATTGATTCTTCATTATTCTTTTTGCCAATAGCGCACGTTTTTTTTAAAAAAACTTATTTTTACATTACCTCGTAAAAACCACGCAGTAGCAGTGCAGTTAAATCATATCAATCTGATAATCAACAGAGTACACTACTATCGCTCGATTCATTAAAGGGTTGATAATCAAATAGATGCAAAAATGTTTGGGTAGGCATACCATTTCATTCGTGATCATGTCTAATAATGGACCAAAACAAATCATATCAATGAACAATAAATTTTCAATTTGCCTATGAGTTTTAATTTTCCAAACAAAAAAGAACGTGAATCAATCTGGATAAAACTCGGTCTGGGTGCCATTTTAATTAGAATAATCTTGGGCTTTCAACCTCAATGGTGCGAAGTTATCTACTCTAGAGGTATCTATCCTTGGATTAGAAGTTTTTTTGATCATACACTTGGTCTGCTGCCTTTTGCTGCCATCTACTTATTTGATCTTATCCTTGTCATTTGGCTAATAAAAATTAGTACCCATTTTATCAAAAGCGTTTTCATAGAAAAAGAGGGCATTAGAGGCAAAGGGTATGGAAAATCGATCGTTGCTTTTTTTATGGGATTAATTTTCTGGTTTCTTTTTCTCTGGGGATATAATTATGCTCGTATTCCTATGTCAGAACAAATTGGCTTAGAGGTTCCTGAATCAATGAATTTTGACGCCATTTGGGAAGAAGCTCAATATATTAAACAAACCTGTATTGAAGCACGTCAAAAAATTCCGAGTATTGATACCAATGTCATTCCCTTGGATGCTTACCCTAGCAACTTGGAAGAAGTTATGCGCACATCCTTAAAAGAAGTTTTAAAAGAATATGGGTACGATTTTTCTGGTCATGTTAGGGGTAGATTTGTACAACCAGATGGAATTTTGCTTCGTTTCAACAGCTCAGGGGTTTATTTTCCGTTTACAGGAGAAGGGCACGTTGACAATGGCTTGCACCATATTTCTAAACCCTTTACAATTGCTCATGAATTGGGACATGGATATGGTTTTGGAAGTGAAGATGTTTGCAATTTTCTAGGTTTTTTGGCCTGTATTCGTTCCCAACACCCTGCTATACAATATTCAGGTTACCTCATGTATTGGCGATATGTATATGGCACTTTAATGGGATTTATGACAGAACAAGATTATCAAATAGAACGAGCAACTATTTCAAGAGGCATGCACAATGACATGGAGGCTATTTATGCTAAAGTAGAAAATTACCCTGCATTCATTCCCTTCTTACAACCCGCTGTTTACGATGTTTTTTTGAAAGTACAAGGTGTTGAAGATGGTATTGAAAGCTATGATAGGATGATTTTATTGGTCTCTAGTTGGCGAAAAAAATACCACTAAACAGCCTAACAATTAACCATCTTTTATCCATTGATTTTAATTTTTACAAAGCATTTTTTATATATTTGAACCAATACAGTAGTCTACTGTTATAGTATTAGTTTATTCAGAATAAACTTACCTGTTTGGTAAATGATACTGATTATTTAATTTTAAAAACAAACAAATCATGGCTTTCGAATTACCCGATTTACCATACGCTCACGATGCGTTAGAACCACATATCGATACAAAAACAATGGAAATTCATCATGGTAAACATCATAATGGATATACCACTAAACTAAATAATGCTGTTGAAGGAACTGATCTTGCCAATAAGAGCATTGAAGATATCTTGAAAAACTTAGATATGAATAATACTGCTGTTCGTAATAACGGTGGTGGATTTTACAACCACTCTTTATTCTGGGAAGTAATGTCTCCTAATGGAGGTGGGCAACCTACTGGAGAATTGGCAGAAGCTATCAATACTGCTTATGGCTCATTTGATGCCTTCAAAGAAAAATTCTCTAGCGCTGCTGGTAGCCGTTTTGGTTCTGGATGGGCATGGCTTTGTGTACACAAAGGTGGTAAAGTGGAAGTTTGTTCTTCTGCTAACCAAGACAATCCATTGATGCCAGGTATTGGTTGTGGTGGTTTCCCTATTTTAGGTCTAGACGTTTGGGAACATGCTTACTACTTAAACTATCAAAACCGTCGTCCTGATTACGTTTCTTCATTCTTTAATGTAATCAACTGGGATAAAGTATCTGAGTTGTATGCTGCTAACAAATAGTACAACCTTAAGTAGTATACTAATTATAATATAATAAAAAGCCTTCTTGATTGATTTCGAGAAGGTTTTTTTTATTAAGTAATTAAATGAAAGCCCAGAGAATAAGCTCTATTTGATACTTTTTCAGTGTAAAACCTCTAGATAATCACTTAACAATTCCCTACAATAACAAACAGAGCTTCATGCACTTATTGCACAAAGCTCTGTCCTATTGAGTAGTTTATCTTATTTGTTTAACGCAACAAAATAATATTACCTTTAAGCTGCTCTGTATGTCCATCTTTAAACAAGACATCGGCATACCAAGTATATGTTCCAGAAGGAGCTGGACGACCACGATAGATTCCATTCCATCCTTGTTCTGGTACATTAATCTCCAAGTTGTTGCCCTCAAAGACCAAAGTTCCCCATCTATCGTACACTCTAAAGATCGTTACGGTCTGAACTTTTGAACCACCTTGAATAAAGAAGTAATCATTCACCCCATCTCCATTTGGCGTAAAGCCTGTTGGAGCATTCGCTCTTCTTAATTTGGTTACTTCTATCATGACAATACTATCCACTGAACAGCCATTGCTATTTGTTGCTGTAAATTGATATTGTACCGCATCCTGTGGTCTAATTCCAAAGCTAAAGCTGCTGTCTGTTACCAAGCCCATTGCCCCAGAAATTTGTTGCCAACTGTAAGTCACTCCTACTGTATCGTTCAAACTAGCTGCTATCGTTAAGCTATCCAAGTATTCGATGGTTGTATCACCTGTCATACTTGTGATAAAGAATGGATCTGCATCTTCTACCACCAACATGGTATCGGCAACACAGCCATTTTCATCTCGAACCGACAAGGTATAAATTCCTGACGCCAAGCCAGAGAAGATATTGCCATTTTGCCAAGTACTACCATCAATACTGTATTCTAACAAACCAACTGTCACTGTTCCTCCTGATCCAAATGCGGTCAAGGTTCCTGTTTGATCCCCTGCACACAATGTGCCTGTCGTATTGCCTGTAATAGTCAATTCTTCTGGCTCTACGATGGAGATGCTTGTTGTTTCAAAACAACCTCTACTATCGGTCACCGTTACATCATAAGTACCTGGTGTCAAATTACTCGCTGTACGTGTTGTCGCACCATTGGACCAATTGTAGTTGTAAGGACTCGTTCCGCCAGTTGCTGTCACTTGTGCAGCTGCATTGCCATCTCCATAACACAAAATGCTATTGGTAGAGGCTATGCTCAAGCTAATTGGAGCAGGCTCTGTAATCGTGTAGTTAAACGTTTCTTGACAACCATCGGCATCCGTTACCGTTACCGTATAATTACCAGCCCCCAAGCCTGTCACAGGATTGCTCACCATTCCATTTGACCAGCTGTAATTCACCAATACTTTGTTCGAACCCGTAATGTTGATGGAACCATCGGTCAAACCATGGCAACTGATGTTGCTCACTGTTTCTGTTACCGTGATGGGCGTTCCTTCTGTTAAGGTTACCGTTGCCATTGCCGTACAAGCATTGGCATCTGTAACAATTACCGAAATAGCTCCTGCACTCAAATTCGACGCATTTAATCCTACTTGTCCACTTGGATCAGTCCAAACATAGGTGTAAGGTCCAACTCCACCAGAGGTAGCATTTACGGCAACAGCTCCATTACTTCCTCCAAAACAAGAAACATGTTGTAGAACGGTGGCACTAACTGTCAATTCTGTTGGTTCTCCAATCGTACTGGTTAGTTCTAAAGAACAACCATTGGCATCGGTCACGCTTAGGTTGTAGGTGCCTGCGGGTAAACTATCGGCAACAACAGTTGTTTGAACCGGTGTGCTATTCCATGCGTATTGATAAGGTCTTGTTCCTCCTGTGATAACCGCTCCCAATTCTCCAGTAGAAGAACCGAAACAAAGCGCATTGGCAGCTGTAATATAACCACTCAAAGCATCGTTTGGCTCATTGATGGTAAAGGTATCAATATCAAAACAACCATTGGCATCACTGACCGTAACAGTTTGTACACCCGCCGATAAGCCTGTGGCATTCGGGCTATTTTGTCCAGGAGCACCACTCCATTGGAAGGTGTACCCACTCGTTGGTGTTCCTCCTTGTACTGCCAAGGAGGCTGTTCCATCATTACCACCATGACAAGAAACATCGGTTGTATTAATAATGGTTGCTTGCACAGCGGTTGGTTGTGTTACTATTGCCGTAGCCATTCCAGTACAGCCATTCGCATCGCTTACCGTAACGACATAAGTACCGCCAGCTAAATTACTCGCTGTTGCCGTCGTTTGACTGCCTGCCGCAGCATCCCATTGATAGGTGTATGGTCCAACACCACCACTAACGGTGGCTGTCGCACTTCCTGTCCCTTGTCCATTACAAGTGGCAGGAGTTGTACTGCTGATGGTTGCCAAAACAACCGAAGGTTCACTAATCGTGACGGTTGTTTGTGCCGTACAGTTGTTCGTATCGCTCACCACGACTGTGTAAATGCCCGCACTCAAACCTGTTGCTGTTGCTGTGGTTTGGTTGCCTGCTGCGGCATCCCATTGATAAGTGTAAGGACTGGTTCCTCCAGTTCCTTGAGCCGTGGCTGTTCCTGTTGCCGTGCCATTACAACTAGCATCGGTTTGGGCACTAATACTAGCACTTACTGCCGTTGAGGGTTGAGTAATCGTCACACATTCTACATGCGTACAAGCATTGGCATCGGTGATCGTCACACAATGTACGCCTGCACTTAATCCTATGGTCGTGGCGGCACTGCTACCATTCGACCAACGATACACATAAGCGGTCAAGCCAATTGGTGTTCCGCCACTACCTTGTGCTGTAGCACTGGTGGTGCCACCAAAACAGTCGATAGGATCAGCACTAATGCTTCCTGTTAGAACGGTTGGTTCGTTGACATTAAACACCTCCACTCGATCACAACCATTGGCATCGGCTACCGTTACGGAGTAGACGCCTGCTGCTAAACCAGTCGCTGTAGCGGTTGTTTGAACAGGAGTCGTTGACCAAGTATAGGTATAGTTGCCAACACCACCACTTGGATAAGCTGTCGCACTTCCTGTTGCCGTCCCGTGACAAGAAACATCTGTCACGATAACTGAATCAATTAAAACAGAGTCGGGTTCTCCAATAGAGATGGGCAGTGCAATCTCACAGTTGTTTCCATCTCGTACAAAAACGGTGTAAGAACCTGCTCCTAAATTGTTGTAAGTATTGATATTGCTAAAGACATTGCCTGTTTGACCAGGTCCTGTAATTTTATATTCATAACCATTCACTCCTAAGGTTCCTGTTCCAGGAGTGGCATTGACTAAGATTTGTCCGTTGGCATCTCCATGACACAAGACATCAACAGCGGTGTAGGTGGCTGCTAATTGTACTGGGTCAGCAATGGTAATGCAAGTATCCATTTGACAACCGGCTACATCGGTGACGGTGACACAATAAGTCCCCGCTACTAAACCATTGATGTTGGCGGTATTTTGTCCTTGTGGGCTCCAAACATAGCTGTAACCACCACTGCCACCAGCCACAACCACACCAACCGATCCATCGGCAGCTCCGGTACAACTAATGGCAGCACCATTGTAGTTGCTTAGAACTTGTGGATTTAATGTGATAGCTGTTGGTTCGGTTAAGACAGAACCTGTGCTCACACTACAACCATTGGCATCGGTTACCGTTACGGTATGTGCTCCAGCACAAACGTTGGTGGCGATGCTTGTATTTTGTCCGTTGCTCCATTGATAGGTGTAATTTGGTGTTGCTCCTTGTGCATCTACTTCTATGCTACCATCACAACTTCCATGACACGATGGATTTAGTTGATTGATGATGGCGGCAGTTAATACCGTTGATGGTTCAAAGACCGTAGCACTACCTAAAATGGTACAACCATTAAAGTCAGTTACAGTTACTGTATAAGTTCCTACTGTTAGATTACTTGCTGTAGCAGTTACCTGTCCACCACTTCCAGTTGATGGATCCCATTGATAGC
The DNA here is from genome assembly GCF_031326345.1 of Aureispira sp. CCB-E. Taxonomy (NCBI): domain Bacteria; kingdom Pseudomonadati; phylum Bacteroidota; class Saprospiria; order Saprospirales; family Saprospiraceae; genus Aureispira; species Aureispira sp. CCB-E. The sequence goes on from NZ_CP133671.1 coordinate 7,104,116, forward strand.
TATATGGGAAGGTTCCGCCAGTAACTAAGGCTGTTACCGAACCATCATTTCCGTTTTTACATTGTACCGAATCTACATCAAATCCTAGTTGTAAAGCCGTTGGCTCTGTAATAATTACGTTTGCTGTTACGGTACATCCATTGGCATCGGTTACGGTAACACTATGTGTATTGGCATCTAATCCTGTTGCCGTTGCGGTATTATCTCCATTACTCCAGTTATAAGTATATGCTCCGACACCACCAGTTAGACTAATGGTTGCTTGTCCATTTGAGCCACCAAAACAACTCACGTTGATGGTAGAGAAATTGATATTACTAAAGCCTGCTGGTTCGTTCACCTGAATACAAGTATCAACCGTACAACCATTCCCATCGGTAACCGTTACACAATGCAACCCTGCTGGTAAACCTGTTGCCGTTGCTGTCGTTTGTGCACTGCTATTCCATGCGTAGCTAAAGCCTCCGACACCACCACTAGCATTGATCGTCGCACTTCCGTCAGAAGCTCCGTTACAGCTTGCCGATGTACTTGATACGGTAAAGCTGATAGGTTGTCTTAAAACATTGATAGTTATAATAGAATCACAGCCTGTTACTGTTTGCAAATGAAAGGTAGTTGTTGTACCTGCCATTAATACTTGACCATTATAAGTAATACTATTTCCAGCACAAATAATAGTATCTATCACCCTATTAAAGGTGTCCATCCCTTGTACATTAATCGTAACTATAGAATCACAGCCTCCTTGTGTTTGAAGATAAAACTTAGTACTCGTATTTGGAAGTAACTGTTGTCCTCTATATAAGAGACTATTACCATAACAAATACTAGTATCTAAGATTATATTAAATGTATCTAATCCTAATACATTCACAAAAACGAAGGAATCTAAGCCATTGTTTGCTATATAAGCAAAGGTATCTATTGTTCCTGGTGATAGATTATTACCTTCATACACAAAAAAGGTTCCTTGGCAAATTGAAGTATCTATTATAGTAAAGATATTACAAGTATCTATCGATATTGTAAAAGTATCTACAGAAAAACAACCTATAGAATTGCTTGTAACTAATGTATAGGTCTTTGAAAGTGTAGGATAAAACTCTGGATTCGAACAATTGTTACAACTAATATCTTGATTGGGAAACCATTGATAAGTATAATTGTTATTTAAATTCAAATTCAAAGTATCCCCTTGACAAATTGAGGTATCCACTAATGCTGTTAAACCAATTGTATCTATGTTTATTATAATACTATCTCGAAGTGTATCTCTACATTCATTAATTACTTCAACCCAATACACTCCTGAATCATATACAGTTAAAGTAGAATCTGTAGTATTATTCTGCCATAAATAATAATCAAAACCAGTTCCTGCATTCAAGGATAGTACAGCATTTTCACATAGTATAGTATCTGATCCTAAATTTAACGTTGGACTAATTATCCTAAATATAGTACTATCTATATTATTTAAGTAATTACATTCCAAAATATTTGTAATTGGGAAATCTGTACTAAAGCTATAGATAGGCGCTCGACTCCCATTATCATTAATAACAACATAAAAGCTAGTCGCAGCTTTACTCGCTTTTACATTTAACAAATAACAAGAATCCTTCTCAATATTTTGCCCCAATATATAAATAGGTGCAATTAAATTAGCTGTTGGAGTAGTACTAGGATTAGCATCATAAATAGCAATAGGGGTCTGATAAGATAAACTGTTGCTCCCTTCATTGCAAATATTCAACATTAGAATAACGCTATCCGAACTACAAGAAACGGCATGGATATCAACTGTTGCATCTGCAACAAGAAGCTCTGTGTTAGAATACTGGTTTAAGAAATTATTCAATACACAACTATCTCCTACTAAATGATGCTTTTGTTGAACTACAGGGACAGTTAAATCATCATTAATATTGGTATAAGCATAAGCGTGCTGGTTCCAAATATTTCGCGCAGGTCCCCAACGAGTTATACTAGATTCAAAAATAGAAATTTGTGCCATATTTGCATTTGAAGTTGTTCCACCACAATTACAAATAACTTCTGCTTCTCCATCATCGTCTACATCTGCTATAATTGGGTACTCAACAACTGTCTCTGATAAACAAGCTGTTGTCCCCATTACATTACCATTCTGACCATTAACAACATACAAATTTGTTTGATCTCTATAAAGCACTTCTTTTTGACCATCATTATTAAAGTCAAAAGCTGTACATCCTATTATTCCTGATATATCATTGTTTATCAATGACCACAATACGGTCATATCATTATCTAAAACATGCAGTCGTCCCCCTCCTAATGCTCCTGCCTGAACAGCTATTTCTAGTTCGCCATCACCGTCAAAATCAGCTACACTAGGTCGTCCAATTGGAGCTGGAATATTTGTATAGTTCCAGAATGGTCGAACTAAAGATTCTGTTTTGGGATTCCAAACATATACTCCTCTTTGAGCAGTTCCAATCTCAAAGCCAGAAACAATAACGTCCAATGTTCCATCTTTGTCAAAGTCTGCCACACTAGTAAAGCCATCTCCATGACCTGCCATTGTTTTTACAACTGTCATCGAATTAAGAGCTGAATTTGTATAGGATACAATATTAACAGCATATACATTCGGTCCCGCAATTAATTCTAATCCATTGCAGTCAGGATTACCAGCACAATCAATTGCATCAATTACATCTGCCCCTACCACTAGTCCTCCTAGGTTATAATCTATATTTTTTCCTCTCGCTCCTATTCCCGTGACTAATAGATTACCATTAGTGCTACTATAAATTCGGCGACCATACACTATTTCAGGAATACTATCTTCATTGAAATCATAAATTCCTATTGTGTTATCTCCTGAATCTATCATAGTAATCACTGACCATTTGAGTGTCCCATCATGTTCATATACACGTAAACTAGAGTCTTGCCTAATTACAATTTCACTTTCTGGATCATTATCTAAGTTTGCAATAGCAGGATAACCATTAGAAGTAGTTGAGTTTCCAAAGTTATAAGTATACTTCAGAGATCCACTTCGACCATCTATTGCAATTCCTGTTCCATCTGATCGGAACCCCACAATTTCCGTATTACCGTCATTATCAACATCTCCAGATACAGCTAATCCCCAATTAGTAACATTCTGAGTAGATTGCCAAGAAGGTTGAATTCCAAAGCTTCCTGTTGGGAAGCTGTCTGTACAGTTATTTCCTAAACAAGCTTGGTAGTTCCAATTATCACATACAACATCTCCACAGCAATCAGGATCATAACAATCTATTAAACCATCTCCATCATCATCTAAACCATTGTCACAAATTTCGCCTGAACAGGCAGTACGATTACTAAAATCAAAAATATTAGTTCCATTTGGATAAAAAGTCTCCCCTTCAAAAATAGCATAGGGATACCTAACACCTAATGTATCTCTAAGCTCATAGATCAAACTGGTATCTGCACAAAATGCAATTGTATCAGGGCATTTTTCAATTAAGTATGTATTTATAATGCTACCACTAGAATCTACAAGTTCTAATACATAATTATTTGTATCACAGACCTCATCGCAATCTAACTTTTGTACTATCATCTCTACTTTTTTGTACTGGCTAGACAAATAATTAAAACCGTCTATTTGGTCTGGCATGGCAAATAAAGCTCCAGGTATATTACTTATGTTGGGCTCTGTTCCTGTTGATAAATCAATATTAGACGGCACTAAGTTTTGAGGCATAAAATTATTAGGATTAGGGATAACATATAATGTATTTGTAATTCTCTTTGTAAAGTACAAATTCCCATCATAACATGACTCTATACTTCGAATTCCTTGCCAAGCACTCAAACAGGCTGCATTACTAACTGAACATCCAACTCCTGTAGTCATATTTAAGCTATTAGGTACTGTTTGTACCTGTAATCGCACTTCAAGAGGTCTTATTCCTAAATCTATCTGCCCCAAGTATGTTAAATTACTACCTCCACTTGAAGTACCGCCTCCATTTGTGAAATATAAAAACCTTCCATTAGGGCTAAATTCTATTTCACTAACACGACTTTCCATATTTCTTAAAAAACCTAAAGGATAAGTTGTGTTATAAGCTATTGTACTCACCATCCCTGATATATTCAATACATTAGACTGATCATTAGGTGTCCCATCTGGCTGTAATATCAAATCTCCCAAACTAATACTTTCTGACGAAGCTGTGTTAAAAAGGACAGCATCAAATAAAACAATATCTGTATAATTAATAGATTCATTTCTGCAAATAACAGCAATTTTATCTTCTGCAGAATTTAGTTCAATTGGAGAACCAGCTACTGTTAAATACCACCAGTTAGCAAATACATTTCCTGTATTAGCATCCCAAGTTATTCCTGTTGTTGTAATCAAGAACCTATCTAATGATATATTATTTACATTTACACTACGTCGACACAGATAAAGGTAATGTTGATCACTTGCCCCAGCTGCCGTTCTCGATACTGCAGCTCCATCTGTATAAGTACGAGACACACCACTTCCATCGACTAATGGCATGTCTCTTTGCAATACACTTAAGCTATTACCTCCTGTATATCGAACCCTAGAATAGAGCCAATTCGCTGGCATATAAGACCCATTAGAGCCTATAGACCCAACATCTGTCACCCATTTTTTATAAATAATATACCATTCATCATCAACTTGAGGAACCTTAATAACTTGTATTTCTTGTAAGGCTCTTATAGCATTTAATCCAGGTCCATTAGTTGTCGTATTTGTTAACAAAGGCGTGCCATCTGCCTTATAAATAAAAAGGTTATTGGCATTACTACTGCCAGTATGCAAAACATAAAAAGCTAATTCCCCACAACTATTCAAGGCAACTCCCGTTTGACCTCCATTACTTGTTGTAGACGTTATAGAATTAACAGAGGGAGTTGGGTTTCTCCAATCAACTATAGATGGATTGACATTTCCATAAGGAGCTAGAGGCCATACAGGTAACCCTGTTTGTGCCAAGCCTGTTGTTGAAACTGTAATAATAGTAGCTGCTGTAGTATCACTACAAGTACTACTTGTGGCTACCAAAAACACATCATAGGTTCCTATCGTAGGAAATGTAAAATTAAAGTTTATATTTGTCCCTTGTGAAATATTATTGACAAACCACTCATAGCTCGTTGCTCCTGTTGATGTATTATTGAATATAACCGCATCTCCTGGAGATATCTGTGTAGTGTTAGCTATAAACCCTGCCTGAGTACTACAAGTGACTATAATACTCACAGAATCTTTTTTAGTGCAATTTGGATCCCCATTTTTTGCTTCTAAAACTATATTATAAGTTCCTATTGTATTGAACATATAACTACTATTAGTAGTAGTAGCAAAGGAGACTCCATTATTAAACCATTCGTAAGTACTTGCTCCTGTCGTTAAATTATTAAAATTAACGCTTGTACCTGTTGTAATTATGGTACTACTACTTGAAAAAGCTACATTAATTGGTGTTGAACAGGGAGGCATGCATCCTTGAGAAGTCAGAAGACTAGCTCTCGCTCCTGTCAAGAAAAAATGAGCCCGAACCTTTTGACCTTGGGTAAAACGATTATAACAAGCTAAATTAGAATAATCCATATAATTTTCTTGTTGATCTGGTTGATCTCCTACCCCTCCATTAGTAACTGGTCGGAATGGATTATTGAGTGACCAATCATCTTCGTCTGTTCCGCAAGAATTCGGATTGCTTCCACAAGGTGGTCTAGCTGTAGTATTATCAGGTGGTGTATCACAAACTCGATCTCCATCAACTAGACAATTATTATTAACACATCCTCCTTGAAAAGTGTGATACAAACCTAGATAGTGCCCCATTTCATGTACTAATACTTTTGAATTGTTAGTATTAGTTCCCATATAATTAGATTCTACTACTATTCCATCTCGATTATTACCATGGGAAGAAGGGAAATAAGCATAACCAGCTACACCTCCTTGTATTTCATTCACAACCCAAATATTAACATAATCCAAAGGGTTCCAACGAATTAAGTTTTTCAATATTAAATCTTGAGTATTCCGATTTAAACTTGTTAAAGTAGATACTGTATTAGTAATTCCATTAGTATTATTACCATTGGGGTCTCGTTGTGCCAAACAAAATTGGATTTCAACATCGACACCAGTAGATGGGTTATATACTCCAACATTTGCAAAAGCATCATTTAAGTGTTGAATAGCATCCTGTACTTGGGCATTCGAAATGTTTCCAACACCATTATTATGAATCACATGTACTACAACAGGTAATGTATACAGTGTTCTACCATTCATTGACAGAGATCCTTCTTGTAGTATATTTTGCAACTGGTGCTCTAATTGATTTTGGAGTCGCTTCTCTTGTAAAGAAAGGTTATTTTGTAACTCATCAAATGCGCAAAAGCCATTGTGACTATGTGTGTGTTGTAACGAATGTGTTGTTTGTAATTCTATGTTGTTACTTAAACTCGTTAATAACTCTACTTTATTGATATAACCCAATACACCAAGAAGCCCTACTAGCAAGCTACTCGTTAGTACCATTGAAAGATAACGCATAAATATTATCAAGATTTAGTTGATTGAAAAAATTATGGGATTTAATAATAGAACGTTATCAGTTGTTCCGTATGTAGTGATTTTTATTTGGTGTCGCAAAGATATGCCTTTTAACAATATCTTACAATTATCTCTGACAAGACTTTAAAAAAATAATCATTAATTTTTGTAAAATTAATCTGCCTCACATATAAAGTTTAAAAAACTTATTTACGTTGATGTCTATATATTAACATCATTGTAAGTTTTTAGTACTTCCTTGCCTGCTACTTTGTAACACTTTCTTGGTACATGATTTTTGGACTTATAGTTTTAATCAATCATTGGAAAGTGCTTCATCACCTTCAAAAAGAACTAATCTATTTACTTTACAAATTATTATATGTAAAATTTCATAAATAAAACTTCAAAAACGTTGCAACAAATTAAAAAAATAATTATATTTACAAAACATATTGTGATTTTAATACACCAATCATTCAAAAAAATCATCTATTCCCAAACGTTATCTTCATAAAACTCTGATTTTCAAAAATCAAAAAGTTTTTTTTTGTAAAAAAAATGTATCGGAATTTGATTTTCTGCCAAAAAAGACCGTTTTTGTATAAGACTTAACATAAATACCCCCTTTTATATTTATAATAAGTCTGTTAGACCAAATAACAACTGAATAAATTGTTATGTCTCAAGTGTTGATACCCCTTTTGTTGAACAATAAAAAAATTTAGGAAAACAATAACCATTAAGATGAAATCGGTCGTCCTCGCAGAAATATCTGAACGTGAATTAATAGAAGGTTGTATTGCCAAAAAAAGGCGATACCAAGAGCAACTATACTATAGATATGGTACAGATATGTATCAAGTATGCCTGATGTATGCCAAGAATGAAGCAGATGCTTCTGACATCTTACAAGAGAGCTTTATCAAAGTTTTCAAAAACATACATACCTTTAAATTTCAAGGAGCGTTAGGAGGATGGATTCGTAGGACTGTTGTTTTTACTGCTATTAATGCTTATAAAAAGAAGCAAAGGGAAACACAATTAGTTGTCTCTATGCCAGAGACGGAATATGTTGATTTTTCGGTTAATGAAATTGCAGAAGGATTAGATCCTAGTGAAATTGTAAAACTAGTTAATCAGTTGCCTAAGAAGGCACAACAAGTTTTAAAATTATATGCGATAGAAGGCTATAAGCATCAAGAAATTGCTGATATGCTAGGTATTTCTGTTGGGACATCAAAATCTCAATTAAATCGAGCAAAAAAAATATTACAAGAAGCAGTAAAAACACTTCATGGATAACAAAAATCAGAGCAACAACTCGGTTGGAGATACTTCTAAATTCTCTCATGAAAACCAACTGCCTCCTATATGGGACAACATCTCTAAAGAGCTTAATGCTTTAGATGAAGATGCTATGCCCCTAGATAACCAAACGGTAGATTCTAACGAGTTATCTGATCTTGCTGACTTTAGTATTGTCAAAGAAAGTTTTCAAACTAATTTTAGTACTAAAGAGCCCCCTAAGTTTATGTGGGACAAAATTGAGCAAGATTTAGAATCATTTACAGTTACTGATGACCCATCAACATTTAGTGCTATAAAAGATGGTTTTGAGCAAAACTACAAAGAAACCTCTGTTCCTAATTTCACTTGGGCTGATTTAGCGGAAGAAATGGATAATCCGAAGCCTAAAGAGAAAGTAGAAGATTACGCATTTGTCAAACGAGGTTTTGAAAAGCAATATAGTGCTGTTGTTGTTCCCTTATTTAGCTGGGATGACTTGGCCAAACGCATGGATAATGAAGCTGCCCTTGCCGATACACCTGATCGCTACTCTATTGTCAAAGATAGTTTCCAAAAAGTATACGCCAATAACCAACCAGCAGTTGACACATGGGCAAACTTAGAGCAACAATTGCAATCTAATTCTCATTGGAAGAAAATAGGGCTACTTTTATCTGCTCCTGCTTTCTTGAAAAAAGCAGCTTTATTCACAGCTATTGGCGTCTTTATGCTAGGTAGCAAATTCTACCTAGCTAACGAATCAACTCCTATTTCTATTCCAACCTCTTCTGTTATCGCCAGTAACCAAGAACCTCAAAAGGAAACGACTGCTAAAGATTTGTTTCATAAAATACACGAATCTAGTCTAAATGCAGCTGGTCACAGAAGTCACACTGAAGAAACTTCGGAGAAGGTATTGCCGCTTTCTGATGCTTTATACTCTGATGTTGTTACTCCTGAGTCATCAGAAAATACTCCTTCTAGTTTGGAAAATAACAAAGAACAAGATGGTTCTAACGTTCAAAACCACTTTACTCAAACTGTAGATAAAGATACACCGAACAATACAGGCAATTCTTCCAATACAACAGGTACTGTTGCCAATGAACAAGATTTATTGTATCAAGAGGATGAAATAAAGCCTAAGGTAGAGCAATCTATTCATACGTCTGATCTTAACTGGATTGGACAGGCTGGTGTCAATGTAGAAGCATTTGACAAAGGTGTCAATGTTTTGGTTCAAGACTTCATTTTAGATTCGGAAATTACTAAAATGGATGAAGATAACTTTACCCTTGTTCGTCAAGCTCAAAAAGGGAAGAAAATTCGTTTTGAAGTAGGGCTAACAGGGAAAGGAGGCACCTCCATCTTATTAGGTCAAAATAAGTACGAAACTTGGAACAATGGAGAACCAACACATTTGTGCCCTACAGGCGCCTTTGGGATTATGGCTAATTATCACTTTACACTCAATGATGCTGTTGTTCTAGGAATTTACCCTTACTCTTCAATGAAACAATGCTTTGGCAAATACGATAACAATGGTAATTATGAAGCAACAGATATTGATTTATCTCTATTTGATTTTACTTTAGGTTATCAAAGGACACTAATTCGATACAATAGTTTGAGCCAAATTCCTTCTAAAATTTACGCTCGCTTGGATTTTGGTCTTGGAATTTTAACGAATGCAAAAACTAAAGTAAACGAACAAGTTATTAGTTCTGAAAAACTATATAATAAATTTAATTTCTCGGCAGGATTAGCTTTAGGTAATGCACATGAAATTAATCAGTTTATCATTGACTATGGCATTACTAGCAATATTGGAGTCAACAACTTAATAACAGGTTCTAACCCTACTATCTTACAGCCTGCCCAATTACTAAACATTGGTGCTTACCTTGGCGTACGATACATCCTTGTTCCTAGGCTTGAACCATCCAAAAAACAACGCCAATTTGACTGGTCTCCTCCATTCTACATAGAAGAACCTGCGTTTTAAACTATAAAAGGAGTTTGTTTGAGGATTAGCTTTGTTACTCCCTGTGATTATGAACTCGCACAGCTCGGCTTGCTGTTGTTATCTAGTATTTATTTCATGAACAGTCCATTGTGTTCAGCATAAGTCTACTCGCCTGTCGCTTAGTTGAGAAACTTATAATTGAGATAGTCTATTTCACGTTCAATTCCTTTGATTTAGCATGATTTTTGTAGCCCAATTCCTTAGTAAATAGCCCTCCCATTACTGATACTCGCTTGAAAATATGTGACTATGAAATTACTTTTACGCTCCAATTTTTCTTTATTTCTAATTTTTCTTTTCTTACTAAGTAGTTGTGAGAAAGAAGATGCTTTTAAAAATCCGACTCCTGTTATTTTTAATTTTGGCATGAATCAGCAAGGTGTTGGCGGTTCAGATGATTTGACTTTTTCGGATGGATACATCATTATTCATCAGTTTTCAGTTATCGGAGAACGTGTGGAAGGAGAAGATTTTGAATTTTTGCGGACATTTCCCAATGGTTTAAAAATTCCGTTTTATAATAATTCTACTTTTGATGAATTGAGTTTTGATTTGCCACAAGGAGCATACAATAGTTTAAAGATTCGTTTTGAAACCCAAAGTGGTATTAACACCAACTTATTTGTAAAGGGTCGTTATTTGTATAATAATCCTCTCAAAAATCCTTCTACAGTACATTTAAAGTGGAATACAAATAAAGTTTTTGAAGCCAATCTATTGTCTTCTACAGGGATGCGTTCTTTGGTACTAAATGAAACCAAAACCGAAACGCCTCGAATCATCTTCAAACCTAAGCCTTGGTTTGCCGACGTCACAGAAATGATGCTTGAAAATGCTTCGTTTTTAACAACAGCAAACAACGAACAAATCATGACAATTGATCCAACTAATAATGTAACTATCTTCACAGAGATTGATTTAAAAATAGGAACAGAATTAAAATGTTCGTTGTAAGTTTAATTTTCAAGAAAAAAAACCTTACATTAAACTAATAGCCAACAAGTTAATACTCAACAAACATAATATTGATCACAACAATTCACAAAATATCTTAGAGAAACATTAAACACACTATTCTTTTATACATCTATGTCCACTAGACATACGTTTCGTTTTTCATAACTTGCATAAAATACAATAACCTTGAAGGAACTTTCAGAGAGAGAACTAGTAGAACGTTGTGCTGCCGATGAGCGACAGTACCAAGAACTACTATATCGCAAGTATGCTGGCGATATGTATAAAGTATGCCTAATGTATGCCAACAACAAGGCAGATGCGGCTGATATTTTACAAGAAAGCTTTATTAAAGTATTCAAAAATATACACCGCTTTAGATTCGAAGGCTCTCTAAGAGGTTGGATTCGTCGTACCGTTGTCCATACTGCTATCAACGCCTATAACAAAAAACAGCGTGACACGCAAGTAATCATTCCAATGGCAGAAAGTGGGGAGGTAGATGCTTCTATTGATAGTATTGTTGGACAGCTAGAAGCTAATGACATTATTAAGTTGGTTAACTCTTTGCCTCAAAAAGCTAGGCAAGTTCTTAAATTATATGCCATAGAAGGCTACAAACATAAAGAAATTGCCGCTTTGTTAGGAATTACAGAAGGTACTTCTAAATCCCAATTCAGTAGAGCTAAAAAAATGCTACAAACTTCAATTGAAACACTCCATGGCTAAGAAACAACAGCAAAATAAAATTGGAGAAAGTTTTGAACAACATCTCCCTGATGAATTGGTTCCTGATTTTATTTGGAATAACATCTCCAGTGCCTTAGACAAGGCTCCTGCTATGGAAGAAAGTACCGAAAAAATCAAATCCTCTTTTGAAAAGGGATTTGAGCAGGAAGCATTGCCCGTATTTCTATGGGATAACATCGAGTCTTCTCTGAATCATGCAAGCTTTTTGGAGGAATCTGTCGAAAATGAAAATAAAATTAAGGCTTCTTTTGAAGAGGGCTTTCAAGATACTATTCCTGACAACTTATGGGAAAATGTAGAAAATCAGTTGGAAATTGAAGGTGTTTGGCAGCGGGTCTTGAAACGCTTAAACAAAAATACTAGAAGACGGTATTGGCAGGAAAAAGGAATGCAACTGGGCATTCTTGCCTTGGCTGTTTTGCTACTTAGAGGCTGTGACTTTGGGCAATGGTCTACTATAACTCCTATCGCTCAAAAAGTAAATGTATCTACTCAAACAACTTCTTCTACAACACCTCCGTTTGTATCCAATAAAAAGGTTAAAAATGGTTCTGAGAACCACTCTAGTAATTCCATTGCCCCTACAAAGAATCCAAAACTTTCAGATGCTAGTCATTCTCTTATTGATAATACTAGTTCGTTGACCTCTTCAAAAGAAACAACAATAACGAATACGATTACCAATAATCCTACTTCGGTTGCTGCTCTTTCTAAGTCTAAGAATCATCATCCGTTCGATAATCTGTCAAAAGGATCTATTAAACCATCTGTTACTGCTGCTAAACAAGAAAAACAGGATATTACAGCACCTAATCATAACAACCAACCCTATCTAGAACCTATAACAAATAAGGCACAAGGCAAGTCAGATCAACAAATATCTGAACTTCAAGAAACAGCATCGTTAACACAACAATCTCCTAGAGTACCGCTTAACAATAACAAAACTTCTGACCTTTCCTCCATAAAAGCGTCTACTACTCCAGCTAATAATTATAATAGTTCTAATTCTACAAATTCAACACCAACTCCTTCTGCTCTACTAAGTCAAGCTGCCATTGCGACACTGACAAACAAACCATTTGTTGATTCATCCATTCAGGTACTTCAGGATTTCCACATTAAAAATATCCTTAATAAGAAAAAGCATCAAGTTAGATTTGAAGTAGGAATGAATGGGAAAATAGGTACTTCTCTTTTATTAGGAAATGCGACCAGTAAAGGTATGGAAACAACAAGTATGACTAAAACAAAAACTCGTGTGGCAGGTGGCATTGGGATTATAGTAAACAGCTACCTAACCGCTAATGATGCGATTGTTTTTGGCGCCTACCCTTTGTCCAATAGCCAACAATACTTTGGAGGGTATACCAATGAGGGACGTTATTACCACAAAGAAGTCAAACTGGCTTACTTTGATTTTACGCTAGGTTATCAACGAGTCTTAGTACACTACAATGATTTTGGCACGATTCCATCTTCTATCTATGCTAGAATAGACTATGGATTAGGTTATTTAAGTAAAAGTGAGGAAATCGTCAATGGGCTTGCTTCTGAACTAGGTGATGCCTATAACAAATTGAATCATAATATTGGTCTGACCATTGGTAATACACATCGCATCAATCGTTTTGTTATTGATTATGGTCTTTATGGCAATCTGGGTTTAAGTGCTGTTCTTAACTTTAGCCCATCTGGAACCAATACAATAGAATACAGCAACTTAGCGACCATGGGTGGCTATGTAGGTCTTCGTTATGTCTTGTAATTTTACAAGCTATAATCTCTGGCATCACTTTGTTCACCAGTATCAAAATACTTAAACCACTTCCCTTCTCGGACTCCTTTTTTATAACGACCAACTAATTTTAATTGTCCATTGGAGTAATAATGCTTCCATAAATCATCTTTTGCAGAACGTTTAGGATCTACGAGTATATAATTCCCAACACTTTCTAGTTCGCCATTGGAATGATAGGATTCCCATTTCCCTACCCTACGATCTAAGTTTAGCATTCCTTTTATTTTCAGTTGTCCATTTTCATAATAAGAAAAATAGTTACCTACCCCCTGCTTATATTGGCAAGTATTTTTAAGTTGCCCCTGCTCATAATAAACCGCACAGCGACCATTCTTAATACCTTCGTTGTACACAAATTCGCTATTGAGGGCTCCAGTTGGATAATATGTTTGTAAAACTCCATGTAGAATACCGTGCTTAAACGATTGCTTCATAGCTAATTGTCCATTTTCAAAATAATACTGATACCATCCGTGCATCTTGTTCTTATAATTAGAATAGACCACCTTCAGTTGCCCATTTTCATAGTATTCTCGAACGGCACCATCCAGCGTATCTAGGTGATAATGACGTGCTATTCTCAGCTGTCCATTTTTATAATATTCCTTAGAAATACCATCCAACCGACCAAAATCATAGACCTGAATGGATTGAATTTGCTTTTTATCGGTATCATAATAAGTTTTGTGGACACCATCTTTGGGACCAAATCCATATTGATTTTGGGTTCCCCCTAGCACCAATAAAATAACGGTTATTACATAGAATGTTGATAACAGCCAACTAAAAATTGGTAGTCTCCAACGTAAACTGCCAATGATAAAACACAAAGTAGGCACTCCCCAAAGTACAGCACCAGGATATATATAAGTTCTTATATAAATTAGTCCTGCAAAAAACAAGCTATTGATTGTCCACAATATAGCAGCCCCTGTTTTGAAATCTGCATGCTTCCTAATTCCATACGTATGCCCATTAACAGCAAAGAAAAAAGAAGCCAACGCAAAAGGTAAGTGAAATATCAACAGGACTACTCCTATATAAAAAGGAACCGAATGGGTAGGCTCGTCTAGTTCTGTTGTATAAAATGCAGCAACTTCAAACGATTGCAAGACAAATACAACCATCAACAAGAATACTAAACGAATTGATTTATAGGTGTCCATTATGAAACTTTTAAATTGGTAAACAGGTAGTTCTATTAAAATAAGGTAATTTTTTTAAAAAGTTACACTAAATAAGCAATCCATAACAATAGAGAATTGATACTTTAGTTGCTTTTGATTACCTTTACATTTCCAAATTGAAATCTCATGAGCATGTTTTAACACGAAAAAACTTTTTTTGTACTAAAAAGGACTAAAACAGAAATTTCTATTGGAAACCAATTCGTTAACCCTATGGTCAAATGGTTTTATTTGACCATAAGGTTAATAACATGTACTTTAAACTGTAGATTGAATGATTAACACAACAACAGTTCCAACTGTTAACACACTCGAGCGTCTTCATAAAATTGTAGAGCAACGCATCATGGTCATTGATGGTGCAATGGGTACTATGATTCAAGAGTACAACTTGACGGAAAAAGACTATCGAGGCAAGCGATTTGAAGATTTTCATCAAGATCTTAAAGGTAATAATGACTTATTGTCTATAACGAGACCTGATGTTATCGAAAACATTCACAAGGCATACTTAAAGGCAGGTGCAGATATTATTGAAACCAATACCTTTAATGCCAATGCCATTTCGCAAGAAGACTATGATTTGGCAGAATTAGCCTATGAGATGAATGTTGCTTCTGCTCAATGTGCCAAACGTGCTACTGAATATTACAATCAACTGAATCCTGATAGACCTCGTTTTGTAGCAGGTGCCATTGGTCCTACTAGCAAAACAGCTTCTATGTCTCCTGATGTGAACGACCCAGGATATAGAGCCGTTACGTTTGACGATTTGGTAGAAGCTTATTATTTGCAAGTAAGAGGTCTAGCCGATGGAGGAGCAGATTTATTTTTAGTAGAAACAATTTTTGATACCTTAAATTGTAAAGCAGCACTCTTTGCTATTG
This sequence comes from Aureispira sp. CCB-E, assembly GCF_031326345.1. Lineage (NCBI taxonomy): Bacteria > Pseudomonadati > Bacteroidota > Saprospiria > Saprospirales > Saprospiraceae > Aureispira > Aureispira sp. CCB-E. The sequence continues at coordinate 7,119,618 of NZ_CP133671.1, forward strand.
ACAAGTACTGTGAAGATGTAGGCATTCAATACCCCATTATGGTATCTGGAACCATAACAGATGCTAGTGGTCGAACGCTCTCTGGGCAAACAGTAGAAGCCTTTTGGATTTCGGTAAGCCATGCCAATTTATTTAGCGTTGGGCTAAACTGTGCGCTTGGTGCTACTGAAATGCGTCCACACGTAGAAGCATTATCTAATATTGCCGATTGTTATGTTAGTGCCTATCCCAATGCAGGATTGCCCAATGAGTTTGGAGAATACGATCAAGACGGTATAGAGATGAGTGGCTACATCAAGGATTTTGCTTCCAGTGGTTTTGTCAACATTATTGGAGGTTGCTGTGGAACATCTCCAGAACATATTCAATGTATGGCTGAAGCCGTGCAGGGTCTCCCTACTCGCAAAAAAAATGAACCGTCTAAATATACTCAATACAGTGGTTTAGAACCGTTGATTGTTCGAGAAAACCTAAACTTCATCAATGTTGGAGAACGTACTAATGTCACTGGTTCTCGTAAGTTTGCTCGTTTGATTAAAAATGGCAACTACGAGGAAGCTCTTTCTGTTGCTCGTCAACAGGTAGAAGGAGGGGCACAAGTTATTGACGTTAATATGGATGAAGGGCTTTTGGACTCTAAACAAGCCATGATTAACTTCTTGAATCTAATTGCGGCTGAGCCTGATATTTCTAAGCTTCCTATTATGATTGATTCTTCTAAATGGGAAGTAATCGAAGCTGGATTAAAATGCGTACAAGGAAAATCCATTGTCAACTCTATCTCTCTCAAAGAGGGAGAAGAAGCATTTATTAAGCATGCAAAACTATGCAAACGCTATGGTGCAGCAATGATTGTAATGGCTTTTGATACAGAAGGACAAGCAGATACAACCGAAAGAAAGGTAGAAATTTGTCATCGTGCTTACAAAATATTAACCGAACAAGTTGGCGTTCGTCCACAAGACATCATCTTTGATCCTAATATCTTTGCTATTGGGACAGGAATTGACGAACACGCCAATTATGGGATTTACTTCATCGATGCTTGCCGTGAAATTAAGCGTTTAATGCCTAATGTAAAGATTAGTGGTGGTGTTAGTAATATTTCGTTCTCCTTCCGTGGTAATAATGTCATTCGAGAAGCGATTCACTCTGTTTTCTTATACCATGCCGTAAAAGCAGGAATGGATATGGGGATTGTCAATGCAGGAATGATGGAGGTTTATGAAGATATTCCTCAAGAATTATTGGTCTTAGTAGAGGATTTGCTGTTCAATAGAAATCCTGAAGCAACCGACCGCCTAATGGAATATGCGGAGAAGGTAAAGGGGCAAGGTAAAAAACGTACGGTGGATTTATCTTGGCGTGAAGGAACTGTCGAAGAACGTTTGTCGCACTCTTTAGTAAAAGGTATTACAGATTATATCGTAGAAGATACCAAAGAAGCTCATGCCAAGTATGTTAGCCCACTCCGAGTTATTGAAGAACCTTTAATGGCGGGAATGGATGTTGTTGGGGATTTATTTGGAGCAGGAAAAATGTTTTTGCCACAAGTAGTCAAGTCAGCCCGTGTTATGAAACAAGCGGTAGCTTATTTGACACCTTTTATTGAAGAGGAAAAGAAAGATGCAGGTGGATCATCTAAAGGAAAAATTCTGATGGCAACCGTAAAGGGGGATGTGCATGATATTGGTAAAAATATTGTTGGGATTGTTTTGGCTTGTAACAATTATGAAATTGTTGATTTAGGTGTAATGGTTTCTTGTGACGCTATTTTAAAAGCAGCTCGCAAAGAACAAGTGGACATCATTGGCTTGAGTGGTCTGATTACTCCTTCTTTGGATGAAATGGTCTATGTTGCCAAAGAAATGCAGCGCCAAGGGTTCGACATTCCTTTGATGATTGGAGGGGCAACGACTTCTAAAACACATACTGCTGTAAAAATTGAGCCTCAGTATACTAATAATATTGCTGTTCATGTTTTAGATGCGTCTCGTTCTGTTACAGTTGCTAGTTCGTTATTAAATGAAAATAAAAATGAGCAAGAAGCCTACGTCCAAGGAATTCGAAAGGAATTTGATGAAGTTCGTTTGCGCCGTGGGAATCGAAAATCAGCTAAAAAATACTTGACCTACAAAAAAGCCAAAGAAAATAAACTCCAATTAGATTGGGAAAACTACACGCCTCCTGTTCCTACATTTACAGGAACAAAGGTATTTGAAAATTTTGATTTAAACACACTTCGCCAATACATCGACTGGACTCCTTTCTTTACTAGTTGGCAATTGCGAGGCAAATATCCTGCGATTTTAACAGACGATGTTGTTGGTACAGAAGCTCAAAAATTATTTGATGATGCACAGGTTCTTCTAGACCGCATTATCAACGAAAAATGGCTAACGGCTACTGCTGTTATTGGGTTCTTTCCTGCCAATAGCATCAACGATGATGATATCGAAGTTTATACCGATGAATCTCGCTCACAAGTGGCACATACGTTACGCAACTTGCGTCAACAACGCCAAAAAGCACCTGGACAGGCTAATTTCTGCCTGAGTGACTACATTGCTCCTAAAGAAACAAATGTCAACGATTATATTGGTGCATTTGCCGTAACCGCAGGGGGTAATATAGAAGGATGGGTCAAAAAGTTTGAAGAAGCATTGGACGATTACAATGCGATTATGACAAAAGCCTTGGCAGATCGTTTGGCAGAAGCCTTTGCAGAATGTATGCATGAGCAAGTCCGAAAGCTACATTGGGGCTATGATCAATCCGAAAGCTTGAGTAATGATGAGTTAATTAAAGAACGTTATGTAGGTATTCGTCCTGCGCCTGGCTATTCCGCTTGTCCTGAACACACCGAAAAACGCACGCTGTTCGAATTACTAAACGTTGAAGCGCAAACGGGTATTACTTTAACCGAAAGTTGTGCTATGTATCCTGCTGCGTCGGTAAGTGGTTGGTATTTTTCTCACCCAGAATCGAAGTATTTTGGATTAGGAAATATAGAAAAAGACCAAGTGGAAGCTTACGCCCAACGCAAAGGAATGCATACAGCAGAAGCAGAACGTTGGTTAATGCCTGTTTTAAATTATGACATTTAGTCTATTTTACCATAAATTTTTAGTTTGTACAAACTAGTGCTACTCCAACTAAAAAAGGTTGAAGTTGTTTAAAAGAAAGAATACTTTTAAGCAACTTCTTTTTTTTGTAGAACCAAACACATCCCTGTAAGCCTACTAGGCATTATTAATACAACAAAACATAGCAATACTCTAATTCTTCTCGTCTTAATCGGCATAAAATTTGGAGTGCTGCTTACTAAATTTCGCAATATCAATCACATCAATTATGAAGTGGGTAGTGGTTTATTTATTTTGTTTTTTATCAACCAGTGGAATGACTCAGTTAAATAAAAAGGACTTAATAGGTACTTATTACTACCAAGAAATTGCTAGTGGAAATCGAGCTAAAGTAGATCATGCTAATTATTACTATAACATTCAGCTCAAAAAAGATGGTTCTTTTCTGTGGACACGCAAGCAAGGTCGCTTATCCGTAAAATATTACTATCGCTATGGCTTGTGGACAATGAACGGAGATAAAGTAGTGCTTCATATAAAATTAGAAGCCTACGATCCTCAAACATACCATTCTGCTAAAAACGGATTCACTCCCACTGCTCCTCTTGACGTTCTAAAAAACCAAAAAGCGAGTGGACTTTATTATATGATGACAAAAATAGATAGCGACTCTATTAAAGGATTGAATTATCAAGATAGTTTTTATCAAAAAGTAAGAAATTAGTTTGCGTTCAAACAACCTTTTCCACTATTGGTGCATCTATACTTTTGAAATTTACACAAAGCATACAAACAAATGCTCTTTATTTTTTTAACAATAAACAATAATATGAATCTTTTTAAACAAAGTTTAGCCCTATTGATGGTAGCAGTAGCTTTATTCACGACAGCATGTGCAACACAAGATCAAGAATGTACTCCTCCTACTGTGGAGCAAAATATCATTGGTACGTGGACAGTAACAAGTGGAACTGGTACCGTTGAATTTAAAGCAAACGGAACTTTTGACGATCCTAATGACGATATTATTGGTGGCTATTTCAATAGCGATACCTTGGATGTAAAAACGTACTCGATTGCCAATGATACACTATATGCTACTGCTGCATCATCGGACACTTCTAGCAGCAATGCGCTGAATGCTAAATTCCCTATTGAGAAGAATGAATGTGATAAAATTACACTTTCAATTATTAGCATTCCTTTTATCCTAACTCGTCAATAATAAATTTGTTATGGTGAAATGGTTGTTTTCCATCCGTTAAGCCCTAGTAATAAAAATAAAAAAACGAGGCTTCTTTTTAAGTCAAAGAAGCCTCGTTTTTTTATTATCTGTTTATTTTGTTCATCAAAATAAAGCCATGCTGTGTGCCTTCATAATGGTTATAAATTAACACTCGTTCAATAGGCTTGGTGGATGCTTTTTGGATTACTTCCTGTGGCATTGTTCTTCCTGAAAATAAGTTAGCTGCAAGCCACACCGCAAAAGAAGAAACGGTATAATAATCTCCTACTAAGTTTTTGTACGTGTAAACCCCTTGTGTTGGAAAAAGAGTTTCTTGTACATTTTTATAATAATAATCGGTTCGATTATCTCCATTATACCCTAGAAACAACGCATCAATATCTGTTGTAGTTAGCCCGTTTCGATCTAAAAACGCGTTGGTCTTTGCCAATATTTCGTCCGTTGTTGGATGTATCATTTGAGCCACATCTACAATCTGAGCAATGGCCAACTCTGAAGGCTTAGCATCGACAACAAAAAGTGCAGCTCCCTCTCCTGATACAGTACCAGGTGTGTCAGAATCGAGCAACTGGGTAGAATCAATTTTTTCTTCTTTAAACATTCCCCTCAAAGAATCTACATTATAATTAGCTTGAGAGATTTCTTCTACGCCCCCCAATAACAATCGTTGTGCAGCATTTTCTTCAAACAACAGCAAGGCATCCAGTATCGCACATTCAAAGGCAATTCCATTGTTAACATGCGTATTATTGTATCCTGTTACTTTTCCCATCAAAGCCAATGTACCTGCAATGGAGTTAGAGGTAGATTGAATAAAATCAGTCGGTGTTAAAGTACCTTCATCATATTCTACTATTTGATTTAAAAAGCTAATAGACTTTTTGATAGAACCATTGGCTGAACCAATAATAATTCCATCCAAACTATCTTTAAAACGATCAATCAAAGGAATTCCAGTCCCTACTCCCATTCGGACAGATTTGCTCATTCTACGCAACAAATTGAGAGGAACCATTTTTTTATACTTTGGTTCTATTGCCCAATATTGAGGCTCGGTGTGTACTTTTACCCCTTCTTCAAAAATAGCATTATTATAAGTATCCTGAGCAGAGATACAAGACATGTCAACGATATACATAAAACTCTAGGCTTTTGAAAGAATAATAGATGAGCAATTACCACCAAAACCAAAGGAATTGGACAATAAATGCTTTATTTCATAATCACGTTGATAAGTTGTGATGGGGCGAGCCTCATATTCTTCTATCGGATGAACACAATTGAGGCTGGGGTATAATTCGCTATATTCCATAGATAAAAGACCGAATACAGCTTCAATACTCCCTGCTGCTGCCAAGGTATGCCCCGTATAAGGCTTGGTAGATTGATAAGGAGGAATATCTCCAAAAACCGAACTCAAGCCAAACATTTCAGAAATATCATTATTTTCGGTTCCAGTTCCATGAGCATTGATATAGTCAATTTGATGTGGTTGCAGTTGAGCAGTTTCAATAGCTTGCGAAATCGAACCAATAATCCCTACAGCATCGTCAGAAATAGAAGAAGGATGAAAAGCATCGTTGGTATTCCCATACCCTGTTACTTCTCCATATACTTTTTTGTCGCCAACTAACTCCTCTGCTTCTAAGATTAAAAAGGCAGCCCCTTCGCCCAAAGTCAACCCCGAACGATCTCGATCAAAAGGCATACAAGGCTTCGCGGACAAAATTCTCAAAGCATTAAATCCATTGACCGTAAACTTTGCTAAGCCATCTGCACCACCAACAATAGCGCGTTTGGCTCTACCAGATTTAATCAATTTTGCGCCAAACATAATAGAATTTGCCGAAGAAGAACAGGCTGTATTAAAGGTTGTTGACAATCCTTTCATTTGGTAACGATTGGTCAATTTTAAGGTATGTGCCCCACAAATATAAGAAGACAGATACTCAGAAGGCGTTCCAATTTTATTGCCATCTCGATATAACTCATCCGTCATGGACATGCCTCCTACCGTACTAGCAGAAACAAAAGCGGTATCCATTGCCGAGATTTCTTCTGCGGACATTCCTGCACAAGTCAATGCTTCTTGCAACGCAACTGTTGCTAAAATATCTGTTCGGGTAATGCCTTTTTCGTTGGCTATTCCCGCCATTTCCATCAAATATTCTGTACTATGAGGAACTTCCCCAAATGGAAAAACATCTACATAACGAGTATCCATTAGGGTAGCTTTTCCTATACCCGTTTGTCCTTTTTGTAATTGACTCCTATTCTCGGCAGCATTTTTACCTATCGCTGAAATGGCTCCAATACCAGTTATTAAAACTCTTGTCATATATTCTTTGATTTGACGAAGGGAATGAATTAAACCTATTTCTATGAATAGCTTTATAAATTAGTCGCCTGCTGATGCCACTTTACAAACACTAGGGTTGCCTCTAACAACTTTAGTTATTAGTGTATTTTAACAGACTATTGATGAATAACAATGAGCTATTCTATTACAATAGTTCGTTGAAACCACGCAGTAGCAGCGAAGCTAAACTTTATTAGTTTGATAATCAATAAATTACAATTTTAACACATTCTGTGGTAACATTTTGATTATCAAACTAATATGAATGTGCTTTTTTATCTTTTTGGTAAAAAAGTAAACAACTAAGCTTGCGCCCTCATGAGCGTAGCGAACTAATCAACGAACTACTACTATTAAGTACAATTTGCATTAGGCTTTGCCGTTATCAATGATATATTGAGCCATACTATTGACATCAACTAAGACTTTTCGTCCTTCCTTAGGGTCTGTAATTTTTAATTTATACTCACGCTCTAACAATACCAACAATTCTACTGAGTCGATAGAGTCTAAACCTAGGTCACCGTCTGGTCCAAATAAAGGAGAATCGTTTTCCATGTCCTCTGGTTCTATATCAATCAAGTTCAAATAATCAATAATTTGTTGTTTCAATTGCTCCTTTAACTCTGTTGTTTCCATGATAATCTTGTTATTATTTTTTTAATTCGCTACAAAGTACTCTGCAAAATAATTATCTAATAATTTTTAAGCGAGCCTTTTATAAACTGAACTGGCAATATAGTTTGTTCAACTATTTCTAGAAATAGAACCATTGCCAATTTATATAATTTTATCTTTTTTTAGCTTTACAAAAGCAAAACTTAAGCAAACAGCGATGAAAATCATTAGTCCGATCACTACATTCTGTAAAGCAGCCCAAGAACCTCCTTTCAAAAATAGTATATAAAATCCTTCTAGACACCAATTTAATGGAGAAATTAGACTGATTGTTTGCATATATTCTGGCATTACAAAGCTTGGCACCCAAATTCCTCCTATTGCTGCTAAAATGACAATCGACATTGAGCCAAATCCATGTGCCTGTTCTTGAGTCCGCACCATTGTTCCGACAAGCATAGCATAACTAACCGCAGCCAAACCACTCAACAAAACCATAAATACAAAACCTAATTGATTGGAAGGCAAGGTTAGCTCTGGTAATCCTAACAAAGGAAAGGTTAGCTTTGCAGATGAAAAAACTAAAGTTACTTGTGCCACGGCTGCTGCCAGATACAATAACATTTTTGCCCCCAAAACTAAAGAAAAGCTTGTTGGCATTGTTTTCAAACGGATAAAGCTACCATTTAAACGCTCTTTAACGATATTGTTTCCTAGAGAAACCACCATAAAAAACATCGCAAAAATAGTCCATGCAGGAACATTATGCTGAGTAGAATTTGGCAGTTTATCACTATCCGAAGTTGTCGCTGGTATCCTATTAATAGGCACCCGATTTTCAATCATAGCTTCTTTCAACTGTTGTGGCGACTCTGTCAACTCTAGTTGTTCACACATTTGGTTGATGAATAATTCTCCCTCTATGCTCTTCAAAAAAGCATCCACCATATTGATAATAGAAAAACAATAATTCTCTTGCAAAACAGGGTCGTGATAAAAATCGAGGGCAGGCAGTTTGATTTTTTTGGGCAAGTCATTGGGTTCTCCCAAACCTAATTCATTCATCATTGTAGAACTCACTAAGTTTGCTTTATCGGTTATCTTTTCTGTAAAATTACTCGCAATTACTAAACCCGTTAGATAATCCTCTTGATCCATCACCTGTTTTATATTCTGTACAGAATCTTTTTGGGATAGATCAAACAAGCCAGAAACCTTCATAAGATCAACTAGCTTTTGCCCTTCTGCTCCTTTATCTTTGTTGACAATTAAGATAGAAATTTTATTTTCATTAACAATCTTAAACGCAGAATCTTGAATAATAGTTATAACATACACCAATAAAAAAGGCATTCCAAACATCACTGCTAGACCTGCCTTATCATACATAAGGATTTGAAACTCTTTTTTTATGGCTACCCAAAGCTTAAACATTTCTCTTTTTTATTTCAATAATCCGCTAAAATCACCGTTTCATTAGATGTGATTTTACATTTTTAAGGTTATTACTTATACATTTTTATTCCAAGCAGCCCTTTTATTAGTCCCTGTATTCTTCTCCTGTAAATTGGATAAATAATGATTTTAAATCTTTTGCAGCATGAGTAGATAATAATGTCTCCATTTCACCTTTCATGATAATTTCGCCCTGATCTATCAATGCAATTCGGTTGCAAAAATCTTGTGCCTCTGATAAATGATGAGAAGTATAAATAATCGTCGTTCCCATTGCATTTAAATGGTTGAGAAACTTTAAAATGGCTACCTTACTTTGTACATCCACGCCTACTGTAGGTTCGTCCAAGAACAAGATAGAAGGTTCATGAATAATTCCTATCGCCAAATTAACCCTACGCTTCATACCGCCAGAAAATGTTTCGACTCGTTGATGTGCCACACGAGACAATCCCAAGACATCTAATATTTCTGTTGTTCGAGCAGCTATTTTTTCTTTTGATAAATTATACAATGCTCCAAAATATTCTAAATTCTGCACTGGCGTCAATTCCTGATACAACGCATACTCTTGAGGGACAAAGCCAATTTTAGGCTGAATCCCCTGAAAATTCACCTCTTCGTTATTATCTCGGTATAATACGTGCCCACCAGATGCTTCTATGATGCCACACAAAATAGAAATGAGGGTTGTTTTTCCCGCTCCATTAGGACCTAAAATCCCATAGACATCTCCTGTTTGAATTGTCAAACTAACTTTCTTTAAGCTATCTTTTGCAGCTCCTTTATAGCGTTTGCTAACTTCCTCTATTTGAATACAATTAAAACTCATCGTACTCTAAAATTTCATTTTATATAATTCTAAGAAAGTCGCTTTTTCCAAAGCACCAATCTCATCAAAACCATCTGCTACCTCCTCAAAGTGTTGTTGCTCTGTATTTCTGCCTTTGTAAATTGCAGCCATACGAACTGCTGAAGCACGCAACAAATCTCCAGACCTAGTGATTTGTTCCGAAAGTCGGCTCAAACGATCGTCTTGTAATCGTTCTGCCGCTTGTTCTAAAAATGCAGCGTAAATAAATCGAAAACCGCCACCACCTGTACCAATTTCCTCCTGCATTCGAACAATTTGTCCAAGGTTGAGACCAGCTTGCTTTGCTCCTAACTTATTCCTCCACTTTCGGATCTGTTTGGCGGTATAATTAAACCCTGTACTTCCTATAAAAGGTACTCGTACTTGTGTCATCCACCAAGCATTTTTTCTCAAAGCTATTTGAATTGCTTTTCTTAATTGTGCATCTGTAATTGTAGGAACATTAACAGGAAAATAGACATGTCCCCTAGGTGCTAGAGGTCCTCTAGCAAATCGGACGTCCTCTAATTCTGCTGGCGATAAACTAGTTACCGTTTCCATAACTGGGTCACTAATTAAATAACGCCCCTCCTCTTTTCCATAGACAATTAGGTTGTGTGCATTAAAATGAAACCTGTATTCTCTTGGGAAATAGGTTAAATGAAAAACCCCAACTTGGCAACCAATGGGAGTACCTTCCGTTATTTTTTGATCTAAAAAAGTTTGTGCTGTTACAGGGTTTCTAAACTTTTTGCGAGCTATTTTTATTCCTAATGAACGGCTAGCTCGTTTAAAAATTTCTCCTGGCATCGTACGAAAAGAGATGGCTGGACCATGATTTATTTTCATAAATGGAATATGGATATAAAACAGTCCGACCCCTAAACCAAATACAAGTGGTTCAGACATAAAATCCAAACCATGATACCGTAACAAGCTTGTTGCTACGCCATTTTCACAATGGGCAGTTTGTATGTGGTTAAAGTCCTTTGTTATCGTTTCCATCAAAATTTTTCAATTCGTCTATAGTAATTCTAAATGCCTTAGCATATCTACTTAATTTCTTGTCATTCAAGCGCCGAAATGACTTTGGTTTTAGATGTCTTTTGATACAAAAAGACCAAAACCCAGTGTACCCCGCCAACGTAGGCAAATCCATCAAATTCTTTTCCATATAATAAAGAATAGGGCTTGCGGTTCCAGTTCGAAAGGCCTCTAAAGCTAATGCAACCCTCCGGTCTACTTCTTCCCATGCACCATCTAGTGCATCCGCTTTAACTTGCCACCCAGTACTAAGTGCCTGTTCATAGGATCCATCTTTGTTTTTGACATAGTGAACTTCACGAGTAAAGTTCTTTAAACTACTTTCGTCTTGAGGTAAATCTTCTTTTTTCATAGCTAAAGGTCTCCATTAATAATAACCTAGCAAACCGTTAACCATGTAAACACATAGGAAAAACGAGCGCTTTCAGGAACAGCCAATAATATCTGATCACCTTTTTTTAATGTTCCACTATTCATCAATTCTTCTACCATCAAATAGATAGAACCTGCCCCAACATTCCCTTTGGTTGCTAGATTGGTAAACCATTTTTCTTTGGGAATTTCCATTCCATTTTCTTTCAAAATTTCCTCGATGGGTTTTTCGAAAAAGAAGCTAGAAATGTGTGGGAGGAAATAAGATAACTCATCTACATTTTTATTCTTTTCTTTTAGAATTCTTTGTAGATGATCAAAACCAAGTCGCAAGATATTCTTACTAAGCAACTTAACATCTTGCTTAATACTCATAACAGAAGCATTGATCAATCCTTTGGCATCATAATCCTTGTACGAAATCAACTCTCCCGAATCATTCTTGTCTGCCGCTGCATACATACACGCTTCTACTTCGTTTGCATAAGAGCAGCCTTCTATCCAATCTACTCTTAAAGAAAGACCGCTTTTGTTTTTCTCAGACTCTACTAGAAAAGCTCCAGCACCATCGGAAAGCATCCAACGGAGAAAGTCCTTTGAAAAAGCGAGGTAAGGGTTTTCCTCTATTTTTTCAGCAAATAAGATTTCTTCATCAAATTTATCTCTTGTCATCATAGAGGCAATACGCTCTGAACCAGTTGATATCGCTCGTTTTTTATCGCCTATCTTGATAGACATATAAGCATATTTTAACGCATGCATTCCAGAGCAACACACACCTGAAGGAGAAACAACTTCGATATTTCTAGTTTCTGGTAGGTAACCGTGTACCATGACACCATGTGAAGGCATTGTTTGATCGGGAGTAGAAGTACCACAACAAAGCAAATCAATTGTTTTTAACGCTGCTTCGTCATTGTTAAAGAGGTTTTTCACAGCCAAGGCGGTCATTTCAGCATTGGTATGCGTACTCTTTCCTCCTTTCTTCAAAGCATAATACCGTTTTTTTATGCCATTTCTTCGTAATACAATAGCTTTAGAGCGAGATGGTTTTCCATTTACATAACCTAAATATTCTTCCATTTCATTATTTTCTACCACTTTATTAGGCAAAAAAACTGCTGCTTTATTGATATATACTTCTTTCATCTGTCTTCTAAAATAAGCCTTAGTTTCTATAATCTAAAGTTGTTTAGATCACATTTTCTTGATATTAGTGTGTAAAAGTACTATTTTTTTCCTTTATACAACTTTTTATTACAGAAACAATCAAAAATAAGGATTGAAAAAATGCGTACTTTCAACCTGAATAATTATTATTAATTTTATAAAATTTTTTAACAAAAAATGGGGAGTATTCAGCTCAAGATTTGAACACTTCATCTAACTGCATAATCCAAGTATGGTACCACGCTGCATTCGCAACAGTTGAATCTATTGCATTGTTGTTCAGTAAGTCTATTATTTTTAAAATAGGTAAATTGAACCATTCTCGCGCCAATATTTCTGTATCTTCAACTACTGTATTAGCAGCTACCCTAGATTTGATAGCCAAAGCTGCACCTGCTTTTAATTGGGCTTGATAAGTAGCTGCCAATTGCCATAATTGCTGACAATCTTCGCTCCGAAGACCACCGACATAAGCTGACGCAATACCTATTCCTCGCCAAAAACTAGCTTGATAATTAAGAGGAATTTTTGAACTTATTTTTTGTAGTTTTTCTCTATTTCCTTTGCATGTATACCAAAAGCTGCGCCCAGCTCCTTGCCAATATACTTGTAGTTCTTCTTCTAAAATATTAGGGGGATAGGCTTCTTGTAATACTTTTCGTTTTCTAAAAAAACCATCATAGTACCCATAGCCATCCCAAATTCGCCATCCCAGTAAAGGTGTAGTCATATTAATCCAAAGAGAGGGATTCAAACGCTGCTGTCCACAAGCCCAACCTAAACCAATGTGCACTTGAACTGCATGCTCTTGTGCATATTTTTCTAAAAAAACTTGCCAAGTATCCAGCGTTTTTCCTTGCTCTAAATCGTTTAATGCCAGAACCATTGCTACCGCCTCGTAAGCTATGGAAACAAATTCTGAGTTTTTGTGCTGAGTAAGGAATTTGATCACATCTGACAAATCCGTTGTTTGCTCAACAAAAGCTTTTGTTGATTGAAAAAGCTCCTGTAAGATTTGCATTTTTTCAGCAACCCTATTTTCTGCATTCATCAAACTGCTAATTTTTCTTTCAACCACATCATTTCTAAATCTTTGGCAATGTAAGCTGCTGTATCTATAGCCCCCTTTTCTTCTGCTTGCGCCAGCAATTCTTCTTTTGACAATTCCAAAGAAGCCTTATAAGGATTAATTTTCATATTTTGAGGCGTGCCTTTCTGCTCTGCCAATACTCTTCGATAGATTTCTGCTGCCATTTGCTCTAGAATTTCTAAATTCTCTTTGCACTGCGCAATCAAGCCTTCTACAGAATGCTGTATTTCTAAATCTAGGTGCATTTTTTTCAAGAATGGAATATCAAAGAAATCAATAAAAAAATTGATGTAAGGTTCGTTGCTACACACCGCCCATTGTCTAAAAAACTGCTGAAGTTGACTATTTAATTTCCCTAAACGAGTCCCCAAGGAATTTCGACTCGTAAACAAAGCTCGTAGTACTTCCAAGTTGATATAACCTTTATTTGTAAACAAGAGTGTTGGGATTCCCCAATATACTCCCCAGTCCCACAATACTTTACTGACCATTACTTGCGTATTGCCAAACAACTCATATTGTTGATTATAAATAGGCACCCAACTATCAAAAAATGCGGCATGCACACGTTCGTAAATAATAGATCGAGAAGCAACATCCTCCCCTCGATAATCTCTTAAAATCAAATCCGACATCCAAGTATTTCCAATAGAAATAAAATCCGTTCCAGGAGAATAAAATGGATCTAAGAATGCCCCTGCTTCTCCTACCACTCCCCATTTTTCTGTAGAGTAGAAACGTCCTGAATGATGCGAGTAATGCTTCAATATTCTAAAATCAATTACATCTTCTCGGTACGATTCCAATTTTTGAGCACACAGTGGTTCATTTTTCTGTAACCACTCCATTGCCTTATCCAACTTATTAAATTCTGAGAAATCATGAAATCTAGGATCGGCAACAATTCCCACACTTGTATTACCAGATACCAATGGAATTAACCAAACCCAATAGCCAGTTCCCATAAAATGAATCGTCCCCAAACGCCTCAAACCTTTTGGCAATTTATTTGCCCATTGCTCATTATTAGACCAATCATTTACATCAACTTCTCCTTTTACTCGAAACCAAACAGCATTGATGTTATGCTCTAACGGTTTTTCAAAACCTAGTTTTCGTTTCAATAAACCAACTCTCCCTGTAGCATCAGAGACCCATCGACCAGTCACTTCGTAATTTTGACCTTCTTTGGAATAGGTTACTGTATGTCCTTCTATTTCGTTCAAATCTACGGCTTTGATTCTTGCTCCCAAGATTACATCTACCCCCATATTTAGTAGACGTTTGGTGAGTTCATTTTCAAAAATACCTCGATCAATTTGGTGGCTAGGTACTGGTAACGTACCTTTAGCTCCTAACTCTACACGTTGGTCAATTTGTTCTTTGATTTGTGGGGAAAAATAAAACCTCAACCCAATCTTTGGCAATTGGTATTCGTCTAAATAATCCTTCAGTCCTAACACTTCTCTTAAGTAATAGGTACCTAGTTCTACCGTAGACTCTCCCACTTTATGAGCCGAATTAGGGGCTTCCTTTTTTCGCATCTCAAGCACAGCTATACGAATCTGAGGTTCTTCTTGCTTTAACTGCAAGGCCAATGTTAAACCAGCCAATCCTCCTCCTAATATTACAACATCATATTGGTTATTCATGCTTGTTGGTTTTTAGATTATTGATAGGGTATTTGAAGCATTTATTCGCAACTTGTAAAACAATACAAACAAGCATTGAAGGTCTCTTCGAATTATCATGAGGTTATTGAATAATTAGCGAACAACTCTATTGCTTCAACTCATTTATATTATTACTCTTGCACTTGCGAACAAATAGTTCCATTAATATACAAACTACTCGTAATTCGGTTCACTGCTACCAAGGTTCTTTTGAATACTATTGATATGAATTTAGTAATTTTTCATTTCCCAAATATGATTCCTATCTAATAGTGAGTTTTTTATGTACGATTGATCCCTAAGTATAAAAAATGCTCTTTTTTCTTCTGAATACGTTTGCCACTAAATGGTCGGATTAACACATTATAAATTGTTAAAATGATTGGAGAGACAATAAATAGGGCTACCAACAGATAGTATTTATACATACTCACCCAAAAGGAGCGTTTTTTTTCAGTAGTTCCTTTTCGTTTAATCAACTTTGCCCAAGCCAAAAATAATCCTTTAGCCCTCATTTCGATCAATAATATGGTAGGGTGAATATCTATTTTTTTTTCTGCTAAAATCGCATCTTGCAAGCCACCGTAATTGTTTTTTTGAAAAGCTTGAAACACCTTTTCGCCAAAAATTTCTACTTCATTTATATCCTTTTCGGAAACTCCTGGATAAGGTAAAATTCCCCATTTTCGCTCCTTACGTCCAGTTAACATCCAATGTAAAATACTCAATGCACTGATCAAATTTTGGTGTCTGTCTATCAATGGAACATTACCTACAATATTCCCTCCAGCCCCTTCTATGTATTCGACAACACTCTCTTGTGCATTTAGCCACATATTTCTAGCCCCAATTATAGTGACCACAGGTGTATTTTTTAAGACAGCCAAAAATTGAGGATCTTTCAAAATAGAAGTAGCAGGAATCGAGGGCGACAAATACCAAGGTTGATAAGCAAAGATGACTAAATCGTACCGATTGAATTGCAACGTATAAGGTGCTAAATCGACGGGTTCTTCCAAGACCGATTCAGGCATTGTATCAAAAAACACTTCGCTAGTCCATGGGAAAGGAAAAGGTTTTGCCGTATCAATACGCACCTGCTCTATCTCTACATCTTTAAAAGGCTTTAAGAAATTGCCCACAATCTCATACAATTGTCCAGATTGAGAATAACCTATTACTAGAATTCGTTTCATATGAATCTTATTTATTCAAAATCTTTAGCAGACAAAATATCCGATTGTTTTGCATAATCTAACACATAAGCGCGTGTCTTAGAGCTCATTTTTCCATAGCCTTTTACAATGATTGCCTTATCTTCTTCTATTTGTTTGTTATATTTTAAAATCTTAGGCGCATGCTCTTGAATTGTCAAACGAATGAAACGATATTCAGGATTTTTAGGCTCTTTTTTAATAGCAGATTCTAGTAATTGATGTCCTTGCTTGAATGTCTCGATTTTTTTTGCAGCCGACTTAAGATAATCCGACTTTTTCATGATCAAGCCTCCTTTATAAGCTTCTACCATTGTCGTTGTTTTTTCTCTATTTAACGCTTCTAAGGCAGTTTCAACTGTCTCCAAAGAGTCGCTATACAAGGCATTATAAAAAGTAGTATTTAAGCCTACTCCCCCAAAACTAATGCCTAGAAATAGTACTAAAATTGGTATATTCAATGTCATGTTTTTCTCTATTAAAAAAGATTTTTAAAATAAAATAGCTTCTACTTTCGGCTTTCTTTTTACGAAAACTGTTCCGATTAATTCTCAATAACTTATTTTAACAGCATTTATAACAGGAAAATAGAAAAGTTGTTGGCAAAACGAGTAGGACAATTTTTTCAATGAAAAAATTTGAATATAGATTTGCTTATTCATGTATTCTAAACAATAAGAAATACTACTTCAGAGGATTGTGCAAAGATATACTTTTTTTAGAATTCTAAAAATGTGACTTCTTGCTCTTGAGGTTCAAGATTAGGAATTGATACTCTTATTATAAAAGAAAAAACCATCCTCGATGCTTCGGAATGGTTGGTATCTTAATAATCTTCTGATTGTTTTCTCTTTTGCCTAAGTTCTTGCCTTATCTTCTATAAGAGTAATTTAATTTGGATTAACTTTCATCCAAACAAAAAAACTAACGTTTATTTTCATCTTCAGCAATCATTGAAGTATCCCAGAGTTTGGATACATAATATCTAATTTTGGCTGGTTTAGAATCTTTTTCATCTAAAAAGCCATAGTTTTGAGCTGTTTTAACTTGGAGTTGATAGCCATCATTTCCTTTTGCCCAGCGAAAAGATATTTTATGAAACAAAGGTCCCAATATTCGGCTATAAGTAGATCGAATGTGTTGGATTTTCCCTACACCATAATTAGATAAAGCGATTGCATATGTAAAGGCATATTTGCCTCGCCCTTCCTTACCTCCTGCTTGAGCCACCAACTCAAACGCCTCTACTCCTTCTAAGCGGTCGATGATAGTCTGCCATTCACCATTTGCCTTTACTTCTCCAGAAGCAAATGTTCCGACACGACCAGCCATACCAGCCATGCCATTCACCTCCAATCTATACTGAGGTGTTGTTGTGCCAATACCAATATCTCCCGTATCTCTTAAGAACAAAATACTGTTGTGCTCTGCATCGTCCAAGCTTAATCCTTTGCTATGGCGAGTAGGATTTAAAGACAAACTAAAAGCAGCATTAGGATCTCGAATACTTTCAAAGAAACTCATCAATTTTCTATTAGCGCCTTGAGGAGCTAACATAAAACCATGTTCTGGGCTTTGCGAAAAACCATCGTCTACTTTATTTACGGTAGAATCTATGAAATCAGAAAAATTAACTTCTGTTGGTACAGATCCTCTTGTAAACAAATTTTTAAGTGTAGTTCTAGTTAATAGCGTCATAGCTTAATTTATAATTATCAACAATAACTCAATTCTATTGCATAAAGTTACTGTCCACCAAAAATTTTATTTTAATTCTCTATAGAAAAAATAAGGTATTATCAACCTTAAATACACTATCCACTAAAGACGATATAGTTTAATGGACAGTGTACTAAGTTAAGATTTTTTTCTACAAAAAGACAAAATTCTAATTAGGGAATCTAAAAACGACACCACTAATCTTCGTCTTCTTCATCCTTTTTGCGACGTTTATCAGATAAATAATCATCTAAATCTCTTTCTTTTTCCTCTGTCATTACAAAGTCTCCGTCAATAATCATCGAACTAATAGATGCTTTTTCTGGAACTTGGAATGTTTCATCATCCAAGAAGTAAATAGGATTCGATTCAAAAGGAATCAAAATAGACCAAGGTTTCGTTGCTTTTATCAATGGAGAATTGGTTGCATGAATTGCCGTATCATCTACATCAAACCCTACACCATCCTCTGGGAAAACTTGTACCGCAGAAAATTTAGTTACAAAATCGACATAATCACATTTCTCAATAAAGCTCAGGACAACATCTTTTACCAATGTACCGCCCAAATTTAATTCTTGAGAACCACCCAACATCCAAGGGCATAAGAATTCAATAATATCTTGATTGAGTTTCTTCAAGTAAGTACCATTATTCTTACCTTTCTCAAAACGAACTCCTGCCGTAATTTTGACTCGCTCGTAAATTGGATTACGAACTTGGATTGTTACAAAAGGAGAAGACAATTGTTCCAAATACTCCTTGATGGCATTCAATACTGTAAAGTTAACCATTGGTAAATGATAACTTCTTGAATTTTTATCAATTTTAGGGACTACTACTAAAATAACCGTTCCTGGATCGACAAAATTTTCATTTCCTACGTGAGTCACACATTTCACCTGATGTATGTTGGGGAATTTTTCCAACACCAATCGTTCATAATCCCAAGCCGATACCGCCCTGTTTTTATGGCGCAAACGCTCGCTTGTTCTTCTATAAAAATCATACTTAGTTTCTCCTGGGCGACCGCCAAAAGAAGGGAACGGTTGATTGACTCCTCTCACTTGTGCAATAGACGATGCCAATTTTTTAATCGTATACCCTGGCAATGGTTCTACCAAATGCGTAGCACTATGACCGTTATCTTGCCACACCACCCGAACTGCTTGTGTAGCAACTTTCAAACATCTAGGCAACAAACTTGGCTCGCCTTTCACAGTTACTCTTAACCAATGCAAGCCACTCTCCAAAATAGAATTTTTATCTGTCAAATCACGTGGAATTTCTAAATTGATAATTCCAGAATTGTTAAACCCATTTGTCGTATCAGACAGAATCATATTCTGAGAAAAATCCTTCCACTCATCTTCAGATAAATAGCTCCAAACCACCTCTGGTTTAGCAAACTTGGCCGCTTCATCAGAGAACAAGTTAATATTTTCTTTTAATTCAAAATATAAGGTCAAATTATTGGGTGGCACTAAGCCCTTAACACCTAAATACAAATAAGCGTTATCATCATAATTAGGCATTAACAGTCGGTTCGACGAACGCCCTTTTCCAAACGTTTGAATAATTCCAAATGGGTGGATGTGATAAATCTGCTCTTTGGTCTCTTCTCCTTTCGTTAGGGTTCCCATAGACAATACGTTAATCTCTGTCGTCGCAGAATAATCAATGGTAATTGATTTCATCATTGGAGCAACAGGCTGTAGTGGCAATGGTTTTTCAGGTCCTTTTCGTTTAGGATCGGTATTGTATTTGACGCGCTTAGCGTATATTTTAGCATATTCTCTATGAGCAAAAGCCACCTTTGGACCAAAAATTTCTAATTTAAAGTATCCTGCTCTAGCCTCGTGATCGTAGTTAGGACGCATCTCTAGTTCCTCATCAGGTTTGATGTTCAGAGCATCCACATCTATATCACAAATAGTTCGCTTGTGGTGAATCGCTTGTGGGTTATCTTCTTCCGCCTCAAACATTTTAAACGTCAACGGCACCTCCTCCTCGACAGGATGGAACACACCATCTGACAAAGCAGTTAACTTCAACTCAAACTGGTCGTTCTTAATTCCTAATCCATAATCTTTATAATGCCCTCTGAAACCTTTTTTATCATCAGGCAAAGCATGCCATTCTATATTGAACTGTAAATCTGTAATTTCTTTTTTGAAAATCTCTTCTTTTCCAATCATCAAATAAGAACCTACTTGAGGAATTGGACCAAAAGGTTGGAAAGGCACATTAGGGTAAATTGTCCCTACATCGCTAGACAAAGACAAACCTTTTATTTCTTTTACATCTATATCCAAGCCAATTCGTTGAACCTCTAACTCTTTTAAGAATGAGTAGGAAAAGAATGAACCTTCATTTCTGTGCAATATACGAATAACAGGGTCTTTAGTTTGATAACCGTCACCATGCACTTCAGCATCATATTTCACAACGCTAGGGGCATTGGCTGTTAGTGTAGCAACGATGGTAATTTCAGGGCTTCCCCATTCATTTGGAGGCAAAATTTCGCAAGTATATGCTTGCTCCCACCCCTCTTGAGTCGTAAAGAATACTTCCAAACTATTTTTAAATATTTTAGAAAAAGCATCTTCACGTGAAATATCTTGATTGATACTAATATCTTTTATCAACAAATTGAGTGTGTACATCGTACTTTGCACAAACTTAAAGTTCATCGTGACAATTCGATGTCCTTCATCCATTTCCAAAATAGGAGACGACATCGCCCATCCTATATCTGCAAATTTCATTTGTTGTTCATCCTTAGGCAACTCTAAGATTTCGTGCCCAAATGTTGGCCAGTTTTCTTCATCATTGACAAAACGCCCTCCTTCACCATCTTTGGAATTAGCTATATTGGCTGAATATAAATTTGTGATAACTCGGTAGGAACTTCCAATGCCAATTTTAGGGTTTTTACTCACAAACAAGGTATGAATCGACTCAACTTTAGCTTGATTGAGTGTTAGGTCATCCTCTGTAGCATAAAAATGCTCTACACCATGTTCGTCTTTCCCCGCAGTCAACAACGTCCCTTTTTCCAAGAGATGGGTATCAATATGTGTTGCCACATTAAAATAAACATTGGCACGGTCTGGAGCCAAACCTTGCTGACGTTGTTTTAGTACGTTATAATAATAAAAGTCTAAATGCTTTTCTGTGAGCGTATTAACTTGATACTGTAATTTCTTAAACATCTTTGCAAAAGAAATAAACAGCGCAATATCTGGACGATGGTTGGCTTTGCCCGTTAGCGATTCCATCAAATATTTAGGTGCAATTTGCAAGATATAAGAAGTCACACTGTAGAAGGTACGGAATTGTATCCGTATTTTTTTAGTATAACTTTTAATCTTATCAGCCGACTCTCTACCTTTAATCAAGATATTTCTAGCCCCAATTTGTTCGTGTTTCTTGAACCAATTGCTATGAAAATGCTTACGAATTTCTGCGGCACTAAACGGTCCTGTTGGATTAAATCCTAAATCTTCTTGGTACACCAACAAATCCATTAAATTTTGTGCTAACTGCTGTTTAATGGCATTTTCTAATTCATTTTCTAGCTCTGAAGAATGCATCATATTCAAGCGATCCATGTTCAGCGCATGCATATACCAATCATTGATTTGCTTTGCCAAATCCAAAATCTGTTGCATCAATCCCTCCAAAGCTTCCAACTTTTCTTCTGCTCTTGGAGCATTGTCTAAGATATGGATCAAGCGATTGTGCTCTTTCTCAATCTTATGCAAATCCGTAGAAACAATAGTAGACAAAAAGATGGTTTCATCTTTTTCAAAGAACCGACTCCAACTGCCATCTCTAGTGTTCTCTAAATTATAGTACTGAACGATCTCTGCAAATTTAGCCGCAAAAGCCAAAATATCACTGATTGAACGTTCATCTACTTGAACAGAATCGGGCAACAAAGCTTTTAGAACGCGTTCATCTTGCGAAACGCCGTTCCAATGTAATATATGGGTATTATTATTTTGACTCATAATATGTGGTTGTGGGATACTTTTTTTGGTTCATAGCTAGGTCCTTGCTTGGTATATCTGCAAGTACATACATCTTTTTAGATATCTGTTCCCTCTGTTAAGTAGAACGGATACACCATATTCTTACGGGAGTTGGTGCCTTTGATATCGTAGACAATATTAATTTCCAATTTCCCTTCTAATTGATGCGTATCGTCAATTTCAATTGCGACCAAGTTCACCCTTGGTTCATAAAATAAAATCGCGGTAGAAATCAAATCTTCTATTCTTGTTTTGGTAGAGGTAGTTACCGAAGAGAAGACCATGCTCTGTAGATTACAGCCATACCCAGGATTCATCACACGTTCCCCTGGAGTTGTAGACAATAAAATATAGATAGATTCTGCTATATCTCTATCATTATGAGAAAGTTCTAAACCCTCTGTACTATCCAAAAATCGAGGAGGAAAACTCCATCCAGAACCTAAAAAAGATTTATTTTCTGCCATTTTTATTTTTTATTTCGTTAGCAATCTGCTATAACCATGAGGAAATAAACAGGTTACTATTATTTTTATCTTTACTTAATATCCTTTCTATACTTTCTTATCTAGATATTGTCGTAAGGAGTATATTTTTTTATAAAAGGAACTTATAAACCAAAACAAAAGCCCCTTTAGAGCTCATTTCGTTATCTATTATGCTTCCCCTGTTTTAAACGGAAAAGCCTTAAAGTGTTGCTTGGCTCGTTTTTCTCCAATCAACTCCACCATTTGCTCGTATTCTGACTGCTCGTCAAGCGGTCTAACTTCCATATCCTCATAATTATCCAAATACTCTTGATTTAATAAATGAATAGAAGGAAAAACCATTTTAGATTCAGGCTTCAAATCCCAATCAATCAAGTTATTGTACTCCGCTACCGCCGAACAAATTTTGCTATCATAACGCCCATAGATGCGTTCACAATGCATGGTCATCTTATCGCCATGACTAATATCTACATGGTGCGTAATATCGGGAGAATTTCCCATTGGACGAGCTTCTGGGGCAATTTCGGACTTTAATTTTAGGTTAATTTCTGCTTTAACAGGTTCTCCTTTCAAGGAAAAAAGAACAATCTTAACCGTACAACTTTCTAATGTTCCCTTAAAAACCGCTGGTTTTTTCTCCTTATTGTCGTTTCCCGTATCTGGGAAAATATTTCCCCAAACCAATTTTAAATAAGGTGGTCCATGCACTTCTGGTTCGTATCCATACACCGTATTTTGCAACAAATCCAAGTGCTTTCGAATAGAAGGTGTTTTTTTATCATCTAAAAAAAATTGCTCCTTTATCGAGTCTTTAACAGGTACAATTCCCGTTGCATCAGCATAGAACTTAAAGTCCATTACAATTCTTTG
The DNA here is from genome assembly GCF_031326345.1 of Aureispira sp. CCB-E. Taxonomy (NCBI): domain Bacteria; kingdom Pseudomonadati; phylum Bacteroidota; class Saprospiria; order Saprospirales; family Saprospiraceae; genus Aureispira; species Aureispira sp. CCB-E. The sequence goes on from NZ_CP133671.1 coordinate 7,142,915, forward strand.
ATACCCTGAGAATACAGCTGGTGGTCCTCCTGATGAGCCTGGGGTGCCAATTCCTGCTCCTTGGTTATCTTTACCACTCTTGCCTTTCGGATCTTCAATCCCAAAACTATACTCCACATTTTCTGGATTCATTTGCACCTCAAAAGTATTTACTTCCTCATCCGTACAAGTTAATTTTTTATGTGAGGTAATGGTTAAACGAGAAATCCCATCGTCACTACCAGAAAAAAAACTGCCCATATTGCCTTTTAATTTGAGTTCATATAAATAATAACAGAATTTATTTGCATCCAAACTCTGCACTTATAAAAATAAAAAAACCCTTTGGCATTTCCAAAGGGTTTTCATTATTAATCTTTTATTTTTAACTATAATGGATTCGAAGGCAATTGATATTGCCCATTAGCTAGACTCATTCCTTCGCCTTTGTTACCATAATAAAACTTTGAGCGTCCTGTTTCTGTATCCCATACAAGAATATACCAATTCATTTGATTGCTACCTATCGTTGCCTGTAAGCTCATCATATACTTCCCAGTACCATAAGTAGTCTTTGGTTCATAATTAGCCTGAGCGGGGCTAGCCGAGCGAATTAAAAAAGCAAAGGCAAAAATAATCGCTGCTGTACCAAACAAACTGGCACATATGCGTTGTGTTATCTTATCCATGATGTATTTTTTTTAGATTTTAATGAAATGTTATTTAAGAACGACTAATATATGACAAATTGTATACCAATCCATTTTTTAATTATGTCTTTTCTTGGCAAAGGTCTTAAATCAAGTTGTTTTTCGATTGTACATCTAATTATGTGGTATAATTACAATGGACTAGATGGTAACGTATAATGACTTGAAGCCAACAATATACCTTCTCCTTTATTTCCGTAATAAAATTTTGAACGTCCTGTTTCGGTATCCCATACCACGTAATACCAATTCATTACACCATCTCCCATTACTGCCTCCATCTGCATCATATACTTCCCCGTTCCATAGGTAGTTTGTGGGGCATGATTCGCTTGAACAGGACTAAAAGATCGAATTAAGAAAGCAAAAGCGAAAATAATCGCTGCTATGCCCAAAAGGCGTTGTGTTAGTTTATCCATGATGTATTTCTTTTCAATTTTTACATTCCAAAGATTTTCTAAGTTTTTATTACTACAACGGACTAGCAGGAATTTGATACTGCCCATTGGCAGCATTCATTCCTTCATTTTTATTACCATAGTAAAACTTTGAACGACCTGTTTCCGTATCCCATACTAAAATATACCAATTAGCTCTTCCTTCTCCATAAATAGAACTTAAACTCATCATATACTTCCCAGTTCCATAAGTAGTCTTTGGTTCATGATTCGCTTGAACAGGGCTAGCCGAATATACCAATGCCGCCGCTCCAAACAATAGTAGCGCCACAGCAGAAAAAACCAAAGCAACTCCTTTGCATTGACCTAAAAATGTTGTCTCTTTCATTGTTAATTTTGTTTTAGTGTTTAAATAAAAATTTAAAAGCAGAAGTCTAAAAAGTCCATTTGCCTTCTGTCCTGAAATTTAACTCCTATTTTTTCCAATGCAAGGTTTTCCCTCTTGTCATTTGAAGTTGCGCAGGAATAGCCCCTTTCGCATCTGGAGAAGTAATCTGTCCTTCTAAGACATTAACATCGACTTCAATGGTTCCTTCTGAGGTAAAGTTAAAAGAATAAAGATGTCCTTTTACAACAAGGAAACTAGTATCGACTCCTCGCTCCTCTGTGATTTCTTGCGTGGTACTAGTAGAACGATTATAGTTAGAAGAATTAAATGTTCCTTTTGTTTTTTCTGTTCCTTCTTCCTTTCCCCAATCATAAGCATAATGCCCTGACACTTCTCCATCCACCAAATAGCTAATAGGATTAAATTTCTTTAATACATTAGGAATCCACTTAGGAGCTTGGAGCGAACCATCTACCCCCAAGGTATTATTCGTCACATCGATATCTACCTCGGTCTCTGAACTTTCAGAACCTAACTCGATTCCGTAACTGCTACCCGTTTCAGAACCTCTAGTCACCGAGCCTTTCGCTTTAGAAAGGAGAATTTTAAATTCAAAATCACAACTAATCCCTTCTTTTCCATGCTCTATTGGGCTTAAAGCATAAAAATCTGTTGCTTGAAACTCCAAACCATTTTTATTCGCCACCGTCAAAGAAATATCCGTAGGCATTGCATAAGCACGTTCATTGAGTGACTCTATTTTTGTAAAAATAGTGCTATTAAGCACCGAGCCATCTTTTAGTTTAATGACCAAGTTTAAGGCTTCTCCCTTTGCTAATAAAGGTTTTATGCTAAGCTTAGGACGTTTGCTGTCCAAGAAAATTGCTTTGATAGAGTCTATTGGCGCATTACTGCGTAGTTGATTGCTAATATTCTCTATCTGCTGTTTTTCCTCAAAGCTCAAACTATTAAATAAAGAACGTACCGAACCACCATTCATAGTTACCTGATACAAAGCATTTTGCCATGCTTCGCTGACATCCGTACGACTAGGAAATGGACTACCAATCGCTTGAATAGATTGTTTTAATACAGGATAAAAGATACTCAATTCTTTGTTGGAAAATAATTTTTCGAACTTTTTTAATAGTTTATTGGCATCAAATTGCTGTGTTGGCGGCAACTGCAAGCTATCTAATGCCCCGCTGACTTCAGCAGCCCACTCTACATATTCTCCAATAAAGTTATAGGGACTTGTACCGTCTGAAGACGTAATAATTGCCGTTTTTAACACGCTAAAAGAGGGCATCACCTGCGATTCTTGCCAACTTTTGTAAATATACTCTTCTGGCGTATGAATCGAAAGAAGGGATTTGGACATTGCATTGACAAAATCTTTCACTTGAGCATCTTCCCTCAACTCTGCCATTATATTTACCCGCAGTTCTTTTGACAGCAATGGTTGTGTCTTTTGCCAATCGTTGCAAGCCTCTACCAAAGCCGTAAAAAAAGCAGCTTTGGACATATTGCAAATAGAATCTGTTTTGGTATCGTGGCTAATAATGCTTGAACATATTTCGTCTTGTTTTGCCTTCCAGGCTGCAAACGCTTTTCGAAATTCTTGCTTCCTTAATTCAGTTTTTTCTTTCTTTAATTCTTCTTTTTCCTTCTTTAGTTCTTCCTCCTTACTTAACTCTTTATTCAAATTAAAAGCAACATCATCAATAGCATGAACCACACAAGTTTTTATACTGTGCTGCAACCCTCCAAAATCTCCTCGTAGATCAGAAGCAAAGATTGCTGCTAGATTCAATTCATCTGTTGAATTTTCTTGGTTGTATGTGGTTTGATAATTGCTATAATGCTTTAATAAATAGCTCTTATTATTAAATTTATTGAGAATGGCACTAAGTACTTTTTGTGTGTTGTCTACGGTCGTGCAAGCCGAAATATTTCCCTGAAACAACTCCATAAATTTTTGCCCCAAAGGCGTATGCGGTTTTAATTTACCTAAGTTTGTTTTCAATTTTTCTGTATCAATACTATACGCTCCATTGTTGACCAATTGAGGGTCAAAAAGTTGAAAAGGATCTTTAGATTGAAGCAATTGACTTAGAATTTCACTGGCAACTTTTAGAAACTCTTTCTTTCCTATATCATCAGGCTCTCCTGTAAAAGAGTAATTGCTCATTCCTTTGATTTCAGGTGTAATTGTTTTTAGGTAAGCTATATCTGCTTCATACTGTTTTAATTCCTGCTCAGAAAATACAGTCCTCAAATCTATATTATTGAGCTTACAGTGATTCTGAATCCGCTTTACTTGTTGTATTAGATGTGTTAAAGGTTCTTCTAATGCTTTGTTCTCTGTATCTTTCATGTTCTTAGAGTTAAAAAAAATTAAAAAAAAGGATATCACCAAGGCAATATTTCCATACAATACAGTAACCATTACGTTGATTTAATAGAGATGAAAAAATAAGCTTGTCGTTAAAGGCACTAAGATAGAAAAAAAACATTCAAAAAAAAACAGTAAAAAACAGATATTAATAAATATATTTTATATTCATTTACAATTAGTTACACTTCGATACATTTGGATACATTTCGATACATTTGCGCTTTAGATCAATAAAAAATCCTCTTTTAAGCCAAGCCTAAAAGAGGATTTTAAATTTACACGAAACGTTTATATTTAGCCTATCATTACAGTAAATTCGCCCAAAACGATAGAACCACCATGTGCACAAGTATCTCCCAACCGAGCAGCAGGCATACCACCTATTAAAACAGTCGTAGACCCCATTGCAATCGTATCTGGGGGACCGGTACACACACACATATCTCCAACCAATGCAGCAGGTAATTTACCAATCATAACCGTTGGGCAACCAGGTCCTGAAATTGGACCACCAACATGAGGTACTGTTCCTGTAACCATTGGGCAAACGTGCATATCTGTTAATCTTGATGCTGGAGGCGCCATAGTTTTATTTATTTTTTATTAAAGAATATTTTTTCATTGATACTTATAATACACTGTTTCAAAACAGATGATTAGTTAATCATAACCATCCCCCCTTTAACCGTTAACATTCCACCACCATCTACTGTTCCCATTCCAGAACCTTTGACCTCAAACTGAGCACCTTCTGCTTTAAATGCAGCGGTTCCCTTTGCCTCAAAGTTTGTTTGTGCTTCAAACTTAACATTCATCCCTTTTCCAGTGATATCATTTGTTGCTTCCATAGCAATACCTTTTCCTGCTGTAATTTTGATATCTCCAGTAACATCAATCGTCAAATCTTGATCTACCGTCATCGTTACTCCCTTGGAATCCAACAAGATATTATTTTTATTAACAGGGTCATCAATTGTGATGGTATCTTTATCATCATCAATTTGAATCATCATTTTATCCTCTGTAAATACCTTGTATATATTCTTACCTGGTTCATCAAAAAACTCCATGCGCAACTTTCCTTTATTGAAAGAAAGCGCTTTCATATGATTCACATCAGTAGGGTCGTGCGATTCTTCAGTTGTAATTTTTCGCTTACTACTATACATAGAACCAAGTATAACAGGGTATGTTGGGTCATTATCAAAGAAACCTAAGACTACCTCATCACCTACTTCGGGAAAAATAACCATTCCACAATCTTCAGTAGCGTAGAGCTGTGAGACTCTAGCCCAAACACCTTCACCTTCTAGATTGTCAATAATTGGGATATTGACCAAGACTCTATATTCTCCATCAGGGTCATCATTAACCTGTATAACAACACCATGTTGTAACCCATTAATCGCAGGCAAAGCACCACCTGCCCCCAAAGGGCTAGCAGAAGGATATTTTTCTAAATGTGGTTTTTCAGGTAAGCCCAACTCCACTTCTGTCAACCATTGAGCATTTTTAATAGTATGGCGTACTTTTCCTATATAGGCATCTCCATTAAAACGAGAACCAAAGCCAACTAATTCTACCACTTTCCCAACCTCTATTTTCTCAGATCCAACAAACTTAACTCGACCTCGAATTCTTGACAGATGACCACGTTGATAAACCGAGTCTGCCCAAGATTGAATAAAATCCTTTGTTATAGGTGCTGACGAATGCACCAACTCTTTTGGCTTTAAGACACTTGATAATTTAGCACTGTCAATGTCACCTTGTTTATTCGTTGTTGGTTTTGTTCCTGCTGTATTTTCAATAGCTTGTGTTGTATGATCCCAAAAATTTGCTTGAACTTCTTCATATTGGTGTGAAGAATGAATTTTCAAGTCCATTTCCATCAAATCAACACCATAAGTAATTGAAATATCTGTTTTTTCGGATACAGTTGGTTTTTTTATATTAATCTCTCCATCGTTAACAATGGTAACCAAACTATTCGCATCCGCTCTAGCTTGAATAAAGTCCCAATTGGTACAATAATATTGTATCAATTTTTTGTGTGTTGCCTTAGTTGCTTCTACAGTTGCTTTGGATTTGATACCAGAATCTTTAATTATTGCAGAAATGATATCAGAGTCTTTTTGGTCATAAAAAATCATATTTCTACGCCCAACAGTTAATGCCAATGCTTCATCTCGACAAATTAGTGTCAAACAAGAAGAACCATTTCGATTCAATTTAATCCCATGCTCTACGATTAAGCCTTTGTAGATACTTTCCATCGTTGACGAAGGGTCATGAGATACTTTAATTTCTATTTCAGCCCCTGGTTCAAACATACTTTCTTCACTTTGAGGAAAGGTTTGCTCTCTAGAATCGCCATCAAAAATAACCACTCTAGCATAAGGTATCTTATTAATTTCCTTAACAACCTCTGTCTCTAACACAAGCATAGCATCAGGAAGTTTCGTACCATCTACTGTAACTTCGAGGTTAATAACCCCACTACCGAGTTTTTTTATAGGAGAATCAGCCATTCTATTTTTATAATAAATATTAGTTGCGTTTTATTTTAAGTACTAATAATAGTCCTCAAGTATTTAAACGCTAAAAAAATTAAACCTTATTTATAAATCTTTGTGCCAATATCATTGCCATTTCGATCTACCACAAAACAATTTAAGGTTTCAATTCGTATTCTATCATATCTCGAACTTTATCCAAGCACTCTTGAATTAGTTCCTCTTTTTCTAATTTAGACATTGCACCACCGCCACCACCTTCGGTAGCATCTTTAGAGCTGCCTTTACTTTTTTTATTAATTTTTGTATTAAACAGCAATTTTTTAATTGAAATAGACATAGTAATATATATTTATTTAGATAAAAAATTAGGATGGAGGAATTTCTAAACGTTCAATTTCTGTATACTTAAACTTGATGGTTTCCTTAATTGGTGCATCTCCAGATGTTGAGCTCAAATCAGAAATTTCCCAACTTGTTGGAAAAGCCTCGTGAATCAAAAATCCTGCTACAGGAAAAGAGGAAGGACCAATCGGTAATGGATTTTGAATCATAGGGTGATAGATACAAATCATAATATCTTTCACTTCTATTTTCTCTTCCCAAGTTTTAGCAGAGGACATTGTCTTTTGGCACCATTCACTAGTAGGATCTAATGAGAATCCCATTACTCCAATATGACGAGGTCTCAAATAGCGTTGCAGTACCAACTCATCGTTATCAATTTTATCAAAAGAAGGTCTTGGAGTAGACCAACCTGCTTCATTTAAAGGAGTTGTTGCAAAACTCATTTTTAATCCTTGTACATCTGAAAAAGCAGTAGCCATTGGGTCTAATGCTTGCAATGCTAAAGAAGCAGAAATTGACATCGTCTTAAACGAGAAGGAATCTGATCTTTCAAAAAATAAGACTTCAAAGAAAAAACTCGGAATCGGTTCATTCATGAAGCCAACTATATTCGATAGTAAGTCCATAACTTATTGATTGTTAATCGTATCTTTTAGAAGCTGCTTATCAATAGAATACTTGATGTTATCAGCTATTTGCATTTCTTCTAATCAAAAAACGCTATTGATTATAGGAAATGAATGGATGCTATTATTAGATTAGAAAATTTTAGATACAGCACCACCAATGGCACCACCGATTGCGCCTCCTACAGCACCGCCTACGATACTTCCAATACCGCCTAAGACAGAACCAAGAAGACCTGAACCAGCATTCATTGAAAAAGATTGATACGTTAGCTCTACTTCTTCAATAGCTATTTCACTCTCTGCCTCACCGTCTAAATTAGAGGGTGTAAATTTGGTCACAAAAGCCTTTTCTAGCGTCCAAGTAAACATATGTGTTCGTCCTCCTCCTGTTAGTTCTGACAAATTGATGGTGACAGTTCTCATGTCGCTAAACATAGAGCCTTGCGATACATTAGAAAACCAATCAAAAAGATCTGTATCTCCCGAAAACATACCTTTTTTTAAGGTTACGGGATCATAAGAAGTTAAGGTAGGTCGACTTTGTTCATAAAATTTGTTTGAGTTGCCATCCCTAAACTTCATGGTTGCGATTGTGGCTCCCATTCCATCCATTCCTTGAAAGGACACATTGCCCGTAAAGCCTCCTATGTTGATTTCAAAAGCAAATTTGGTTAATGGCCATTCATTGTGTGACAAATTTCCTCCTGTATTTACCTGCTTAATTTGGTTTTGCCCAACAGCAGAAATTTGTAGATGAGACAAATCTCCAATCTTGCTAACAGGATTTGTATTCGTAGGATTTAAATGAGATAGGTCTCCCACTCCATCAGCATTTAAGTGGGGGTTGTTATTACTATTAGATACTTTTTTTGCCATATTATAGGGAATTTCAAAACATTGAAAACAAAGAAAATGATATTCAAATGTCAAATACAAACCTAATTTAGGAGGGCATTCAAATTAGAAAAATCAAGTAACTCTAAAGTACAAAACTTATTCGAATAATACAAATAAAAAATTGACCTAGCAGAAAATGGATTCTACTAGGTCAATAAATTATTCTTATATGTATTGATTATCTACGATTAATGCTGTTTTTAGGAAAACATTATAAATAATCAAGGAACAATAATTTTTATAAAATTAACTTAAGATTAAAATTGCATTTTAAAGTTAACATATGCCTATTGATTGCATACTGAATAACTTTTGCAATATTAATTATTCTTAAGATCCTTTTTCTAGAACGAAAGATTCGATAGCAACCTCAAGTTCTTCGAAAGCAACTTCAGAATCTGCTTCAGCATCCAAGCTAGTTGGAGTAAATTTAACAGGGAAAGCACCATAAAGTGTCCAAGTCATCATTACGTCACTTGCTTCATCCAAAAGCTCAATCAAGATTTCTTTACGCTCGTTACGGTTAGTTGTGTGCTCCCAAGCGTACATGTGCCACCAATCTTTTAAGTTAGCATCACCCAAAAATTCACCTTTCTTGAAAGTAACGTTACTGAATGAAACCATACCTGGTCTCTTAGATTTGAAAAGGAAATCAGAGTTCCCCATGCGGTACTCTATAGCAGTTATTTCAGACTCTAGTCCTTCAACAGTTTGGAAACCTAATTCAGGAAGTCCGTCGATAGTTACACGGAAAGAGAATTTAACTAATGGCCATTCGAATGGATTGACCGAAGTTCCACTATAATCACTCATAATATATAAAGTTTAAATCTTTTTTTTTAAATATTTTTTACTAAAACCAAATCATGCTTTGATGTGTTCGACTTCTAATTTAATTGACTAGAGTCTATTCGCCACCAGGCATTTTTTGTTGGAAAGAGATTACAATAAACTCGGCAGGGCGAGAGATTGCTACTTTAACAGATACTTTCATGTAACCATCTAGTACATCTTGAGGAGTCATTGTAGTTCCTAGACCACAATCTACAGCATAAGCTTCTGCTTCGCTATTTCCTACTAATGCACCACTTTGCCATTGATTACGTAAGAAGTTAGAAATCATTGTTCTAACAGCCAACCAAGTGTTGCTATCATTTGGACGGAACACATAAGGCTCACAAGCAAACTTGATAGATTGTTCTAACATAATCATTGTACGACGTACGTTGATGTATCTCCAGTCTCCACTGTTTCCATCAAGAGTACGAGCACCCCATACTAAAGTACCTTTACCAACAAATGGACGGATTGCATTAACTGCTTTACCGCTCAATGGTAAGTTCAAATTTTCTTGCTCCTCAGCATTAACATTTACTGTAGGACCAGTAACAGCCGATACACTTACATTTGCAGGTGCTTTGTGAACTCCCACAGAGCTATCTACCAATGCATAGATACCAGCAACAGCACCAGATGGAGGAAGAACGTTAAGAGCCTCCTTCATTTGGCCTAAAATATCGTTATAGATAGGACTAACTGCTTTCAACAAGTTGCTTACAGCAGTAGCGTTAGCATCATCATCAGAAATCTTAGCGATCTCTTCTTTGATCATGTCACCTTTTTCTTCTTTTACATAACCAGCAGCTACATTTTCGTCAACTTCACTGTTCAAGATGTCGATAAGCCCATCAGCGTTGCTAATGTTTTTGTAGCTCAAGTCGTCAGCACTTACAACAGTAGCGTTCAACCAAGGGTAGTAAGCTGCACCAAAATCCAAGAAATTTCCACCATATGCTGTACGAGCAGCAGTTACAACATCGTCATCCAACAATGTTCTAGCTTGGTGACCATTCCATACGTCCAAAATTGCAAAACGGCTACGAGTATCCGCACCACAATGTTTGATCATTGCTTGTTGAACAGAAGCACAATCTCCTTCCTCTAGTAATACTGCATCTGGAATTACAACCAATGTAGGCTCTTGCTCTTTCAACAAAGCAGTAATACCACCTCCATTTTCTGCACCGATCAAAGCAGAAGCTTTCACACCACCAGTATAGTTACCTACTGATACGATGTAACAAGCACCACCTCCGTTTGCAAAGAATAATTGCAAGCTGCGGAACAAGTTGTAGTTAGTTTCTCCTTCTACGTCTAAGCTGTAGTTATTGTCATCAGCTTCGATTGTAAATTGAGTTGTTGGCGCTCCTCCAAAAAAGCTAATGTACTCCACCATAGAAGTAATTCGCATTGGAACATTCGTCAAGTCTTTTTTACCAGCTGCTGCTTTTTGAGTATACCCAATAAAAGCAGGTACTGCAGTTGCTACAGAAACTACAGAGTTGGAAAAGGCACTTTTCTCTTCGATATACACACCGGGTGTTGCATATTGTTTTGCCATGATTAAATTTGTTTAAATTTAGTTGATTTAATAAGTTTTAAATTCTAGTATTACATTTATATACAATTACATTATATCATTTGTAATACTCCCTACAAATATACTATTAATTCTGAATAAACCTCAGATTTGTCTAATAAATTTACTTTTAAGTTCCCAAGTGCCGATGCACAGGGCAATTGAACAATCCACTCTACGCCACTTTTGCCTCTTTTTGTCTTTAATTTGAACTTTTCTAGCTGTTTTTCTTTAAAGGCAATGGGTTCCATTGTCCAAATATGAAATACTTCTTTTCCTCCGTCCAAAGCGACCGTTTCTGGCTCCTCAAAAGACATTGGAACATAACCTTCGGCTCTATTGGTATCATAGATTTCAGGTTCTCGATGCATCTGGTCATTGCCATTTTCTATCAAAACATATTGCCAACGAACAGAACGAGCACCAAATCGAATATTATACACTTGTGATACCAAGCCTCCATCATCATCAAACAAAGCATAATCACTAAAATCATCTTTGTCAATAATAATATCAATCACTCCAAAGATTTTTTTCAATCCAGTGTACAAGTAAAAGGATTTTTCTTCCAGACCGTCAATAAGAATAGAGTATTTGCCCTCGGGTTCTCCCAATAAAGAAATTTCACAAGAGACAGCTCCATCTTCTAAAATTTCTTCAAATACAATTTCTTCCAAAGCGTTCATTACCTGTACTTCGGTTCCATATTGTTCTTCGTCAAAATCGTAAATAATGATAGAACTACAAATTTCTACCTTATCTTCTGGTGTTACGTATTGATTTAGAGATAAGTTCTTATGTTCTGTATCGTCTTTTTCTAAACTCTTATTATTAAAATAAAAGATGGTGTTATCATCAAACTCAAACGGCAGATCGGTATAGTTCAAAAATCGCTGATCAACAACATCTAACAAAATAGAAAGATGAACTGGTTTTTCAATATCGGCAATTGGTGTATAAGAATCTGTCGAGGCATAGCCCAACATAAAACCACTGGCCATAGATCGGTATTGTAGTCCATTACGTGCCAATTCTTTCAGGGTTCCTTCTGTTGGTGTCAATCTAACTTTTCCTGCGGGAAAGACTCCTTCTTCAAAAAAATCATGCTTAATTTGAACATCAAGAAGCTCTTGAAACTGCGCCAACAGTTCCAATTTCATTTGAGGAAATTTGCTTTTTTTATTTCTTTTAATTTTAGCCATTAGATTTCTCTATTTTATATGCTTCTTTGTTAATAAACATTACCATTATCAAGCAAAAAAATTTATGTTTTTTTGATAACAGGAATATCTGGAAAGATAAGATCATGTTTGATGGGCAGTGTCTTTATTTTATATACCACAGAGGGTAAATATTTAGACCCCATAATTCCCCAAAAATTCCCCAAGTCTCTTGTTTCCATTGTAATTAACTCTGCTTGAAGACGATCAACGATTCCGTTGATTGCAGGCGTATTTTGGTTGTTAAAACTTCCTGCTCTAGATTGAAAAAAAGCAATGACAGAAGTTATAAATTTAAGTCCCTCCAAATAATTTTCACTTGTAAAATAAGCAGAAAACAAAACGGTTATATTTATATTAATGGGTGGATTAAATTTTTGAAAACTTCCTCTTCCCGTCTGTTTGTACCCCCCCACATTACTTTGGCTTTTATCCATTTCGATATTGGCCAAGGTCATAACAATTTTATCGGGTTCTTGAACAGCCACACTACCATCTAAATTGACAATGTTAGACATGACAACCTTTTCTTCTGTAATATTATGTTTGGATTGCAAAAAACGATTAAGTTCCCCTGCAATAGCTGCAATTGTGTCGTGAATCATTAGATATTAAAACTAATTAGAAAATAGTTCAGCTATTCTTTTTGTCGTTTCTATTCTTTTGTCGCAAGACAAACCGAACTCCCCTGAATCTAGTTGAACTAATTTAATAGAAATTTCAGATTTACTCCTCTTCTTCTTCCGTTTCAGGTGCTGTCAAGGTTTTCAAAGCCATTGATACAAAACGGATAATATAGATTCCAACAAAAGAAGTTAGATATCCTATTAAATATAACCAAAAGATATAGTTCTTTCGAATCTCTGGTAAATTAATTATTTCATTTGTCGTTCCGAAAAACCACAAAAACACAATCCCTAATGGAATAGCTGCAATTAGACCAACAAACAGCCAAATAAATTCTCGGGCAATTACCTTTCCCATTGTTATCCTTTTTTATTTAAAAATAGTGGTTCTTTTCTCGACTTGATCGATTTCAAAGTTTTTTCTCAACACGCTCGGTAATTCGTATTCTGAAAAACAAACTCCTTGTGTTTTTGCAATGTACTAAGGCAACTCCTTGTGTTTATTGGCTACCAAATTGGACGCCACCCAAGTCAATAGTAATCCCAAGCCTGTTCCTATAGCAAACGTAATCATTCTATTTTGGAACCACCCCAACCAATTTCCAACTACTAACAGTACAATTGTAAAGACAACTAGATAAAAAATTCGAAAGGCACCACTATAAAACAATACATCTCGCACCTTCCAATCCAATACTGAGAAACAGAAGCTAATACAGATGAAAATGGTGATCAAAAATAAGGTGGCAAAAATGAGATGACTAAATCGCTTCAATAAGTATTGAATGGTATAATTAATTTTATTTTCTTTATCAACACTTATTCTTGTATACTTCCCTTTTTTGTGGTTCCAAACTTTTCTTTTAACAAAGCTTTCTTCTATTGTAGACCACAAATCTGTGTGCGCATAATCTGCTCCCAAAGCCCACAGACCAACTCCCCCCATTCCTTGGTCAACTGCAAAATCAAACTTTCGCCCCAACGAGGTAGAATTATCAAAATAAATCTTGTAGACCCCTCCTAGTGTATCTCGAACGGTTGCTTCCATAGAATGCGTCCCTTTGTCATAGTCGATACTGGCTCTACCTTTTTCTGCCAAGCGCAAGATTTCGCTGTAAGGCATATAACCTTCAAAATCTTTTTTGCCTGCTCTGTCTTTGTACCAAACGGCTCCATGATAAGGCAATCCCAAAACCAAACTACCAATATGATCGTAGCCAATTTTTGCTTTAAAAAGCTCAATCATTTTATTCAAATCCATTTGTTGGGAATCTACTTCTGCTCGAATGGCAATATTCTTAAAAAGATCCAACTCTTTAAAGACCAATGTATCTCGCTTGGGCTTAAAAATAAAGAAGCCAACATTTTCATTATCTTTAGCCGCTTTTGAATATTGCGACAACATCCCTACACAATTCGTTTTTCTCAACAAACGATTAATTTGATAATCTTGCCACAAAGGGCGACCATCCATATCTTTTGTAATTTTGATTGTGTTTAGAATATCGGTAATATCATATGGCTCATATTCTAGATTTTGATAAGTGCGTTGGATGTAGTAATTCAACGAATCTCTCAATCGACTTTCATATACTTCATCATGCTCCAAAACGACGTCTGTAATATCATAAGGAACAGCCAATAATTCATCTAAGGTAGTGTACAGTTTATACAAACATACTGTTCCTCTAATAGAAGCATCATAGTCCGTCAATGGCGCCAAAGGACCTTCGTGCAATTGTGTTGGCTGAATGTGAAAATTAAAACTATTGATGACAAATAAATCAATCCATGGCTTTAATTGAGGCAAATCATATACATTATCACGATCATACAAAGGCACAGACATACTAATTACATAGTCGTTGTTATCTTCTCTAATAGCAAAAGAAAGCTCCTTAACAAAGTCCATGAAATTCGCTTTCTGTGTAATTGGAACATCTTCAAAGTTCAAATCAATTCCATCCGCTCCAGAGCGTAACAAAATACTTTTTAAACTATCTATTAAATTGCGCTGAACATCTGGCTCACTGGTAAAAAATATTTCATTATTACTATACCCTCTATTGCTTACTGTCAATAACACTTTGCAAGTATCTAAATGAGCGGTCATAATCAAATCGCTACTCATTAGTTCTTCAATTGCCTCAAAGCTAGTGTAACCTCCTGTAAATGGATTAACTTCATAGCCAAAGTAAGCCAAATGCGTTAACAACCTATAGTTATAAGTCTTGTAAGTATCCCCTTTCCAGTAAGGATGCCAGCCCATTACCGTTAAGTTTTGTTTGGGAAGTATTTTATTGTTACTTCTATAAAAGACGCCTCTTTTATTTCTCCAATCTGAGTTTTCAAGACTAGTATTATAAGGCTCATAACGACTATCCAAAGCCTTGTCAATGCGTGTTTGTTCGATGTTGGTAGGCAATTCCCACCATTCGTAAGCAAGCATCAACAAGCGGTGCTCATTAATTTTGTGATCTACACGTTCCTGTATGGGTGGTGTCGCTTTTAAAACCTGTCTTTTTTCTAGCTGAACTCGTTCGATAGAGTCTAGTTCATCTCCCCATAATTGTCCCCAAAGGCTAGTTTGACAACAACAAAGGAACAATGTCCAAAGCAGCAGTTGTGCTGAAAAATGAGATATTATTGATTGTTTCATATTCGGTATTAATATAGTATGGGCTTCTATGTGCTAGCCTCAATTCGACTAATTAGGGAGTTAATGACTTTTTTTGAGAAACATACTTCCAACCTGCCCAACTCACAATCGCCCCAAAAATCACTCCTACAAGTAATGGTATGGTTGTGCCTTCAAATAAGCCCATATAACCTCCAACAAGCAACATTAAAAAGGTAAAGAACAGCATATATCCAATTCTAAATCGTCCATTGTCAAACAACGCTTGACGAACTTGGCGATTAAATAGTGCCGCACACAAGCCAATAGCCAGAAAAATAGCTAGATAGAGCAATACAACCAATGCATAAATAGAATTTTGGCGAAAAGTATTGCTTTTTTCATAGACCTCTGCCAACTTTTCGTTTTGTGGTTCAACGATTTCCATAAACTCATTAGAAAGCATCGTTTCCAAATGCTGAAACCCTGCGTCATTACCTAAAAACTGAATTCCGACACCGCCTAATCTTGCATCCATCAAATAGCGATATTTTTTCTGAAGGCTCAAACTATCATCAAAATAGATTGTTACATCAGCAGGGATGTCTCCAAGTGCCGTATCGACTCCATAATAATCATAATAACTAAACACATATGAAGTTTGTATGCTATCGTACCGCAATCTTGCCCCTGGAAACTTTTGGTAGTTGTCAATTTGCATCACAAATTCAAATTGGAGGTCATTATAAGTAATGGCTTGCATATCCAATATCTCTTCTGTGATTCCGTCCGTTACCCATCGTGTTCCATAATACGGTAGTGCCAAAATTAAACGAGCACTATATATGGGTCCTAAGTCGGCAATATATCGATCAACAGCTGTTCTCAAATCGGGTGCAGAAGTTAATGGACTATAATTTAGTGGTGCCGTTGGCATCTTTTTCAACCCATTTGGAGTCTCTTGAAAGTCAAATCCTTTGACAACAAAAATATCGACAAAATTTTGTAGCTCTGCTACGTTATAAACATTATCAGGATCATAAGCAGGCACACTCAAAAATACAAAACTAGTATCTCCTCTAGCCCCTGTTAAAGTTGTTGATAATATTCGTATAAATTTAGAAAACTCATCTTTTGTATTGGCATTGACTCCTTCAAAATTTATTTCAATTCCATCTGCATTCGTAGAATCTAAAATAAAAAGAATAGAATCCATGAATCGTTGTTGTGCAGGAATGTTTTGACTCAAAAAGCGGGTAACATTTTGTTCTCCATGGCAACTTACTGACAATAATGCGCTACAATTTTTGTCATGAGCCGTACGAACAAATTCTCCTGTCATAAAACTAGTCATTGCCGCAGGATTCTGTGGCGCACCACTTTCAGGGTTGATGTCGTAAGAATAATAAGCAACTACATTAAACATATCATAATCGTAGCCCTTGTAAATATCTCCCAACCAATAAGGATGCCAGCCAAAAATGATCATAGGGCGACTATCATCCCAAATATTTTTAGTAACTCGAAAGTATTTTCGGTCGATATTATTCAAAGAATCTTGTATTGCCTTTAGTTTGGCTCTAGCCAGCAACTCTGCATCACTAGGCATTGTTGTCCACTCTCCAAATAACTCGACATAACGACTTCTATTCGTATTATCAGTTAAACTCTCTCTTGTTTCTTTGTCTTCTATTAATTCATCCAATGTTGCTTCCGAACCTGGACCAATTCCGGGCTTCCCTCCCTTTAATGAATTTTTTAACGCTCTTTTGGTAGAATTGACTTGAACTCTTCCTGTCGATTTTAATTCACTTATTTTCTCTGCTGTTTTACGTTTTGCTGCATTTTTAACTCTATTTTGAATTTTTTGTGCAGGAATCGGTTCTACATAAAAGAGCAATAACATTAGTACACTAAGGACACAGCTCAAATAATATGTTGCAGTATTATGTTTCACATCGTATTTTTTAAATGAATACTCTTTGGGATTAATTGTTAAAAAGAAATCAAGCGTTATGGCAACATTTTATCCCTCCTCTGGCGCCAATACTTCTAGGGTCTTTTCTCTAAAAATTTCTTGGACTCGTTCCCTTATAATGTATTCGTTGTAATAAATTCTATCCAATTTAAATTTAGCAAATTTAACGTATACTGGCACTCCTGTCGTTGTATTAAAATTGCGAATACTCAACAACAACTCTCTATATTTACTAGCACTACTAATTGGAATTCTACCAAAAAAATCCGCTCGTTTATCCTTGCGAGTTAATCTCGGTTTTTTATCGGTATTATTATACTTTTCAGGATTCATAAACTTGAACATAACATCTCTAGAGATAGATGATGAGCTAAACGGGAGCAAATCTGTTATGCCCAAGCCGTACGCCATTAAAGGTTCATTAATCCCCGCAATACTCCAACTTGGAGGAGGACTATTTTTGAGTTTGTTATACGCAGCAATCGATTCGCTTCCTATTCCAATCCAATAAGCAGCATATTGATATTCTGTATTTTCGTCTTTTAATAGCTCTTCAAAAATAATAGAATCACTAACAGCACTATAATTCATAGCAGGACTCAATACAAATTCATATTCTGCCAAATCAGGCACTGGAATAGTATCGTCTCTATATTGTTTGATGGTATCTCGAAAAGAAGAAAAAATAACATCATCTAAAATGATGGTATCTTTATTGACTGTACTACGTTGTTTATAAATTTTTATATCTAATTCTTTTTTGCTAATATCACTATTAACAAAATGAAATACATAGGTACCAGATTGAGCCACTCGAATTCTTTCACGATCTAGCTTCACTAGTTTTTTATTAACATACTGAAAATTAGAACCAGGAATATCAATTACTAGCTTTCCTAGTTTTCCTTTCATTGGTGTAACAGTCACAATAAGCTCCTCTCCTGTTTTTACATCAAATGTCTTATTCAATGTTTGAAAAGCGCCAATTTGTTCCAAATTATTGAATAGCTCTACTTTGTCTTGAGCTAGTGACTCAGTTGATAAACAAAGGCAGTAAAAACAAAAGAGCATTAGGGTACATCTCATAACAGTTTACAATATCTTGGGCACACCGTTTTAATAATAATAATAGTTATATCTTCTATAGAATCTTCGATAAAGTTGTGGTTCTTGCTCACAGAAGCGTGTTGTGCAGTGTCGCTTTGTGGTGGCTTATTAACTCTTGCTAAAGCTAGCTACGAATGAACTATCTCTTTTAGGTAGACCAAATTATCTACTAAAATCAAATTAACACAATTCAAAACCTATTAAGCTCTAAAAATCAGCAAGCTACAAGATAAAAAAATGAGTCAACATAAAATAATTTTGTATATTTTAATTCTTTTTTTCATAAGTATTTTGTTTGTGTTTACTCTAGAAAGAGCCATCTACCCGACTTATACAAATTGTACAAGAGACAATACTTATAAGTATCATGAACAAATCATTGAACTACTAAAAGATTAGATATACACCAATTTAATTCTTTTTTTGAAAAAGAATAAATAATATTCAAGTTTATATTGCAAAATAAAAAAGAGGCATCACAAGACACCTCTTTTTCACATTAAGATATGTTTAATTTTTGTTGAATAACTTGCACGTTGAAGCTTGTCAAGGCATCCATCTACTTCTTTCTAATTTTCAACTCCATTCCTTTTCTAAGGATAGTTTGAGTAGAGATATTATTCAAAGTTTGGAGATCACTTACCGAAACATTATATTTTGCAGCAATTTGCAATATTGTTTCACCATTTTTGACTTGGTGATACTGATAGGTTTTTCCCAATTGCGCATTTTCAGCAGCTAATTTTGCCTCCAACTTCGCTTGACGTTCTGCTGCTGCTTTTGCTTTCATTTCTGCTTCCAACTTCGCTTGACGTTCTGCTGCTGCTTTTGCTTTCATTTCTGCTTCCAACTTCGCTTGACGTTCTGCTGCTACTTTTGCTTTCATTTCTGCCTCCAACTTCACTTGACGTTCTGCCGCCGCTTTTGCTTTCATTTCTGCTTCCAACTTCGCTTGACGTTCTGCTGCCGCTTTTGCTTTCATTTCTGCTTCCAACTTCGCTTGACGTTCTGCCGCTGCTTTTGCTTTCATTTCTGCTTCCAACTTCGCTTGACGTTCTGCTGCCGCTTTTGCTTTCATTTCTGCTTCCAACTTCGCTTGACGTTCTGCCGCTGCTTTTGCTTTCATTTCTGCTTCTACCTTAGCCTTTTTTTTTGCCATTCGAGTCTCTTTTAATGCCTCTGACTTATTATTAAGGTAAGACAATGCCGCAACCTCTTCAGCACTTGTTGTGCTATATGATTTGGCTTTTACGATAGCTTGTTCTTTTGATTGAATGGCTCGACTTAAGTCGTTAATTTGCTTGCTTGCAGATAATTTTTGAGCTTCTTTAGCTGCTTTTTCCTGAAGTGCAAGGGTCGCTGCGTCAGAAGAAGACACAACTTTCTCAGAAGGAGTCGTATTATTTTGAATATTGACCGTGCTTTTATTTAGTGTTGTATTGTTACGCAATCTACGCTCTCTACTTCTATTTTGAGAAATAGCGGCCATAACTTCGTTCTTTTGTGATGGAACTACTTTTGCATTTTGGGTATTACTTTTTGTTGGAGCGATACCAAAACTAGAACGCTCTTTTCTATTCGATGGACTAATAGAAGTTGTTGCTAGTTTTTGTGCTAATTTCTTGTTCTTAATAGAAACATACACAGGTGCCGTTACAGCTTTTTCTTGTTTATCATCTAGCCCTACTACCTTTAGAGAAGCAATTGAAATGCTCTGAATATCTTTACGAACCTCCTTTTTAGGCCAAGCATCTTTTGGGACACGGTATTTTCTTACAGCAATAATATCCCCTTTTTTTACTCTGTAATTAGTCGATAAGCCATTCCAAAACAATAGATCATTGCGTGAAAAACGATGGGCTTTCATCAACTTACTCAAATCAGCTTCACTATTGACACGTCGAATACATTTGATTGGGTTCTCTGATTTCATTGCCATGATTCGTTTCAGTGCTGGAGCATAATTTCTCACTTGAGCCACAATACGAGCTGGAAGTACCAAAATATTCAACTTAGAACCAGACGGTATATAATTTTTGATATAACCAGGATTTAAGCGTTTTAAAGTATCTAGGCTAATTTTATACTTTTTGCTTAATTGAGAAAGTGTCTGATAGCCTGGTTCTAGATGAATAGAATCTGTCAAGACTAAATCACTAGGCAATTTCTTGGGAGTCAATTCGTGCAAGTGATGAAACTCATAAGAATAAGCTACTGCCATAAAATAAGGCACATACATTTGTGTTTCTCTTGGAAGATATTTTCTAATATCCCAAAAATCTTTATCGTTGCCTTTTACGTATTTATCAACACGCCCAGGACCACAATTGTAGGCCGCTAAAGCCAATGGCCAATCCCCATATCGTTTGTACAAGTTAGACAACATTGTAGCTGCTGCTTGTGATGCCTTGTGCGTATCACTTCTCTCGTCCAGATAAGAAGCCACTTTCAAACCATAAAGCTTTCCTGTTCCAGGAATAAATTGCCATAAACCAACAGCAGAAGCATGAGATTTGGCAACTGCATTTAAGTTTGACTCAACAATTGGTAAATACTTTAAGTGATGTGGAATATTTTTTTCAGACAAGTATTCTTCAAAAATAGGAAAATACATTTCCGTCAATCCCAAAGTACGCTCTGTAGCGCTTCTGTATCGCTCTGTACGATGGATGATGTGGTTCTTAATATCAGGAGTTAGACGATATTGAATTTCGCCAGACATTTCTAGGAAACGTGCTCTATAATGTTCGTCTGTAAAAGTCGGATAGTCAGGATTGTTGTCTGGATAGTCATTCATCAGACTCCCCATTCCATCAACTAGTATTTTTCCTAATTCTTCATCGATTACGGGATAATCAGGGGACGTTGCATTAGCGGCTATATTGGTCAAAAGTGAAGTTACTAAGATCAAAGATATAGCTCTTAACACATAAAAATTCAAGTTCATTAGTAGGTAGTGTTTTTTCTTCTGGGGCTCAAATTGTATTTTTTCCAAGATATAATGTAAAACATTGAAGGGTTAGCAATGTTTATTTTTATTTCCATCAGCTTAAATTTTGCCTCTCATTGTGTGAAATGATATTTAAGCTAATGTGCTAATAACTGTAAAGTTATAAAAAAAAGCTTGTTTTCAAAAAAACAAAAACGAACATTCCTGATCATCTTAACAATGAGCATAAATGTTCGTTTTTGTGCTATTGTATGAAGCTTTGTTTACAATAAAGCAAAAAAATAGCTGTTTATTGTCCTTTTAGGAGAATATTAACGAAATAATTCTGGTAAAAAATCAAGCTTTTCTAAGAAGCCTTAGAGTTCTCTTCAATTTTTATTTTTTCCTTTTCACCCTCCTTCATTCCTTGTCTAAATTCTTTGGTCACAGAATCACGAGCATTATTAAACTCGCTCACTCCTTTTCCTAAACCTCTCATTAGTTCTGGTATTTTTTTACCACCGAACAACAAAAGAATAACAAAGAATACAAGAAGCATCTCTGGTCCTAAAAATTGCATTAAAAAAACTGTATTCATGATCTATGATATTTATTTTATAAAATTCGTCTCAATTTGTGAACTACTATAAACAAAGATACACTTTTTAATTGAATCTTTTGACTTGTCTCTACCTAAATAAGATTTAGTTAACTAAAACTTTTAGATTCAAAAAGAGCTATTTAGGTCTATTTTCAAAAACTAACTTCAAGGTCTGCTAGTTGTTTTTTTAGTTTCTCTTTCTTTACTTTTTGAGTTCTTTTTTATTTAGTAAATTTCCTTCCAATTCTGTTTTTTGAACAAACTCGTTGGAATCGTTTCACAACCATCTCAAATGACTAATAAGTGGCAAAATTTCAACCAACTTAAGCCCTTCCAATCAAAATAAGAAAACCGCAAAACCTATTACTTTACCTTACCTTCCTTTTATTTATTTTTTGCCTTGTAATACAATACCGAACATTTCTCATCTTGAAAAATTTGCTGGCTACGTTTTTGAATATCCAAAGCAGTAATGGCATTATATTTTGCTTTTTCCTCATTAATCATTGCCGCATCTCCTAGTATCTCATAATATCCTAGATTGATTGCCTTGTGCAAATTATTCAATTCACTAAATTCAATATTGTGTTCAGTTCGATTCCGAAATTTTTCCACAGCTTTGGCAGGCAATAAAGTATTCTTAAGCTTTTCTAGCTCTTTCCAAATCGCCTTTTCTGCTTCTTCAAATGTTGCCTCATCCGATAATTTTCCTTCAATAATCATTAAACCAGTATCAATAGAAGCCGTAATATAGGCATCAATAGACGAAAACAATTCCTGTTCTTTCACCAAGTTTTGATACAGTTGCGAAGCATCGCCTTCTGCCAACACATCGGTTATAAAATCATCTACATAATAATCATTGTGGTTGCGTTCTGCGCTATGAAACACCAAATACAAAGCATTTAAAGGAACATTAGCAGCGACCTCAATCACTCGTTTCTCTGTTTGTAACGGTTCGTAAGGCGACTTTATCTTATTTACCTTTCCTTGCTCAATATCTCCAAACCATTTTTGAGTCAGCCTTAAAGCCTGTTCAGGTTCTACATTTCCACAGATACTCAATACAGCATTGTTAGGACAGTAAAAGCGATCAAAAAAAGCCTTTACATCTTCCAAAGTTGCATCCTCAATGTGTTGTGGCACCTGTCCTATCGTAGGAATTCGGTAAGGATGTACTCGGTAAGCCATAGGTCCTATATGATGCCAAATATCGCCATAAGGTTCGTTTAAACAGCTCTCTTTAAATTCTTCTAATACCACTTTTTTTTCTCGCTCCAAAGCCTTTGCATCTAGGTTAAGATGCAACATTCGATCGGCTTCCAACCAGAGGGCTGTTTCGAGGTTTTGATAAGGCATATATTCATAATAAACGGTCATATCTTGGTTGGTAAAAGCATTGTTTTCACCTCCTGCTTGTTGAATATAATCATCAAAGCTCAAAGCGTGCTTTGAACCTCCAAACATCAAATGTTCAAACAAGTGTGCAAAACCAGACTTTCCCTCTTCTTCGTCTTTTGTCCCTACATTGTAGGTAATACAAACGGAAACCAGTGGGGTACTTTTATCTTGGTGTACCAACAGCTTCAAGCCGTTATCCAATTGATATCGTGTAAATTCCATTCTTTATTATTCGTTCTTTTTCTTTAAATGAGAACCACTACTTTTTATATTGAAGCATAAAACAACTAAAGTGTCAAAAAGATTGCAAAATTAGTTAAATTTGTGATAAGGTCTATTCTTCTGTGGAGAATAAGCACTTTTTATCAAACTTAATAGTTTGCTAAATAACCTTATAAAGTGTGTGACTATTTTTGCTGGGCAAATTAACAGAACCTAAAAACTCTACTTAATCACTAGCAATCAATAATTTAAACTCTATCAAACCTATTTTATAATCGTTATGTCTAATACCTTGAAATAATGAATAAACACTTAGCTACTTTTTTAGAAAAATCCGAGGAAAAAGCGTTTTCAAAAGAGCACCGAAAGCGTCTTAAATTTAATATGGGGAAATACCATACCAAAGTAGCTATAGGCAAACAGCAGTTTGAAAACTTAGAGCAGGCAAGGCAATTGGCTAAAAACATCAAAGCAAAAACAATTCAAAATTTACCTGCTCTCCTAGAAGAATTTGAAGCAAAGTTTACGGCTCGTGGAGGAAAAGTTATTTGGGCAGAAGATATCGAAGAAGCACAAAAGGCGATTACCCAAATCATGAAAGAAAAAGCAGCAAAAATTGTTGTTAAGTCTAAATCCATGATTACAGAAGAAATAAAACTAAACCATCTATTAGAAGAACAAGGTATTGAAGTTCTAGAAACTGATTTAGGAGAATTTATTGTTCAAGTCAAAGGAGAAACACCTTATCATATTGTTACTCCTGCCATGCATTTGTCTAAAGAAGATATTGCTGATTTGTTTCACGAAAAATTCCAAACCGCTCCAGATGCAAGCCCCGAAGCACTAACAGCTTATGTTCGCCAAGTTTTACGAGAACGTTTCACACAAGCAGACATTGGTATTTCTGGAGGCAACTTCCTTTTGGCAGATACAGGTTCTATGGTCTTGGTAGAAAATGAAGGTAATGGGCGTTTAGCAACAACGCTTCCCAAAACACATATTGCTATTATCGGAATTGAAAAAATGATTCCCTCAATAGAAGATTTAGATCTATTTTTGCCTTTGTTGGCAACGTTTGGTACAGGACAAAATACCACTGTCTACAATACTATTTTGAGCGGTCCTAAGCAAGCACATGAAGTAGATGGTCCCGAAGATATGTATGTTATTTTGCTTGATAATGGACGCAGCGAAGTTATGGGCGATGAGTACATGCGAGAGTCGATGTATTGTATTCGTTGTGGCTCTTGCCTCAACAATTGTCCTGTCTATCAAACCATTGGTGGACATACTTATGATAGCCCTTATAGTGGTCCTATTGGTGCAGTTATTAGTCCTCATCTAAAAATCGGAAAATTTGAAGACAATGTCCATTTAAGCCAAGCGTCTTCTTTATGTGGCAGTTGTACAGAAAACTGCCCTGTCAACATCAACCTTCATCAAATGCTATTATACAATCGTTCTTTTGAAGAAGCAGAAAATTTGCGCCCAAAAGAAGAACAGCTGATGTGGCGGGCTTGGCGAACAGCAATGTTGAATAGGTCGTTGATGAATGCTCCTGCTTTTAGCAAAAACTTGGTTGGCAACTTGTTCTTGAGCAAAATGTGGGGCGATCGCAGAGAGTTTCCCAAGTTTCCCAAACATACTTTCAATCAGCTTTGGAAAAAAGGAAAAGTATAAACTATTTTAGTTCGATCACCAACAAACAACGGTTTCTATTCCTATCCATTTCAAGGTATTAATTATGCTTTTTTGAAAAAAAAGCGTATTTTGGGAAACTATGTGGAATAAATTAGGGTATATTAATACTATACTATATAGTTTTGTCAACTATTATGATAATTATAAATAGTTGAGTTTTCACATTACTTCGTAGTTTATTCAACAACAATCGCTTTAACAAATCCTAGAATACTATCGTGTTTTGTAAATCATGGCTCCTATTCAATGCTGTCATTTGTAAAATATTGGTAATAAATTCAACTTAAATACAACATCACCGTGGAAAACGAAAATGAATACTTAGAAGAAGAAGTTGACCAACAGGAAGAAGTTCCTACAGCGACACCAGAGCAATTAGCTGTATTTAACAGCGAATTGATGCCTCAAATTGACGCACTCTATAATTTTGCTTTTCACCTTTGTTACAACGAAGATGATGCAAATGACTTGGTTCAAGAAACTTATTTAAAGGCATTTAGATTCATAGATAAGTACATTCAAGGAACTAATGCGAAGGCTTGGTTGTTTAAGATATTGAAGAACGCTTTTATCAACCAATATCGTAAGAAAAGCAAACGACCAACACAGGTAGACTATGAGGAAATTGCAACCTATCACGATAGTGAAGACGCAAGCTATGTAGATTTCTTCGACTTGAGAGAAGATATTTTTCAAGGTATGATGGGCGATGAAGTCACCAATGCTATTAATGCATTGCCTATTGATTTCAGAACTGTCATTCTACTTTGTGACATTGAAGGCTTCACTTATGAAGAAATATCTAAAATAATTGATATTCCTATCGGAACTGTCCGATCTAGGTTGCATCGTGCTAGAAACATGCTTAAAGAGCGTTTAACAGATTATGCACAATCCATGGGTTATAAAGATAAACGTGGACAAAAAAAATAAAAATTGAACAATTTATGACAGAAAATGTTACTTATTGGCACAGTAATAGTTTATCAGTAAAGCAACATTTTCTGTTTATTAAATTTATTAACCATAAACATTTCGCAGTTCTACTCCTACTTTTCTATTTAAAGTACAAACAATCATCTAGAGTAGAAACTGTTATTGAAAAATCTATTTAGTTCTATTTATATTTTAAAATTAAGTATTATGAAAACATCTGGCAATCCAGGGGAATTCCAAAGAAGATTAGTAATGTATCTTGATGGAGCCCTATCCAACCAAGAATCGCGTGAATTTTTAACAGACGTCAAAAATTCTCCTGAACAACTCGCTAAATTGCAAAAAGAGAAATCATTCCGTGAATTCCTTCGCAAAAAAGTTAATCGTCGTAGTGTTTCTCCAGCACTTATTAACAGCATTAAATCAAAGATTAACTCCTCTCTCTAAGTATTAAAATACACTAATCAATTTCACCCCTCGTCTGAGTTTCTTATTCCCTCGTTCTGGTATTATCATTTACCCAACAACACGAAATTCATTCAACTACAGGAATAAATAGACGTTATTTTTCTAACAATTCGCTCCCTGTATAGTGTTATAATAGCCGATTGTTATATAAGTAACCGACTTACTAAATAGGATATATTATACTCCTCAAAATTGGAGTAATGAATTACAAGAAGGAATCAATCCACCATTTGGATTGGTTCCTTTTGCTATCTGTGTAATAGGGGATTTTTAACCTCATTATAAAGCTATGCTATTCTTAGCATAAACAAAAAGCCACTTTGGGAGTTTCCAAAGTGGCTTTCTTTATAATAAAGCTATACTTGCTTGAGTTAGCTTATGCTTTTACAGATTCTAGTGCTTTTACCATTGTAGCTCCAATATCAGCAGGAGAATCTACAACCAAAACACCACACTCACGCAAAATGCGTTTCTTAGCAGCAGCAGTATCGTCTGCGCCACCAACGATAGCACCAGCGTGCCCCATTGTACGACCAACAGGAGCCGTTTCACCAGCAATAAATCCAACAACAGGCTTCGTACCATGTTCTTTGATCCAACGAGCAGCTTGAGCCTCTAAATTTCCTCCAATTTCACCAATCATCACGATACCCTCTGTTTCAGGGTCAGCCATCAATAATTCAACTGCTTCTTTTGTTGTCGTTCCAATAATTGGATCACCACCGATACCAATTGCCGTTGTTACTCCCAAACCAGCTTTTACAATTTGGTCAGCAGCCTCGTACGTTAGCGTACCTGATTTAGATACAATTCCAATTTTACCTTTTTTGAAGATAAACCCAGGCATAATACCTACTTTTGCTTCTTCAGCTGTAATAATACCAGGGCAGTTTGGTCCAATCAAGCGAACATTTTTGTCCTCGATAAAAGCTTTTACTTTTACCATATCTTGAACTGGAATTCCTTCCGTGATACAGATAATTACTTTGATTCCTGCATCTGCAGCTTCTAATACAGCATCTGCAGCAAAGCGAGGAGGAACAAAGATAATAGAAGTATCTGCACCAGTTTTGGCAACAGCATCAGCTACAGTTCCAAAAACAGGACGGTCCAAGTGTGTTTGACCACTTTTACCTGGAGTAACACCACCTACTACATTAGTGCCATATTCAATCATTTGGCTTGCATGAAAAGTCCCTTCCTTTCCTGTAAAACCTTGTACAATGATTTTAGAATCTTTGTTGACTAGTACAGACATTTTTTTTCTTTATTTATAAGATTATTAATTGAATTGTATAGTGTGCCAAATTTACAAATTACCTAGTGTAGAACAAAATTATCCCTCCCTTTTTGATAAGGTAGCTTATTAATTTTTTTTATTTTTCAATCACAAAAACTTCTTCATCTGGCTTTTTCATGTAATAATGTTCTCTAGCAAACTTTTCTCTGGTTTTATCATCCGTAAAAAGTTCTTTATTATCTTTTTCCGCTTGGCTTATTTCGGTTTGATAATAATCCTTTTTTGATTGCAATTCTTGCAAGGTTGCTTGTAATCGATATTGAGAGATAATGCTATTGTTATCAAAGAAGAACATCCAAACCACAAATAAAGCTGTTACGACAATAAATTTATTGCGCATTGGTGCTGGAATATCTTCTAATAATAATTCTAATTTGGTTGGTTTTTTTGCCATTTTTTCGGTAATCCATTAAAACTAAAAAAAGACATAAAACAAACCACCTGTTTGCTCTATGTCTTCAAATATAAGATAATTATTTTTCTTTTCTAATTCGAACCTGTTATTTCATTTTTAGTTCTGTTGTTGGATTCGTTCTCAACAAATTAAGAAAATCACGAACCGCAGTAAACGAAACTAATTTATCCTTGAAGTGAGACAGAACAACAATCGCTTCTTTTTCTGTTGCCTCCAAATGATTCAAGATATTCATTAAATGCATTTTCATATGACCTTGTTGAATTCCTGTTGTTACCAAGGAGCGAACAGCAGCAAAATTTTGTGCTAAGCCTGTTGCTGCAATCACCATCATCAGTTCTTCTGCCGAAGGATTACCTAACATTTCCAGAGAACGCTTGGCCAACGGATGCAAAGAAGTCAAACCACCTACTGTTCCTATTGCTAGTGGAATGTCTAGCCAAAACTTAAACATGCCATCCTCTACTTTAGCAGACGACAAGCTTTTGTAACTTCCATCTCGTGCAGCATACGTATGACCACAAGACTCAATTGCTCGGAAATCATTTCCTGTCGCTAATGCCACGGCATCAATTCCATTAAAAATTCCTTTGTTATGTGTGGTGGCTCTATGCACATCAATATGTGCTATTTTGAGCGCTTTATCAAATTTATATGCAAAAGTAGCCGCATCAATATTACCATTATCAAATGTCCCCAAATCTTCCACAGGGCATTCTACCCAAGCACGCACCAAACACTCTGGTGTATAATTTGATAAAATAGCCATGATAACCGTCACCTCTTTTTCTTCGTCAGAAAAACTCTCTTGCTCACTCATAAAAGCACGCAATGAACGAGAAGCCTCCTCTAAACAAGAGTTGATAAAGTTGGCTCCCATTGAGTCACAGGTCTCAAAAGTCATTTTTAGCTGATAATAGTTCGCCTCTAAATGCGTCATATTGACCAACTCTATTTCCGAAATTCCACCACCACGCTCTCGCATATTGGAGGTGATGTGTGCCGTATCGTCCAAAATACGTTCTTTCAACTCCGAAAAACGATTGTACAGTTTGGTATAATCTCCCTTCCAATCAAAATGTACTTGACCAATTTTATGCGTAGCAATAATTTCAGCTTTAAATCCGCCTCTTTTTAGCCAAAATTTAGCTGCTGCCGAAGCCGCTGCTACAACAGAAGACTCTTCAATCACCATCGGCACACAATATAGTTTTCCATTGATTTCCAAATTAGGAACCACACCGTAAGGCAAATAAAAATTACTTACTGTATTTTCGCTAAAGTCGTCGAAAATTTTCTGTTTCTGTGGATCACCATACCAAAAACTTTTTAGTTCGCGTGCAACTTCTTCTGGATTGATAAAGAAGTTTTCTACCAACCAGCGAATTTTTCCTCGTTTGGATAGTTTTGAGAATCCCGATACTATTGTTGGCTTTTTCATATTGGTTTTGTTTTTAAAACCTTGAATTGTAATTAAAATTGATGTTGAACTCCAGTTCTATTTTGAAAATAGACTAACAACTAACTACAATTCATTACTTTACTGTTAAATATTTTTTTGCTAGTTTCAATCCTTCTATTTGAGTAGAAACATAGTCGTATAATTCTTTGTAATCACCTCGTGCATGCTTCAAAAATGCAGATGCTTGACCATAAATCGCAGGCGAAGATAGTTTATTTATTAGATAATACCCGTCTAAAAAGTCCTTAATTCCTCCAGAAATAATAACTTCTTTACAAAGTGCTCGCTCCCCTAAATCGTTCATTATCTGATTTGTCATCAAAACCATTTCCTCTGCACTATGCCCTACATTGGCTAATTTAGAGTAAATCTCTTGTTTTTGGGCATCCGAGCGCAACAATTCTAACTTTGCAAAATTGGTGCCTCCATTGGCAGCAAAATCTACTGCCATAATAGGCAATTGAAACAATGCCTCCAAACTCTTATACCCCATGCCTTGACCTACTTCTTTAACAATGATATTCAAATCAGGAAACGCATCAAGCACTCGTTTTATGGTATCAATTGGCGGGTACTTAAAGTGATCGCCTTCTGGCTGCAACCATTCTTGAAAAGGATTGACATGGATAATCAAACCATCTGCTTTTAATTTATGAATTAGGTCGCTAATTAAGACGGATTTTTGCTCATCAAACAATTGTTCTAATTGAGCAATTCCCAAATTAGCATACAAAGGCAAATCATCTCCAATAATGGCACGTACATCAAAATCTTGTAAATATTGATCGCTTGTCAATAAGCCTCGACAAGATCCCAATCCCATTCCAAAACCAAAGTCTCGTGCAACTCTCGCTAAGTTATGGTTAATTACATTTGCATATTCTGTGCCACCAGTCATGCTTGACACCCACAAAGGTGTTTGCATCGTTTTACCCAAAAAAGTAAAAGAATGTTGATCTTCAGCAGTTGGATGACCAGCTAATAGTGGTTCGTAATAAAATCGATCATCTAAACTAGTGCGTTCAATTTGAGATTTGAACGCCAATTGTATGTGATCTTGTTTTCGAGAAGATGCTGTTAAATCTCTGTCCATATATGGTTGCTTTGATAAACCATTTTTCATAAGCAAGCGGTATTAAATTAAGGATTTGGGGTTTCATCTTATTTGGTTCTACTAATTAGCAGCGCAGCTAACTATTGCTAATTGAATACTGCAATTTAAAGTTTTTGTTTCATAACTTTCAATAAAAAGTGAAAACTATTTTATTTTTCACAAAAATACAAATTAAGCAGCCTTGCAAAACCTAGAACAGAAGAAAGTGATTAATGTTTAGCAAAAAGTTAAAACAGTATATTACATATATATGTACGCACTTACATTTTATAATGTTGTGTTTTTTCTTTTATTTTAATCCTTATGCTTCCTTTTTTAACGTTTTGTTTGGTTTACCTTAGATAAACAGGACGTTTTAGCCTTATTATCATAGAAGTAAACGATACGCCAATTGGTTGTCATAATAATTATTACAACTAGTTATAGACGAACAATTTACTGAAACATTATGACCAACACCAAGTAATTACTCATAACGCAACGCTTCGATAGGGTCTAATTTAGAGGCTTTTACAGCTGGATATAATCCCGAAACGATTCCAACAATAAAACAGAGAGAAAAGCCGAGTGCAATCCAAGCCCAAGGAACAACAAAAGCTCCTCCTACCATATAAGTTACCCCATTGCCTGCTATAATACCAAATACGATGCCTACAAAGCCACCAATTTGACAGATCACAATCGCTTCTACTAAAAATTGCACTAAAATGGTGCGTCGAGTTGCTCCAAGAGATTTACAAATCCCTATTTCTCTAGTTCGCTCGGTGACAGAAACCAGCATAATATTCATCAATCCTATCGCCGCTCCTAATAAGGTGATAAGACCAATAAAAATAGCCGCCATCTGCAAAGTTGCTGTGTTTTCAACGATTAAGGAAATCAAGCCATCGCTTTTTTCTAGTTCAAAATCGGACTCTTCTCCTATTTTAATTTTTCGAACACGTCGAAAAACCCCTTCGGCTTCAGCCATAGCGGGATCAATGTTTAAGGCATCCGTTACCATTACTGATAAATTATAAGAACTGGTTTGAGAACCAAAGTACTTACGGAGTGTTTGCAAAGGAACAATAACCATTTTGTCTCCACTGAAAGTCATACTTGACCCTTTCTCTTCCATCACACCAATAACCGTAAAGCGTATGTTTCGAATAGAAATTGTTTTGCCTAAAATATTAACATTAGTATAATTTTCAAAGAGTTTTTCGGCAATAGATGCCCCTAAAATGACAATATTTCGCCCTGCCTCCGACTCCAAAGCGGTTATATTTCGCCCCGCTGCCAATTTGTAACCAGCAACATCCAAGTAGTTTTCATCCGCTCCATATATTGTAGTATTTGGATCTGTTTCTGTTCCCTCATGCTTAACAACAGCACTCAAAGAACCTAAAGCAGAGATAGACACAGCAGCAGGGTATTGGTATTTTTCTTTAAATGAGGCAGCTTGTTTGTAACTAATTTTATCTCCAATATTAGAACGGCGTCCTCTTCGTCCTCCTCCTAGACCTGTCCCTTTTCGTATGACATTAAACGTATTGGTTCCCATGCTTGCCAAATTATCAGTCAAAGAGTTCTTGATGGCATCAATAGAAGTCAAAATCCCCACCAAAGCCATAATTCCAAAAGCAATAATTAATAACGTTAATACCGCTCGAAGTAAATTGGCTCTAATTGCATTAAATGCTATGGTTATATTTTCTGCTATTGTCATAGTAAGAATACTTGGTCTATATGATTGTTGATAAATAAGAACTCAAAATCCAATACAAAATATAATGGAAACTAAGTCTGCTTTCTTATTTCACTTTGAATATATACTAAATTATATATGCAACATCTAAGAATTCGACCAACTCAAAGAAATACACTCTAAAAACAGAAAGCTAGACAAATTCCTACAGCACTTTCAAGCAATTGAACCAATTATTTCAGAGTTCCCAATACCTCAGATAAACTTATATTCTTAAAATTAAGTTCAATTGGGTTGCCACTTGTTGTTAAATGATGAAAAGCAATCAAAAAATTATCTCCCTCTTGAGTTACGGCTAACAATTTAGCAGCTTTTCCATCTGGTACCTCCCAAAATACAATATCAGTTGCATCTAAAGTCTCGCCAAGTACAATATCCTGTGTATCTTCAAGAATTAAAAAGGCCGTTACTTTGTAGGCAGAAGTAGGGCTTGTCACTCGAAAGGGAACAGCGTCTACAGTTGCCCGTTGTGCTTTACACCCGACGCTCAACCAGCCTAATTGGTTTGTTTGAGTCCAATACCCCAATTCATGCTTTACTGTTTGATTCCTCAAATGAGCCACAATCTGTTCATAAAGCGCCTGTCCATAATCCGCTTTCAGTTGGTGTTCATTGGCTTTCAATTCTGCACAACGATTTTGATTGGCACGCTGCGTAATCCCTGCTTTTTCCAAATCGCTAATATACGATTGTTGCATATTATTACGAGCTTTATTATATACCGCCAACATTTTGTAATAATCTGCTTCCATTGCTTCGTTTTTCTCACGAGTTTGAATCTTGACTTTTTCCTTAGCAATTAGCAAGCGATTTTTTCTATTTTTGAGCGTGTGTTCATTTCTTCTCTGTTGTGCATTTAAAGCTTTGGTTTTCCCTTTTGCATCCACCTTTTGCTCCTCCAAATAATCTAACCGAATTTGAATATCTTTTAGAGCCTTGTCTAGTTCTACGGTTGCCGTTTGATAAGGAATTGGCTTAGGTTTAACAGGAGGTGTTTCAAAATTTGGTAAGGCCAAACCATCTTTATCGAGCTTATTGCACCAATACTCTGTACCGATATAAAAACTTCCGACTCTTAACTGTTCGGATTGGGGGTGCAATTTCCATGAAGTTGCATTCCTAGTATACACTGTCGCCTGTTCTGTATATCTGTCACTAGGCACAACTACTGTAATATTTTTTCCATTTCGTATCTTTAATGGTTTTCCATATTGAGCAGCGCTTAGGTGTACCGCTCTATTGATTTCCAAAAACTCTTGCTGAATCGATCGATTGACCAATGAGTGCAGCAACATTTCCCAACTATTTTTTAGGTAGCGTACTTCTAATTTAACCATACCACTATCACTCGTAGCCAATGTCCCCGCAGGAATTTGCACCAACACGCCATCTTTGGTTGTGACCAAAACATTTTTAAAAGGCTCCACCCAAAATGTTTGAGCAATGACACCACTTTCTTCCAACAAAAAATCCGCTACGTGATCTTGATAAATATTTTGAGAGAAAAAATTACTATCTGTTGTTACTGTTATTTCTGCACAAGTCGGGCAATCTGTCGTATTGGAAGGATACACTTTATTTTCTATCTGCAAATGCCCTAGGGGCATTCCTGCTCGTTCTAAACATTGTTGCACCAAATAAGCTCGACGACCAGAAAGACGTGCATTGAGGTCTCCTTCCAATGCGTCATTGGCATACGTGCGCACGACTATCCGACCATTGGATTTAGCCATAGCTGCTTTAGCCAAGCTTTTGATGCTATCCAGCTGTGATAATGAAATAGAGGCTTGTCCTCGCTCAAAATGAAGCCATTGTTTGCCTTCAGATTGCGCTAACAATCTTCCTTTGAATAGGAAGTTGCTTATTATTATGATAAAAATCAATCTCATACTTTCTTTTTTTACCTCGTAAAGATACAGTTATTTAACGATGAGTTACAAGCTGTATTGATATTTACTTAGCATAGTAACTCATTTTTAATCTTTTTAACATTTCACTATTCCTTGTCACTTTTTACCTATAAATATTTTATTTCCCCAAAAAACAGTTTTATCAAATATTAACCCAGTAAAAACCCACAAAAAGCAACATTTATTACACAATTAACCCCTTGTACCCATCAATCATTTGCTGAATTAACTTTTGTGATGTATATTACAAAATAAGTCCTTATATATTAATTACTTAACTTCAATTTTTCCTCTTATGAAACTCAAATTTATTTACGTCTTGTTGTGTTCTGCTTTTGCTTTAATTGTTTTACAAAGTCGCTCGGGGGGAGCTGCTGCCAACAATTTAGGAGATCGAACAGGGTCTCCTTTAGGAGGGGCAACCTGTTCTCAATGCCATAGCGGAGGCTCTTTTTCTCCAACAGTATCTATTACCGTAAAAGATGCCAGTCAAAATACGGTCACTAGTTATACGCCTGGGCAAAGTTATACCCTAGAATTTAATGTCTCGGCAGGAATGGGTAGTCCTAGTGGATATGGAATACAAGCTGTTGCTGTTTCGAGCGCAGCAGGTAATGTTCAGGCAGGAACAATGGGTAGTGCAACCACTAGTAACACACAAATAACCTCTCATAATAATCGGTCTTATATCGAGCACTCTGGTACTAGCAGCAGCGGCAACTTTATAGTGAATTGGACGGCTCCTGCTTCGGGTTTTGGTACTGTAGCTATTTATAGCACTGGTCTTGTTGTCAATGGCAATGGCGGCACCTCTGGTGATCAGACAACAAGTTCTGTTTTAGTCAATTTGACAGAAATTGTTCCCACTACCATTAGCTACTCTCAAAGCAATTACTGCATTGATGGCATAGATCCTACACCAACCATCACAGGTACCACAGGAGGAACCTTTTCAGCAACACCAACAGGTTTAACTATTAACAGCTCTACAGGTACAATTGACCTAAGTGCTTCTACAGCGCAAACCTATACAGTGTCTTATGATGATGGTACTGGAGGCACTTCTACTGCTACAGTAACAATTAATGCAGCGGATGATGCTCAATTTACTTATCCAGCTACCTTTGCTTGTCAAAACTCTGCATTGACAGTATCACCAACTGCAAACATGTCTGGTGGGACTTGGAGTTCTAGCAATGGCTTATCAATCAACTCTAGTTCTGGAATTATAACTCCTAGCTCATCTTCTGTTGGTAGCTATGTCGTCACTCATACAACAAACGGCGTTTGCCCTAGTACAGACACAATGACGTTTAATATTTTAGCAGAGGATGTAGCCTTTTTCCCTTTCACGGATACTACCTTTTGCCAAGGAACTGGTCCCAATCCTATTTTAAGTGTTTCGGGAACTACTAGTGGTTTTTATTCGGCTTCTCCTTCTGGTGTTACCTTTGTTAGTGCCTTGACGGGGGAAATTAATATCAACACTTCCTCTGTTGGTTCTTATTTATTAAATTATATCAGCAATGGTTCTTGCCCTACAACAGCTAGTGCCAATTTGACCATCGCACTTTGCTCTGGCATCCAGACAACTACTGCTCAAAATAGTTATGAGGTATTTCCCAATCCTAATAATGGTGTTTTTTCCATCAAGAGTAACCATACAGCAGGAATGACCGATATTAGTATTGTAGATGTTTTAGGCAAAGTTGTTTATACGGAACGCAGTATGCTAGATGCCAATTCTATCAAAACATTAAATGTATCGGATTTGGCTACAGGTACTTACTTTGTGCATTTACGTCAACAAGATCAACAACAAACATTTAAAATTACAGTTGAATAAACACATTAGCCTGCGAGTATCATACTGTAACATTTCGTTGCTTTAAAAGACAATTATATGAGTTCTCATAAATGGGAACTCATATTTTTTTGTTTTCATAGTCATAAATTCCTTGCTGTATTTTCTTGCAACGATTCCTGAAAACGATGATTTTTCAAAGAACCTTAATTTTTTTGTAAAAAAAGCGTATTTTGTTTAGTTCTCAGTCTGTTACTCAACACATAGATTATGGCTTGAGTTTTAGCTACAACAGACCATTTGTATTTATCTCTAACTAAAAATAATTACTTATGTACTTTAACAAAATACTTTATTTTCTAATTCTATTTACCATTTATGGCATCAGTTTACAAGCTCAATGCCCTCCTAACAGTCCTGGATTTTTAAGCGGCACCACGGTCAATATGCTTGTTACAGATACCACGGCAGCACCTGTTTACACAACAGTACCTAGTGGTCTACCCAATACAGAATTCATTCTTATTCAAAAAGATAGTTTAGCAGCAGACGAGCTAGGTCCTGTACTTCTAGCATCGACGATAGATGGTCGTGTCGTTCCTGCTGATTTTGGAATGAGCACTTGTAACGAACTCTGTTTAGTGCCCTTTTCCTATGATTTAGTCCAACTCCAAACGGTTGTCGATTCGCTAATCAATGGAGATTATGTTCCTGGTACTAGCTGTTGCGATGCAGCAGGGCAATTCTTTGTTGGTTTGTGCGATTCTTTGGCATCCTATGGTATTTATAGTGGCGCAGATGTGACAGACCTTAATGATGTTATTATTTTAATGGGTATTTTTGCAGGCACCAACAATAGTTCTATTTCTTTAACAGGATTCATTGGCACCATTCAACAAATCAATTCTTTTGCCAGTTTATTTGGAAATTGCGCTGGTAATAATACGGAAATTTGTTTTGCTGTTTCTAATACAGCAGCAGCAATGGACTGCTATAGAGTTGCCCTCCCTAACTCGGCAAGCTTTGTAGACATTATGCAGGACACAGTGAAGATAGCCCCTAATGCTAGTATTATTTTATCAGGAACTTATCTTCCCAATAGTTCGATGGATACATTGAATTGGTTTATTACTAATAATAATTCTAGCCTTATGGTTGACTCCCAAACGGGTGAAGTTACTGCTGGAGCAACAATGGATACGGCATGGGTTGTTGCCCAAGCCATTCGAGGCTGTGCTTCTGATACAGCTGTAGTAATCGTAGACCCTGCTTTAAGTACATCTGACTTAAATTTTGCAGCAATAACATTACAAACCCATCCCAATCCTTTCTCTAAGCAATTAGAAGTTTCTTTCTTTGCAAAAGAAGGAGATTATAAGGTACAGGTAATCGCTGCAACTGGTCAGGTAGCTTATGAAGAAACGCACTACCTATCTACAGGCAATCAACGACTTGTCATTAGCAGCAACACCATCCCTAAAGGCTATTACTTTTTAAAAATTACAGGTAGAACAAGTCAAGGCACCAAAGCTATTATAAAACATTAATTTAACTGTCTTAATAAATGATACTCCGTTGATTATTATTCGCTTTGTTACTCCCTACGGTCGTGAGCTCGCTATGCTCGGTTCGCTCATGAGATCGCAAGGCTAGTTCCCTCTGGTCATGAACTTGGGCTTTTGTGCTACTAGCACAAGCCTACTCGGCAAGCTTAGTTTTTTAGTTTTTCTACGAATCCGTAGGCTCACGAAGTAAACTAATACGATTTTTAAGCGGAGTAATGAATAAAAACATCCATTGGACGAATAGAGAACTGCCCAATGGATGTTTTCTTTTATCAACATGATTGAGTTATTGTTCAACAAACGGATCTAAAAATTTCTCCTTTTTTATAATCTCATGATCTGTCAAGGTTTTCAAAAATGCAACCAAAGCATCTACTTCAGCGGCAGTCATACCAAAGTTATGATGACTACTATGAAAAAGATCTGTCAAATTATCAACACTTCCATCATGCATATAAGGGGCAGTTTGTTCTATATTCCTTAAACTTGACACTTTGAACCTAAAGGAATCTGAAGGCATTTGAGTTGCCTCATAAATTCCCAAATCATTTCTATCTTCATCATTGACAAAACTAGGTATTTGTCCTATCTGTAGGTTGTAAGAGGCTTGATCTATAAGATCTCCTCCATGACAACTTACACAACCTTGTTGCGAGCCAAAGGTATTATAAATCGTCTGTCCTTGTTGCTCTTGTGCCGAAAAAGTAGCACTTCCTTCTATTACTTTATCAAATTTTGATTCATAAGTAACCAATGTCCGTATAAACTGTGCTAAGCTTTTTGCAATCCGCTCTGTTGTAATAACACTAGACCCAAATGCCTTTTCAAATAATTGAGCGTAATAAGTGGTTTGCTCTAAACGATTTACTAGTGAATCTAAATCCATTCCCATTTCTATATGATCTTGAATGGGCAATAAAACTTGTTCCTCTAATGTGTTAGCTCGCTCATCCCAAAACATTTTCCCACGTTTATAAAAACGTATATTTAAGATAGACATCGAATTTCGTCTAGTTACGCCATTTAAAAAACCCTCACTTTTAGCACGAGCATCTGCAAAACCTTCCGATGCTTTGTGGCAACTAGAACAAGAAATTTGATTGTTTTCAGATAATGCCTTATCATAAAATAATACTCGCCCTAAAGTCGCCCCATGATTTGTAATGGGGTTAGAAGTAGGTGTATTGTCTAAGCTACTAATTGCCTGTTGTATATGACTTGGATAATTAATGTTAGCATACTCAAAAGGAACGGTAGGCAATATTGGCACAAGCATTCTGGGTGAAGGAATGTCATTTTTATCTACTCGGCAAGAATATTGCATTAATAAAAGCATTCCTACCAATACTATAATTAATCGATACATCATTTTTATTTTTGAATGATCACCTATCAAGAGGTTGTTACAACAACCTCCGAATAGAACTATTGAATCATTAATTTGCCTGTTTCAATCAGCTGACCATCTCCTCTCAAGCTAAACCAATAAACACCTGCTGTCAAACTTCCTCTTGAAAGAACTATTTGATTGTTATTTGTAGAGTAATCAACCTTAACAGAACGCCCCAAAGCATCGTATACCTCTAATTCCATTATTTGATTGTTTCCTTTTGCTACTTTTATTGTTGTTTGCTGCTCAAAGGGATTGGGAAAAACACTGACTTGATTATTGTTTCCTGCAACATTGATTGTGTTTAGTGTATATCCTGTTTTAACAACATACCCTAAGTCTTGATCTCCCATAGAGTTTCCATGACTCCCTGCTATTACAAAGTTACCATCGCTTGTGTAACGTATTGCTCGACTACTATTATCAATTAAATCATCAAAAATTTGATCTTGTAATACCGTACCGCTTGGGCTTATTTTGCTGGCAAAAGCTGCTGGCAACATGACACCCAACATTCCTCCATGACTTACTTGTTTTGTTCCTGTAACCACACAATTTCCAGTAGGATCAACTGTAACATGATGTGCTTTTCCTTGTTCTGGTCCTAATATTAAACTCCATGCCTCTGTTGTTCCTGTCGCATCTAATTTGTAAACATAAGGATTGTTTCCTGCAAAACCCGAAATATAACCTACAACCACAAATCCTCCATCAGGAGTTTCTTTGACACTATGCAAATCATACACTGGTATATTGGTATAAGGCTGCTGCCAAAGGCTATCACCATTAGCATCTACTTTAAACAAAATAGCTTGGTTCGACGCAGAACCTCCTGAAAAAACATACCCTCCATCACTAGTTGGCTGAAAGTCTAGCAAGTAACATCTATCGTAGTTCTTTCGCCAAATAATCGTGTGATTAGGGCTTATTTTAAACAACTCATTAATTGGATTAGGGATGCCAATTAAGCCACCAGTTGCCCCAACGCCAATAATATAATTTCCATCGGTCGTAGAACGCAAACGAACCGTGTGTAAATTACAATCTACATTGTTCACCAAAGCACACGCAGATAGATAAGTTGTCGTTTGAACCGTATCGCCTGCTGCATCTGTTTCTACTAAAAATATTTCATTATAATTAAGACCTGCCATCAACAAATTGCCATTAGGTTTTTCTATGACAGAGACTTCTTGCATATACCCTCCATTAAATTGCTCATATGCTTGTTGCCATAGAACATTTCCAGTGGTAGCATCAATTTTAACCAACATAGGTGTATAAGTATAATTCGAAGAAACACCAAACCTGTGGTTGCCCGCAAACACATAGTTTCCATCATTGGTTTCTTGAATGTCATATCCTTTTAATTCGGATTCTGAATTGGGTGGCGGTAACGGTATAATATAGGGGGTAATTTCGGTTGCCCATAATTGAGCTTGAATACTTGTTGCACTAATTAACAGTAATAGTATACTTAATAATGACTTCATATTTTTGTATTTTTTGTTTCTAAAAGTAGCTCCCAATAATCACAGCATGCGAATAATAAAACCTAATTTGTGGGCTACTTTTTAATCCATTTCTAAGGACAAATTTTAGAAAAATAAGAATGTGAAACAATAACAATAAAGCCATTCTGTTTATTTTAAAATAAAAAAAAGGCTCCCAGAACCCTGTTAAACAGGAGACTAAGAGCCTTTTTGTTTATTACATCTTCAAAAGAACAATAGTTTGTAAAAACCACGAAGTAGCAGCCTAACTAACTACTAAAACAAGTGACTATACCTCTTCCGATGCTTTTAATTTTTCCATATTGTAAGTTACTTGGATGGCTTCTATAAATTCATCCAAAGCACCATCCATTACTTCACTTAGGTTGTATTTAGTAAAGTTAATTCGATGATCTGTTACTCTATTTTGAGAATAATTATACGTGCGAATTTTAGAGGAACGATCTCCCGAAACAATCAGCGTATTTCTCAAAGCAGAGATACTATCTTCATGTTCTTGTTGCTGCAACTCATATAATTTTGCATATAGTTTTTGAAGGGCAATTTCTCTATTTTTTAATTGAGAACGCCCATCTTGACACTCAACAACAACACCGCTTGGTTTGTGTGTTACACGTACTGCCGATTCAGTTTTGTTAACGTGCTGTCCTCCTGCACCACTTGCGCGAAAGGTATCCCAAGACAGATCAGCTTTGTTAATTTCTACATCTTCCATTTCAAAAATTGGCATGACAGCAACAGTTACAGCTGATGTATGCACACGTCCTTGTGACTCTGTTTTGGGAATTCGTTGCACTCGGTGTGTTCCAGATTCATACTTCAACATTCCATATACATTATCTCCAGTTACCTCTAAAATAACTTTACTAAAGCCCCCCGATTCACTTTCATTAGAAGCAATGTATTCTCTTTTCCATCCTTGTTTATCAATAAAACGTTCATAAACACGCAACATATCTCCCGCAAAGATAGCAGCTTCATCACCTCCTGCCCCGGCGCGAATCTCGATGGTAACGTTTTTCTCATCCTCTGGATCCTTAGGAATTAACATCATTTTCAACTCCTCCTCGAAGGGACCTTTTTTGTCTTCCCATTCTTTTAAGTCTTCCTTAGCCATTTCGACAAAATCAGGATCTCCCCCTTCTGCTATGATTTCTTTGCATTCGGCAATACCATCTAGCATTGCTTTATATGAATCGTGTGCCTCTACCAAAGGTTTTAAATCCTTATACTCTTTATTAATTTTCATAAAGCGATTCATATCTGAAGTCACTTCTGGATCAGAAAGTTGTTCTTCGAGTAATTGGAACTTATCTTTTAAGGCTCTTAACTTATCAATCATTATTGTTAATGTTTATAAAAATAGTCGTCCGCTAATTTATATTTTTCAAATAAACAAACACCCTATATTAGTCTGATGATTACTTCTAAAAAGTTCGTTACAAACAAATCATCCTACTAATTATCAAGTTAATGCACTTTATTTAGTGGACCATTGTAAAAAATCTCTGATTCTTTAGGCACAGTATGGTGTAACCATAATAGTTCTCGTAACTTGCGTAAAAATATCGATGTATGAATCATCAAACAAGCAATAGCATCTATTCTTTTTTCAGAGAAAGGCAATAGAGTTGCAAAAATACAATTAAATCATAGATATTCAAAAAGAAGTGCTGCTTCCCCAAAAAGGATTGCTGCATTTTAGAGCATACCACTTAAAATTATATCTCCAACACAAAGCCTAACCTCTTTCCTCCCTATTCTAATTTTAGGAACGATTCTAGTCATATAATTTCAAAAGGCTAAAGTTCTGCTAAAAGCTCTTTAAGAATCAAGGTCAATTTAGATTCTGTTTGTTGCACCACTTCGATAACTTCTTCTACTGTTGTTTCCGTAATTTCGTCAATTGGAAAACAACGATTAGAAACCACAGAAACAACAAATACGGGTAATTCCATGTGCTTAGCAACTAATACTTCAGGAATAGTAGACATTCCAACTACATCACCACCTATAATATTAAAGAAGTTATATTCTGCTGGCGTTTCTAGGTTAGGACCTTGGGTTCCCACATAAACTCCTTCAAACGCTCGAATATTATTCTTTTGAGCAATAGCAATTGCCTTTTGATTTAAGGCAACATCATAGGTCTTTAACATATCTGGAAATCGAACGCCCAATCGAGCATCATTTTTTCCTCTTAGTGGGTTTTGAGCATGCAAATTGATATGATCTTTGATAAAGACAATGTCTCCTGGATAAAGATGCGCTTGTACTCCTCCTGCCGCATTGGATATAATTAATCGTTCGATATTTAAGTACTTCAATACACGAACAGGAAACGTAACTTCCTCCATGCTGTATCCTTCGTAATAATGAAAACGACCAGCCATTGCTACGATAGGAATCCCTTGAAAATAACCAAAGATTAATTTCCCTGCATGACTTTCTACAGTAGATTCCGCAAAGTAAGGAATTTCATTATACGAAATTTCGACCACTACTTCTATTTCTTGACGAAATGCTCCCAATCCTGTTCCTAAAATAACACCTATTTGAGGCTCAAATTTTTGTGATTTTGATTGAAGGTAGGCAACTGCTTCTTGTATTTTTTTGTACATAAAAATATTGGGTTTATTTTAACAAAACAACCAAAGTTATAAAAAATTAATATTTCAAATAAAATCATTCAAATAGAATAAGATTCTGACTATCTGTTTTTAACGTTTTTTTTATTGTCAACAAATGGACTTATGAATCTATTTTCATAGCTTTTTAAA
Organism: Aureispira sp. CCB-E; assembly: GCF_031326345.1. Classification (NCBI taxonomy): domain Bacteria; kingdom Pseudomonadati; phylum Bacteroidota; class Saprospiria; order Saprospirales; family Saprospiraceae; genus Aureispira; species Aureispira sp. CCB-E. Next base: position 7,186,404 of record NZ_CP133671.1, read on the forward strand.
CAAAAACTTCTTTTTTTTTGTTAAAAAACTTGCTTTGAAGAATAAAAGCCTTATATTTGATATAGCAAATGATTCATTATGAGCAAAAAAGAAAGTTCTAACAATAAGAAACTATTTTGATTTTTTTATTGTTTTAACAAAGATAAAGAATTTGAATTCAATTTTTTTTTAACAACAAAACTAATTAGCTATGAAGTTTTTAACGTTAATGTTAGCAATGGTAGTAACAATGGGATCTACTTTTGCGTTTGCACCAGCACAAGAAGATAAAATGGTTGCTGTTGTATTAATGATGGATGATGGTGATGATCAACAAATCGTTGCTACTATTTACACGTCTTTAATGGCTGCTGAAAAAGTAGCAAAAGTTTTAGACATCGAGATGATTGCTGAAGATGAAGTAAACGATGACGTATTCGTTTTCTCTCTAAAGTCTGAAGAGCAAAGAAAATTGACTATGAAACTATTTGATGAGGAAGGCTACAAAACTGCAGCTCACCGTGTTCTTCAAGTAGAAGATGGTAACAACTACAATGCTCTAAACGTTCAATCTTTGGAAGACGGTACTTACAAGTTCGTTATCGAAGATGAGACTGGTGCTAGCAAAACTAAGACTATTGTTATCAACAAAGACAAAAAATAAGAAGTTTTAAACTTCTCATAAATCTTAGAGAGCAACATGCTAAAGCATGTTGCTTTTTTTTGTCCTTCAACTTTGCAAGACCTCAATTAGAATTAAGCTATTATTTTATTTGGCTAATAATCCATTGACGTTCGGGCAACTGCGGCTCATTTCTCACCTCTTCTAATAACTTCTGTTGTACTTTTTTGTCATAAAAGTTATGATTTTGTACTTTTTGCAAGTACCGAATCAAGTTTAAATAGCTTTGTTTTTGATAATCGCTTAGCTCTCTATTCCGCTTTATATATGCTCTAAAGCTCTCTAACAAAGATTCCAAAGCATCGTATTCCCCTTGTTCGTAATAAATCTTCAGAAGCGAGACTTTGGTTCCCATAATCAACTCTCTATCCGTGTTTCCTAGTGTCAAGAACATTTTCATTGATTGCTTATAATCTCCTGTCATATAATGGAGTTTTGCCAAATTATAATTGGTATAACTTTCTCTATGAGTTACATTAAGATAAGGTGCATAGTCGCTGATAAATTGACGTACCCAATCAAAATTGCCACATTTCAAACCAATAGTAACAATATTTTTATAGGTAAACCTTGATAACTTGCCATCCTCGACCAACACCCCATTAATGAGTCCAGATTTGTACAAGTCAAAAATTTCAACTGTAAACTCTTCTCTACCTAGGTTTAGATGTTTGATGCAAAAACTAATCGCAGTAATATATAAATCCTTTAGTTCACCTGTTCTAAACAGATGGCTATGCTCCAAAAAAGTAGCTTTGAGTTGAAAGAAGGCTTCTATATTATCAAAATCTGTCATTGCCTTATAACTATGATAATATACAGCAATAAAAGGATATTTCAACCAACCTTCTTTTTCTATTTGCTCTAAAATGGGTTCTACAATTCTCAACTCATATTTTGTTCGAAAGATATTCTGATGGGTCAGTGCCGTTACACAATATTTGAGCTTGTTGGCCATATAAAATATATCAAAACTATTTAATACTTCCTGTACATTTTTGGCTTCCAAACGTTTTTTTTCTTCGGCAAATAAAAATTGTTCTTGTTGCAGTTCGTAATCAAGGTAATAATAAGCGGCATCTTTATATTGACTTTTATTTAACAATGATTCGCTGTATTTTAGAGTAGACTTAAAGCATTTCTCTAATTTTTTCGTTCTGTAAACAGAAAGCAACATTTTATTTCGTACAGCTTCTTTGGTCTCTAATGCCTCATATACCAAAAACTTATCAATTAGTTTCTGCAAATAGGACATTGTATTCCGTATTTTTTGAGGGCGATAGGGCATTTTGGGAAAGACACGCTTAAAAGCATCCTCTATTCGATAACTCTTATTATCCATTAAATAATCCAACAAACGATGTACTTCTTCATGAGTATTGTGATAAGGAGAGTGGACAAATTTTTTCAGGCGATTTTGTTCTGTTTTGGACAGCGCAGAAAAGATTTCTATTAATTTACTTTTATACATAATCAGTCTATAAAAAAAACTAAAAACTACTATTTAGCAATAAGTTATTCATCACAATTTACAAAAAACTATCTATAAATTGAATTTAATGTCTTTGATTTCACAAGTGGAATTTTAGAACTTAGTACCGTGGAAAGAACCGCATTAATGTTTCTTTGAGTACTGGCTAATAGCTGCTCAAATATTTCCTCCAAAATTATATACATATGAACTACCTCAAAATATACTTTTCTTTCTTCATCATCCTGTTTTTAGGCTCTGAAATACAAGCATCTCATGCTGCCGCTGCCGATCTAAGTTATACCTGTATGGGTAACAATCGTTATCAAATTACCCTTCGAATGTACCGAGACTGTAGTGGTATCGCTTTAGCACCTAATCTAAATATCGATGTTGCTGGTAGTGGAACCTGTAATGGTTTTTCGCAAACGATAACCTTAAGCTTGGCATCTGTTAGTGAGGTTCCCGTTGCTTGTTCTGCATTTGCAGGACAAAGCACTTGTAATGGAGGTTTTGTGCCAGGCTATGAAGAAAATACTTATACAGGGGTTTTGGATCTCTCTGCTGCCCCTGCAGGATGTACTTGGACCATTAGCTACACTAGTTGCTGTCGAAATACAACTATTACCAACCTAGCGAACCCTTCTACTCAAAGCTTATACATAGAAACAACCTTACTCGATGGTAGTATCACGTGTAATAGCTCTCCCTCTTTTGCCAATATTCCTATCTTTGTTGTTTGTGATAGTTTGGCTCAGTCCGTCTCTAATTCTATTATTGACCCAGATGGAGATTCTGTTGTTTACTCTTTAGTTGCTCCACTAACCGCAGCCAATACCCCTATTGGTTACAATCCAGGATTTACGCCTACCAATCCATTAAACACACTTTCAGGAGTGAATTTTAATACACAAAGTGGGCAGCTAAACTTTATTCCTACTACGAATCAAGTTGTTGTCATGGATATCTTTGTAGAGGAATACAGAGCTGGTATTTTAATTGGTCATACAAGGCGTACCATGCAAGTCGTTGTTATGTCATGTAATAACAATAGTTTGTCCTTAGACAATGTTGCTAGGGTTAGAAATGGCATTGTACAATCTCAGGGAACCTCTACGGTCTTTGATGCTTGCCCAGGAGAAGACTTGCACTTTCAGTTAAGCTTATCTGATGCTGACACGATAGACTCTCTAAGTATTTCTAGTAACTATTCAAGTATATTTCAAGCTTATCCTAACGCAACAATTAACTTGAGCTATCCTATTGCAGGAAACCAAAACAATGCTTTATTAGATGTTATTATTCCTGCGGTTCAAAACAATGTATTTTCTATTGCTTTTTCAGATAATGCATGCCCTATTGCTAATTTTCAGAGTTTTAGTTTTTCGATATTGCCCCCCAATAATTGTGCACAAATCACAGGTCGTATTGCCATCGACTCCAATAACAACTGCTTTGTCTCTCCGCTTGAATCAGCCTACACTGATGTTATGGTTGCCATTAGCAAGGGTAATTTTACTACTTATGTCACACCCAATCCAAATGGAACCTACTCTGCGGCTGTAGATACGGGTATTTATACAGTCAATGTGATGCCCATACACCCTTATTGGTCATCTTGTAACACCAATGTTACCGCCAATCTAGGCACCTATAATAGTTCTGCCATTATTAATTTCCCAATGCAACCAACAACTCTATGTCCTTACATGTATGTCGATATAGCGGCTCCTGTTTTGGTGCATTGTGCGAGCAATTATTACACCGTAGAATATTGCAACCACGGGACAATAGACGCTTCTAATGTGTATATAGAGGTTACTTTAGATTCTTTGTTTGTTATTGATAGTACTCAGATTCCCATCGCAAGTCAAATAGGTTTTACCTATACATTTAACATTGGAAATGTACCAGTTAATACTTGCAATAATTTCAGAATTTATGGCATTCTAGATCCTGCTTGCGATACCAGTAATAGAGCAAGGACACACTGTGCTTCTGCCAATATTTATCCCGATAGTTCTTGTTTGCCATGGATGGGACCTAATTTGGAGGTAGAAGCTCGTTGCGCAAACGACTCTGTTGCGTTTCGTGTTAGAAATACGGGCAATCAAAACATGGTTGCTCCTCAAAGTTATTGGGTTATAGAAGACGATATTATTTTTCACAGCAGCCCAGGCATTACCTTACCATCTGGAGGCGCTACACCTTGGGAAAATTTTGAGGCGACAGGAGCAACCTTTAGATTGCAAATACCTCAAGTGCAAGGGCACCCTTGGAATGTTCAAGCGTCAGCAACGGTAGAAGGTTGCTCAACAACTAGTGCTCCTAACCCCAATCCTATTAGTACTGGTTTTGTTAACATTTTTACACTAAACGATGGTTCTCCTTATTATTCAATTGACTGTCAGCCCAATGTTGGTTCGTGGGACCCTAATGACAAACAAGCTTTTCCAGTAGGCTATAGTGCTCCACACTATATTGAAGATAATATAGAGCTTGAATATAGAATTCGCTTCCAAAATACAGGGACTTACTTTGCGACCAATGTCGTTATTTTGGACACATTATCGCCTCATTTAGATCCAACGAGTATCTTGCCTAGTGTATCTAGTCATACTTATACTTGGCGCTTATTGAAGAACAATGTCGTTGAATTTCGTTTTAATAATATCATGCTACCAGATAGCTCAACAAATTTTGCAGCTTCACATGGTTTTGTAGACTTTAGAATTCGACAAAAACCCAATAACCCAATTGGAACAGTGATCTATAATCAAGCTGCTATCTTTTTTGATCAAAATCCTGCGGTTATTACCAATCAAACATTCCATACTATTGGTCAAGACTTTATTGTATTTACGAATATTGATAAGGTTTTAGTACCTCAAGTAAAAGTCCATGTTTACCCTAATCCCTTTGAACAGTATACAACCTTAAAAATCGAAAGTGAAACAGAATATCAAACAATTACCCTAGAGGTATTTGATGCAATGGGCAGAAGTATTGTAAAGAAACATAGTCAAAATGATTCACAGATTATCTTAGAGCGGAGAAACCTACAACAAGGAATCTATTTTTATCGCTTAGAAGCAAATGGCTTATTGCTCAATTCTGGGAAATTGATTGTACGATAGCCTATGGCTTAATCTGTGATGATTTTGTATTCATCAATAGTAGTTATATATTAATAATACTCCGTTGATTTTTTAGTTTTCCTACGAACCCGTAGGCTCACGAAGTAAAAACGTAAAAAAGCATCTTGCATTAGTTTGATTATCAGTCTTTTAGCATAAAGGTTAGTAGGAATACATCTTGCTGATAATCAAACTAATACGATTTTTCAACGGAGTAATGTATTAAGTAAAAAAACTAAAAATTATTGTTGGTATCTATTGTGATGCGCATTCTCCTAATGCAATTCCGAAAAAGTGATTGAGTTTACCCTCTTTTGCCCAAATTAGTTCCTAGCGACCCTGCTAGGAACTTTTTTTTTAGCCATCTCTTCAAAAAATTTAAGCACTTTTTAACATAAAAAAGTGAATAATCACCTAACTTTTTATCCTTCCTCTGCGTTTTATATTATAGATAAGTTTAAGTCTTACAACACATTATCATAAAAAATAAACCAAAGATACCTCCAACTACACCATTTACTAAATACTGATGGCTGAGATTTTAGTAAATCAATTTATATACATCAACAAACAATCTTGTTGTTATTTCTTAATAAAAATCCAATCATATGACATTAAAATCTACACCTATACTTGTTTTAATAAGCGTATTGCTTTTATTTTTGAGCATCCCTACATACAGTCAAATGTGTGAGGGGCGATCCAAAACGAATATTACAAACAATTTAACCAAAAAAGCAGCGCCTCTAACTAGCCCAACTCCTTCCAAAAAGGTTAAGGTGCACATTCCTGTAAATTACAAACCACCTGTAGCCAATAAACATTTAATTACGTTTCCAGAAACAACCGCAACTAAAAGGAAACAAAAAAAATTACTCAAGAAACGCAAAAGAACGAAGAAAAAAGGATGCATTGCTATTAATATGTAATACTAAAAACTAAAAAGCTATGGACAAGTTTTGTTCATAGCTTTTTAGTTTGCCTATTTCTCTGAAAACAACGGCATTACTGCTCTACGAGCTGCGTCAAACCATTATGTTGTAAGTACTATCAGTCAATTAGACAACTATCAAACCAAAATATTAGATAATAAAAAACAACAGACATACCAATCTCTCCAAGTCTCCCAAAATGATTGCGTAAGGTATAAAAACACGTTACAGAATAACAATATATTCGTTCCTTATAAAGATTTTTGCTAAGTTTGAAAGCACAATCTAAGTATTATGATAAAGTTTATACAACAACGAATTGCTAGTTTCAAATGGGCTATAAAAGGCTTAAAAGATTTGTTCTCCAATCACCCTAATGCACAAGTGCATTTACTAGCGACCGTCCTAGTTATTCCAATAGCTTTTTTTCTTCAAATTACATTGATAGAATGGGCTTTAATAATACTCTGTATTGCGCTCGTAACGGCTATGGAAGCCATGAATTCTGCCTTAGAATATCTAGCCGATAAGATTTCACCTGAACACGATGAGTTGATAGGAAAGTCCAAAGACATTGCTGCGGGCGCAGTGCTTTTGTCTGCGATAGGGGCAGCTTTGGTGGGAGCGCTTATCTTGGGTCCCAAACTCTATGCTTTATTCTAATGTTTTGGGCAGCACTTTTTCCAAACTATCCCACAAACGTTTGGCAGTTAAGTCCCAAGAAAAATGTTGGCGTTGTATTCTTCCCTCTTCGACTAGTTTTTGACGCAAACCAGGAGTTTTCCACAAAACAAGCATTTGCTCACAAATACTTTCAACAGAATTCGGATCTGCCAACAAACCTGCCTTCCCTGCCACCTCTGGCATAGACGAACAATTAGAAGTTATACTAGGCACATCACAATACATAGCTTCCAAAATCGGTATTCCAAAACCTTCAAAGAGTGAAACATAAGTCAATGCAAAGGCAGAAGCTACAATTTTGGGCAATAATTCATTCGGAACGTAGTCCAAAAACACAATATCTTGTTGGCTACTTAAGGTTGCTAACAATTCGCCCACAGGTCCTCCTTGCCACATAATACGCCCTGCAAAAAGTAACTGAATGGGAGCATTCGTTTGTTTTTTGAACGCCTCAAAAGCACGAAGTAGATTAGGTACATTCTTGCGTGGATGAATCGAACCGACGTATAAAAAATAAGGTTTTCCATTGCTATATTGCATTCGTATCTGTTCTTGTTCTGCTTCTGATAATGGTTGGTAATTATGATGACTGCCATTATAAACAACATCTATTTTAGCAGGGTCAACATTAAATGCTCTTACAATATCTTGTTTTGAGAATTCTGAAACAGTTGCCATCTGATTGGCTGCTTGTACAAACTTAGGAACGTAATAGCTATAATACTTCATGGCGGTATAATACACGTGTTTCTTAAAATGTTTCCACGCAATATCATGCAAAACCATTAAGGTTGGCACTTTGGTTCTCAAAGACATAAAGCCATCGGGAGACACAAATACATCCGCCTGATAACGCTTTAAGATACTAGGAATTGCCCATTCGTACCAACAATAGAACAAGATAGGATGACGTGCAGGAGGAAAAGCTTGTACCCCAACCACATTATCTGCAAAAATAAATTCTTCTGAAAAAGGACGATCAAAAATAAAAATAAACTCATGCTCTGGATGCCACTCTACCCAACGTTTCAATGTCTCATGTGTAAACCATCCAATTCCTTCCAGTTTATTGGGCATCAAGAACCTAGTATTAACCGCTATTTTCATCTCTTAATCTTTATCGAGTGCTTTTCCTTAATTATTCCGACAACAATTCTAAAGCAGCGTCCACAGTATCTACAGGTAGGCTACAAGTATAATCTTTACAAACCACAATACTGGTCTCTCCCGTAACTTTGGGAATCGTTAAACCTCTTACTGCTTTTGTTGCTTCTGTTGAAATAAAGGTATTCAAAAATGACTTAGCTAACAAATCTTGAATGGTTGCAGCATATTTTGTCCCCATCACAGCAACCGTTTTAAGAGGATATACTTCCAAAAACAAAGCATTTGCCCATTGTCCAAAAGAAGAAGGATACTCTCTTATTTGCTCTTTGATCATCAGTGCCATTTTTACAGCTTGTTCCCTGTATGCTGTTGCATCTAATAGTACGCCTAAACGTTGCAAATTGTGTAACATTGTAGCATTTCCAGAAGGAGTTGCCCCATCATAAGTTATTTTTTTATGTAAAATAATATCTTGCTGCTTAGCTGAAGTAAAGAAATACAAATGCTGCTGATGATCTAAGAATTCGTTGTTGACAAAATCCAAATACTCTTTTGCTAAGTTGATATAATGAATTTCTTGCGTAATAAGGTGCATTTCTATGAGTGCCTCGATTAAAAAAGCATAATCATCTAAAAAAGCATGATGCTTGGCTTTCCCATCTTTATAACTATGATACAGATGCAAACTATCTTCTTCTATTTGGAAGGCACGAAGCGCAAAATTCAAGGCTTTTAATGCCCGCTCTTTGTATTGTTCGATTCTCAGCGCTTGATAAGCTTTGCAATATGCCGTTACCATCATCATATTCCAATCCAACAGAATTTTGTCATCTAGACCTGGACGAACTCTACTCGCACGAGCTGCTAGCAATTTGTTTCGACAGTTTTTCAAGAATAAATCAAAATCCGTATCGTTTATCGCATGCGCTTTCAAAAAATCTGTTTTATCTGTCGGTATATTTAAGATATTCTTTTCTTCCCAATTTCCTTCTTCAGAAACGTCATAAAAGGCACAGAACAACTTGCTATCTTCTCCTAAAACAGCATCAATTTCTGCTTTGTCCCATACATAAAACTTACCTTCAACGCCCTCTGAATCTGCATCCAAAGCAGCAAAAAATCCCCCTTCTTCAGACGACATTTCTCGCTCTACCCAAGTCAACGTTTCCTCTATACGCTGTTTGTACAGGGGACTAGTCGTTAATTTATAGGTTTCTGCCAATAATCCAACTAAGAGCGCATTATCATATAACATTTTCTCAAAGTGCGGCACTAGCCACGCAGCATCAACTGTATATCTAGCAAAGCCACCTCCCAAATGATCGTAGATACCACCATTGGACATTTTATCTAAGGAAAGTAAGACCTGTTCTAAAGCCTTTTTTTCTCCTTCTGCCAAATAGTAATTCAAACAAAACTGCAAGGGCATGGTTCCTGGAAACTTTGGCGCACTTCCAAAACCACCATTTTCTTCATCAAAATTCTGAGCCAAGCGCTGAAAAACATCCTTAACAAACTTACGATCAAACACTTGCTCGCCTTTTGGAATATCAATTTTATTAGAAAACTGTGTTTGGGCTTTTTGAATATATCCTACAATTTGACTGGCTTGTGCTTCAACATCTTCCCTTCTTTCTTTATAAGCTTTGGATAAGTTTTGTAGTACTTGTATCCAAGAGGCTCTTTGATAAGCGGGTTGAGGTGGAAAATAAGTACCACCAAAAAAGGGGCGCCCGTCTGGTAACAAAAAACAGTTTAAGGGCCAACCTCCTTGTCCATTCTGCACCAACTGAACAGCCTCCATATAAATTGCATCAACATCTGGACGTTCTTCTCTGTCTACTTTTATATTAATAAAATGCTCGTTCATAAAATCAGCAACAGCCTCATTTTCAAAAGACTCCCGCTCCATGACATGACACCAATGACAAGTAGAATAACCTATACTTACTAAAATTGGTTTGTCTTCTGCTTTTGCCTTTGCCAGTGCTTCTTCTCCCCAAGGGTGCCAATCTACTGGATTGTATGCATGCTGTTGTAAGTAAGGACTCGTTTCATGAATCAGTTTGTTGGTCTTTTTCATTTGGCTTGATTTAAAATTTGTTTTTAAGCATTTTTGCGCAGTCGTGGGAAAATTAGTACCATATTTAAAATGACTTGCCCCAATACAGCCACCCACAAAGCCATGTCTTTCGTCCAGTAAATTTGATAGACTCCCATTGCAATGGCAACACCAATGACATTCAAGGAAATAAACCGTCCCATTTTGAACCGATACTTTCTTCTAAAAAAGATCAACTTCAACAAATTGAGTACAATTAAATAAATTCCAAGTTGAAAAAAGACCAAGGCAATATTGTCAATTGTGTGCGACTCTGGACGTTTAACAAATTCTCGATACAATAGTTCTTCTTTCTGCTCTTCTGGGCTCAATTCTTCTAGTAATTTCTTAGAGTCTCCTATGGGAGAATAGTATTCTATTTTTAAGCTCGGTCTATGCTTAACAATCACCATTCTATGCCCTTGACTAGGATGATTTTTTACCCCAATAAACGACAGTAATAAACCACCTATAAGAATCCATACAATAGGAAGTATTCTTTTCATTTTTTATATCTACTTAATTAGTAATCCGCTTCAATAGCCAACTACTGTTTGATTATATAATTTTTTTTGTCACAATAGTTATCTGCGTTACTGTGCAACTTTACCAGCTACGCAGCAGCAGCGAACCGAGCTATGAGAGCTCGCAATCGCAGGGAATAACAAAGCTAACTACTATTTATCACTAGATGCCCTATCAATTAAATCGTTTTTACGTTGGACCTATTTTTTCTCTCTCTGTCTAATATGTTAACTTGGTACAATCTATTCAAAACAATACCTTATTATCAAGACAAGACAAAGCGAATATATTAAAGACTCGCTTAAAAGATTAGTAGGCATCTGTATTGTATTTGTACTAAACAATGAGTAGACTACTAAAGAATAGGACTGTGCAAAATACAATTTTTTTTGCTCTACCTGTAACCTTTTGTTTTTTGCGTATTATAAAAATAGAAGTCTCAAGAGATTTGAAACTCTAAATTTCATTTTTCAATAGTTAGTTGTATAGTCATTAAAGCCGTATTAAAACAGCACAACTAACCGCTAATTTCTAATATAATAAAATAATATAAAAAGTTAAAGAGTATTACCACTGACAGCAATCTGCTTACAAGATTGTACGTACACTAAGTACTTGATAGAATAGCTTGTTTTCGTTTACAAACAAACACCTATCAAACCAATACAATTTTTAGGTAGGCTGCTGCGCTTACAAACTAACCTAATGGATGCTTAATGCAAGTAGTTTCGGCTATTTGTATGCTCGAATTTGACTTATGAGGTTGAGTTGAATTCGGGCTTTTTTATATTATAAACAAGCAGGTAGATATAAAAATCAGAGACAGCCCCTTTCTATCATTATTCTCTTCTTTTTTTTAAGGGATTCCAAGCTATCCAGTCAATCTACACAAAATAGATCGTTGAAAAATCAGTACCATCACACCAAACAACATACTAAATTTGAACCTATTTTTTTACGACCTTCAAGTTATGTTTTATAGCTCTTTTTTGTACCTTACATAGTTTAATAGTTTGTTGCTTTTTTACTTTTTTAGCAAAAAGAAAAAAAGCACATTCAAAGAACAAACCGTTCAATTAATCACTACTTCGTGGTAGTATAGAGATGCTTTTTTGATTTTCATAAAAAACAAAGCTTGCTTTCTCATGAAACATCATGAAGTATAACCAATACACAGTAGCTGTTTTTTAACATACATATCCAACGTTGACTTCATGAATAAGCAATTTGTTACTTATCTCAATAATAAATTAAAAACTGGGAATTTACATACGATACATCTTAACGCACTTCCAGGGCGATACATTACGCGTTTAGACTTAACTTCATTGGACTTAATTGACGGAAACCATGGAACAGAGACTCTATTTGAAACCTCAACAGGGCATACTTCCGAAGATTTTTTGCTGCGAAACCTATTATCCAAACCCAAGTTTCAATATAAAATTAGCTTTGACGACGTTCCTTTTTCTTCGCTTTCTGGAGAGCATAAGAAACTGTACGATGATTTGGCAAAGCGCTTAAATGCTATTTACAATCAAAACGAAGATAATTTCTTGGAGCATGGCATCCGTACTTTTGGCTTGGGATACCCATTGTTAATCAAACAAAGCACAACCGATCCTAATAAAATTATCAAAGCACCTTTGTTAATTTGGAGTTTAGACATACACCGCTCCAATGCCACCAAAAATCAATGGATTATTTCCAAAAGTGCTGACTCTCCCATTTACGTCAACGATGTTTTGCTCTCTTATATTAATACAGAAGAAGGGATTAATATAGATGAAACGCCCATTCATTTTCCAGAAAACAATTTAATTTCGGTAGAACAATTACAAGAGGTTTTACATACCCTGTTAAGCAAATTTAGTTATGAAATCAACAACTTGGACATCCAAATTAATCCTGTTTTGGATAAGGCAAGTATTGAGTCAACAGCTTCCGAAATGCCTCAAATTCATTGGGCTGGTATTTTGGGTATGTTTCGAACTCAAAAACAGAGTATCATCAAAGATACCGATCAATTGATTGCCAATTTTGACCAAATGGGCTTCAATGATTTGGGATTAAAAACGCCTCGCCTATCCAACAACACTTCTGTTGATTCTGACCCTAGTCAAGAAGAAATTATCCGAACATTAGACGAACGAGAATTCAAAGTCATTCAAGGACCTCCTGGCACAGGAAAAAGTCAAAGTTTGACGGCTATTATTACCAATACACTCGAAAACCAAGGCAAGATATTGGTGGTTTGTGAAAAGAAAACAGCACTTAATGTCATCTTTAGCAACCTTCAAAAGTTAGGTTTAGAAAAACTAGTGGCAATTATTGATGATGTTGACCGAGATCGCAAGAAGATTGTTAGTACGGTTCGCCAGATCACAGATGTTGTCAAGCTAAAGCACCAACGTTTTAACGAAAAAAACTATAGCTCTAAACTCAAACGCTATAACAAGCTTATCTTAGAGTTTAACCATAAACATAGAAATCTACTAAAAAATACATTTAGAGATTTTAACTTAAAGGAAATTATTACCGACTATTTGCGCTACAAACGAGCAGCTCCTATTGACGATATTCTATTTGAGAATTTAGAGTTAGAACTATCAGAAAGGGAGTTTGACTACATCAGCCGCTATATTGAGCAAGGAAGTGACTTGTTTGGAGAGGTAGATGCCAATGCTTATGTTTTTGATGGTTTAGCGGCTCGTTTTTTTGATGGAATGACTTATTCTATTAAAAACGAACGGCTAATGTTTGATAAAATCAAGCAAGAAAAACAATTTTTGCTAGATGTTGGTATTGATAAACTATCTGTTGCCAATGCACCTGTAGAGTTGAAAGAATTTTCAAGTACATTCAAAACTACTTTTGATTTTAAATTCTTCCGAGCGATGGTACAAACCGTAGAACACGCCCTTCAGTTTTGGGAAGAGCGTTATCGGTTGTTATTAAAATTAAATCAACATTTAGAACACACGTCTATTATTCGCCCGAATGGTTTTTCTATGAAAGTTAGGCGTTTGAGTCTTTTCTATCAAAAGATTTACAACCATATCAAAACGCTAACGGAGCTTCAAGAGCAATTGATGCAACTTCAAACAGTTGTACAAACTATTCCAGAAGTTGACACCATGGATACACTCAAACAATCCAGCTCTACCAAGGCGATGAAATTGTTCTCTAGCAAAGCAAAAGTTATCAATAATTTTTGGCAAAAAGCACCGCCTATTTGCTTAAAAATTAATAAAATTCTCAAAAAATCTAATTTCCAAAAAGTTGAAAATGAGCTTTTTGAAGAAGAAAAGCAAACAGTTCCTAGAATGGAAGATGTGCTTTATATCACAGAACAATTAGACAAGTGCATTCAATACAAATCGGTATTCAAAGAGTATTTTGAATGGCGTATTTTCTTTGAATCGACTGCTGACTTAATCCAAGACTGCCTAAGTACGTTGCGAAATGCCAGCACTCCTGAGCATTGGGACGCAGTGTTCAAATACAACTATCTCTACTTATTAATAGACTTAGAAAGTTCTCGTTTAGGTGATTTTAATACAAATAACAAAACATTAGAAAAAATTACCGCTATTCAGGCTGAATTACAACGTTTGCAAAAGCGAAAAATTCTAAAAACATGGGAAGCCATACAGCATCAAAGTATCAAAAAATTCAATCGAGAAAGTAATATTAAATGGCTCTTTAACCATCGTAAAAACAGCAAATATTCTCGCAAGAACTCATTGAGAAATATCTTGCATGAGGAGTTTGATTTATTTACAAATATTTTTCCTGTTGTTCTTGTCAATCCAATAGTAGCTAGCTCTATTATGCCCTTAAAACCCAATTTATTTGATGTTGTTTTGTTTGACGAAGCTAGTCAACTGCGTTTGGAAGATACGTATCCGTCTCTTATTCGTGGGCGCATTAAGGTGATTTCTGGCGACAAACACCAGATGCCTCCTTCCAATTATTTTTCGAGCGATATTTCGGTGGATTCTAACGATTTTTTGAGCGAGACCAATACAAAAACAGATCATTTTGACAAGTCTAATCCGCTTTATTTAGCAGAAAGTGAGTCATTGCTAGAATTTGGCAACAATCTAAATCCCAATAGAGTACACACCTCTTATCTAGATTTTCATTATAGATCGTATCATCCAGATTTGATCAATTTCTCAAATGCGGCCTTCTATGGTTCTAGATTAATTGCCTTACCTGCTCAAAACAATTATAAACCTTTAAGATTTTTTCATTTAGAAGGTGTCTATAGTAATAATGGAACTAATTTGGTGGAAGCTACTCGAATCATTGACTTCCTAAAAAACGATTATCCAGCGAATGAAGATGGTAGTTATCCTAGTTTGGGTATTGCAACATTCAACATGCAACAACGCAATCTAATCAAAGACTTGATCCATGAACAAACCATTCAAGATAGCCTGTTCCGTCAAAAAATGAATAGAATTGGCGCCAATGACAATTGGTTTGTTAAGAACTTAGAAAACGTCCAAGGAGATGAACGTGATATTATTATTATATCAACAACCTTTGGTTTAAACCTAGAAGGTGAGTTCAAACAATCTTTTGGGCTTCTAAATAGTAAAAGAGGTTATCGTTTGTTAAATGTAATCATCACTAGAGCCAAGCAACAACTTTGCGTCTTTTCGTCAATTCCCAAAGAGTATTTTACAAAATACACCAGCGAAATATTGGAAAAGGGCAATCGTGGCAAAGCTATTCTTTACGCTTATTTGGATTATGCACATGCTATCGAAGAAGGGGATGAAGAAGCAAAGGCAACCATACTTGATCTATTAAAAGATGCCTGTGATGAAGAAGGCTTAGCCATTCATGACGACCCTACTGAAACGCCTTTTGAAGATGAATTGTACAACTATTTGACAGATATTATTGATGAAGATCAATTGATTTCAGATTATCAAATGGGTGGCTATCATGTTGATTTTGTTATTCTCAATGCCAACCAAGAACCTTGCATCGCTATTGAATGCGACGGTGCTCCTTGGCACAATACTCCGCAAGCTTATGCTTATGACTTGCATCGTCAGCGTATTTTGGAGCAACAAGGTCTAAAAATCTTCCGAGTTTGGTCAAAGGCTTGGTGGCCTCATCCAGAAAAAGAACTAGAAAAATTAAAAGAATTGGTGCAGACAGTTTGCCCAACAAGTCTAAATAGCTAAAGCAACTCGATTAGTACCTTAAATAACTTGATAGGAATGTTGAATCTTGTTCAACATTCCTATCTGATTTTTAGATGTGTTCGTGTCTAACATTACTCCGTTAAAACCACGCAGTAGCAGCGCAGCTAACTAAAAGCAAAGCGCTCACGCAGTAAATCGTATTAGTCTAACAATAGTTAATAAAATTAGATCTTGCTCTTTAAACAATCTTGCCCTTAAATCATTTTTTTTGATTTTTTTTAACAAAAAATTTACTCTAGCGGTAATACTTTCAAAATCTCTCCCATTAAGAAACAAATTACCTTAAAACTTTAACATTTCATTTTGTCTCTTTTCAAAAAATGAATGGTCTCCTTTACTTAATCAAACCATACCCCTTTATGAAAAAAGTAAGTTTAGTTTTAACCGTTGTTTGTACTATATTCTTATTATCATCTTGTGGCAGTAGCCCATACAAAAAGCGCAAAGGTTGTAGAGGAAATGGAAGTTGGTATGGCAAACGCAATTTAGGTGCTGTTGACAAAATGCAACAAACGCCACAAAACAAGACACTTATGTCTAGACTGTAGAAGAAACTGAATACGAAAAAATATAACCAAAGTATAATCTTAGAATCCCCGTCTATCCTAAATGGACTGTTGTAATTTAATCTAACTCCTCCCCGAGTTAGATTTTTTTTATTTATAGCTATTTATTATTCTAGCACATTTTTTTTTGATATTTTAGATTATCATTACTTCATGAGAAAATCACATCCATTTGATTATCAAGAAAATGCATTCCATTACTTATATCATTAAAAAATTGATAATCAAACGGATGCAAAAGTACTTTTTTGTTTTTTTGCAAAAAATGAAAAACTAGGCTTGCATTTTCATGACCGTGGCGAGCTACCACAAAGTAGCAACACAGTTCTAAGTATTAATTGTAATCGTTTGTTAAAAACAAATCCAATTCACGTGCACTAGCAACCTACTGAGAACCCAATAGAATGTTCTAGTTGATACAGTCCTTTGAGTAATAAAGAATAATTGGCGGGCTAGCATGTAGTATATATCGAAAAACTATTGTTATGAAATTTATTTTGTTGATTCCCTTTTTGTTTTTTTTCTCTCAACTTGTCTCAGCACAAGTTTTCGATTCCTTAGAACTAAAAACAGCTTTAGATAGAAAATACGTTTTCACTTCTTTACGGTTAGCCTTGGAAAAACCCAATGAAGTTTACAAACTCAAATTGAGAGGTATCAATGAACGACTACAGGATATTGACCAAGAAATTTTACTGCTTCAAGACAGTATCAACACCTTGCGTAGTAGTAGTCGTAGAGTAATGGGACGAGAAAAGATTATTGCACGGTGGGAACAAAAAATAAAAACCATAAAAAAGAGTAAAGTTTACTACAACTTAGATAGCCTAATGAAACTACCTAAGCTTATCCATTTAGACTTAGCTTACAATGATTTAGAAACATTGCCCGATGTTTTTGATAGAATTCCCAATCTTCGAAAACTTCATTTAAACAACAATCAACTCACTAACTTGCCTCCTAGTATTAGTTCTTTGCGCTATTTAGAGGAGTGTTATCTTCAAAAAAACCAACTAAAGGCATTACCCAAAGACATGAATCAATTGGTCGCCTTAAAAACATTTATTGCTAATAATAATGCTATTGCCAACCTTCCCACGAACATTGGAGACTGGAAAGATTTAGAAATTTTTAGAGCTGATAGTAATAAAATTCAGGTATTGCCCAATAGTTTTGATCAACTAAAAGCACTTCGATTAATCATGTTGAGTGATAATCAATTAACAGAAATCACGGATGGCATCTGTCAATTTTCTAGTTTACAGGAGTTGTACCTAGACAATAACTCCATTGCTGTTTTACCTAAAGATATTGGATTGTTAACTGAATTAAGAGTCTGTCATTTAGCAGGTAATAAATTTTCGGCACTTCCAACAAGTATTGGCTTAAATCAAAATCTTAGAACTCTCAATTTAGCCTCTAATAACTTAACGGTTGTACCTAAAGAAATCATCCAATTAGTTAATTTACAACACTTGCACCTTGAAAAAAATGTCATAAAGACACTCCCCAAGAGTATTGGTTTGCTAAATCAACTAGAAGCACTTCATTTAGAAGACAACAACTTGAGCAACATTCCCGAATCAATTGGCTTGCTGACAAAATTAGAGCTATTAAACTTGGACAACAATAAACTAACAGCAGTTCCCAATAGTATGCGTGCCTTAACAAAATTGCAAGTTTGCTATCTGCAAAATAATCAATTCAAAGAGTTTCCGACAGCTCTTTCCGATTTAAAAAATCTAGAAGTTTTGTTTATCCATGAGAATCAATTAACAAGTATTCCTGATTCCTGCGTTTCTGGTTTGTCTAATTTACAGACATTGTCTGCCAACAACAATAGGATTGCAGAATTACCAGACTCTTTAGGCAAACTCAAAAGCTTAAAACGCCTCTTTTTATCCCACAATAAAATTTCAGAATTACCAACAAGTATTGGACAGTTAAAGAGTCTAATTATACTTAGTTTAGATCATAATTTATTGACAGAAATTCCCAATGAACTTGGTGAACTGGAAAACATCACTTATCTCTTTTTAAAAGACAATCAGTTGGCTACCTTACCACCTTGTTTTTATAAAGAAAAAAATGTCCGCCATCCTTTATTTTCATTAAGACAATTGGAACTTACCCGAAATCCAATTGGCAACAAAAAACGCAATCGCATGAAATTAAGGAGGTTGGGACCTGATTATGCGACCATTTATATTTCAGAAGCAGATCGTGCATTAAGAGCTGCTTCCGAAGCTAAACGCGCAGAAGAACAAGCCAAACGTGCCGCAATTAAAGCCAAAGAGGCAGAAGCCAAAGCTAAAGATGCTGCTGTTGCTGCCGCTGAAGCACAAGCTAGAGCAAAAGAAGCAGAAGCCAAAGCAAAGGAGGCTGCGGCTGTTGCCAAAGAAGCCGAAGCAGACGCCAAAGAAGCAGAAGCCCGTGCTAAAGAAGCTGCCGAAAAAGCAAAGGCTGCAACAGGAACACCTGAAGCCAAACAGGCAGAAGCTAAAGCCAAAGAAGCCGAAGCCCGCGCCAAAGAGGCAGAGGCTCGTGCAAAAGAAACCGCTGCTGCGGCAGCTGAGGCAGAAGCATTTGCAAAAGCCAAAGTGGCAGACGCTTTATCTAAAAAATTGGCTGCCGAAGCCCGTGCTAAAGAGGCAGAACGCTTGGCAAGAGAAGCCAAAGAAAAAGCAGAAGAAGCTGCTCGCTTGGCTAAAGAGGCAAAAGATAGGGCAAAAGGCAAACGCCCTAAAAAAGGCACAGAAGAGCCCAAACCTGAACCTATCGATCCTGAAGAGGATGCCTTGGCAAAAGCAGAAGCGGAAGCACGAGCTAGGGCTAGAGCAGAAGCAAAGATAAAAGCAGCCGAGCTAAGAATTCAGATTGCAGAATTGCGGATCGTTGTCGCAGAGAAACGTATTGCCAAGGCTAAAAGTGTCAGCAATAAGGCGGAAATCAAAGCGAATGAAATTGCTCCCCCTTCTACAGAAGAAGATACTCCTGAAAGTGCACCAGAAAGAAAAAAGAAAACAGATAGCAAACCTAAAAAAGAACAAACTAAATAGGTTCACCATACATTTACTAGCTAAAATGGACATTCCCAATACTGGAAATGTCCATTTTTTAATAGTCCTTTTGACATATGAATCACAAATCCCAAAAAGAACGCGGTCGATTATAATAAGAGTATAGATTTAAAAGAGACCGACCAAAATATTGAAACGCTAACAGCGCTACGATCAAACTCAATCCTAAACCTAACAACTGTAACCCCTTAAGTACATAGGGCAAAAATAAACCAAAGGTTGCGATAGCAATTGTAGCTGCCACCCCTAATACAATACTGGCGATTAAAATTACTTGTTTTATTTTTTTCAAATACAACCCTCTATACCAATCTTGATGCTTTTGAACAACGTACACTGCATGAAATATCTGCCAAATTGAAATTAAAAAAGCAAATACTCCTAAATGTTGAATTGTTTGTGCAGGAGTCGATGTTATTTGAAGCAATAAAATACTGATTAAAAGTACTTGAATACTACAATCTATCGCCAATCGAATTTTTGTTCTCATCTTTATCTTTATTTTCTAATATAACCCCATTAGGCTTCATTAGGTTCTTTATTTAATGCAATTTTAGTATAAAAGAACATCAAAATTAATAGGCATACAAAGATAAAAATACTTAGGATTAAAAAAGCATAAATTACATTTCCTGATTGGTGGAAAAAGGCTAAACTAAAGAGCGTTAGAAAAATAATTCTAGCCATTACATTAGTTAAGAAAAAGATACTATTGGCACGCCCCATTACTTGGTTGGGTAAGACTTGAAAAAGATAGGAAACTCGAATTACTCGAATCCCCGCATTGGTAATTCCCAACAACAAAGATACCGCATAAAATACCCATACTTCTGCACTAGAAATAAGCCCAATCAACTCCAATACAGTTACCGCCATCATAATTATAATAGCTTTCACAAAGGTAGTTCCTC
This sequence comes from Aureispira sp. CCB-E, assembly GCF_031326345.1. Classification (NCBI taxonomy): domain Bacteria; kingdom Pseudomonadati; phylum Bacteroidota; class Saprospiria; order Saprospirales; family Saprospiraceae; genus Aureispira; species Aureispira sp. CCB-E. Next base: position 7,206,807 of record NZ_CP133671.1, read on the forward strand.
CAAATATTTTGTGAATCGCCAAGCCAGCTATAATTGCCCCTGTGGCATAAAAAACTTCTGAAATAGCAAACACTTGCGATGGTGCTTCTAAATGTTGTGCAACATACAAGGGTGCCAAATTAAAGACATGCAATAACACAACCACAAATACAGCATGCGTTACAACTCCAAAAAGAAAAATATATGGACGATCTTTTAGGTGTTGATACCCTACTTTTAGACGCTCACCCACACTTCCGACTTCTTCTTTTCGCTCAGCGATAGGAACAAATCGAATAATATAGATGATAAATAAAGCCACAAAATAAGTACAGGCATCTAATGCAAATATTTGTGCTAAACTCCAAGGTTCTATTTTCAAAACCAAAAAACTAGTTGTTATTCCTCCTCCCAACAACAACGCAGCACCTGCACCCGCCAATGCTGAGGCTAACTGACTCTGTACTTCTATATAGGAGGCTATTTTATTATAATTCTCTTTCTCTGTAATCTCTTGCATAAATGCGTAAAAACAGGGATAATGCAAATTATAATTCCAAAAAGTAAGGGCAAATACAGCTGCCGCCCAATAATTGGTATCCCCTAAATTCATTCCCTCCAAATAAGCAATACTCCCTATAGCAAGTCCATTAAAAATATTTAAGGCTAGAAATATGTTCTTGCGATTATATTTGTCAATGAGTGTCCCCCCATAAAGCGACCAAAATAAACTCACACAGGTTATAACTGCATAAGCTATGTTAAACCAATTGGATTGATTCGTTCTAGCAAAATAAGCAGGAATAGAAATCATACTAATTCCTTGCGCTATTCCAGAAATAAAATTAGCTATTAATAATAGCCGTATTGCTCCTATATTTTTCATTAAACGGGCATTTTCTTAATTCAACGGTTCACCAAAAGACTCCATCAAACTAATAACCAACAGGTTATATTTTTATTGTATTTTATGCTATTTAGAAATAATAGTAACTTCTTGAGTGCTTTGTTACTCCCTATAATCGTGAGAGCGCTATCGCTTAGTTATTTTTTTTCACAAAAAAAGATGAAAAAACTTATTCATATTACTTTTTCAACGACCAGGCAGTAGCAGCATAGCTAACTAGTAACATACTTAAATTTAAAGGTGGTATTAAGTAATTGTGCAGAAACCCTCAAACTAAAAAGAACTATTTTTATGGTACAAGTTCTTTGGGACACTTACTTAATAGGGACGAGTGGGGCACTACTTATAAATTTATCTCTTTAGAAGTTTTGTATTAAGGAACAAAAAAAGACAATTTTTGTTATAAGATATACTCTTACTCTATTTTTGTTGATTTAAATTTTCATTCTGCCAAATGCTATATACTTCTGATGAAATATCTAAAATTCATATGTTGGCGCAGCACGCTGACTTGAATAATGTTTTATTAGCATTTGAGTTGATCAACGGTAGAGGAATGACCAATGAATTGGTGGACGACATTTATTGGATTTATAATCGACTCATCTGGGCAGATGAAAATCAGTTGGCAAAAAAAGTAATTCGTTTATTCAAAACATACTGGACAAAACAATTCTCTGATTTTCCAGAATTCAACGAACATGTTTTGTATTTAGACGCTCCAATCGAAGCTCATGCCACTTTACTCAACTTAGACTTCCAGCTACTATGTCAACGCATTTATGTACAGTTTCCTACCCCAAATCAAGATTTTATCATACGTTTTTTATTTAAGTATGGTTCCCCTGATATCCAAAAAGAAATGTTGCCCTTACTCAAAAGCAGGGAACATACAGGGCGTTTTCTACTTAACTTGGGAGGGCTCAACTTAAAGAGTATTCCTGAGATCATACTACAAGAAAAACAAGTGCAGATTTTAAAAATTTGGGGAAACGACTTAAAAACCTTGCCCGATTTTTGGGACCATTTTCGATTTTTAGAAGTATTAAATATTGCGGAAAATAATTTAGCAGAGCTTCCTCCTAGTTTTACTACTTTGCAGCGACTTCAACGCTTGTATGCCCAAAACAACCAATTTAATGTTTCTCCATTATTACAACAAATTAAACAATTGGGCAGACTAAATTATTTAACTATTACAAATCCTAAAGATACTTTAAGCAACTATACTTATGCCGAACATGAGCTATTGAAAGAGATAGAAGAATTGGTCAACCATGAAAAAATTCATGCTTCTCAAAAAGAACAAAATATTTTTTTAGCCTTGTGGATGAATAAAGATACTGCGTTGCAACAATTAAGTATCATAGATTTATTTGAAGCCTTGTCCAATCATAATAAGCTGATACAACAACGTGCCAAAGAGAAAATTTTAAATTGGAAAGGAGCCGTTTTTAAAGGTCAAATCCCGTCCAATGCCTCTATTGCTATCTTGGGTTTTGTCTCTTTTGCAACCCGCAATCGGATTACAAAATTAGAAAGGCAAGGCATTAAATTTACAACCGAGCTAACCTCTAATACAACGCATATCGTCTTAGGAGACCAGCCAGAAGTCAGTCAACTACTCGAAGAGAAACCATTTGTCTTTATGACAGAATCCGATTTAGATCAAGATCTTATCTTAAGATATTAAATCAAAGGACACTCCAAACAAGTGATAAAAAACAAGGGCAGTTTTCCAAAAAAACTGCCCTTGTTATAGATGTTATGTCTATACGCATCTAGAAAATAACCCCTATACGCAGTGCAATATTGTGCATGGCATTTCGAGGATTTCTATCTTGTCTATCAACAGGTAAGTTATTAACGTTATTCGCTGAAGAATAGGTTGTCTTTCCAGAAAATCCACCTGTAACATCAATTAATCCTGAATGATAATAGATTCCCGCATACAAACGTAAACCTCCGTCTGCATTTGGAGTAAACTCTACTCCAGCACCTGCTCCTACACTAATTTGTATTGGTGTGACATCTTTCCATACATTACGCTCTGTAATAGACTCTGTACTTTGAGGAACACCGTATTTGGTAGAATCATTATCGTCATAAAATCCTGCTGCACTTGCATCGGGAGAAAAGATTTTTGCTCCAGCAGTAACAGGAATCATTACCTTAATCAAAGGAATATGGAAAAAAGCACGCATGTAACTTCCACCTAATTCATTGGTTCTTAATTTTAATCCAATTGGAATTTCGATGTAATTTACTCTATGATTGATTTTAGTAAACGCCTGCATATCTATTCCCGAAGAAGTACTGGGCTGTTCACCAACATAGTTTCTAAACGAGCTTTTGTTATCAAATTGAGAATTGGGTAATAGAATGCCACCATATTCATACAACAAAGAACCACCATTGTTCAAACTAAAGTCAACTCCAAAAGTTAGAGCATAATTTCCAGTGGCATCAAAACCATATTCCATTTCTACCCCCAATGCTGTACCTCCATTCACACCACTGCTCTTGATTTTTGAGTAATCACTATCTAGAAATGAAATAAAAGGGTCAACATGCACCCCAAATTTAATTCCTTGAGCTTGCGCATATACTACTTGCGCTAAAAATATCGTTAGAAAGGCAATTTTTTTTAACATAGAATTTCTTTTATAGTAAAATTAAAAAAGTTAAATAGGAACAAATAACTTTGAAATAATTCCACTGGTTTTTTAATGAGATTGTATTTGTATGTTCACTTAGTTTAATATTGATTCACCGACCCATGTTGGTAAAACAAATCAATAATCATCTTGTTTTCAATCATTCATAGAAAACTAAACATCAGTTGTTATAAATCACAACTATTTCAAACTACATTTAACTAATAATCAACGACATAAAACAAAAGCATCTTATTTTCGAAAAAACAACTAAAATTTATATTGATAACTCCACATCGTGGTATCACCAGTTAAATAGACTATTGCCTAGTTTATAAATTGTAGACATTTCAAGTTTTATCTATTCTATGAATTCTAAAATATTAAGCAAAATCATAAACAATATGCAAACACCCAAAATAATTAACGCTTTTTTTTGGTTCCTTTTAGGAAGTGTCCTTTTAATTTCTTGTGAATCAACAATTGTAGAAACAAGATATATCCCTGAAACCAAAGGCATCAACGCCTCTGTTGAGCTGATTCGTTTTGAACAAGCATTCTTTAATTTGGATACTGCAAATCTAGAAGTAGCATTGAAGGAACTAGAAGACAAATATCCTGAATTTACAGGTGGCTACTTAAGTTCTGTCTTGGGAGTAAGAGACTCTTCTACTGTTCGCAAACAGGTCTTAGGTTATCTCAGTTATCCAGATGCTCGATATACTTATGACACGGTTCAGCAAGTATTTGGCAAAATGCCCCAAATTCAAGAACAACTTAATCAATTAGCAACTTATTATCAATACTATTTTCCTGATAATGTGCCACTAACCAAGGCATTTACTTATTTGTCAGAATATCATGGTGATCGTTTGGCAATTGTTGAGGAAGGTTTTGTTGGACTTCCATTAGATATGGCTTTAGGAAAAGGTTATCCTCCGTATACCTTCCTAAAAATACCTGCTTATGATCAACGCACCTGTACCAAAGAACATTTAGTTCCCAAAGCGGCAGATGCTATTGCGCAAAACTTAGTGGCTCAAATAACAAAGCCCAAAGGCAACCATTTAATTGATTTGATGTTGTACAATGGCAAAGTAATGTATTTGACCGATTTGTTTTTACCAACTGTCGAAGATAGTTTATTATTTGGATTCTCTAGTCGCCAAATGAGTCATTGTAAAAGAGGAGAATACACCTTGTATGAGCATATTACAAGCGAAGAATTAATGTACTCTAGCGAAACAAAAAAAATCAACAAATATGTTACCAAAGGTCCATTTAAGCCTCAATTTGATCTTCCAGGTAACAGTGGTTCTTGGTTGGGCTATCGTATGATTTTATCCTATGAACGCCAACTTAGAGGTCGGCTAAAAAGTGCAAAACCTAATTTATCTGCTAGAGAATTAGATCAAGAAATTATGCAAACCATTTTAAAAGAAAATGAGCCTCAAAAATTCTTGACCAATTACAAACCCCCAAAGGAATAATTTTACTTTGCTGCTTGTCCTAAAAAATAAACTGTATATTTGCGCCTCTAATTGATTATCCAATAGTTCGTTGAAACCACGAAGTAGCAGCGCAGCTAACTAATATAAATGTACTTTTTTATCTTTTTGGTAAAAAATCAACGAACTACTAATTATAATTATCTTAATGTTCTTTTTTCAGAGAACTCAAACAAAAACTATCTAGACTTTTTAAAATAAAATTTATGCTTCGTTTTCATAAGGAAGGTAAGGCTTCCATTACACTAGTTGGGTTAGTTGCAATAGGGATCATAGCAGCGTCTTGGTTATTGCTACCCAGTTCTTTATTTTGGCTACAAATAGTATTAACTGTTGTTGCTATTGATTTAATTATCTTCATTTTGCAATTTTTCAGAAATCCTGTTCGCAAAATTGCAAAGCTAGATAATAATGTCATCTACGCTCCTGCTGATGGTAAAATTGTCGTAATTGAAGAAACTACAGAAGACGAATTCTTGCACGAAAAATGCATTCAAGTATCTATTTTTATGTCTCCATTAAATGTTCATGTCAACAGAAATCCAATTAGTGGTTTGGTAAAATATAGCAAATACCATCCTGGTAAGTTTCTAATGGCGTGGAATCCCAAGGCATCAACAGAAAATGAACGCACCACCATTGCCTATGAATTACCCAATGGACAGCGTTTGGTTATGCGCCAAATTGCTGGTTTTTTAGCTCGTCGTATTGTCAACTACCTAAAAGCTGGTGACCAAGTTAAGCAAGGCGAAGACATGGGGTTCATAAAACTGGGTTCTAGAGTCGACTTATTTTTACCACTTGGAACCGAAATTAACGTCAATATCGACGATATGGTTGAAGGTAATTTGTCTGTAATTGGTCATTTAAAATAGATGAGTAGTTACAAATAGTAGTTTTTTTTATTTAATAAAAGCTCCTTTATTTAGCTTAGATAATTGATATTCAAAACTTTTTCAAAAACAAATTGTTAAATTCCAACTACATTTACTTATCTCTTATTGTTTTGTTAAGTTTTTTTAAAAATTGGTTTAATTTTGGAAAAGCCTTAAATTGTGTAAGTATAATATCGAAAAAAACTATTCAAACTTAAATATGACTATTATTATGAAAAATCTATTATTGCTTGTAATGTTCTCGTTTGTTGCTGTAGGAACTTCTTATGCTCAAGGTTGCCCTAAATCTGCGGCAAAGGCTGCAGCTAATACAACTGCGACAAAAACTTGTACAAAATCTAAAACTGCTTGTACAAAATCTAAATCAGCAACTGCTGCTACTGTTAGTACTGCCACTACAACAAAAGCTTGTTGCAAATCTAAAGCTGGCGGAAAAGCTTGTTCTAAATCTGCTGCTGCTGGAGCAAAAGCAACTGCTGTAAGCGGAACATCTGCAACAACTAAAAAATCTTGTTGCAAGTCTAAAGCTGGAAAAACTTGTACGAAGTCAAAAACAACGACTGCAACTAGTGCTAGTGTAACTCCTTCAGCTAAAGCAACCGCTGTTGCTGCTAAAAGTGCTGAGTAAGAATATTAATTCAATAGCCCTAGAAGTTATCTGTAAGAGATTATTCTAAAAAACTTACAAAAAACTAGTTGACGGCGATTGTTAATAATCTCAATAAAATATTTTAAAAAATGCCTTTCTAGTTTGGAAGGCATTTTTTATTTTTACGTAAAAAATTCTTATGAAATTTGAACTGCATTCTCCATTTAAACCTACTGGTGACCAACCTCAAGCTATTGACCAAATCGTAAAAGGAATCAACGCCAATGAAAAAGCACAATGCCTTTTAGGGGTTACGGGCTCTGGTAAGACATTTACCATGGCGAATGTAATTCAGCAAACGCAACGCCCTACCATTATCTTGTCTCACAACAAAACACTAACGGCTCAATTGTATGGGGAATTCAAACAATTTTTCCCGAACAATGCGGTCGAGTATTTTGTCTCTTATTATGATTATTATCAACCAGAGGCTTATGTTGTTGCAACCAATACTTACATAGAGAAAGATTTAGCTATTAACGAAGAAATTGACAAACTTCGCCTAAGAACGAGTGCTCAACTGCTGTCTGGACGTCGTGATATTATCGTCGTTGCTTCGGTTTCCTGTATTTATGGTTTGGGCAATCCAGAGGATTATAAAGATAGTGTTATTCGCCTACAAACTGGACAAGTTTTAAGTCGTAATAAGTTTTTGTATATGCTGGTAGATAGTCTCTATTCCAGAACAGAAATAGAATTTACTAGAGGAACGTTTAGAGTTCGTGGAGATTCTGTTGACATCAACCTTCCTTATACAGAAGATGGTTTTAGAGTTACCTTTTGGGGCGATGAAATAGAAGAAATAGAACGAATTGAACTGGAATCAGGCAAGAGCATTGAAACACTGGATACGATTGCTATCTTCCCCGCCAATTTATATGTCGCGCAAAAAGATCGGATGAAAGAAATCATTCGAGATATAGAGGACGAACTGCATGAGCAAATTGAATATTTTAACGACGAACACAAATACGAAGAAAGTCAGCGGATTCAAGAACGGGTCACTCTAGATCTTGAAATGATGCGTCAATTAGGCTATTGTTCGGGCATTGAAAATTATTCTAGATTTTTTGATGGTAGAAAGCCTGGCGCTCGCCCCTTTTGCCTCTTAGACTATTTTCCTGATGATTATCTCATGATTATTGATGAAAGTCATGTTACCTTGCCACAGTTCCGAGCAATGTATGGCGGAGATAGAGCAAGAACAACGACCTTGGTTGACCACGGTTTCCGTTTGCCTTCTGCCTATGACAACCGTCCGCTAAGTTTCAATGAGTTTGAGGATCAAATCAACCAAATCCTCTTTGTTAGTGCAACGCCTTCAGATTATGAATTGCAACAAACAGATGGAACGGTTGTTGAGCAAATTATTCGTCCAACTGGACTGCTTGACCCTCCTATTGATGTGCGCCCAAGTATTAATCAAATAGATGACCTGTTGGAAGAAATCGACAACTGCATTCAGCAAGATCAACGAGTTTTAGTAACGACTATTACCAAACGAAGCTCTGAAGAACTTTCTAAATATTTGACTAGGCTAAACATTAAATGTCGCTATATTCACTCCGAAATAGATACCTTGGAACGAGTTGAAATATTGAGAGACCTACGTTTGGGGGTGTTTGATGTTTTGATTGGAATTAACTTATTAAGAGAGGGACTGGATTTACCTGAAGTTGCTTTAGTAGCCATTTTGGATGCTGACAAAGAAGGTTTTTTGAGAAATGAAAAATCATTGACACAAACTGCTGGGCGTGCAGCTCGTAATTCAAATGGTCGTGTTATTATGTATGCTGATAAAATTACACGATCTATGAAGGCTACTATTGACGAAACTGCTCGTAGACGTTCGTTGCAGATTGCTTACAATGAAAAGCATGGTATTACACCAACAACAATTAAAAAATCTAAAGAAGAAATCTTGCAACAGACAGTAGTTGGCGGAACAAAGAGTTACTTGGATGCGGACGATACTGCTAATAATATTGCTGCGGATCCTGTCGTACAATACATGGGACCTGACCAACTACAAAAAGCAATCGAACAGGCTAAGAAAAAAATGCAAAGCGCCTCCAAAGATATGGATTTCTTAACCGCAGCAGAACATAGAGATGATATGCTAGCACTCAAAAAACTGTACGAAGAAAAATTTGGTTAGGCACAGCACTGCTTTATTGAAGTTGTTAAAAAAGATGCAATTTCAAACAACTTCTTTTTTGATCATCAAAAGAAGTTGCTAGAAAGATTTTTTTTTGTTTTTTATGAAAAAGAAGCAATTGTACTTACAATTTCATGAGCATAGCAAGCTAATTCACGAAATACTAGTATAAGACGCCAAATTTTTAATTACTTTCATAAAAATTAGCTTATCATTAGTTGCAATAGATAGAATAGATTTCATTATCTTGTTTTGCCCCTTTCTTATAATACACTAAAATGAAGTCTTCTATGTATAGATTTATCTACACTTTTTATTTTTTTCTAATTGTTGCAACCATTAACGCACAAAGTAAAATGCCTTTTGCTGTAGAAGTTGCCGCTTTTGCAGAACCTGTCCCCAATGGTTATTTTGGGGAGATCGAAGAGGTTTACGAAACCTTAGATGTCAATTATATTTACCGTTATTACATATATGTGCCTACCTTGGAAACCGCTGAAACCAAGAAAAAGGAAGTCAAAGCTGCAGGATTTATCAATGCTCGTATCATCGATTTTGTTCAACTAAAAAAAGACTGTGATGCTCTTTGCCAATATAATCCTCCTCAAAAGACGGGCAAGAAAATTCGTCCCTTCAATCCTTTAGAAAGCAATACTCCTAGCCATAACAATAAGAGTAATCTAGGCTTCGCTCCTAACCGTAAAAGCCCCTATAATACTCCTGCGTCTTATAATGCTACGAATGATATAGAAAGAGCTACAAATCAAAATATATTATTTCCATATCCTTCTTCTAGCTCTTCCAACTCTCCTGAAAAATTCCATTGTATCTTCTTTGATTTTGACAAATCATATATTCGAGAAGATGCTAAAATAGAGTTGAATCGTTTGATCAAATTAATGGAAAAAAATCCAACCTATCAAGTAGAAATTTTAGCACACACAGATGCTCGCGGCACCAAAACATACAACAATGCATTGTCGATGCGTCGTGCTGTTTCGACACAAGAATATTTGGCAAAACGAGGTGTAAAAAGAACCAAAATTATAAAAAAACCTTTTGGCGAATCTAGCCCAATAGCATTAAATCAGCTTCCAAACGGGGAGGACACCACCTTAGGTCGCCAACTGAATAGACGTGTCGAATTTAAGATATTAGACCAGTCTGGAAAAATCTTAAATGTCGTGGATCAAATTCGAGTACCAGAAAAAGTACAAAAATAAAAAAAGCGTTGAGGGTTCCTGAGTAAACCTTCAACGCTCTATCCACACTTTGATAAAGAATTCCTAACGCAAACCGATTACTTTAAAATCAGTCCGTCGATTTTTTGCATGGTCACTATCTGAACACCGTACTCCATCTTTGCATTTATTTAGCAATTTGGACTCTCCGTATCCTTTATATTTCAAACGATATTTGCTAATCCCATTTTTTACCAAATAATTGTAAACTGCCTTAGCTCTCTTTTCTGATAATTCTTGATTGTATTTAGAAGAACCTCTAGAATCGGTGTGCGATCTAATTTCAACACTAATTTTATTATTTTTAAGCAACTCTATAATTTCTGTTAGACCTCTAGAATCTTTCATATCTAACTTATCCTTATTGAGTTCATAATTGATATTATCTACTTTAATAATATCGCCCACTGCAAACCCTTTTTGACCAATTACTTTAAATTCTGTTCGTCGATTTTGGGCATGTTCGCTATCTGAGCACTTGACACCATCTTTGCACTTATTTAATAATTTTGATTCTCCATATCCTTTGGCAACCAATCTAGAAGAAGCAATTCCTTTTTTCTCTAGATACTTTTTCACTTCTTTGGCTCTCTTTTCTGATAATTCTTGGTTGTACTTGGAAGAACCAGATGCATCCGTATGCGCACCGATCTCAATTACTACATGCTCATGTTCTTTCAGAATCTCTAACAATTGCTTTAATCCTGGAGATTTGCGCTCATCAATTTTTGACTTGCTCAACTCATAAAAGACACTAGCCACTTCTATAACATCCCCAATAGCGTAGTGTGCTTTTCGTTGAGGCTTAGAAGAACGGCTAGAAGAAGAAGAACGTGATACTGCCTTTTTGCTTGCTACGGCACGTGTTACAGCATCTTCAACAATTTTTTCAGCATTCGGAGCAGGTGCTGCATCGTAAGAAATACTAACAACGCCATTTACATCCACAATACCTACAACAAAAATTTCAATACGTCGGTTAGCAGCTCGCTCTTCAGCAGAACAAGGCACGTCATCACTACAACGATTGACTAAAAAACTCTCTCCATAGCCTGTACTTCTAATACGCTTGGCATCAATTCCTTTAGATGTAAAAAATCGCAGGAGTGAATTGGCTCGATCTTTTGAAAGTGTCAAATTATTACTAGCTGTTCCTGCCGCATCTGTGTACCCATTAATCTGAATTACAGCCGTTGGATTGTCGATCAACCGTTGCAAGATATCAAAAAGTTGCTGACTACTTGTGTTTTGAATGGTACCATCTCCTGGTCTAAAATAACGATCATCCAAAACAAATTTATCCCCAATATTCAGCGCTAATGATTGGCGCCTAGGCAAATCTTGTGTCTGTATTACTTGATAAATATCTTCATTTCCTCTTCCACCAGGTCGATTAGAAGATAAGTATCCTATCTTTCTCTCTGTATCAAAAACAAAGTACATATCATCACTTGGAGAATTTACTTGATTCCCCATATTTTCGACATTTCCCCATCCATAAGCATAGCGATTTGCTGTAAATACATCCATACCACCATAACCCAAATGCCAATCCGAAGAAAAGTACAAACGACCATTATCATCTACAAAAGGACTCATTTCATTTCCTGGTGTGTTAATCGGATGTCCTAAGTTCTCTGGCATACTCCAACCAGTTGCCGTGCGACGACTGACGTAAATATCATATCCTCCATAACCACCTGCCTTATTAGAACAAAAATAAAGAGTTGTTCCATTATCTCTCAAGCAAGGATGCCCCGTAGAAAAAGGCGTTTTGGTATCTACATTAGCATTAAAGGGAAAAAATTGCTCACTATTATGATCCCATTCTTTTTTTGATTTGCTATTGTACAAATAAATGTCCATCATCAATCCACTTCCATTAATATGACGAATACCATCCATGAAGTTATTCGATGTAATGGCTACCATGTCAACAGAAGGAAGGTAACTCATTGGGGCATCATTAATATCATTCCCAATAAAAGAACGCAGGGCTTTTCCTGTACTAATAAAACCTTGCGCATCTTTTTCTGCCATATAATGTTGGTTAAATGCATCATTAGTCCAAGCTACTTGCCCTTGTTTTTCTACCGCTACCGATCGAGAAGAACTAAAAATCAAGTCGGAATCATATAAAGTAGGAGCAAAGTCCGCGCTTTTTGAATTCAATTTTGGTAGTGCTTTTACTTTGTATATATTACTTAATAGAGTTGTTCCTGTGGCAAAATCACATGATTTTGCATAATGCATACCACGCGTATGATCATCCTTGGTTGAGGTATTGAACCAACGTTTTGCTTCCGCATATTTTCCGTTCATTTTTAACACCTGCCCATAATCAAAAGCATATTGTTTGTAACCATCATATCGCAATATTCTAGCATACCAAGTCTCTGCTTTCGTTGCGTTATTAGTGTAATAATAACATTTTGCTAAATTCACCATGGCATCCCCCAAATAAGGGTCTTTTTCTAAGGCGGTTTCATACAAAGGAATTGCTTCCTTGAATAGAAATGCTTTAAAAAGGGTATTGGCCTGCGCCAATTCATTATTTTGTGCTTGAGCAAATATACTTGTAAGGACAAAAAAGAAAATCAAAAAAGATTGGTAATTCATCATAGGATTGTGAGAAATGAGACGTTTTTTTAACATTATAACTATAACTGTTTGAGTATTTAGTAAATTGCTATTGCGTGGTATTTTTTTGAAATGGCTTAGCTGCCTATGCTATTACTGCATGATATTTTCTGTGTTTATGAGGATACGAATTTCGTTTTCTTTTACAAAAAATAACCTATACTACTTTGGCGATAAAAATAGTAATCCCCCTTTCTAATTTTCTCATGAAGTAATATAAATCTAAAACAACAATTAATCGACTTGGCTAAATTTTCTGCCTGTACATTAAGCCAGTTCCTTTGTGCGTCTCATCTATTACACATCACAACATCAACTTAAATCTTCAACAATAGCAGACAAGCTTTCGACAACTTGCATTTTTTACCTTTATCTAAATGGATCAATAAAGTCTAAGCGGTCTATTCTATCAGTGTAACTCAATAATTTATATTGAATACAAAAGCCATCCTCGAAACAAATTCGGGATGACTTTGCATTTTATATTCGTAAAGCTTAATTCTTAAAAAGAACCAGCAGATTTTGGCATGGCTATATTTTTTGTAAATGTTTTTGACAAACGCAAGCCTTTGGTAGAAAATGTCTGTGTATTGGTAAAATATCCTTCTCGTTCTACTTTCAAGACATAGGAACAATTTTTAGACAATTTCATAGAGTACTTTCCTTCATGAGAAACTGGAATATTCACTTGTTCCTCTCCACAACCATTAATCAAAGTGACAGTAGCATCAATAATTGGTTCATTGGTAGCAGCACTTTTTACCGTTCCTTCTACGATAAACTCGGCTTCTTTTAATTGCAACGGAACATTAATAAACAATTCTGAACCAGGAACATAACCTACTGTTGAAACATCTTTTTCCGTATCTGTAAACAACTCTGAAGTCAACATTAATTTACAATTGCGTTCCAAAGGTAGTGGTGCATAAATGCGACCATCTATATTCGTGACCCATTTTTGGTTTTTAGGCAAGCATTCGCTAGTTACTTCAACACCAGCTACCCCTTGACCTGTTGCTTTATCAAACACCAAGATTTGAGACTCCAAGGCAACCCGCTTAAAATAATAGATATCCATATTTCGTTTCGCTACTCTATTCGATGAAAAGTAACCATACGTTCCTGTAGAATCCATGATATAAGAAATTTCATCTTTTTCAGAGTTCAATGGCGCTCCCAAATTGGTTACAGGAGCCCATCTACCAGCAGTAGAATTAGAGTAGTAAATATCGAAGCCTCCCAATCCTGCTTGTCCATCTGAAGAGAAGTATAGATTTTCATCTAGTCCCCAAAATGGATATACCTCATCTCCTTCTGTATTAATCTCTGGTCCCAAATTAATAGGCTTAGACCACTCTCCCGCTTCGTTGTAACTTACATAAATATCAAAGCCTCCAAACCCACCAGGAATATCAGAAGCAAAAAACATTTTATCTCCATCAGGAGTTACAGTTGGATGTGCAACAGAATATTCTCTACTGTTTAGTTTTAGTTTTTGATTGGGTTTGGTCCACTGTTCTCCAACACGTTTGCTAGATGCAATTTGAGTGTTTAGGACATTTGCTCTACGATTTGATTTTTTATCATTGGTGCCGTAAACTGTAAAGTAGGCTGTTTGTTGAAGACCATCAAATCGCACAGGACCATCATGGTAATTCATATTCACGTCTGAGCTAAAAAGCCTTGGTTTACCATATTCAAACTCTTTGGTATCCTTATCTTTCATAAAAGCATCGATGTAATACGATTGAATGTAAGGCTTGTACAACCAAGAACCTCTGTGACTCGTCACCTTAGTAGTATCGCGATCCGAACTGAAGACAACACCATCATCATAAAAAACAGCCCCAAAATCATCATAAGGAGTATTCAAATTTGGCACTACTTCTACATCATACAAAGCTCCTGCATTTAGCAAATCTTTATGTACCTCTGGTTTAACAGCGATCATCATATTATGCCCTCTTAACTGAGCACTTTCTTTTTCTCTAAATTTTGCAAATTGGGCTTCAGCTTCTTCAAACTTATCATTAGACATCAAAGACAATCCATAGTAATAGAAAATTTCAGAAGGTGCTTCGGGGTGTTCAGCAGCTTTTGCGTACCATTGCCCAGCTTTGAGGTGGTTCCCTACTTTTCGATAACAGTCAGGAAGAGCAAAGAGCGCAGCGGGTTTGGTTTCTTTTTTTAATGCTTGTTCATAGAGTTCAATAGCTTCTTGAAACTCTAAATCTTTGTATTTTTTATTTGCCTTATTGATCAGTGCATCTGCTGATTGGGCAGATAACTGAGCAACTGACATACAAAGTATCAAAAGCATGACAATATGTGAATGTAATTTCATCGATATTGGCTTTATTGTTATTGGTTGTTTGAAAATTATATAAAAGATAGTTTTGCAATAAGAATACAAAACTAACTAGGAATGAGCAAGTATTATACCTTAAATCAACAAGATTTGTTCAAGTTTGACAAAGATAGTTTGTTTTATTCTGAAATAACAATCTAAAGATAATAAAATCCTCTCTCATTGATGTTTAGACTGTAAAATATTTATTTATCCCTAAAAACAGGCGCTAAAACAAAGAATTTCAAGGTTTTTGAGAACAACCGAAGTTATATAACTCTTGTGTTTTTATTTCTAAACTGCCCCTCAAACAAGAAATAATTTGAAGTAAAGTTTGGCTTCTGACAATGCTCTAAGTCCCAGTTTTTTAACCAATTATTAATATTCTTCTAACGGTTTTTTAGAACTAACCTGCTTCTTTTGGGGCATAAAAAAAGCTTCTTTTGAAGTTCAAAAGAAGCTAATGTGTGATCCTGCTGGGATTCGAACCCAGGACCCTTTGATTAAAAGTCAAATGCTCTACCAACTGAGCTACAGAATCTACCTGCGTTAAGCGTATATCAAGCAAAAAATTTATTTTTAGTAAGTTGTGATCCTGCTGGGATTCGAACCCAGGACCCTTTGATTAAAAGTCAAATGCTCTACCAACTGAGCTACAGAATCTACCTTTTGCTTGAATGTTATTCCCTTAAAGCGGTTGCAAATATACGTATAATTTGAAAAGTTGCAAATTTTTTCAGATTTATTTTAAAAAAAATCTAAAATTACTTTTATCAAGCCTCCTCCAACCATTCCAAGAATCTTTCTTTGACAGAAAAAAATAGCACCTACTTTACTAAAAAAACAATTGGAAGCTATGCCTACAATCTAACTTTCCCATCCTCAAAAAACAGAGCACTAACACGCATCATGTTAGTGCTTCTTAGTATTTTAACATTTCCTAAGACTTAATTACCAAGCCTTTTGCCAACAATTTATATTCTGTAATTGGCTCTGTAATTTTTGCAATTTCTTCTGCCGATTGACCTTCGTCTTCAGCATAGTGACGCAACTCATCTACTGTCGTTACCGATTTGTATGCTTGTCCATCAACAACTACTATTTTTCCTACAATATCAACAGGCACGAAAAACTCATGATTAGTTGTGATAAAAATTTCTTGACCATCCTCTGTAGCCAATTTCAACCAACATCCAGCTTTTTTACAAACTTCCGACACCTCACCTTCTACTTTTGTAGCAACTGCTTTTACAGTATTTCCTTCTCCCAAATCTAATTCTGTAGCTCCTTCTTCATTTTTCACCTTTGACAACACTTCAGACAAAGCCACACCTCCTTCAGGTGTAATTTCAGCACCATAATGGATGCCATCACCCTCTGGCTGATCGTGGTCATGGTTGTGGTCATGCCCTGCATGGTCGTGGTCGTGGTCATGATCGTGACCAGCATGATCGTGATCGTGGTGCTCATGTCCTTCATGGTTTTCTGCTGTAGTTGACGATTCATTTCCTCCACAAGCAGCAAATGTGTAAGCCAAAAGGACCAAATACAATATGCGTAACATAATTTTCAGTTTTATTAATTGTTAAAAAATCTATATCAGTATTATTAGAATTAGTAGTTCGTTGATTAGTTCGCTACGCTCATGAGGGCGCAAGCTTAGTTTTTACTTTTTTACCAAAAAGATAAAAAACAACATCTATATTAATTTGACAATCAATACTTTATCTAAAAATATAACAAATTCACAACTTGTTGATTATCAAACTAATAAAGTTTTCCAACGAACTATTGTAGAATACTCTTCTGCTATTTATTATTTGCTGAATCAATGCATTTCTTTTTTGTGATAATATAATCAAGTAACCAAAACTTCATAAGCATAAAGAAAGTGAGCAAAAAATCAACAATTTTTTAGCATCTATTGAGTAAAGATAACAAGAAAAAAATAAAATAAAATAGCATTTTCATAACGAACTCTTTATTTAGAATAAAACTATTCTCAATACGCATACTTCAATAAACCGAACATTAAATTACCTCTATTTTGCTAAAGCGGCTCACTTTTTATCAATTAAACATACAGGAAAATGGCAGTTAAAAAAATTGGTCTTATATTAACTACTTAGCAGTTCGTTGCTTTTTTACTAAAAGAAAAAAAAAGCACATTTTTAATACATATAAATCACTACCATGTTGAAAACTTCCATTTTGTTCGGGTTATTTTTTTTGTATATCAATACGGGTATGACTCAATCGTATCAAACAGAGCTTTTGGGACGTTGGGAAGATGATGCCTCTAATAATAGTACTTCTTATCAATTCATCTTTGAGAATAAGCTACTCGCATTTTTAAAAATTCCTCAATCTAAATTATTAGCACCACTAGAATTGACTAGAGACAAGCTCTACAATTATCAGTGGGTGGATGATAATATCCTTGCTTATGCTAAATTTCCTTCTGAAAATAAAATGCAAGCTGCCTTATATCCCCCCACTTATACATTTCTTCAAATAGATTCTATTTCTAAAGATTTACTATTCGTCCATTTATCCGATATTGACATAGAAAAAAGTAAACTGGATTCTTTGGTAAAAAACAAAGCAAATTTCAAACCCTACATAGGACAAAGAAAAGCTCGATACCGTCGTTTAGATTTAAACAAAGAACGCCAAACAGCTCGTTTGTATGGCTTGTGGGAGGATAAAAACTCTAATGACTCCCTGTCCCTCCAATTTTTTGTACAAAAAGGAGAGTTTGGGTTTCTAAAAGTCCCCAAAAGTGCTTCAAAAACACCAACAGCTATCAAACCTAATGCAGGGTACAATTATAAGTGGATTAACGATAAGATTTTTTATTATTACAAACAACCTCCTACAGGGCTCACTATTGAATCCAACACAGATTTGATATATACGTTGATGCGAGTAGAAAAATTAAATGGGAAAGAGCTAGAGGTAACCCTTTCTACCCGCAATTTTAACAACATAACATTAGATTATATTAAAGAGGAGAATAATTTTGATCTCTACTTTAGAGACAATAAGAAGTATTTTCGACGGATTCCTATTGTAGAAAAGAGATAACTATTTGGCTTCTTATCCATCTAATAAAAGTACAGCATATTGATCATCAGAAAAACTTCATTCAAGTTATTAAAACTGGTTATCAATATGCCTTACCTCTTTAACCCCATATCCAAGTAATTATCAAAATAATAAACAAAATACTATATATAGCTTTAAATATTCAACAAATCTTCTAGTAATTCATCTCGTCTATTTTTAGAGATAGTAATACTCTCGCCATCTTTCATTATAACAGAACTTGGGCGTGTCTTAATTAATTTTGTTACAAATTTAGGGTTAATTAAAGAAGATCGATGTACCCTTAAAAAACCAAATCCCTCCAACAAATCAGAGTATTCTTTTATTGTTTTAGAAACCCAATGTTTGTTGCCATCTTTCATTATAAAAGAAGTATAACTTTTTTCTGCTTGGCAGTACATAATATCCTCTACATCAATAAATATATAGCCCTCTCCATTGGGTAAAATAATTCTTTTGGACTGAGAAGACTGCTGTTCAGCAGCAAATTGGTAGCGTAGTGCTTGATTGATATAGGTTTGATGTTTCTTTTCTCTAAAAGCGTTTAGTGCGGTTCTCAAATCCTTTAAGTCAATGGGTTTCAACAAGTAATCTAAAGCCGACAAGCGCAAAGCATTGATAGCATATTGATCATATGCTGTTGTAAAAATAACATCAAAATCTACTTTCGGAAAATATTTAAACAATTCCAGTCCTTTTTCATTGGGCATTTCTATATCTAAAAAGATCAAATCAGGTACTAATTTTTTGATAGCAGCAACACCATCTTGTACATTGCTTGCAGTACCAATAATATGGACATCTTGACAATAATCTTCCAACAGTGTTGTTAGCATTTCTCGTGCTTGTGGTTCATCTTCAATAATAATAGCTCTAATTTTCTGCATCTCTTATAATTTTAGTTTTTAGAGGTAATAAAAGGAATCCAAAGTTCTACCCTAGTTCCTTTTGGGCTACCATCAGGGTTTTTCAAATCAGTTATTTTTAAGTTATGATGAGGGTGCGGTTTCTTGATAATATTTTGTTGCAAAATAAGCAATCGCTCGCGAGTAGTACTTAAGCCTGAAGATCGTCTTTCTTTCTTTCTCTTTAAAGGCAATTTACGACCGACCCCATTATCTTCTACACAACAATAAAGGTATGGAAATGCTTCTTTTAATACAATAGTTAGGTGGCGATTCGTCTTTTTGTGGAACAAACCATGCTTGAAGCTATTCTCTATCACTGGCTGTATTAATAGAGGCGGAATATAGTAGTCATCTTCTAGCAGTATCTCCTCTATTCTAAAATCAATGTCTACCTTATTTTCAAAGCGAATTTGTTCCAAATTCAAATAGTTTTCTAAAAACTCTTCTACTTGCTCAATCGTAATAGCTCGCTTACTTGAGTATTGAAAAATCTTGCGCAGCAACTTTGCAAAGTTAGACTGCAAATCCATTGCTAGTTCATTCTTGTGTTGCATCCATAGATTTTGTACGGCTGTCAACACATTAAATATAAAATGCGGATTCATTTGAGACTGCAATGCCTCCATCTTCAAATTGCTATTCTGATTTTCTAGCTTTAGTCGACTCCAATAATTCCAAATAATACTAAAGAGAATCAAACCTATTCCAAAAATAAATAACAAGAAGAACCACCACGTTTTCCAATAAGGAGGCGCTATATTAAATACTATACTTGCTATTTTTTCACTCTCTATCCCATCCTCATTAACTGCTTTAACTTCAAACTGATAAGCACCTGGTTGTAACTGCGGAAAACGCATAAAATTTATTTGTCCTTCTTGATAACGCCACAAAGTATCAATTCCCAACATTCTATATTTGTATTGAAAAGCGCCTCTACTCCGATAAGCTAATCCTTCCACTTGAATCGTAATGTTATCTTGATTATAAGTCAAATTATATTGCTCTTGAACAGTAGTATCTTTATCATGAATCGCCACCCCTTTTATATAAATTAATGGTTCTACCTTATTTTTACTAGGCATATTCTGATCAAAAGTCACCAAGCCTTTAGCAGTACTTAACCATACTTTTTCATCTAATAAAAGTATATCTCGTATCTCATGTGTTGGCAATCCATCTTGAAGCGTATACAAATGACTTTCTTTTGTTTCTGGATGAAACGACTGCACTCCTTCATTTCCCAACAACCACAATGTACCATCTCTAGCCACTCTTAATTTCTTAATCATATTATTGATTAATCCATCTTTAGTTGTAAAATGATAGACAGCCTGTAAATCTTCGTCTATTGCATAAATACCTTCCTCCACAGTACAAATCCAAATTAAATTATTATTGCCTTTTTCTAAGAATGTTCCTTTTATGCTTTTTCCTGCTTGGTCTAGAATTGGAAACTGTTCCCCTTGCTCTGGATAACACATCAATGTATCTGTATAGGCTGCAATAAATCGATTGTGTAACTCATCCCCTATTACCCAGTTACAAATTTTATTTCCAACTGATTTCCTATAAACTAGTTTTTGAAGTTTTTCATGTTTAAATATTGTAGTTGGAATATAAGCAAAATACTTATTAGGAATTGGTTGAACTCCAGCATTACCTTCCATGTATATACAGCAACCGCCTTTTCCTATTGCTATTATTCTCAGAGTATCTTTATACATAATAACTCTTTTAAGCTGCGGACTATCAACATGCATTTTAAAAGGTCTACTCTGCTCTTTGTTAAAATAACATTGATAACCGTCTCCCTCTATAGACAAAATATCATTTTTCCAACTCAACTGAACTACCTTTCTTTTAGGAATTTCATAATAATGTCCTAATTGCTTGGTTAGAAAATTCCAAGAGATTATACGTCCTTGGTCTGTCCCTATTAGCAAATTATCGTCTTTTCCTTTTAGCATCTCCCCTAGGCTTAAATCTAGTACACTCAGTTGGGTTTCTGGAATCAACTCTAACGAAGGTTTAGCAATAATATGTATACCTTTTTTTAGACTACTTAACCAATAATTTCCTTCTCGATCCATTAATATATCAGAAATACCTTCTTTGGGAAAGAGCACCTGTTTGTCTAGAGGATTAGAAGACAGCTTTAAAGCTCCTCCATCACTAGTTAATACCCAATAATTACCATCTAAAGTATTCCGCATATAGAGCGTTCTTTTCCCTTTTAAATGAAAAAGATTTGCAAATTTTGTTGTTATCATGTTAGTCGCCTCAGACCATGTATTAATAACAGGGTAATTTTCTTTGATTTGCTGTATAATATATATATGATTGCCCACATTAAGCAATTGTCCTTCCGTAAAAATGGATTTACCTTTATAAGGAACTTTAAGTAGTTTTTGGTTCGTTACAAATCTCAAACTATCTTCTTCTAATTGATAAATACCTTTGCTTGTTAAAACATACAAATCATTCTTTTCATCTAAAACAATTTGGTAAACTAAAAAATATCCATCTTTTTGACTCAAGGTTAGCAAATTAACCTTTTCAACCTCCCAACCTTTCTTTATTTTTTCAAATCGGTATAACATCCCTCCTAGCCTATCAAGGATGTTAATTACACCATCTTTTTGAACTAGAAATTCGGTCAAATCAACCATTTCTAATTCATCTATTTCTGTCAAACGATGCAAACTATCATTTTCAACATAAAACACCTGCTTCTTAAAATTACGTACCCATATCCTGCCTTGTTTATCTTCATGTATTCCTGACAAAGCTTCCCCTTTTTGGTCTTTGTTTTTATAATAAAAAAAAGTTACACCATTATATTTACATAGCCCTTTATCCGTTCCTATCCATATATACCCCTTACTATCTTCATATAAATCATATACCTCTAAACTTGGCAAACCATCTTCTGTTGTTAACGTCCAAGAATAAGGGTGTTGTGCCAATAAAGAGAGGCTTGCAAAAGTAATAAGTATGCAAAGAAAGTATCTCATAAATCAGATGTAATAAAAGGAATCCAAAACTCTACTCTTGTTCCTCTAGAACTGCCATCTGCAGTTTTTAAGTCTGTTATTTTCAAATTATTATAAGGATGAGGCACCTTCAAGACATCTTGTTGGAGAATAAGCAAGCGTTTTTGAGTCGTTTTTAACCCAGAAGAACGTTTAACATTTTCCATGTCTGTCTTTGCTGGTCGACCGATGCCATTGTCTTCTACACAACAGTAAACATAGGCTCCTTCTTTTTGAATGGATATTTTTAACTGTTTATCGGTCGGTTTGTGAAATAGACCATGCTTGAAGCTGTTCTCTATTATAGGCTGTATTAATAATGGAGGAATAAAATAGCCATCTAACAAATCCTCTTCTATCTTGAAGTCAATTTGCACTTGATTCTCAAAACGAATCTGTTCAAGGTTTAAGTAATTTTCTAAAAAATCCTTAATTTGATCCATAGAAATAACCTTCTTGCTTGAATATTGAAAAATCTTACGCAATAATTTTGCAAAATTAGACTGCAAATCCATTGCGAGTTCATTTTTATGCTGAAGCCATAAATTCTGAACAGCAGTTAAAATATTAAAAATAAAATGAGGGTTCATTTGTGATTGCAAGGCCTGCATCTGAAGCAAATTCATCTTATTTTGTTGCTGTTCTTCCCGCTGCTTATTTCGGAAACGAGCCAACACAATAGCCACAATTACAAGTACAATAGACAAACCAAAAAGCCCTTGCACCCACCAAATTTTCCAATAAGGTTTATCGATCACAAATTGCACATCAATTGTCCGATTACTAGCGATTCCATCTTCATTGATTGCCTTTACTTGGAAGAGATAATTACCTGGATTCAATTGAGGAAAGCGCATCACGTTGATTGTACTAGGCTGAGAAATCCAGCTACTATCAATCCCTAGCATTCGATAGGTATACTTAAAGTTTCCCCTACTTTTATAGGAGATTCCTTCTAAGTAAATTGTCAAACTATTTTGTTTGTAATTCAAATGATAATGAGACGCTAAAGCAGTATCTTTATCATGAATAGCAATCCGTTTGAGATAAATGGAGGGAGAAACTAGATTTTGACTCGGTAGTTTTTTATCAAAAGAGACTAGACCTTTAGCTGTGCTCAACCACACACGGTCTCCCACAACAGCTATGTCTTGAATTTCATGAGTAGGAATGCCATCTGCAACAGTATAAATACGGCTCTCTTTATTTTTAGGAGTAAATCGTTGAATGCCTTGATTAGATAGCAACCATAAATGCTCTCCATCAATTTTTAATTTTTGAATTTTATTACTAATCAAATTATCTCTGATAGAAAAATGATACTTAATCTTTAAGTCTTTATTCAAACCATAAATTCCACTATTAATGGTACATACCCAGATAATATCTTTCTTCTGATCTCTTTCCATATAAACCCCTCTAATAGCATTTCCCTCTACATCCAAAATAGCAAAAGGGTGACTACGTTCAGGATAACACATTAAGCTGTCGTCTCTAGCAATTAAGATTCGATTATTTATAGCATCTGGGATACCACAAAAACTAGATAATTTGGTCAATAACTTATTGTATTTGATAACATCAAAATTAACTACTTCCTGTGTCTTGATGTAAGAAAATAAGTTCTCATCAAGCTGTTGAGAGCCTATATTGGGCGAAAAAGAACTAATAGCACTCCCAGTTGAGGTAAGGTTAACTATGTTATTTTTTTTATAGAAAAAGCTATTTCGCATAGCGATGACCAAAGGCTTAAATTCATATTTTTTACTAGGTATAGCAGATGGTATATGTATCTCTTGATAGATATTTCCATTGACTAACAACATACCTCGACTCCAGTACAGTTGATTGCAACTTCCTTTAGGTATCTTAAATTCATCTTCAATGACATTCTCTTTTACATTAAGCGATACTATTTTTTCTTTTCCCGTTTCAATAAATATTGTTTCATCATCCTTTTTTTCAATTTTTCCAACACCATCATATTCAAGTATAGAGTTTTGAGTTGTATACTGATATATTTGTAAACTAGGAATAATATGCACCCCTCTAGATAAACTACTGATCCAGTAATTTCCCTCTCGATCTATCACAAAGTCTGAAATACCTTCATTTGGAAATAGCAACAAAGTAGAGTCTGTTTTGCTGGTTGCACTTGAATTAAAAATAGGTCCTAAACCTGCATCTAAAGTAAGTTGCCAAATTGTATTCTCATTGTCAACTCTTAATGTATGGTTTCTAGCGTCATAAAAATCGCTTCTAAAAGAGTTCCAAACAATTCCGACCTGATCTTCGCCTATTAACTGACTGATTTGGTAGGCATTGCCTTTCTCACTCTGAAGAAAAAACAAAGAATTTTCATTGTCCTTAAATAAATAAACAGGAAGAATACTTCGACTATTGGCAGAGGATCTTGCAAAGTTTTTATTGGTAATAAAATGCACCTTATCATCCACACATTTAAACAAACCATAACTTGAAGTAAGATAAATAATATTATTAGCACCTTCTATTATGCTTACGATTCCTTTTCGCCCATTATCTAGCGTAGTATCGGCAGCAAAGACGCGCCAACTTTTCCATCGACCATCTTGTTTATAACAATACAGACTATCCCGTCTCTTATCCGTAACCCAAATTTCTCCAGTAGTCCCTACTAAAAAATCTTTAACTGTAATTTTGGAAGGTATTTCAAAATAGTGTAAGCTATCATTTTCTACATAAAAAATTTGATCTTTAAAATTTTGCACCCAAATTCTCCCCATTGAGTCTTCTTGTATCCCTGATACCGCCTCGCTTAATTCCTCCTTATTTTGGTAATAAAAAAATTTATTGCCATTATACTTACACAGACCTTTATCGGTTCCTATCCATATATATCCCTTGGTATCTTGGTACAAATCGTATACTTCTGAGCTAGGTAATCCATCCTCTATGGTTAAATTCCAGGCATAGGGGTGCTGTCCTTGAATCGTCAAGATATAACATACTAGTAAGTAGAAACTAAATAACAAGCGTACCCTCATAATTTCTGAACGAAATATATCTTAGGTTTTAAATTAAACAACAACCAAAATTCGCATTATCAACGACCAATAAATTATCATTTACATAATTTGAGCACCTAAAATCGATAAAATATACAGCTAATATAATCAGCTAGATGCAACTTTGCAAGTCGAGTTAATGAGCGATACAAAATACCCCCTGAATAGACCATTTCAGCTAATGAATGGACAAATAAAAAGCGATCCCCTCTACAAGTTTGGAAATCGCTTTCATTTTTATCTATTTGCTCTACTACACAGCTACGTCAAAATCCCTTAAAGCATCATTTAGAGAAGTTTTCTTATTGGTACTTTCTTTTCTTTGTCCGATGATTAAAGCACAAGAGACTTGATAATCACCTGCTGGGAATTTTTTAGTGTAACTACCAGGAATTACAACAGAACGAGCAGGCACACGCCCTTTGTATATAATAGGTTCACTTCCCGATACATCAATAATTTTAGTAGATTGAGTAATCGTGACATTGGCTCCCAAAACCGCCTCTTTTTCAATATGAACGCCCTCTACAACAATACATCGTGATCCTATAAAACAATTATCTTCAACAATGACAGGTGCGGCTTGCAAAGGCTCTAAAACGCCACCAATTCCAACACCACCACTCAGGTGCACATTCTTGCCTATTTGAGCACAAGAACCAACTGTCGCCCAAGTATCTACCATTGTTCCAGAATCTACATATGCACCAATATTCACATAACTTGGCATCATAATCACACCTGGTGCTACAAATGCGCCATGTCTTGCTATCGCATGAGGCACTACTCTAACCCCTAATTCTGCATAATTCTTCTTTAATGGAATTTTGTCATGAAACTCAAAAGGTGGCACCTCTATAGTTTCCATTTTTTGAATAGGAAAATACATAACAACAGCCTTTTTAACCCACTCATTGACTTTCCATCCATCCTCTGTCGGTTCTGCGACACGAAGCTCCCCTTTGTCTAACAAATTTAATACTTTACGAATATTTGCTTGTGTTGCTGCCTCTTTCAACAGTCCTCGATCTAACCAAGCGGCTTCTATTGATTCTCTTAATGTACTCATTGTGTGATAATTTAATCCTGTGATTTATTTTTTTCTAAATTTTCAAGTATTTCTTGGGGCAACAATTGTTGCAAAACTTCTGGATGCTTTTTCAAAAAATAATACCAATAGTAGCTTCCAAAGAAAACAATTGTCTTTCCAAATTGAGTCGGTTGGTGAAAATGAATGGTAACTTTATTCCAAAACAACAAGCGATTTTCTTCTACTCTAGCAATACTATCATAGGTATACTGATACGATTTCATAAAGTTAGAAACATAAAGATGTTCCGCATCCATTGCCACCCATTTTATTGGCAAAAACACAAGGTAGTAAATTCCAGCGGTTGACAAAACAAAGGAAACCATCATCAAACGAGCTGTTGTAGGAGTAAAAGGTTCCTTTAAATTTTCTAGTGGATAAAAAAGTAAAGCCAAGGTTAAACCACCAAAAAAGCAAAACCAAAAGGTGGGCAAAAGTAACTTTAAGGTTAAGGTCCATGAAGAAGAGACCACCTGCATATTTTTCATATTTCTATTATTTTAAAACTCTACGACATTTTGACTCCTTCAACCTTACATCCTATTCAATTGATTATCAATCAATATCACTTTTTCATGATTAAAAATACCCAAAGCCCCAAAGTTCAATACATCATTTATCCTGCAATAATACGGCTTTTTTTGATAGCTAATGCCGCCAATTATAAATAAAAAGCCTGTTAGACCAGATATCTAACAGGCTTTCCAAAGAGGACATGCTGTTCTTTACAGTGCCGCCCCTTTTATATCATTTTTATAATTGTATGCTGTTTTTTTCGGCGTTCTAAATTGATAAGTTGCCAAAACACCGTTTCCATCCAAAATATTTGAGAACCCTGTGCAAACGAGATCTTTGGAATAGAAAATATGTTCGTCTCTAGTTCTTAGTTCCAGATCCATTTCACTATCATTTAGACGGTGCGCTGTTCTAAACTCTTGCAATTCTGGTGTCCAAGAAGCCAATTTAGTACCACTTAGCGTCAAAAGCGGTTTATCTTGGAAGTTATTGTTAATATACTGACTCAATCGTTCAAGATGTTTCTCTGTTTCTTGGCGCAAACCTCGGTCTACAGGAACTCTCGTACTCAAAAAAGAAATTTGATCGTGTGTACTATCAATAAACATTGATCCAACTAAGCTCACTGCTTGGTTGCCATTATAATAAACCGTGTCCAAATCTTTTAATTCATAACTAGAAAAGATAAACATGGCTGTATTGTTATTGCAAATTGTTTTGTTCCAGTAAGGCATTTTCTTGCCCAACTCCTGTGTTAATCGAAGTTCTAATGTAGGTTCTATTGGCGTTTGTATGGACAAAAAATCAGCCTCTAATCCCGAAAATGACTGTGCAAAAGCTGTAATACTTTCTTTGTCATCTAAAACTAGATGTGCTACCCGAACCTCTATATCGTCTGTAGGGGTCGAATAGGTAAATTCTTGCGTTAGCGATTCCTTTATAAAAGTACAAAGGACAATACAAGCCAAAAAACTAGGAAAAATAATGGTGTTATTTCGAAGTACAAACCCAACAAATCCAGTCCCTAGAAACAACAACATAATTGTTATAGCATGACTAGACAAAAAATAGTTGGCAGTTGTATCCAATGGAACAACCACTCCTAATGTCAACATTGTCACAAGAAACAGCCATAAAAGACTAATATTCTGCGACTTAATAAGGTTATTAAGTTTCATAGCGCAAATATATACAATTCCTATTAAAAACTATAGTAAAATACCTAATTGACTATTGTTTAAGCGATTCTGTATACTAATTTTTTATTAAGAAAATATTAGATACTCTTCCCTATAAGCATCTATAATTATTGATTTTGATTGTGATAGTTGCGTGTAATTTTGCAAATACATCTGATAGCAATTTTTTATTTTATTGAACTAAGTAGTGAAGCTAATTGCTATCCTCATTAGATATAAATTCTTTTTTTTAAGAAACATTAACGTTTGTTTTTGATATTTGTTCCTTAACGACAATTATTGGCTTTTTATTACCGCTAAAGTATTATTTTTACAATTTTTATCTTGTTAAATAATAATATTGAATCAAACCTTTCTCAAAACATTGCAAACGTAATACATTTTCCATATACTAACTAACATTATTTCATCCAAAAAGTTTGCCTTTGAAGCTACTATGAAAAAAATTTATTTTGCGTCCGATTTTCACATTGGGGTACCAACCCCCGAAGCAAGCAGACTTCGAGAACAAAAAATTTTACGTTGGCTAAATAGGATTGAGCATGATGCAAAAGCAATTTTTTTAGTTGGAGACATCTTTGATTTTTGGTTTGAATATAAAACAGTTGTTCCTAAAGGAGCCATTCGCCTACTGGGAAAAATAGCTGAGTTAAGTGATCGGGGCATTGATATTCACTTTTTTGTTGGTAATCACGATATTTGGATGTTTGACTACTTTCCCAATGAGTTAGGAGTAACCGTACACCACCACCCCATTCAGTTGGAGTTAGGTGGCAAGTATTTTTTCATAGGGCACGGCGATGGTTTAGGTCCAGAAGATTATGGCTACAAACGACTAAAAAAAATCTTTACCAATCGATTCTGCCAATGGCTTTTTGGATGGCTGCACCCTGACATAGGCATGCGCATTGCCAACCGTTCGTCTTCAGCTAGTCGTACCGCACAAATAGAGCCTGAGTATTTTTTAGGAAAAGATAAGGAATGGTTGTTGCTATATGCTAATTATAAAATCAAACAATTGCCCTTTATAGATTACTTTATTTTTGGCCATCGACATTTGCCCTTAGATATTTTACTAGACAACCAGCACAGTCGTTATATCAATTTAGGAGAATGGTTCAACCAATGTACCTATGCAGAATTTGATGGGCAAGAACTGCATTTAAAAGCATTTGAGAATCCTTCTTTTAAGATAACCACCATTCGTTAATTCCTATAACGTTAAATATGTACATCATGCCGATACTACTTTTTTTGCTATGTTTTAGTTACTCAACCATTGGCTATGCTCAGGATTATACCTTCAAAGAACTGAAGAGTATTCCGAAAACTAGTCGCTGGATGGAAGTTGACAAAATGAAACAATTGTATTTGGTTGAAAATGCCCATACCTTACTCAAGTATAGTCCAGAAGGAGAATTGCTGTACCAATTTAATGAAAATAGCCTTGGTGAAATTTCTTATATTGATGTTAGCAACCCGTTTCGTATTTTGGTCTACTACAATGATTATGCAACCGTCATTTTTTTAGATCGCACCCTTAGCGAAATCCAAAGGCATGATTTATCTGATTTGGATATTCCAGAAGTTCGTGCGTTAGGAACTGCTTCTGACAACAATATCTGGATATTCGATAACAATACCTATACCCTAAAAAAAGTAGACAGCCAAAATCAAGTGATTGCCGAAAGCCCTGATTTGAGTTTACTGTTAACAGAAGGGATAGATCCCAACCGATTAATCGAAGCAAATGCTAGGGTATATCTCAACTCTCCGAATATAGGCATCTTAGTATTTGATATTTTTGGCAACTATATCAAGACAATTGAAATTCTTGATTTGGATTATTTTCAAGTTTACGAAGGGCAAATTTTCTATGTTGAGCATAAAAAGTTTAAAACGTATCATCTTTTATCTTTTTTAACAAAAGAAATTAAATTACCAATATTGAGCGAAAAACTAGAGCAACTCTGTATTGCACAAGAGCGTTTATATATAAAATACCCTAATAAAATAAACATTGTTGCTTTGAAGAAAAAATAATTTCCTTTTTTTGAGAAAAAATTTGGAAAACTGAAAGGATATGTCGTATATTTGTGTCGCTTTCAAAGGAAAGGTATTGGCTTCTTAGCTCAGTTGGTAGAGCATCGGACTGAAAATCCGTGTGTCGGCAGTTCGAGTCTGCCAGAGGCCACAAAGCATCTTGAATTCGTTCAGGATGCTTTTTTTTATGTATACTCATGACCTATTTCGATTCGATTCTATCTATACACTTCTTCTCATTTAATACTATTAATTTGTACATTAGAACTTGTTATATGAGCTAATCTATAAGACAATCACTCCTTAAAAATCTCCTATTAAGTGTCTAACAATTAAAACATTTGGTATGAATTACGATGAATATGTTAAAATTAATCCCAATGAAATTTCCATTTATGACTTCAAAGGTAAATTAACGGAACTTCCCGAATATATTTTTGAAAATATTTCAGCTGTTGATATTTTGAATATTGATGCCAAAAATATAGCGTCTTTTCCACATAGTCTAAATAAACTAACTGTTCGACAAAGCATTCAATTTACGAATAATAAGATAAACCAGCTCCCTGATGTCATTTTACTCAATGCCCATCATCTCAAAAACTTGCACTTAAATGCGTATAAAGTAGACCTTTCAGAAGTGCTTTACCAATTTAAGCAACTTCAGGGCTTAAAATTAGACACCTTCAAGGGCAAACAACTCCCTCAAGCAATAAGTGAGTTAAGACAATTAAAATATCTTCAGTTACATTCAAAAATTGGAAAAAAAATTGCTCATCTTGATTTAGTTAAATTAATAGCTGAGTCAAAATCTCTTAAAGAAGTTTATTTCAATTTTGAACTCGATTTTAAGCAGATTGGCGATTCAATTATTTCCTTAGATAATCTGTCCAAAATCAGACTACAAGCATATCATAAAAATACTGATTTCTTATCCATAGGCTTATTAAAAAAAGCCTCTTTCTCTCTTTGGTGGAATAGCAAGCCTTTAAATAAGCAATTTCAACACTTAGTGAATCCACATAATTTTAGTTCCCTTCAACGCAAAATTTTATTTGCAGTTTACTCTAACCAATTAAATTTAGTAAATCAACTTGTTGAGAATCCCTTTAAAGCATTCCTAAAAAATGAAACTCCTTTTCAAACAATATACCTTTCTCACCAACTATCTCCTTCCTTAAAGAAAAGGACAAAAAAACTTTTACAAAGTGTATCTTTTACAACAAAAGAAGGCTTTATGAAGGACGATATAGTTTTGTTTAACCCAAAAACATCTATAGAATTTGCCATCCAAGCACTTTTATTAACCCAACAGATAGCTACAGAAGATCAACTAAAAGAGGTTTTAATAGAAATAGAATCTCCATGGTTACGTCAAAAGGAAAATGAAGACTCTACTCTTCAAGTTCAAAAATTAATTCTTAGTAATCAAACCGAAAATATTTTATTAGCATTAGAAATTATTGACGGAGGTGGTGCAACCGAAAAAATGTTAACAATGTTAGCTGTTTTAATGATGGCACACCCCAATAAAAATATTGCCAAAAAAGCAGAGAAATTATTCAAAAAATTGGGTTCTAGTACAACTTATAATTATATCAAAAACACCAAAATTTCTCTTAGGCGTTCTGGTAGTACTCTAAATAAAATTGACCGCCTATTTTATCATGAAGTAGAACTAGATGAAATGACGTTTAGAATTTTACATGCTTTAATTGCTGGCGAGAATACAACTATTAAAGATATTTACAGAGGAACATTTTCTTTAAATGGTGAATACAACACATCTCTCCCTCTCCTAATCAAAGAATGCCATCAATTTACTCGTATTAACCTGCAAAAAACAACTGGCATTTTAATCAATCCTTCTTTAAAAACATTGAGTCATTTAGAACACTTAAATCAATTGGATATGGCTGGTTGTAAATATGAGATTGGAAAAGAGTTGTCTCTATTGACCAAACTAGAACGCCTCAATCTTTCCTCTAACCAACTTATTGACCCTACTTGCCTACAAGCATTACACCACCTAAAGTGGCTCAATTTAGAAGGTTGTTCGATTACAGACTGGAGTTTCGTAGAACATTTGCCACATTTAAAGTACCTCAATATAGGGCGAAATAGATTGCAAGAAATTCCTAAATCAATCTTAAACCATCAAGGTCTACAAGAATTGATAATCAAGCAAAATAAAATCAAGGTAATCCCTGATATACTCGCACAAAGTAGCCTTCAAAAGATTGACTTATCCAACAATCACATTGAAATTATCAACTATAATATTTTCCATGCAAAAGGGTTAAGAGAATTATCCCTTCGATCTAATAAAATTAAAAATTTTGAGGCGAAAAAAATTCCTTCAAGTAATGTTTTAAGAAGCCTCAATCTTGCTAGTAATGCCCTCTCTACATTTGAATTATTGCCATTAACATTCCCTAATCTTATGGAACTAGACTTATCAAAGAATAAGTTAAACTCTTTAGATGACAGTATTTTTAAAACAACCAATCTTTCAAATCTAGCAGCTTCACACAATCAAATTACACAGCTTCCAATTTCGATCTCCAAACATTCTTTTACCCATTTATCCCTACAAAATAATTCTATTACAGAACTACCTGCTTTTGTTGACACATTATCTGTACAATACTTTGACTTGCGAAACAATAACATTAGTGTCTTACACCCTTCTATTACCAATAGAAAAGACAATTATTCCAAATTATATTGGAAACTAAAAGGCAACCCTATTTCTCATATTCCCTATCTATAACTCTATTATTCCGAACATATCGACATCCATCACTCCACCTTCTTCAATTCAACCACCTCTAGTACCTCTTTCTCCAAACGCTCCAAAATTTGGTAGGTTTCTTGAAAATTTTTGACATTCTCACAAACCAACATTAAATAACGCGTGGATTGTTTCAAAAAGAAGCGATGATCGCTCTTTTTTTGAATGTAAGCTAGTAAAGTTCCAAAGAAATCGCTATCAAAGAAGCTTGACTGTTGATCACTCAAAAAATAGCAACGTAGCTTGCGATTTTTAAGCATAATTCGTTCAAATCCTAGCCCCTTAGCTTTCCAACGAATGCGAATAGCTTCAAAGAGATTGTTGACAGCTTTTGGTATTTGCCCAAACCGATCTTCCAACATAGCTTTAAACTTAGCAATACCAGCTTCATTTTCTATTTTATTCAGCTCTTGATACAAACTCAATCGCTCTTGAATACTGACAACATACTCATCTGGAATCATTAAATCCAAATCAGATTCAATATTGACATCTTGTACAAACTCCCGTTTTTGCTCTAACTCTTCTTTGAACAAATCCTTGTAATCTGTCTGCTTTAACTCTTGGATCGCTTCATTTAGAATTTTTTGATACGTCTCATATCCCATATTCATAACAAAACCACTTTGCTCTCCTCCCAACATATTTCCTGCACCCCGAATATCCAAGTCTCTCATCGCAATATTAAAACCGCTTCCCAGCTCCGAAAATTGCTCTACTACTTGCAGTCGTTTTCTTGCATCAGAAGTCAATGTAGAAAGTGGTGGTGCTAAAAGATAGCAATAGGCTTTTTTGTTAGAACGCCCAACCCGACCACGCAATTGATGCAAATCACTTAACCCAAAATGATGGGCATTATTAATAATAATGGTATTAGCATTCGAAATATCCAATCCTGTTTCAATAATATTGGTACACACCAACACCTCATAATACCCTTTGATAAAATCCATCAGGGTTTGTTCCAAAGCTGTCGCATCCATTTTGCCATGTGCCATTGCAATATCTGTATTCGGACACAATTGCTTTATCATAGAGGCCATATCCGCCAAACTTTGTACTCTATTATGAACAAAGAATACTTGACCACCTCGATTGACCTCATTCTCAATAGCTTCCTTTATCATATCGCCACTAAACACTCGAACTTCTGTTTCGATAGGTTGACGATTAGGTGGA
The DNA here is from genome assembly GCF_031326345.1 of Aureispira sp. CCB-E. Classification (NCBI taxonomy): domain Bacteria; kingdom Pseudomonadati; phylum Bacteroidota; class Saprospiria; order Saprospirales; family Saprospiraceae; genus Aureispira; species Aureispira sp. CCB-E. The sequence continues at coordinate 7,240,708 of NZ_CP133671.1, forward strand.
GGCGTATTGATAACCGACAAATCTCTAGCTGCCATCAAAGAAAACTGCAATGTTCTTGGAATAGGTGTTGCTGTTAAGGTTAATGTATCTACATTAACACGCATGTTTCTCAGTTTCTCTTTTGCCCCTACACCAAACTTTTGCTCCTCATCTACAATCAACAAGCCCAAGTCTTTAAACTTGACTTTTTTGTTTAAGATGGCATGCGTACCAATTAACAAATCAATATCACCAGCTTCCAAGGCTTTATAAATAGCCGTTTTCTCTTTAGAGGTTCTAAAACGATTGATATATTCTACCTTTACATCAAACTTTCGGAGGCGTTCTCGAAATGTTTGTGCATGCTGCAAAGCCAATATAGTTGTTGGAACTAAAACGGCAACCTGTTTGCCAGCAACAACAGCTTTAAAAGCAGCACGAACGGCAATTTCTGTTTTACCAAATCCAACATCACCACAGATTAAGCGATCCATTGGATAAGGTTTCATCATATCCTCTTTAACTTCCTGTGTTGCTTTGGCTTGATCAGGGGTATCTTCATAAATAAAAGAAGCCTCTAGTTCATTTTGCAAATAGCTATCGGCAGGAAACTCAATTCCTTGCGTAGACTTTCGTTTGGCATACAATTTAATCAAATCAAAAGCCAATTCTTTGATCTTCTTCTTGGTCTTGCGCTTCGTATTTGCCCAAGCATTGGAACCCAATTTATGAATACTAGGAGAAGTCCCTTCTTTTCCTGTAAATTTAGAGATTTTGTGTAGGGATTGAATACCAACATATAGAATGTCATTATCCTTATAAACCAACTTAACTGCCTCTTGTTCTTTTCCTTGCAATTCAATTTTTTCTAATCCACCATAACGCCCTACACCATGGTCAATATGCGTCACATAATCCCCAGGTTTTAACTCACTAAGTGCTTTTATTTTTAAGGCTGTATTTTTGTCGAACCCTTGACGCAAACGAGAACGATGGTAGCGTTCAAATATTTGATGATCGGTATAAGCAGCAACTTTTAAGTGATGATCAACAAAACCTTGGTGGATGGCATTGGGAACTGCATGCCAATTGATCTGCACCTCCATATCTTCAAAAATACTATAGAAACGCTCAATTTGCTTGCTGTTCTCTGCAAAAATATAGTTGGTAATGCCTTTCTCTGTATTTTCTGTTAGATTCTGGATGAGCACCTTAAAGTTTTTATTAAAACTTGGCTGTGGTGCTGTTTTGTAATTAATAACTGTTGTTGGCTCCAAAAGCGTCTCGTTGCTCAACTCTAAGACAGAATACTGCTGCAATGCTCCAACAACTTCTCGTGGGTACAAAAATGCGGCACCTTTGAGCAACAATGCTTCTTCTTCTCGAGATTTAGTCACGACTTCATCCTCTGTTAAATTAAATTCTGACGATTTTTCAAAACAGATTTGCAACTTATCCAATAACATTTGCCCGTTGGCTACCCAAACAGCCGTTTCTGAGGGAAGCACTTCCAATAAAGAAACTTTTTGCTGGGCTTCAAACTCTGTATTCACATTGGGCACAATCGTTACAAAGGCAATCTTGCGCGTAGATAATTGAGAGGTTGGATCAAACGTTCGAATACTCTCGACCTCTACATCAAACAACTCTACTCGATACGGATGCTCATTGCCATAAGAATAAATATCAATAATCCCTCCACGCACAGAAAACTGCCCCGGTTCATACACAAAATCAACTCTTGAAAAGCCATATTCAACCAGTATTTCGACTAAGAAAGGCACATCCAATTCTGTTCCTACTTTAATTTCAATAGCTGCATCCTTTAAATTAGAAGGAGCTACTACTTTTTCAAATAAAGCTTCAGGATAAGTAACCACAACGGCAGGCGCATTAGGATGCTCAACCAACTTACTTACTGTTTCTGTTCGTTGCAAAACATTGGTTCGATCTAGTTTATCGAATCCCATTGGACGGCGATAAGAGTCTGGGAAAAAAAGTGCTTCTCTTTTTTTAGGCAACAAAGAAGTAATGTCATTCTGCCAATACGCTGCTTCTTCTTTGTCTGAGGCAATAACTAAAAAAGGCTTTTGACTCATTTGATTAATCGCAGATATTACAAAGGCAGGTTGCGCCCCTACCAATCCTTTTAGTTGTAAAGTTGGACGTTTTGTTTGATTCAGTGCAGTGGCTATTTGGGTACTGCGAGAATCCGTTGTATATTGCTTAAAAAGTTGCTCTAAATTCATACTGGCTTATTATTTCTGGATAAGAATTGCAAAGATAACAATTCTATCTTTAACATGTTCTAGGCAAGAAGTTAAGCTACCAAAAAAACAATGCTTGTTCTACTTTTATGCTTGTTCTATTCTAAAATTATTAATTTTAAATGGTCAACCTTGCTCGTTATTTTGTATTTTTAATACTTGAATTTCCTAGGGTTAGAATTATAAACGTTGTTCGATTTTCTACACAAAAAAAACCTCCAATCAAAAAGCAATATTAGTTTAAATTAAATTTTATGTGTCTTTGGACTTTTTTCTAAAGTTCCAACTATCTATTTTTATTTTAATACACTACTTGACATGAGTCCCTTTATCAAAATATTCAATTATTTAAAAACTAAGTTTAAAATTTTGTTACTCAGTACTATTCTTGTCCTTAGTTTTATAATTGTACAACATGTTGGGCAGTACACTTCTTTTGGGGTCAAATATGGAATAGCCTTTATTGTTGCTCTGCCTTTGATTTTAGCTTGGTTTGCTATAGAACGAAAGTTTGAACAACAAATAGATTCTGATCATCAACGTTCACTAGTTTGGATTTTCTTATTTCTCTTCATCATTCCAATAGGAACCTATCACATCCTTCTCTCCGAATGGAATTATCAATATTATACTCCTATGTGTGACTGTGACGAAAACGATAGTCAATCGGATAGAGTTGGAGCTATTTGTAACGATGGTTTTAAGAGTCATGCAACAGGAAGAGGTACTTGTTCAGAACATGATGGTGTTCAAAAGTGGCAGTGCCAATGCGATTAACTAATTGAATTTCTATATCATTAAAGGCACTATATACGATTGTCCGTACATCCTATCATGAGCGATCACTTAACTAGTAAGTTTTTGCCCCTCCTTTCACATACATCCCAAAAGTATTAACGAAGTTTACTATCTCAAAAACACAGTAGCCACAAAGGATAACAAAATTTAAATCTACCACACTTATACTCAACAAAATACAGCTCTTTCAGGACTTAATATTTAGTATAAAAACAATATTTTTTTAAATAAGTAACAAGGGCTTCTATATTTTTTTTTACTATATTGCTCTTTTACAGTTGTTTTTTGTCCTGATTCTACGAAGTATTGACATCTATATTTCAGCAAAAATAGCTTAACAAATAGCTCTTTTTGAGACGTTGCCTATCGACATATAATTATAGTTCATTGAAACCACGCAGTAGCAACGCAGCTAACTAAAAGCAAAGCTTCAATTATCAAGCTAATATAAATATATATATTTTTTATCTTTTTAATAAAAAATCAGCAAACTAGTAACATAAAATACTCCCATTAATATTATAACAAACCAAACACCCTTTTTTTAACCTCAAAAAGTATATACCAATGTCCACTATTTTAGAAACGGCCGTTCTTTCCCTACAAACTTGGAACGAAGTTCGTAACGATGGTGCCGCCACTCGAAATTACTTTAATCAAGGAGCTTACTTTCAAATATCTAGAGATAATTTTAATCAATGGAATTTAAACGCACCTAGTAGCTTACATGCTTACATGGGACTAACTCAAGCAATTGGGCAAACCAATTTTTCGCTTGCATTATATTGTGTGGATAATATCACCGATTCAAAGCCTGTTCCCAATCATCTAGTTGAATTCAACACTAATATTAAACAAAGCATTTACCAACGATCGGTCCTTCCCAATGCTCATTTTATATTTGAGAAAGATCCTCCTGACCCTGTAAAGCCACAGATAGATACTTTAACAGCGTTAAAAGATTCCAAAAAATGGATTCTACACAAAGACCATTGGTTGCTTCGACAGAAAGATTTTGTTCAAGTTTTTATTATTCCCTTTGAAAACTTAAGTCACCTCTTTGCAAATGAAAATGTTACCAACATTGTTCTTTTACCGGCATTGAATGAAGTTGGTGAGAATGATTTTGAGCTCCATCTAATACTTTGGGGACATACTTTAGAAGGTATGTTAGCCAACTATCCTGTTGATGGGGTTCGTGCCAATCCCCCTTATGATACTCCCTCAAATTTCCAGCTACTTGATTATGCCTTAAGTTCTAAGTAGTTTTTATCACTAGAGGAATAACTGCATTATTTAAACATCACATTTACACCCAAAACAATACATTATGAGCTCAATAATATCCAAGGCAAGTCAAGCTATTCGAATTTGGAATGAAGTCAGAAAAACCCCTACTGCCGTTATTAATTATTTCAACCAAGGAGCTTATTTTCAACTTTTTAAAGAAGATTATACAACTTGGAAATCACGTAAACCCAGTTATATACACGCTTATTTGGGATTGGTGCAACCTCCTACAAAAGCCCACTTTTCTTTAAGTATGTTTTCTGTGGACAGCATTACCGACAAAACTCCTGTCGAAACAAACTGGGAAGCCTTTGAAACCAACCTGAAACACAATCCTTATCGAGCTGCGATCATTCCAGACCCAAGTATGAATTTAATAGATAGTTCTCCTATCATCACCCCTCTTGAAGGGTTAACCCGTTCAATTCAATGGGCTTTGCACAAAGATTTATGGATTGAGAAACAAAACGACTTAGTCCAAGTGTTTGAAATTCCCTTTAGTGATCTATCCGTATTATTTGAAGAAGAATTCGCAGATTATATCATTCTTTCTCCTGCTCTAAAAGAACAAGAAACACCCAATGCATTTGCAATTGATCTAATCCTTTGGGGTTATAATTCTAATGGAGTTACCTGGAATCGATCAATGGATTTTCTCAGACCTGCTCCTCCTTTTTCCTTTCCATCCAATTTTCAACTTATAAAGTATGCTTTATGATAATATGCTCCATTTTTTCAACGCTTTATTAACCGTAACAGAACTTTCGATGTTCATTGCTGGGGTTACCGTTTGTTATTATCTCAAGCAACTATCTCACTTATACAAATTAATAGGGAGTTATATTGGCTTAAGTATTTTAGTCGAACTACTAACGACCTATTTTATGAGTAGTACAGGCTATAATTTATTTTTATTGCCAGTTTATAGCTTTGCCGAATTAGCCATATTCTCAACGATATACCTCTGTTTCTTTTTCGAAGAAGAAAAGAGCACTTTAAGAAATTTGTTATTATTGGCACATGGGCTCATTATTTTAGATATTCTGTTCTTGTGCGACCTATTTAATGCAGAAACATTTTATGCTTTTAGTAAAGTTGTTGCAGACATTGCCATTATACTACTTTGCTTAAGATATTATTGGACTATATTAAAGGAAAAAACACCTATTGATAAAGAACGATTGTTGCTCAATTCTATGTTTATTGGATATTTTTCTATCAATAGCATTATATTTTTATCAATTAATTTTTTAGTCAATGAATCCTTGTATTTAGTCACCCCTTTTTGGATGCTGAATGCATTAAGTGCACTATTACTTTATTCATTTTTGACCTATATGATATGGCAGCATGGCAAAACCCAGAAAACTTCGCCCTATGGTTGAGTATTGTATTCGCTTTCGTCATAGCCCTAATTGGAACATTTGTCTATTTCACTAGGCTCTATTTCGTTCGGATATTAAGAGAACAACAGAAACTACAAAAAACCATTGTTGCCCATCAACAGCAGTTGTTGGAAGATAGCATTCTGGTGCAAGAACGAGAACGCAATCGAATTGCTGCCGACCTGCACGACGATTTGATTTCTAAACTTAATATTTCTTTATTAAGCCTACATACTACGCCCAACTTAGACGATCTTAGCACTATGTTGCAAGATAGTATTATTTTAGCAAGACGCATTTCACACGACCTAAGTCCGCCCCTATTGGAGCAAAGCAATTTGTATGAGCTATTAGAGGGCTTTCTAGATCCCATACAAGAACATCTTAAAATCAATTTATCCTACTCGTGTACAATAGAAAAAGACTTGTCTAATCCTACTAAATTGCAAATTTTTAGAATTGCTCAAGAGGTTATTAATAATATTCTAAAACATGCCCAATCGACTACCTTAAACATTCATTTGCATCAAGGAAAATATTTTGTTGGGCTAAAAATTATAGATAATGGAATTGGGTTTGATATCAATCAGAACACACAAGGTCTCGGTTTAAAAAATATCACACTTAGAAGTCAAAGCTTGAAAGGAGTATTCCGATTTAACTCTAAGCCTCAGCAAGGGAGTTCTTTTTTATTTTTCAAAAAACACCATATATGAATTTAGAATCTACCACTATTCAATTAGCAATTGTCGATGATGAACAACTAATCGTAAAACTATTAGAAGGCTTTTTTTCTCAACAACAAGCAACCACTGTAGCACTTTCTGCTTTTGGGGGCAAAGACTTTTTGCAGCAATTAGCCACACAAACGACTCCTATTGATATTGTTCTACTTGATTTAAAGATGAAAGATATGGATGGTATTGAAGTTGCTACCATACTAAAAGACAACTACCCCAATATTCATGTTATCGTCATTTCTTCTCACTACCAAAAGTCCTTTATGGGCTATATGCTAAAAACAGGTGTTAGTGCTTTTTTGCCTAAGGGAATTTTGCCACAACAACTTTTGGAAATTGTAAAGACAGTTCATCAAAAAGGCTTTTATTTCTTACCTGAGCAAATCGAAGTAATGCGTACTCAAATTGCTCCCAAAGCCCCTAGACCAAAACTGACACTGCAAACAACGCTAACTAACAGAGAAAAAGAAATTTTGGAATTGATTTGCCACCAAAAAACAGCTCAAGAAATTGCTGACAAACTTTTTATTACCAAACGAACCGTTGAGGGGCATAAGAACAACTTGTTATCTAAAGTAGGGGTTAAAAATACAGCAGGACTGATTATTTATGCTATTAAAGAAAAAATCGTTGATATCAATTCTCTCAATGTGTTGTAACAACATCTCATCTACTTTTTGTCCTCTCTCTGAAAAATACATTAAAACAAAATAAATATTAAAAAGTTGTAAAAATACCTACTTTTTTAGAACAGGTATTTTTACTCTGTTCTCCCATAACAAAAGTTTGCATCTTTGGATTGTTCATTTATCCCAGTTAAATAACCATCCATTATGAAGAGCGATTCCACCTCGACTTCGAGTATTCCCAACTCAGGTCTAGCGACACCCAAAACTAGTTCCCTTAATGACTTACTCCCTGATCTTGATCGTTTGTGGAACCAAACCAAGGGAGATCCTTCCATTTGTATTGCAGTCTTAGACAGTGCAATAGATCAACAACATGCTTGTTTTGCCAGTTCTAATCTATCCATAATCAATACAGCTGATTCTAGCGATCAGTTGCTCTCAGAACATGGCACAAGTGTTGCCAGTATTATTTTTAGCCAAGATGTGGAATTACAAGGTATTGCTCCTCTATGCCGAGGAATTGGCATTAGCATATATGCCGAAAAAGACCAACAGTTGCAGCCTACCTCCCAGATGAAGCTAGCGCAATGTATAGAGCTTGCCATAGCAGAAGGAGCAGAAATTATCAATATCAGTGGAGGGCAGTTCTCTAATTCCAGCGTAGCGGATTTATTGCTATCCAAAGTCCTAAAAAAATGCCAAGACAAAGGCATATTAGTTGTTGCAGCAGCAGGCAATGATGGTTGTGAGTGTTTGCATCTGCCAGCGGCAGAACCTTCTGTCTTAGCAGTAGGCGCAATGGATCACAACCAACAGCCCTCTGATTTTAGCAATTGGGGCAAAGCCTATCAAAGAAATGGATTGCTTTTTCCAGGTAACAATATCCCTGTTGCGATTTTTGAGAATAAATTTAGTCACAAATCAGGTACCAGTTATGCCACTCCTATTGCATCGGGTATCGTTGCGCTGCTTCTCAGTCTTTCACGACAACAAAATCTATCTCACACAGCACAAGACATTTTTCATCTACTACTACAATCGGCTACTAAATGCGATGCTAACCAACAAGACAACTGCGAAAAAACGCTTGTTGGTACCATCAATATTGCAGCAGCCCTCCAAGTAATTCTAGGAGATCAACTATCGCCTAGTCAGATTAATAATCTAAAATCATCAACTTCCAACCATTTTATTAATTCAAATCAAACAAAAGAAATCATGTTAGAAAACAATCAAGGCATCGAAGTAGCAGAAGTCAATTTATCTGCTAATATCCCAACTTCTCTAGACCAACAACCAACAGCTCCAGAAACAGTTTCTACCAATCAAGGTATCACACCATCTTGTGGCGAAAACAAATCGTGTGGATGTAACAGTGGAAAAAGCAAAGCCATTGAAAATGTTTATACCATAGGAACCTTGAGTTACACCTTCCAGAGCACCTCTAGACAAAATGCATTTGACCAAGCAATGGGAGACAGAAAAAGCATCAACAACGCCAAAGATGTTATTTCTTTTTTGAAAAAAAATCCAGAAAAATCAGAAGATCTGCTTTGGATTGTCAAATTGGACGAAACACCAATCTATGCGGTTCATCCTGTTGGAGGATATGTTCGAGAAACGTACGAACAGCTTCGTGAAGCACTAGACGATTTACACGATGGCAAAATCCACCGCATATCTATTCCTGGAATCATAGCGGGGTCAGTTACCTTGATGAATGGATTATCAGTTCCTGTTTTAGTTCCTGTAGGTCATCAAATGTATGGTTGGAAAACTACAGACATTGCATCCGAAGAACTAAGTGCTGGAGCTTTAGGAAACTTCCTAGATCGTATCTATTATGAATTGAGAAACACAGGCAGAACCCCAGAAGAACGTGCCATCAACTTCGCAGCAACCAATGCTTGGCAAGCAGAACAAGTCTTTTCGTCTACAGCCAAAGAAGGGATGGAATTGCTTTCTATTGATGTAGCTCGTAGTCCTATTTGCGAGCCAAACTCAGATTGTTGGGATGTCAAATTAACCTTCTTTACGCCTTCTGATACAGATAAAGCAAAATTGGTCTTCCGATTTACAATTGATGTCAGTTATGCGATCCCTGTATCTATTGGTGAAGTTCGCTCTTGGTCTACCTACTAAGCCTCCAATCAATAGAGCTATCAATAAATATTAAAACTTTATTAATTTATTATTCACTTTTAAATTCTTTTAATCATGAGAATTCCAATGCAATCCATGCCTATTGGCAATCAGCTTAATTACAATGCTAAAGCAACTGGTGTTAACGAATCTGGTCTTCCTTGCACACTTTGTAAGTTAGCTTGTAACCAGTTATCTGGTGTCGCAAAAACACTTTGTCTACTAGCCTGTGATAAAACTGTCTGCTAGAATTATTTTCTGAGCACAAAAGCTTTCAATCTAGTTTTTGTGCTTTTATTCTAATTAATAGTCCACTAAAAATCCTTCATAGACTGCTAACGCTATAACAATACAGGTCTAATGACAAAAAATAGTGGTCTACAAAAACCAACGTATTATGAAAACTCCAATGCAATCTATGCCTATTGGCATTAAAACCAATTACAACACTTCTTCAAAAGGAATCACTACTTCAGGAATTGCCTGTACTCTTTGCAAAACAGCTTGTCAAGTTTTACCTATTGGTGCCAGACAACTTTGTGAATTAGCTTGTGACAAAACTGTCTGCTAGTCTAACATGCCCTTAGAGCACAAAAACAACTAGTTGTTTTTGTGCTTATTTTCAATGAACCTCTAATAAAGCTTCTATTATGACTCCTACTTATTCTAGAGAACAACAAATTTATAGCCTTTCTTTTTCGACCAATTCTGCCTTTGGGCTATCTTGGCCGCAAAGTGATTGTAAAAGTGGTATGGCTGCTATGCAGTCCTATGTAACCAAAGTATCCAAAGATGTTCTTGCCCAAACAACGACACTCATTGGAACATGGAATTCCGTTTGGGGACCTGTTGTTTATGCTCAAAATCCTACCTCCAACTCTGTTCATGCAGACAATACAATGGGTGCCTACTACAATCCATCAGAGCAACTGTTGGTAATTTCTATTGCTGGTACCAATTCTATCTCGACCTATGGTTGGTTGGTTCAAGACTTCTCAGTCAATAGTTTGGTAGAATGGGAATCCATCACTGGTGTTTCCTACTCTGGGCACATTGCCAAAGGCACCAGTATTGGTTTACAAATTTTATTGAGTATGAAAGATGATACGGGCAATACGCTCCTAGAAAGTTTGCGCTCGTATATTGCAAGTAATACGATTCCAACGGGTATAGAAATAGCTGTTACGGGGCATAGCCTAGGAGGTGCCCTAGCCCCAACATTAGCTCTTTACCTATCAGACAAAAAAGCAACTTGGGACCCTTCCAATAAGGCACAGCTCTCCACTTATCCAACTGCTGGTCCGACTCCTGGCGACAAGGACTTTGCCACCTATTATCAAAAACAAATCAAAGCCAATAAAATCGCTTATCATAGCAAATACAACACGATTGATGTTGTTCCACACGCATGGCAAAGAAGTGACCTAGCTCAAATTCCAACTTTTTATGAGCAACATATAAAACCTTCTAGTGCGGATACACCCAATCAATCTATTTTAGGCAGCCTTGTGACACTTGCTTCTTTTATCGCTATGGCAGACAAAATTGTGGTTGTTCCCCACAAAAATCCCTATCAGCAAATTCAACCTTCGACTCCTTTGCAAGGAACATTTGACAATTCAGTCGATTTAAAAGCTATTGCAGCCATTGCCTTTGTCAGTGCTTTGAACTTACCAAAAAATCTAAAAGATGCCTACTTACCAGTGATTAGTCAATTCACTCGTTTTGTAGCTCAGGCTGCCACACAACACACAACAGCCTATTACCCCTTATTAGACATTGTCAATTTTATGACAGCTTATAAAAATATTATTAATAACAACAAACCAAAAGACAGTACAGTTTTAACTCCTGACGAACTTGCCATCAAAGATACCCTCAAAGTAGATCTGAATGAGATAGAAGTAGCTGACTTAGTGCTCGCTTATCAGCAAAACAAAGCTCCAAACGATTCTGAATAATTTTGGGCTGGCTTATTTTCCCCTTAGGTAACAACAAGTAAATAGACGGTTGTTACCTTTTTTTATATCCTAGCTCTAAATTATTCTGATTGTATGCATAAAAAACTCCTCTCATAGACATATCTTTGTGATTATTTTCGTTATTGATAATAATTCAGAGACAGATTCTCTTCAATCAATAAACCTTGATAACGAATGAATTTAAATAACATACTATGGCAAAATTTGACGGTATAGATATTATCGAAGACGAACTTTATGATGACAGTCAAGAAGGAGATGCAATATGGCTCAACACAAGATTTGAGATCAAAACTATGTTAGGATTAAACAAACTACCTGACTTACAAGGCATTTTATTTGCAATTGGTTTGCAAGAGCTTGGGCAAATTCGAGACGAATTCACTAAAGAAGAGAGACAGGACTTGATGCATATTGCTGTCTGCCGATTGTTGAGTTATGATGGTTATTACGAACTAGAAGGCTATGACGAAGATGGTTGGCCTCATTGGAAACAAATGGCGATTCCACCTGCTGGACGTGCTCAACAAGAAGTTTTGTTAAGAAGAAAAATTGCCGAATATATCGAACACGTAAAGAACAGTTAATCCATGCACAAACAAGTTTATTTATTGCTATTAATCGGTCTTTTGATAAGTGCCTGTGGTTCTCCTACTGCTGACTCCACAGAAGAAGAAGATACTATTGCCACACTTCCTAGACCCAAAGTCTCCATTACAACACAATATGGGGAGATGATTATTGAATTATTTAATGAAACCCCCAAGCACCGAGATAATTTCTTAAAACTAGCTCGAGAAGGTTTTTACGATGGGCTACTGTTTCATCGAGTACAACCCAATTTTATGATTCAAGGAGGGGACCCCGACTCTAGAGATTCTGTCCCACCAGAACAGTATCTTGGCATGGGGAACGCTGAGCATCGTATCCCTGCTGAAATATCGACCAAATTTATCATGCGCCAAGGTGCTTTGTGTGGTTTTCATAAAGGCATTGGGCACCACCCCGATAAGTCTTCTAATGGCTCCCAGTTTATGATTATTCATGGGCAACCTCTTAAACAATATCAAGTAAAGGAGTTATCATTAAAAACAAAAGTCGATTACACGCCCGAACAAATCGAGCTTTACGAAATGTATGGTGGTACACCGCAATACGATAATATGTATACGATATTTGGGCAAGTGATAAAAGGTATGCCTGTCTTAGAAAAAATCGTATCTGCCAAAACCTATCGCTCTATTGAACCAACTTGGCCTGATCGTCCAGTAGAAGATATTCGCATGGTTGTAAAAGTCATTGATGCTCCTTCAACAGCATCGTAAAGAACTTTCATTTTACCATTTATTTAAGAACTCAAAAGAAATAAAGCTCTTCTAGCTGTACTTATTTCTTTTGAATTCTTAATTTTAGTACTTCGTGCCACTTTACCAAAAGCAAGTTATGAGTAAGAAAAAAAAATCACCATCTAAAAAAGCTACGCCCTCTACTTCTAAAGCTAGCACTCAAAAAGACAAAAATTCTAACCCCTCCCAAGAATTACAAGTAAAAAATTCTTTTTGGGTCAATCATAAAATGCATTTGATTCTTGTCTTCTTTCTAAGTGCAGCTTTGTATGCCAACACGCTAGGGCATCAGTATGCTGTTGATGATAGCATTGTTATTCTCCGCAACGAATTTACCAAAAAGGGATTTAAGGGAATGCATGGTATTTGGACTGAAGATACATTTACAGGTTTTTTTGGGAGCAAGCGAAACTTAGTTGCAGGTGGTCGTTATCGTCCTCTTTCTCTAGCAACGTTTGCTATTGAATTGCAACTGTTCGGTGAGGTGGTAACAAGCTCAGACGGGCAACCTGCTTTGGACAAAGATGGAGATAAAAACTATCGGGGCAAACCGTGGATTAGTCATTTTGTCAATATGCTGTTGTATGCTTGGCTTTGTGTAGTTATTTACTTGATGTTGTTGCAAATGTTTAATCCTAAAAGGACTCAAAATAATTTAAAAGGTTATTTTATAGCCTTAGCAGGTGCCTTACTTTATGCAACACACCCAATTCATACTGAAGCAGTTGCCAACATCAAAGGTCGAGATGAAATTATGGTTTTGTTAGGCTCTGTATTGGCTGTCTATTGGGTCTTAAAAGCTGCTGTAGTAGAACAAAACAAAGCACTTTTCTATGAAGTTGGTGCTATTTTGGCTTTCATTTTTGCGATTTTTTCAAAAGAAAATGCGGTTACCTTCCTAGCTATTATTCCTGCTGCGCTTTACTTCTTTACCAAGAAAGAACTTCCAGAAATCCTAATAAAAACAGTTCCTTATATTGTTATTGTTGGTATTTTTTGGTTTGGAATCCGAGGTCCAATTTTAGGAGATGCCGCCTCTGTTGTGAGTACGAACAACGCCCCTGCAACCGAATTAATGAATGATCCGTTCCTAAAAATTGAAAACAACCGCTACGTTTCTTATACTAACGAAGAGCGTTTGGCAACAGTATTGTACACTTGGGGCAAGTACATCAAACTACTCATTTATCCAGATCCACTGACAAATGATTATTACCCAAAGCATATTCGTACCAATATGGATGTTATTCCGACCTTTTCAATGCCTGAGGTCTTACTTTCTGTATTGCTGCATTTTATTTTAGGTATTTTATTAATCTTGGGTACCCTCAAACGAAAAGCATATGCGTTCTTTATTCTATTTTATTTGGCAACTTTCTCAGTTGTTTCAAATTTAATTTTTCCGATTGGAACCAATATGGCCGAACGCTTCATGTTCCTACCTTCAGTTGGCTTTAGTACGCTCTGTGCCATGGGATTATACGAACTAGTTCAACGAGCTTCAAACCGAGGTAAAAGTTGGGTGGATGCCTTGAGAATTCCAACAGCTGTATTAGGAGTTCTAGTCGTTCTATATTCTATCAAAACATGTACTCGAAACCTTGCTTGGTATGATGACTATACATTATTTACCACAGATATTGTACACTCTCCTCATAGTGCAAAATTAAACAATGCCGTTTCGGGTGTGCTACAAGATAAAGCCAATCGCTCCAATAACTCTATAGAGCGTAAAATGCTGATTGAAAAAGCATTGGGACATTCAATTACAGCGACACAACTGCACCCTACCTATAACAATGCTTGGTTGTTGCGTGGTAATGCTAATGTGATGTTAGGTGGCGTAAAAAAACAAGAAGGTGCCAATAATACCAATCCTCAAACCAAACGAAGTCTTTTCGAAGAAGCATTGAAGTACTATGATGCGGGTATACAGGCTTATAACGAAGTACTTCGCTTGCGCCCAGACCACCCAGATGTTCACCGCAACTTAGGCGTTGTTTATAGAGATCGTGGTAATTTATTGGGGCAACATTTAGGGCAAATAGATGCTTCGATTGCTTCGATTGAAAAGTCTTTGACTTATTCAAATAAAGACTTTGAAAGCTTCCGTTTGTTGGGGATTGCTTATGGTATAAAGGGCATGCAATTGCAACAAGCAGGTCGCCTCCAAGAAGCAACCAATTCTCACTATACAGCTATCAAAAACCTAGAGAAAGCGTTAGAGATAACACCCAATGCAGTTCCTATTCTTTACAATTTAGAAATTGCTTATCGCCAATTAAATCAACCAGAGAAAGTAGAGGAATATCACCAACGATGGAAGAAAATTGACCCAGAATACGATCCAACTAAGCAGCAATAAAGTAAATTTTTTTCCTTTGAATTAAACCTTTGATAAGTACTGAAGTCTTAATGTTATCAACAAAATTCTCCAAACATTAAAAATTGTAACGATCATGAAGATTCAAAATTTGTTATTTGTACTGATTGCTTTATTCGGATTAGGCTTCAACGCTAATGCTCAAACAACCCAAAAGGAAGTTGTTACCAAACAGGTAAAACAAAATGCCAGAATTAATGACGGTGTTCGCTCTGGAGAATTAACTCCTGCCGAAGCAAAAAAATTAAAACAGCAACAGCGTGATATTAATCGAACTAAAAGAGCAGCTAAAGCAGATGGTGTTGTGACTAGAAAAGAAAAAGCGGTTATTAAACACAAACAAAATCGTGCTAGTGCTAATATTGCTCGCAAAAAAAATAATGAACAAACTAGGTAAACTTATCTTAAGTTCTAATCATAAAAGGTCAACTTCTAACATGAGGTTGACCTTTTTTTTATAAAAATTTCTATATTTTGTATCTTATTCCTTCTTTTCTTAATTGATTCAAAATGAAAACTTTTGCTCCCATTAAAACAGTCCTTTATTGTTTTTTTTTAACAACATTGTTTTTCTCCACAACTGCTGCACAAAACAATTCAACGTTTAAGATTCCTCAATATATATTAGACACGCCAAGTGATTCTTTAAAAATAGAGTTATTGGACGCTATCTGTGCCGAATTGGGACGTTTTCATCCAGAAGAAGTTTTATTTTATAGAAAATTTATTTGCAAACTAGCTAAAAAAAATAATTTCGACCACACGCTTTTTGTTTTTTCAACTAAAGTCGTTGATGCTTTCATTTACCTTCGACAACCTGATAGTGCTGTTGTCTATGGCTTGAAAACTCTAGAATGGGCTAAAACAAAACAAGAAGAACTAAAAGAAGAAATATTTGCTTGGCTTTATAATGATATGGGGTTTGCTTATAATCAGTTAAAAGACTACCCCACTGCTCTGACATATTATTTTAAAGCTCTAAAAATTAAAGAACAACTCAACTCGCCTTCTATTCATTCTACTTATAATAACATAGGAATTGTTTATATGAAGTTTGAGAAGCACGATAAAGCACTAGAGTATTACAAAAAATCTTTAGCCTTAAAACGAAAAATTAATAATCAATCAGGAATTAGTAAGAGTTTATCTAATATAGGACTCGTTTATAGGCAAATAAAGAACTACCAACAAGCAAGGCAGTATTATCAACAAGCCTTGGAGCTTAATTTAAAACTAAAAGATTCTGTGGGCATTATCAATAACTATGTTTCTATCGGGCAACTAGCGTATTGGCAGGATGACTATGAGCGTTCTATAGCGTATTATAACAAAGCACTTGAATTGAGGATGATACAAGGTAACCCTCAATTAATTGGCGAAATTTTACTTGACATTGCAGAAATGCACTTAAAAGCTCATCAATTTCCTGAAGCACTACAACACATTCAACGAGCGGAGCGAATCATTCGAGAACATCAACTTGATATCAACACCTTTCGAGTTTATCAGATTTATGCTGACTATTACAACCTAATGAATAACAGCGAAAAGGCCTCTTTTTATTACCTACAATACAAAGCCATCGCCGATAGTATCGAACAAGAGAAAAATGCTAATTTCATTGCTGAGCTGGAAACAAAGTACGAATCAGAGAAAAAAGAGCAAGAAATCAAATTGCTCAAGCAACAAAATATTATTTCTAGCTTAGAATTAGAGCGCATCCAAACTCAACGAAAGTGGATTTTTAGTGTCCTTTTTTTACTGGTCATAATTATTAGTGTTCTTATTTCATTGTATCGGTATCGTTCTAAAACCAATAAAGAACTAGAAATACTCAATTCTACTAAAGATAAATTATTTACCATTATTGGACACGATCTCAAAAATCCTTTAATCGGTTTTCGCTCTATCACTCAATCTCTATCGAGCAACTTAGAGTCTATGGATAAAAGCTCTATTTTATATTTTATTCAAAAATTAGAAAAATCATCCAATGAGTTGTATTTGCTCATCCAAAACTTATTGCAATGGGCTATTAATCAAAGCGGGAAATTAAGTAATACCCCACAGCATTTTGCTTTAGAGCAGCTGGTTGCAGATGTCTTTAATTTATTTAAGATCAATGCAGATCGAGAACAAATTGCGTTAATTAACGCAGTCCCTCCCAATAGTATCGTGTATGCCGATTTAAAAATAACCCAAACTATTCTTAGAAATTTAATTGATAACGCGATTAAATTTACTTCCAAAGGTGGCAAAGTATATGTACAAGCCAAAACCATTGGTAACACAATTGAAGTTTTGGTCAAAGACACTGGCAAAGGTATGTCTGAAATAGAGCAAAGTAATTTATTCCAACAGACTGTACCAACAGTTGAGCATCATATCCCTCAAAAAGGAACAGGAATTGGGCTGCTTCTTTGCAAAGAATTAGCCGAACGTCTTAGTAGCACTATCAAAGTGAATAGCACTCTAGGCAAAGGCACCATTTTTAGTTTTTCATTACAACAATCACCTCAAAATGCGTAAAATATCTATTTTCATTGTTGACGATCACGAGATTTTAAGAGATGGAATTCGTGCATTATTATTAGGAACAAATATTCAGGTTCTAGCAGACTTTTCAGGATCTTTGGAACTTTTTGAACGCCTCAAAACACAACAACCCGACTTAATTTTGTTAGATATTATCATGCCTAACAGGAACGGTCTTGAAGTCTTAGAACAACTAAGAAAAGAATATGCTGATATTCCTGTTTTAATGTTTTCTGCCGAAACAGAAGAACAACGCATTCAACAAGCAGTACAGAAAGGGGCTATGGGCTTTTTACCTAAGGATTGTACCAAAGAAGAATTGGTAGAAGCAATTGAAACCGTTGTCAAAAATCAAAATTACTTTGGTTCTTCCATTTTATCAACCATTTTTAAGGGTTATGTCGCCAATACTCAACAAAATCAACACTCAAAACTATCCGAACGAGAGGTTTCTATCATTCAGTTGCTTTGTGAAGGACTCGGATACAAACAAATTGGAGAACAATTATTTATTTCTCCTAGAACAGTAGAAAGTCACAAACAAACCATTTTTAAAAAATTGGATATTAGCAACAATGCTCAACTGGTCAAGTATGCCATTAAACATGGTATGACTAGTTTAGATTAAGTGTTGCTATTTTTGTTGCTGTTGTAATAATTTATATATTGGCTGCAATATATCATTCACTAAATAAACGAATATAATGAATGCAATTATAACAGGAGCTACTAAAGGAATTGGTCGTGCTGTAGCCGAATTATTTGCTCAAAATGGCTTTAATGTTGCTATTTGTTCTCGCACACAAACCGACGTTGATGCGTTAAAAAAACACTTAGAAGACACCTACTCTATTGAGGTTATTGGTCAAGTTGTTGATATGTCTAAAAAAGATGCTGTCAAAAACTTTGCTGCTGCTATTGTTAAACAATGGGCTAGCATTGATATTTTGGTGAACAATGCAGGCGTATTTATTCCTTGTGAGTTAGCGCAATCTGAAAATGAATCTGCGTTCGAAATGATGATGGATTTAAACCTATATAGCACTTATTACATGACTCAAAGCATACTTCCTAGTATGATTACGCAAAAAAAAGGGCATATTTTTAACATGTGTTCTATTGCTAGTATCATGCCTTATGGTGCCTATGCTGTTTCTAAACATGCTATGTTGGGTTTTTCTAAAGTTTTGAGAGAAGAAGTAAAAGATAAAGGCATTCGAGTTACGGCTGTCATGCCAGGAGCTACCTATACAGCATCTTGGGAAGGAACAGATTTACCTGAGGAACGTTTTATGAAAGCAGAAGACATTGCACAAACACTACTCGACATTTATAATCTGAGTGATCGAACAGTTGTAGAAGAAATTTTATTGCGTCCTCAATTGGGGGATATTTAGGGATAGTTACTAAAAAAAGAAACCTAACTCGGTGGGAGCCAAGTTAGGTTTAAAACATACTATCTAATCTATAAAAACACACATCTTAATTCAAGGTTGAAACTTCATGGTTATTGAAGTTGAATATAGTTTGGAAAAACATCGTTGTTATTCTTAACTACACTTCTTAATGCAGCCCTAATTAAAAGTGTGAACATTATGTGATTTTTTTTTTATTTTTTTTTATAAAAAATCTTCAAAACGCCTCTTTTTCAAAAAAAAGCCCCCTAGAGGACTCTACTTATTGCCCTCAAAAACAATTCTATTTTAGCAGATAGACTATATTTTTAACAGGGTATGGCGAACAGGTTGATTTTATATTTTCAAAAATAAAAATATCTCCTTGTTGAGCATTTGAAATCATTGCTTGCGTTGTTTCATCAAACATTCCTCGTTTATTTTGATTGGCATGGACAGCCCTCTTACCCTCTTTATTGATGTGAATCAATGTATAACTTTCCGCATCGCAACGAGCAGGTACCCTCTCATCGTGTTTTAACATGAGTACGTCTTGTTGCTTAAACTCCTCTACCGTAAATTCTACTCGTTTGGTATCTACTGGCTTTCGATATTTACCGACATAAGCATCGGGAGCAGGTATCTCTACAACATCAAAAATTTCAGAAACAACAATTCCCTTAGAAGTATCTTTGGCAACGACCTCTACAGCGATTCCTGGTATTTTTTCGGTATAACTGTACAAACCTTTGGTCAAATCAGCAGGTATTAACTCTCCTCCACTTACAGATACATCTAAATGAGCAGTATTCCCTCCTTCAGCATAAACCTTGACGGTACTCGGCATCCCTACATAAAAGATCTTTTTTCTAGTTCCACCTTCAATATATACAGGAGGGTGAGAAATTACTTGAGGAGGGATAGTGTCCGTAGTTGTTACTGTTGTTATTTCTTTGTCGTCGTTCTTTTGTACTTTTTTTGTTGTTCCACAACTTGTACCGAGAAAAAGCCCGCCACAGACAAGTAATAAAATTTCTATTTTCATTTGCACTACCTTATTTTATTTTGTTTTTAATACTTAACGCCTTATTAACCTTTCCTTAAGAAGAATAACGCCATTCGTTCCTTAAATTTACAAGAGATTGACAAACCACCACTTATAACTCCATTCCTTCTGTACTTGGATGGTTTAAACCTTTTATCATTTTAACAAAAGTGGTCAAACCAATTACCGCTAATAATTCTGTTCAACCACTTGTAAAAATTATACTAATATGAAAACTTTTTTTAATCGAAAAGCTTGGATTTATGGATTGAGTTTAACTATGATCACCTCTAGCTCTTCCAACTCTATTTTTGCACAAGATAGCAATACTAGTACAGACCACAAAGTTACAACCATTGAGAAAAATTTGAATAAAAATGTTCGAGTTTTTGTAAATAATGCTCCTTCTGAAAGTTATGAAGGGCAGATTGCTTACCACTGGGAACCTTCCCAAGAAGAAGAAATAGAAGTAATAGATAACAAGCCGAAGTTAGGTGTTTTGCTAAAAGGAAACGAATCGGGAGTTGTGGTATTAAAAACATTCCCCAATACTACTGCCGCAGAAATTGGGCTACAAGAAAATGATAAAATTATAAGTATTGATGGAAAAAAGACCGCTAACATTGCGAATCTACATGAGATAATTCAAGGTCATCAAGTTGGGGATGCTATTGTAGTCCAATACGAACGAGATGGAGCAACGCATACAGCTGCTTCTATTCTTCGCTCTACTTCCCAAAATCATTATCTAAATCACCGTCAAAATTACAATTACACCTACTCTTGGAGTTCTAATTCTGATGGGTACTTAAAAGAAAATGCTTGCGAAAAGTTAGAAAAACTATACGGCAAACCGTTCTTGGGAGTTTACCTTAGTAGCCCTCATACAGATGGAGGCGATGGTGCTAGATTGTCTTCTATTATCAAAGGAACGGGTGCTGAAGCTGCGGTATTAAAAGCAGAAGATAAAATTACTAAAATGGATCAAACTCCTATTCAGAGCAGCAAAGAAGCCATTCAGTTTATTCAAAGTAAAAAACCTGGTGACCAAATTCAAATTCAAGTTGTCAGAGACAACAAAACCATGCTAATTGAAGCAACACTCGGCTCTTGGGCAAATAACCCTAGAACTGCTGCTAAAATCACTAAATTAGAAGAATATTGCGCAGAAAATCAACAAGAAGAACAAGAAATGCAAGAAAGTGCTTGCGAAAGATTAGCTGAAATGTATAGCAAGCCTTTTTTGGGAGTCTATCTTAATCATGCTTCCAATGAAGACGGTAGTGGTGCTCGGCTGTCTTCTATCATCAAAGGAACAGGTGCCGCTGCTGCGGTATTAAAAGCAGAGGATAAAATTACTAAAATGGATCAAACTCCTATTAGCAGTACTAAAGAAGCTATTCAATTTATTCAAAGTAAAAAACCTGGTGACCAAATTCAAATTCAAGTTGTCAGAAACAACAAAACCATGCTGATTGAGGCAACACTCGGCTCTTGGGCGAATAACCCTAGAACTGCTGCTAAAATTACGAAACTAGAAGAATACTGCGAAACCAATACTTTTATTCAAGAAGAAACACCAATAGAAGCACCCAAAGAAGATTTGCCTCAAAATATGAAAGACTTGGTTCTTCCAACTTTTGAAACCAAAGCTGTTATGGAGGTATTCCCTAACCCAACTGCCGATATTGTTAACATTCGATTTGAAGGAGAAAAAGCCCCATTAACAATTCAGGTGCTTGGCTTAGACGGTCGAACCATGTTTAGTAAAAACATTCAAAATTTTGAAGGAAATTACAATGATCAAATTGACTTATCTAAATATCCTTCTGGTACTTATCTCATCAACTTGATGCATGGAGAACAACAAATTACCAAACAAGTTATTGTAGAATAAGTAGTTGTATTGGGATTCTCTTGGCAACAAGTTCTCCTTAAATCATAGATGCCGAAAAAGCTTCGTTTTTTCGGCATTTTTATTGATGCCTTTTCTAGCAATTTCCGTTCTACTAAAGAGAACAAAAAGAAAGATAAAACGTTGAGGTAATTACTTTGTTTCAGCCCTTTCTTGTTAATCTACCATTCATGCTACGTAATTTTAGTACGTATTAAGTTTGGTAAAAAAAATTGAGTACCTTAGATTTTAATATTTAGCTGCACTACTACTATGTGGTGATGGATTAGTTCGCTAGGCTCATGACCTTGGGCTTTTGTGCTACTAGCACAAGCCTACTCGGCAAGCTTCGTTTTTTTCTTTTATCAACAACCAATTGTCCGCTAAAAATAGGATAAAACTTATTATGTTGAACAAACGTCTCCAATCTTTAAGCATTATGAAATTGTCTAACTTAGTGATGATTTTTGCTTGGTGGGTAGTTCCTTTATGGATGTATGGCGTATTTGACGATGGGATGTTTTATTCTGCTATTTCCCGCAACCTTGTATTTGATGCTCAAGCAACAATTTGGGATTTAAAAGTTTCCAATACATTAGATAATAGTTTTAATGGCCACCCTCCTATGGCTTTCTGGATTCAAAGCTTGTTCTTTTGGGTACTCGGAGACGTCTATTGGCTAGAGCGTACGTTTTCTCTGCTCATGGCTTGTTTGACCATTTTTCTGATACACCAATGTTGGCAATTATTTTACAAATCGGGCAGTAGTTTAGCTATTTTTTTTTGGACGTGTATTCCTATCATTGGATGGAGTTACGGTAACAATATGCTTGAAAATACTTTAACTTTATTCACGACTACAGCCATTTGGATTCATCTGAAAAATATATCGACTGATAAACATTGGATTGGTTCTGTTTTCCTTTCCAGTTTATTGATATTTGGAGGCACTTTAGTCAAAGGTCCTGTTGCCTTGTATCCCTTGGCTACCTATATTATTTATGCCTTGCTGTATCAACGAAATTTACTAGGCAAAGCAATCTTAGCTACTACTGCTACAGGGATTTTTATGGCTCTTTATTATTGGTTGCTTTTTATAACCAGCCCTAGAGCGCTAACGTTCTTCGAAGTCTATTTAGAACTTCAGTTAAAAGGGTCTTTATCGGGCATGGATAGCTTAGCAGAACACCGTTTTTTTCTCCTTCAAGCAATTATAGAAGAATCCCTTATTGTTGTTAGTTTATTAGTTGGTATGCACCTACTCACTAAGATTTTCGCCATTCCTGTTCAAGAAAAAATCAATTGGCGGTTGTTTTTTTTATGGTTTCTTATTGCTTGTTCGGCTTCTTTGCCTATGCTCATTAGCCCTAAACAACTACGTTTTTATATTGTGCCTTCTATGCTTTTTTACTGTCTGAGTATGGCAACTTTTATTTTTCCTACCTTTAAAGCTTTGATGCACTATTTTTTGAAATTTGAATCCCTCAATAAGTTGTTAAAAATAGGCCTTATGCTAGGGTTAGTACTGTGTGTTGGTCTAAGTATCAGAAATATGGGAAAATATGCTCGAAGTTATGATGTCTTGCCCGATAGTATGGCAATTGGTCAGATAATCCCACCTAATACAATTGTACATATTCCTCCTTCTTTATACAAAATTTGGAATTTGCATGCTTATATGTATCGCTATTTTTATATTGATTTATCCACTGTATTTACCCATCAAGATTACCTAATTCTTCCCAAAAGAAAAATATTAAATACAACAGAATACGAAGAAATTGATTTAAATCTAACGTCATTTAGACTATACAAACGAGTGGTTCAATAAGCTCATTTCAGCCCTACACCACACTAGGCACGAATAGAAGATATGTGCACAATTTTTTTACTAACCCGATTGGTTCCATTGGTAACGGTCACATAATAGACCCCTGAAGGTAAACCAGGCATATTAAAATAATACTTTTTAGATTGAGTAGCATGGGTTGGTATTTCATAAATCAATTTACCCGTGCTATCGTACAACTGCATTTGTACATCTTGCTCCTCTGATAAATCAACATCAATTGTTATTTTCTCTTTTAAAGGATTTGGATAAATACCTATTGCATCTTCAAAATTCCGTTTTCGCTCAAAATCTCCATCAACTTCAATGACCAGAGATTGGACACAAACCATCTGCATATTCGCTCGGCTACTAGTACTTCCTGTAAAACCAAAATAGACACTTTGAGTACCACCAAAAATCTCATTGATCAAGTCTTTTTTGTACGTGATTCGAACTTCTCCGTCAAAATAAATACAAAGTTCCTGTTTGGATGGAAACCACGTAATCTGAACATCATGGTATTCACAATCTCGCACATCTTTGCCATATTCTTTTGCTCGAATAGGTGCAGTCAATGGTTTTCCTAAATTACCATCTTTTACCAACGCTAAGTGAGGTTGGTACAAATCTTTGTGGTTTCTATTAAAGCGGGTATCAATTTCCAAAGCCAAAGAAGGAGCGATCCCTTCACAGTTGCTTGATTTTCCGAACCCCATTACCGAACCATTGCATCCTAGCGCATCATAGCTGTTAGAATCCGTATGCATAACAAAAGCGATCCCTTCTCCAGCATATTTCGAACAGCCCAAATTAATGGCAAAACGCAAATTAATGGCATTCGTTAAATCAATAGGAAATTCGCACCAAAGGCTACCAACGTCATTAGATGATTCGTGAGATGTTAAACGATAACAATTCTCCGACATGACTATGGTAGATCCATTTAGTGTAAACGAAGGTTGTGCTATAAGTATCGTAATCTGACTGGACAAAATAAGACATATTGTTATCAGATACTTGGACTTAGTTTTCATTTACAGAAAAGTATACTAATTATTTTTGCAAGATGTATTTTCTTCATTAATACTTCGTAGATCTTTTAGCTTTCACAAGACACCTTACCCAAAAGATGATTATCAAAACTTTAAAAATCAAAATAATAAAACCAAATTTTATTAATAATCAACTGCGCAGCACACACCTAGTCAACTAACGCGCTTTGCTTAGTTTGCTACGCTGCTACTGCGTGTTTTCTACGAAGCGATATCTTCATTAGATCGCTAAATATTGCTTATGGCACCACAGGAACGCTCTATTTTTTGTTCGTGAATGCACATTGTATAAGCATTGAGTGAGTTTTGTTTGTTTTGTTGACAGCAAAACAACCCTAAACTCAATTCTATTGCGCTTTGTTTGGCATTGATTTGTGTAAAATCTTGCTATCGAGTTTGTATGGATTGATTACATTAATTATTTTCCATTTAACAACAAATGATAACAAATCATAGTTTTTGCACAAAACAAGTTTTGGTCCATAGTCCTTTGACTACAGGATAGAGGGGCACATTTAACAAATATAATCTTTTTTCAACAGTTTCAATACCTATTTACCTTCATACTCCACATAATTCCGTGGCGTTTCGTACAAACGAACCATCAAATCGTATTTTTCATCCAGTTCGTTTCTTAAAATTTGCCAAATTACAAACGCAATATTTTCTGCAGTAGGGTTTAAATTTTTGAATTCTTCTACTTGTAAATTTAGGTTTTTATGATCCAGTTTGTCCTCTACATGCTCCTTAATTATATCCGACAACAGCTTCAAGTCGATCAAATAACCCGTTTCAGGATCTACTTCTCCACTTACTTTGACCTCTAATTCATAATTATGCCCATGGTAATAACTATTATTACACAATCCAAAAATAGCTTCATTCTTTTCTTCTGACCAATTAGGATTGTGCAACCGATGAGCGGCATTAAAATGTGCTTTTCGAAATACTGAAATATACATATCTTTTCAAAAAAAATTTATTTTGGTTCTTTATTAATTCGTAAACTATTCGTTTTTAGCCACTTCCTATTCTAAAATCTTAAACATTACCAAAACGAGTAGCATCCTAACCATCAATCAAAACCATATTTAACTAATAATCCATACAAAACAAGATTGTTTTTCATTTCCTTTGACAAAAAAAACAAAAAATTCATGAACTATTAATAACTAAAACGCTAGAAATATGTTGTTAAATAAGTAAATATATTATCAACAAGAACGCAAGTAATATCCAAATTAACTAATAATTGACGGACTATTAAACTTACAAACTACCGAGTAGTCGTGTCGCTAACTATTACTTAATAATATCTAAATAAAATTATGAACACACCTCAAAGCATCCATAAATTGACCCTTAAAGGTTTAAAAGGCAATGAAATTAACTTTTCTGACTATGCTGGAAAAAAAATCTTGCTCGTAAATGTAGCTTCAGAATGTGGTTTGACACCACAATATGCACAATTAGAAGAAATGTATCGAGAGTTTTCTGATAAATTTGTCATTGTTGGTTGTCCTGCCAACAACTTTGGTGGACAAGAACCAGGCTCTAATGAAGACATTGAAAAATTTTGTAGATTTACTTATCATATTAGTTTTCCAATGACAACAAAAATTTCTGTAAAGGGAGACGATAAGCATTATTTGTACTCCTTTGTAACAGAAAAAGCACAAAACGGTGTTCAAGATTCTGAAGTAAGCTGGAATTTTCAAAAATATGTTTTTGATGAACAAGGTTTTTTGACCCATGTTTTCGATCCTCAAACAGAACCTGCTTCTGATGAGGTACTATCGGCTTTAGGTGTTTCGGCATAAGCTAGTTTGAATGTCTCCTCAAAATTTATTTCTTTTCAATCCAAATAAATTTGGTACTTTGATAAATTGTGTGGAAGTTTAAAGTACCAAAACATAATTTATCAAAGTTGACCAATCAATTAGTATGCTATTTAAGGAAGTATTTGGGCATGAAAAAATAAAGCAGCACCTTGTCGAGAGTTATCGTGCAGAACGAACAGCACACGCTCAAATTTTCTTAGGTAAAGAAGGAAATGGAGCACTGGCATTAGCTTTAGCTTATGCTCAGTTTTTGCTGTGTGAACAACCCGCCGACCAAGATGCATGTGGCACTTGTGGTGCTTGCCGCAAAACCAATAAATACGTCCACCCTGATTTACACTTTTCTTATCCAACCGTTGGTTCAAAGGCAATTAGTACCAATTTTATAAAAGAATGGCGTGCTGCTATCACCGAAAATCCTTATCTCAATGCCAATCAATGGCTTGAATACTTAGGAGCAGAAAATAAACAAGGAAACATTACCAAAGATGAATGTGTTTCTATCGTCCAACGCCTAAGTTACAAAGCACTAGAAGGGCGCTTCAAAATTATGATTTTATGGCTTCCTGAATACTTAGGTAAAGAAGGAAATCGCTTGCTAAAACTCATCGAAGAGCCTCGTCCCAATACTGTATTTTTATTGATTTCTGAAGAAGAAGGTAAAATATTGAATACCATTTTATCTCGTTGTCAACTAGTGAATATTCCTCGATTAGAAGACGAGCAAATTGCCAAAGCGCTGGAACAAAACAAAAATTTAAGTGCTCAAAAAGCACAGACAATCGCATATTTGGTTGAAGGCAACTACAACAAAGCTTGCGCTTTGGTAGAAGATATGGATGATAACAATGCAACCCTATTTGTCGATTGGCTACGGGTTTGTTACCAAGGCAAACCACAAGAGATGGTACAATGGGTGGAAGGTATTGTGAGTGGCAAACATCCTCAAAAAGACTTTTTCACTAAAATGGGGCGCAAGGATCAGGTCGTTTTTTTGCAATATGCACTTTACTTTCTAAAAGAATTCTTGAGCTTACAACTAGGAGGTGGTCAATTAAAAGTACGCCTTCAAAAGGCAGAACTGACAACAGCTCAAAATATGCTAAAAGTAATTGGAGTGGATCAACTTCAAGAACTGATTACGCTTTTTGATGAAACAGCGTTCCATGTAGAACGCAATGGCAATCCTAGAATTTTATTCCTAGATGTTTCTATCAAAATTCATCATATATTGAGACGTCCTAAGTTGGTTGTGCAGTAATCTGATGATAAATTGCTTTATTCAAATATGGAAGATAAAATTGAAAAACTCTTATTCTCTCCGAATATTAACAATGTAGAATTAGCGTTAATTCTAGCCAAGAATGAAGGCATGCCAATAGAACAACTTCCCACTGTTCAATGGATTCTACGCCACGTCTTTAAGCTCGAAGCACTTCCGACCAATTTTGAAATTGATGCCAAAGTTATCACAGCATTTACTACTAAAAAAACAATAGAATTAGCTGGAAAATTAGGATGTATACCTGAAAATGTATACCTACTAAAACATCTAATTAAGTTATCCCTTGATTTTGAAAACCAAGAAGGACATTTATCCAATGCATTATCTAAGCTTGAGAATTTGACTATTCTACAAATTAAAAACTATACCTCTACACTACCATCTAATTTATGGGCTTTAAAGAAATTAAAATCCTTAGAAATTACGCATTGTCCTGATTTATCTGAAAAGAGTTCAATATGGGAAATGAATTGGCTCGAAAGATTAGAGTTGGAAAACTGTAACCTACATAAAATTCCGCCATCCATTCAACAATTTGAACATTTAGATTATTTTTCTATTCAAGAAAATCCTATCAAAAAGCTACCCAATGAGCTACTAAACCTTCCCAAATTAAAGTTTATATCCTGCTATCAATGCCAAAACTTGACTATTCCTTCCTACCAAATGGAAAGTTTTAATAAGGCTGGCATAATCCTATTAAAATAGTCACTTAAACATCACCCCTCATCAATCCCCAGATAAAAAACCTCTTTTAGCAATTTTTAGCAATTTAGGAATTTCTTTTTGTTTGTATTCAGGAGCCAGTTCTACCGATTTACTAAAGTCTGCTGTCGCCTTGTCGTATATTTTCAAATTCAGATAGTAAGTACCACGATTATAATAGAATTCTGCAATTTGATTATTCAATTCTATTGCTCGGTTAAAATCTTCCAAGGCATTATTGGTCACTCCTTTATCCATCCAAATCAAGCCACGATTACTATACCCAAAAGCATTTAAAGAATCCATTTGAAGCGATAAATTGACATCTTCCAAGGCACCATCATAATCTTTCAAAAGACGCCTAGCATTTCCCCTATTGTTATAGGCATAGCTTGAAAAAGGTGTTTTTAAATCTGCGGCGGTTGTAAAATCTACCACTGCATCTTCATAAGCTTTCAAATCAATATTGGCATAACCTCTTCGGATATGCGTTGCAGCATCTTTGGGGTTAATTGCTATTGCTTTATCATAATCCTTAATGGCCTCTTTCGCCTTGCCCATATTGGCATAAGTATAGCCTCTCGAAATATACCCCATATTAGCTGTTGGGTTAATTTCTATTACTTTAGAAAAATCTTTAATCGCATTTTTATAATCTTTTTGCATCCGATAAGTCAAGCCCCTTTGATAATAAGCTTTTGCAAAATCGGGCTTCAACTGAATTGCTTTGGTTAGGTCTAACAAACCAGCTTCTATGGCATCCGTCCCTACTCGAATGGTACCACGATGGTAGTAAGCCGCTGCATCCTTAGAATTTAAGGAAATTGCCTTTTCCAAATCAACCAAGGCAGCATCAAACTCTCCCAACAATCGTTTCGAAAAGCCCAACAAAGTATAAATATCACGATACTGTTCGCTAGTAGTCGTTCGAAGTTCCTTCAGTTCCAACACTTTCTCAAAATCCTTGATCGCTTCTTGATTGCGGTTAACCTCTTGGTATGTCAATCCTCTATTGTAATAAGCATCTAAATGTTTAGGACTTAACTCCAGTACGGTACTATAATCCATAATGGCATTTTCAAAATAATCCATCGCTCGATAGCACTTGGCTCGATTATAATAAGCATCCATATCTTCGGGACTTAGTTCTACTACCTTATCAAAAACTTCTTTTGATGCTTCATGTTTATTTTGTTCAAACAAAGCCCGCCCCTTATTTGTCAACGCAAATACGTATAGAGAATCTATTTCCAAAGCTGCATTATAGCTATCGACTGCTTCAGCATATTTTTTTTCTTTAAAGAATACATTCCCTTTTTGATAATACGCTTTGGCGGTTTGTCCCAAAACATTATTAACAACAATCATTGCAAAGAATAAAGTAAGGTATTTCATATTGTAAGTTTTTATCTAAGAGCTCAATATATTTTCTCTAAAAATCAAAAATGAGACCGTTTTAGTTTTGTTGCCTTTTATTCGGACAAAAACTCAATTATTCGGACATTATTCAGACAAAGCACTTTTTATTCGGACAATTATGACCAATTATAGCTTAGAATCCTTGACCTTATTATCTCCAAGAAAAGTATAAAAAGCGCCTTTCGTAGTACCATGTTTTACTAACAACTGATGTACTTCTACCAATTCATTAATATCTCTTCTGGCAGTTCGGTCTGTTATCGTATTAATCTCTTGATAGATACTATTGGTAATTTGCCCATGCTCTTTTACGTATTCGAGTCCTTTCAGCTGTCGCTCACTCAAATCAAGGCTATCCAAGTAATCCTCCGTGTATTTATTTTTATATAGGGTAATGGCAATGCCTCCACCCAACAATTCAATTTTAGGTTCTGGCAATGCCCACTTTTGACACTCCTCAATTACCTTAGGGATTCCTCTTCCCCAAGCCTCAATCAAACCTCCCTTAAAACACACTTCTGCCAAGATAGGATTTTTGGGCAAAGAAGGATGTTTCTCTTTTAGATTCTCTATTGTCAAGCCCGACGGCAAGCTACCTTCGTTCCAGACCATCATTTTATCCTTGTACAAACTAATCTGAATAGGGGCTTGAATATAAGTTCGATGTACCAAGGCATTTAATAAAATTTCTCGTATTGCCAAAGGAGGATACTCTGGACGTTCCTGTCGTTGCAATCCCTTATAAGAAATCGTAGCCGTAATATATTTGGCATCCAAAATCGCCATTACCTTATCTGCCAATTCTATGATGTTGCCCTCTACGGTTTCTTGTGATAATAATTCCGAATCGGAAGTGCCAAACTTTCCAATTTTGATATACGCTGTAGGGTAAAAATCTCTCGGGTCATCGCCAAATAACAAAATAGCAGCTCTTTTTAAACGTCCTTTTTTTTGTAAGCGAAGGTTCTTTAAGACCTCTTCCATCGTATCCGAACCAATAGAAGGAAGTCGTTGACTAGAAATAGCTCCTTGCTTAAACAATTGGATCGTCTCTTCAGACAAATCATCCAAAGTAGCCTGAGGCTCTAAAATCGCATCCCAAGTTTTTCCAGACTTGCGCATCAAAAAATCATTCAAAGCTGTTCCTTGCAAAATTTGTTTGGTACTCCCCGAACGATAATAATATTTTCCTTGATAAGAAATTGGAACATCATAAGCATCGACAACAATTTCGATATAATATTTATCCTGCTCCAAAAGTAAGTTAACATCACACAAAATCCCTAGATTACTAAGAATTTTGCCAGGTAGGCTTTCCATCCGATGTCGATACTTACGCAACCCCACCACTTTGCCATCGTCGTCAATTCCCAAATAGATACGCCCTCCTTGTGCATTGGCAAAACCACAAATCCATTTTAGATATTCATCTTTCCACAAAAGTTTCCATTCTGTATTTTGGTTTTCTCTCATTGGCAATTGGTATTAGAATAATTATTTTCAAGCTTCTAAAATTCAAGCAAATATTTTATTGTTTTGTTACAAAATACCATTTTTCTAATAAAAATACTATCCCAAACAAAAAAGGCTGTTCCTCAAAGGAACAGCCTCATTCTATTATTCTCTCTCTATAAGAGCAAGTCTTATACATTTAACATAACAGGCATCACAAGCATCAACAAATCTTCGTTGGGGGCTTGTTCTTCTGTTCTAAGGATACCAGCACGATTGGGGCTAGACAACTCAATACGCACGTTATCTCCACCAATTGTGTTCAACATTTCAATTAAAAACTTTGCATTGAAACCAATTGTCATCGCATCGCCATCATAAAAACAAGGCAATTGTTCGGTAGCTCGGTTAGAAAAATCCAAATCTTCTGCCTCTATTGTCAAGCTGCTGTCCGATATTTCCAATTTGACCTGATTGGTTGTTTTGTTAGCATAGTTTGCAATACGTTTCAACGAATTTAAGAAATCCGTTCTTGTAATGCTCATTGTATTGGGATTATCCGAAGGAATAACCGCTCCATAATTGGGATAATTTTCATCAATAAGGCGACAAGACAATACTTGGTTTCCAAAATAGAAAATCGCATTGGTATCATTATAAGTGATATTCACACTTTGATTGCTATTAGACAACGCATTTTTCAACAAATTTAATGCTTTTTTGGGCAAAATAAAAGCCCCATCAAGTTCTGTGTCAATATCCGTAAAGCTATATTTAACCAGCTTGTGTGCATCCGTTGCTACAAAAGTCAACCCTTCGCTATTGATTTGAACAAATACCCCTGTCATTGCCACTTGCGACTCATTCGTACTTGTTGCAAACAATGTTTTGTTGATTCCTTCTAACAATACCGTTGCAGGAATATCAATATTATCCACCTTATCAGGAGATGGGATTTTTGGAAAATCATTTCCATCTTCTCCTGCCAACTTATATTGGCCAAACTGAGACGTAACAGCAACAGCAAATGTTTCTAAGTCAATAGAAAATTTTAAAGGTTGTGTAGGCAATTGCTTTAAAGTATCCAACAAAATTCGAGCAGGAATTGCGACACATCCATCTTCATCTGCATCTACATGCAAAGCAGCCGTCATAAAAGTTTGGTTATCGGTAGCCGTAATGGTCAAGGTATCTCCTTCTATTTTGAATAAAAAATCTTCCAATATTGGCAAGATAGGATTAGAGCTAATTGCCCCATTAATAATTTGAAGTTGCTCCTTAAGGTCTGCTGAAGAAATAGAAAATTGCATGGTTTGATTTTACAATAATTTGTTAGAAAATCATACTAAAAAGAATTTGTCTCCTGTACATTTATACATCCTATTTTTAAAACTTAAATTTGAGTCGCCAAGTAAAATACTTATAAGGCTCTTAAATCTAAGTACATAATAATTTGAGGCTTGGTATTGGGTAATGTTTTGTAGAGGAACGTCTGAATGCATACCGACCACATCTAACATTACTTATACAAATTCTTTTAATTCTGTATAATATGGTTTTGAGGTTGCCAATTCATCCTTTTTTAGGCTGATAGTAACACTATCAAGGCTCAAAAAAACTGCCCATAAAGGCAAAATCAAGCATTTGTAACTTGAAGATAGAATTTAAACAGGCTCTAACTACAAAAATAGTGTTTTCTTCGTATAAAGGAAATTTATTGAGGGGATTATAGACAAGAAATCCGAAAGGGCTTTTTATTTGCTCATTTCAATTATCATAATATTCTCATAAAAACACTAAAATTTCAAACACAGCAACAAAAAAGGGCTTTTTTTGTTATTTTTGTGCAATCAATTTTTAAGACTAAAGAAATGGAATTTTTAGATAAAAAATTCTGTTCTATCCAATAATACTCTAGAAGTATTTATCATTACTCCGTTGAAACCACGTAGTAGCAGCGCAGCTAAATCATATTAGTTTGATTATCAGCAAGATGCTTTTTTACGTTTTTCGTAGGAAAACTAAAAAATCAACGGAGTATTAATTTATATCATAAAATAGCAAACAACAATGGAAGATAAAAAAATGACTAAACCACCGGTAATGCTTTATACAGAGCAAACACCCAATCCTGAGACATTAAAATTTGTCACCAACCAAATGTTGTACCCTCGCAAAATGGCTGATTTTCCTGCTGATCAACAAGAGTTGGCTGCCGAGTGGTCTCCATTAGCAACAGCCTTGTTCAAATTTGACTACGTTCAAGGGGTTTATATTTGTAATAACTTTGTAACGGTCACCAAATCTCCAGAAACAGAGTGGGCAACAGTCATGATGGAGTTAAAAACATTTATCAAAGCTTATGTAGAAGAAGGAAATGTGATCATGAAAGAAGGCTTTGAAGATATTAAAGCCCAATTGGAAGCTGAGGAAGAAGAACAATATACGGGTGACGATGCCGAATTGGTTGGAAAAATCAAACAACTATTGGATAAATACGTTCGCCCAGCCGTAGAAATGGATGGCGGGAACATCAAATTTCATTCTTTTGAAAATGGTGTGGTCAATGTGGTCTTACAAGGATCTTGTAGCGGCTGCCCATCTTCGTCAGGGACACTAAAAGTAGGCATCGAAGGAATGCTCAAACGCATGGTTCCCGAGGTTAAATCAGTAGAAGCAATCATGGGCTAAGGTGTAATTTCCATATAGAATTATTCACTTGCTTTCATGCAAAACCGAGCTCAAATGAACCTTCATTTGGGCTCGATTTAAAAAGACACGACAACATGCAATCACAATTTAGTGCGATCCCCGTTATTACTAAGAACCTCATCATCTTGAACCTTTTGATGTTCTTAGCGGCACAAACATTAGGCAATGCTATTGCTCCTCATCTAATGATTTATTATGTGCAAAATCCCATGTTTCAACCCTTCCAACTAGTAACTTCCTTTTTCATGCACGGTGGAATTATGCATATATTTTTTAATATGCTGGTTTTATTTATGTTTGGGGCAGATACAGAGCGAACCTTGGGACCAAAAAAGTTTTTATTTTTGTACCTTTCAGCAGGCTTCGGAGCCAATTTGCTCTATTTACTAGCTAATTATGGCTATGTTCAATACTTGACACAAGGCTTGTCTCCAGAACAATTTGCCTTTGCAACTGGACAAATCAATCAAATTGCAACCACCTTGTACAGTCCTGAATTAGATAGCATCCGAGCAACAGCGGGCAAAATTTGGTATACTCCGTCATTAGGTGCATCGGGTGCAACGTATGGCGTATTGTTTACCTTTGCCATGTTGTATCCCAATAGGATTCTCTACCTAATTATCCCTCCCATGCCTGTCAAAGCCAAATATTTAGCCATTGGGTTTGCCTGTATGGAGTTGTATCAACAAGTTTATGGAATCAATACCAATATTGGCCACTTTGTTCACTTGTCGGGAGCAGCTATTGCAGTTCTTTTGGTTTGGTTCTGGCGAAAACAAGGGGCTAGATTTTAAGAGAATCTTAAAAACA
Organism: Aureispira sp. CCB-E; assembly: GCF_031326345.1. NCBI lineage: Bacteria > Pseudomonadati > Bacteroidota > Saprospiria > Saprospirales > Saprospiraceae > Aureispira > Aureispira sp. CCB-E. The sequence continues at coordinate 7,275,627 of NZ_CP133671.1, forward strand.
AAAAAAACAGGCTCGAATATTCGGAAGTCTGCAACTTTATCAAGAACTTAGTATGTTGTACCAAAAGTCACTGTTTTTACAAGTATTTTGAGACATATCTATTTAGCAAATAACACAAGAACTCAACAGCAACCATGGCAACAAACATCTGGGAAGATTTAAAGCTGCGTTATTATCAAGGAAATACCATAATTCGTCTGATTATGGCCAATGTTGCCGTGCATGTTATTATACTGCTCGTCTCCGTGGTATTTTATTTGGCAACCGCAACCACAGAGCCTTATTTCAGCTTTATCAGAGAGTGGTTTTATTTCCCTTCAGAAATTGAAAAAATCCCTTTTCGCTTTTGGAGCATTTTTACCTATATGTTTTTGCATGACTTACGGGGTATTTTTCATATTCTGATGAATATGCTTGTGTTATTCTGGTTTGGTAGTCAACTCAATAGTTTAATTTCAAACGATAAAATTTTTCCCATCTATATTTGGGGCGGTGTTGTAGGAGCCTTATTTTTTGTCATTGGGTATAATATTTTTCCTCCATTTTGGAATTCCACTGGCAATCTAGTAGGGGCATCGGCGAGTGTGATGGCCATTGTTTTGGCCGCCGCTACCCTCAATCCCAAAGGGCGCATGCGCTTTTTTCTGATTGGAGACGTTGAATTACAATACATTGCTTTAGCTTGGGTTATTTATAATCTAATTGTCATTCCTGGTGATAATCCAGGTGGCGCATTAGCACACTTGGGCGGTGCTTTTATGGGATGGTTTTTTATTTATCAATTACGCCGAGGAGTAGACTTATCAAAACCGATTCGCAATGTAGGAGATTGGTTTTTGAGAAAGAGAAGACAGCCTACATCTAAAAAGAAAAAAACACATCAAAGAGCCGAAAGTCCTTACAAAGCCAAAATGAAGGTTTATAAAGGAAGCCAAAAATCAGATTATTATGGCAATGAGTACGGTCGCTCTTTTATGCAAAAATATAAGGAAATGTCTAGAGAAGAATGCCTAGATGCTATTCTGGATAAAATCAAACGCTCTGGATACGACAGTCTTTCAGAAGATGAGAAAGTATTCTTAGATCGCTATCGCTAACTCTTTTGTACCATCCCATTTCCTAATCTACTCAAATTACTGAGAACTCCTACTTTATTCATGTTTCGTTGGTTAAAGAATACCTTTACTAAGTTATTATTTGGAGCAAATATTATTGTTAGTTTACTCCTACTTTGTTCTTATTTGGCAATATGGATTCCTCCTTCTACCTTTTACTGGTTTGCTCTTTTGGCAAATGGTTATCCTTTTTTGCTGTTAATCAACCTGCTGTTTGCTTTTCTTTGGCTCTATCGACGCAAACGCTATTTTTACCTTTCTCTGATTGCTATCTTTTTAGGTGGTTCACATTTATTCAATTTAATTGGGTTCAATTGGTCCAATACAGCACCGTCAGAAAATAGTGTCCGAATCATGAGTTATAATGTGCGTTACTTTAATGCTACCGCCTTATCTGATAAAAAGAAATTAGAACAAGCGCAACAAAAAATATTGCGTACCATAGAAGCCCAAGCGATTGATATTTTTTGTGGTCAAGAGTTTTCAGGAAAAACAGCTCGATACAACCAAACCGCCAAACAATTTTTGGAAGACAAAATGGGCTTAACGTACCATTTTCAAGGAGGAGGCAGCAGCTTAGCTATTTTCTCCAAATATCCAATTCTAAAAAAAGGAACCATTGACTTTCCCAATAGTTACAATGGTGCTATTTATGCTGATTTAAAATACCATGGTAAAACAATTCGCGTCTATTGTTTTCACTTACAATCTATTGGATTGGGGAGTGATGAACATGAGCTTTTTGACGAAGACAACTTATCAACACTAGGTCAAAACGCTACACAAAAAAAATATCAACGCATTAATAATAAATTAAAAGAAGCATTTTTGCAACGAGAAGAACAAGCCAATTTTATTGCACAACATATTCACAATAGCCCCTACCCTGTTTTGGTTTGTGGTGACATGAATGACACCCCAAGTTCTTATGCTTATGGGCAACTTGCTCAAAATTTGACCGATGCTTTTCGAGAAAAAGGAAGTGGTTTAGGAAGCACCTACGCAGGTTTGCTTCCCTTTTTGCGTATCGACTACATTTTTACCAGTCCAATCAATAGCGTTGAAGCCTTTCGAGTCGTTTCTAATACTTCATCTGACCACTATCCTATTTACACTCATATTCGGTTTTAGGTACATGTTTTCAGACTATATTTACACCAAAGCTAAAAACCCTTTCAGGTGATTTGTTATATCCGTATTCGCTGGGTGCCATAAAGTGTGTATTCCTGCTTGTCGAGCACCAACCAAATTAGGAGCATTGTCGTCTATAAAAAGTGTCTCACTAGCCTTCAACTGTGCATCCTTCAACACATACTCAAAAGCTTCTACATTTGGCTTACGAGCACCAATCAAATGAGAATAATACGCTTTATCAAACAAAGCATCAAAATCTGTAATACCATGCTCCTGCTTGGCAATATCCGTAAATGCTGTTAAATGAATGCTATTGGTGTTGCTCAATAAATAAACGTTGTATCCTCGTTCTTTTAGATCTTGAATTAACGTCAATCCCTTAGCAGGAATATCCAACAACATGGCATTCCAAGCCGTTTCTAACTGTTCTTCAGTCACTGCATTTTGATTGTATTGTTGCAACGCTCCTATAAATTTAGTGGCATCAATTGCCCCAATTTCAAAATCATTAAAAATATTTTCCTGATGAAGTAAAGTAGAAATACGAGCATATTCGGCTTTGCTGCCCGCTAAGGCACAAAAAGCTGCCTCTGTCCACTGTGGTTGTAAGTGGATTAATACACCTCCCAAATCAAAAATTATATTTTTTATCGCCTCCATGGAATTATTTTTTAGAAAAATTGTTTTATTAAATACAAATGCTTATTTTTGTGTCGCACAAGATAAGAAGAAAGTATGAATTCTTGGATTCCAAAAATTAACTTTCAATTAATTTGATGTAAATGGTCTTATAGCTCAGTTGGTTAGAGCAGCGGACTCATAACCCGCTGGTCCCTGGTTCGAGTCCAGGTGGGACCACACCAACAAAAGCAAAGCCCTGTAAGTGAACAACTTGCAGGGCTTTTTTGTTTTCCTTTCTTACTCTTTTTATAAAAGAATTGTTTTTAAATTTTTCTAAGTATCTCAAGTACATCCTTTTTCCTTTCTTCTAAATGTTCTGGAAACTCTATATACTCCAAATCATCTTGAGAGTAAACATCATATATTCGAGTCTTAGGCTTTATTTTGAAAATATCCCCATTCACTAAACCTATAACATATCCCCCTCTTATTACTAGCTTTATATGATTCTCATTTCTAAACCAACTATTATCTGGTAAGAAATATATCCCTTCTTCCCCATCGCATAAAATATAAACTAGATGTTTATTTGTGATTTTCACATCCTTTTGAATTTCTTTTAGGATTACTGTATTGCCTTTAGTCTGGGCAGTTAAAGGATATTGGAAATTTGAGCATTCCTTTTCTGCTGTAATTAATTTCCTTATAGCATTGGGAATAACTTCATTCTTAGCAAACTCATCTAAATCATCAACCTTTTCCTTTTGAAGTTCCTCTGCTAGCAAAAGACATTCTTTTAGTCTGGCTTCTATAGTATTTATTCCTGCACTATCTACTTCATCAACTTTTCTTCTTAATTTTTCTGCTATTGTCATATTTTTTAGGGCTTATCATGGTAATCAATTATACCAACTTTTATTATTTAATTCTACTTCTATTGAAGCATCTAGATATACAAATTAGTCTATTACCACATAAAGATAATATTTTCCATCATGTGACTGCATTCGCCCTCCTCCTCTACGTTGATTCATATTCTGAGGATGACCTTCATACATCTCTATATAATAATTCTCTAACAAATCTATATAATCCTCTCTTGAGCTTACACATAACAAATACATTTTAGAATAATCATTATAATTCGCAGCTCTTGCTTCTCCTCCATCACCTAACTTAAAACTATTACAGGTTCCTATTAGTAAATTCAAGTTTCTAGTAATTCTTTGTTTTATAGTACTCAAATCATCCCTGACCTTATACCTTATCAAAAATTCATCACTAATATAATCTTTATTTATTCCTGATATTCTATCTGATTTTGTTTTATCTGTCAACATCTCATTTAAAATAACAGCTCCTCCTATCACACCTGCTAATGTTGCTAAAAACCTAAACATGATAATCTATTTAATTAATATTTTTTATATAAGACCTTATACGTGTTTTAAATAGTAAGCATAAGAGTAGTCAATAATACTTTTTGTTTCATGGTTATCTAACCATGCTAGTTCTTCATGACTGGCATTTACTATTTTCTTGGTATTGTATTTTTTAAACTTCTTCTCTATTGCATTTAATACATCTAACTCTTGAGGGCTAAATAGATCTTGGTTGAAAGCCCCTCCTGTAGGAACACTAAACTTCTTTCCCCAAAATCCATTAGGGAATTTTACATCTGAAATTACGATAACACCTTCTCTATCCAAAAGCTCAAAAATACTTTCAAAAGTAGTAGGCACAGGACCTCTTTCTATTGCCCTATATTCCATCCCACTCATAGAATACCCTGTTTCTCTAAAAGAGAGAAAATCTGAGTAAAATAGTAATTTGTTCAACATTGTTTTCATTGGTTGAATTGCATTAGCAAAGTAAACCACCATCTCTCTTATCTTGTCAAGAGAAGCCTCTTTATATCCCGTTTTAATATTTGGTTGCTCATTACTAAATAACAATTGCTCCCAATAATAATCCTTAGAACGTTTAACATTAGATAAGGTATTTATCCGAGCAAATACCTTTTTCTTTTGAGTCTCATTCAACGCCTCAGATATTTCAACCAAAAACTTAAACTGTTTAGGGTCTTTAGCTACTTGGATTATCTTACCATTTGAACGATTGGGAACTTCCCCATTTTCATAATCTCTATAAGTATTGGGTCCAAATCCTAAAACCTGAGACATTTTTATCGCAGATAAGTTATACTTTTCCCTAATTTCTTTTATTTCATGAATAAAAGGCAGGTTGTGCTTATCCCTGTATTGGCTATGAACCTGTTCTACATTTATTTCGTCAAGCTTAGTAGTGGTAAACTTTTCTCCACTATCTTTACATAAATAAAAATGGTATTCAATTTTAAACTTTTCTTTTCTAAAAGTTAATACTAAAGGCTCTACCTTTTTTACCATTTCTTGACCTGTTATTGGACTTTTCATTCTATTCTTTTTATTCTCTTATTAATTAAAAGGATAATTCATTGGGTGTTCAGCGAAATGAAAAGAAATACATATCGTTGAGCAATTAAAAGCTCCCATTGTTACTTTTATATACACTTCTCTGCCTTTGACCAGTTTTCCAAATACCCACAAATCAGGACCTCCATTATTATCACCAAGTGGTCCTTCTGAGTAATCTTCTACAGATAAATTTTTGACTATATTCTCTCTCTCTAGAGGACTTATCTCTAACTCAAGTAGTGTTTCTCTGTTTTTCTCCCGTGCATAAAAAACTATATTAAAAACACTAAGTTTAGCTTTAAAATCATCTAAAAACGCTTCAACATCATCTTCTGTAGCCATTGTAAAATATAATTAACCAATAAAAACACTTTAAAGTGTAAAAACTAATAATAGACTACAAAAATACAACTTTATAATTAAAAACGCAAATCAAAATATTTTGTTTTAAAAATTAAACTATTTTGTTTTAAATATTAACTTTTACACAAAAAAAGGTACTGTTATAAAATCCAAGAAAGAATGAATAAAAAATAGTATTTTTATGAAATTAGGAAGTCTTAGGACTATCCTGTGTAGCCTCAGCTAGTTCTGGGGCTATATTTTTTTCTTGTTTTAGCTCTTCATAATTTTCAATGTAAGATTGTTCATTTTTCCAAAGCACATATATTAAACACAGTAATCTACGCTCTAAGGCAATATTAGCAACCTTTTTAGGTTTTCCCTTTTGAACAATTCTCTTGTAAACAGCCTTGAATTGAGGATTGAATCGGGCTGCAACCATAGCTGGAAAATAAAGTGCCCTACGAATATGAGCATTTCCTTTTTTAGAAATTCTAGTTTTACCTTTAATAGATGTTCCTGACTGTCTCTGAACAACATCCAAACCAGCAAAAGAGGTTAATTGTTTAGCTGACTTCACCATATCGAAACCAGCTGTTTCTGCGATAACAGTTAGTGCAGAAAAAATCCCCACCCCCTTTATCGTACAAACTTATTGTACCCGAGTAGCTATTTTTTGATCCTGCTCTAATACCCTCAAGATCTCCTGTTCACAGGATTTAATTTGAACCTCTATTTTTTTGACTAATTCTTTCAAGCTCTTTTTTATAAATTTATCCCCTTGCTCTGACGCCTCTATACTACTGATTTGGTTTAAGAGCATTGTTCGATTTTCTTTTAAACTGACTCTAAAACGACAAAGTCCTTTAAGTTTTTTGTAAATGGGAGCGGGGGGATGCCACTCCGAAAACTTTCGCTCTACTCCAAACCTAGCCAAAGCTTGTGCATCTGCACTATCCGTTTTTGTTTTTTGATTTAAACTTCCTATATAGTGCTTTGCTTTATTGGGCAAAACCACATGAACCGTTTTTTTTATTTTGTGTAAATGATAGGCTAACGATTCATAATAAACTCCTGTAGCTTCCATCAGATAAACCATTTCAACACTCTGGTTTTGTTGCTTCTTTGACCAACGAACAAAGCGATTAAATCCTTTCTTATCATTTGAAAATTCCTCTACTTCTGATAAGTAAACGTTTTGATCCAATCCTAAACTGCATACACAGACTGTAAATGTCAATTTTGAAATCTCTATCCCCACACATTGTTTTTGTAGCTTTTCCATAAGATCAAGTTTTGTTGACCTATTTTCTTCCTCACCTTTTCTTGTCTCTTATCCAAGCTTACTCTTTGTAGCTTTAAGTACTGTTCTGGCTCTAAAGAAATAAAGGATAAGGGCAATCTCTTTTTTACGATATAGCATCTACTTATCTCAGGCTGTCTTTGCTCCTTATCCAAGGTCACAAGAGGCTGTCTGAAAAGGGCAGCCTCTTCTTTTATTAATAGGCATTTCTATACTCTTCTCTCTTAAAGTAAATCTTAGAACAAAATAAAGATTACCTTGCTCTCAACTGTAAGTTAAAACCTGACCTAACAACCTACCAATACTAAGTTCCCTTAGTATAAACAAGTACTTACACTTGTAAAAAACCAATAATTTATGGTTTAAAATTATTTAAAAAAAATCAATAACTTAGTATCCAACTTAGCGAAACTAACGACATTTGAAATTATATTTATTTAATTCATAAATCAGTGCCTATCGATACTTGCGAAGTTTCAAAAGGAAACTATAAAATTTAACATCCCAAAATAATGTCTAAAAAATGCTCTAAAAGCCCTTGTTTTAGGGATTTTTCAGGTCTTTTTTTTGCGATTTTAGCACTCTATTTTGACTCGTATGTCCTATAAATGCAGACTTATGGTAAAATTAAATATAATTCCGTTTATCGTTAGAACCGCTGTATCCAACTAAATTACTAAATAAGATTAGTTACATTATTATTCGTTGGTACCACATCTAGTACGACTACGTGCTACGTCCCCTCAAGATGGTATAACAGGTATAACAATAGAAATATACTTCTTCAAATCCTCTCTGCTAGCTTATTAGGGCTTGTTTCCTAATATGTGATAAGCATAGCTATCACTTCTAATAGCACAAAATTTCATTACATACGATTCTGTACGCACTCTTTTGATACCCCATTGAGTGTGTAACAATCATTAATTGCCTATGAGGCATCAACAATTTTAACCAAATTATTATTATGAAAAACTTATTATTGCTATTTATTCTTTCCCTCTTTTTGATACCAATAGCATCCTCCCAAAGTAGTTTATGTCCAGACAATATATTTGTGAATGGAGATTTAGAAAATGGGACACCAACCGCTTCACACCAAGACATTGCTAACGCCGTTGGTTATAGCCGCATTTGGGCTCCTGGTAGTTGGGCTGATTATTATACCGCTACAACAGGTCCTTTTAGTCCTCCAGCTCCACCTTCTGGAAACTATGTAAGCTGTTGGATTGCCAACTATGCTGGTGGTGGCACAACTTATAGAGAAGGTTTTAAGGGAGAACTCAATGTCACTCTACCACCAAACACAGGAACCTATACCCTCACTTTTGACATGGCTTGCCTTGGTGGTTGGGGAAATTCAGAAGTAGCCGTTTATGCACTACACAACCCATCAGGAGGCGATGCTCCATTTTCACCCACAGGAGCTTTTACGCCTGACAATATGAGCTTGTTCCCAACAGGAACTACTTTTTTGTTGAATACAATCCCTGTTAATGCAAGCACCTGTATCTCCAATACAAAAACCAATCAAACAGTTATTATTGATACTAATGATCCAAACTATCCTGCAGGAGGAATGACGCATATTTTTATTACTCATAGCGACAATAGCAGCATTAATGGGGCTCGTTATATGGGCTTTGATAATTTCTGTCTGTCTGTTTCCAGTGATTGTCCTGGTAGTTATGTGAGCAATGGTGACTTAGAATCGGGAACGCCAACAGCATCTCACCAAGATATTGACAATGCAACTGATTTTGGTCGTATTTGGGCAACAGGAAGCTGGGCAGATTATTATACCGCTACAACAGGTCCTTTTAGTCCTCCAGCTCCACCTACTGGAAACTATGCGGGCTGTTGGATTGCCAACTATGCGGGCGGTGGTACAACTTATAGAGAAGGTTTTCAATCTAAATTGGTCGCTACCATTTTACCTAACACAGGTTCTTATACACTTAACTTTGATATGGCTTGCCTTGGTGGTTGGGGAAATTCAGAAGTGGCTGTTTATGGGATTAACAATCCATCCAACACAACTGGTTTGACACCAACAGGCGCCTTTACTCCTTCCAATACAGCCTTATTTGGAGCTGCTAATACGATATTATTAGGTACGATTAGTATCAATAACACTACCTGTACTAGTAATGTCAAAGTCAATCATAGCTTAACATTTAGCTCTAGTACTGGGGGTGGTTTTCCAGCCTCAGGTATGACACATTTCTTTGTGACGCACAGTGACAATAGTGGTATCAATGGTGCTCGTTATATGGGTTTTGATAACTTCTGTCTCCAATCGGCTCAAGATACAGTCCCTTGTCCTAAAATTACCAGTACCAAAACAACTTGTATTGATGATGTCAACGGAGACGGTGTACCAGATTATAACATTGAAATTTTTGTTGATAATCCTGGCATTCTTAACTTCTTGACAACTTGTGGTACTATTTCTCCATCTTCTTTGTCTGTTCCTACAGCAGGAGTTTATAATTTAACGGTTGTTTCTAACGGAACTTGTAGTCCCTTCCAATTCGAATATCAGTCTTTGGATGCCAATCAACAAGATTGTTGGAGAGAAGAAATTTTCATTCAGTTGCCACCTTGTAAAGACGATTGTTTGTGTGACGAAAGTTTCTTTGATGCTGTTAATTTAGGATTTAATGCGGTTTTAGATTGTCCTAATGATGTATTTACTCCAATCGGCTTGCTAGATTGTGACCGAGTAACTTGGTCTATTGATGGTACAGCTATTGTGTCAACGGTTGGAAATAATCCATTCACCAATCCACATATTACAGGACACTACGAAGTTTGTATGACAGTAACGAGAACACAAGCAGATGGAAAAGTTTGTCAACATAGATTCTGTCGTCAAATGCACTCTTCTTTAGTTTGTAGAATGGCTCGTATAGGCGTCACACCGAACCCAGCAAGTGATAAACTTACACTGACATGGAGTACTGAAAATGTACCGGATCAAATCTCCATTAGTGTCTTTAATGCCAATGGTATTGAAGTAGAAAGAATAGATGCCATCAATGGTCATGAAGGACAATTACAAATTGATATTCAGAAACTAGATAGTGGTATGTACTTTATAAAAGCAGAAGGTGCACAATATGCACCAATGCCGATTAAATTTGTAAAAAAGGGGTAATTTAAAGTCTTTGTAATGAAATAGTGTAAGAGGAGTATTCTGTTTAGAATACTTCTCTTTTTTAATAACAATAGTTAGCTGCGCTGCTACTACGTGGTCGTTAAAAAACTTTATTAGTTTGATAATCAATAGGTTATATCTTCATTGCATTTTGTGTTAAAATTTTGATTATCAAACTAATATAAATGTGCTTTTTTATCTTTTTGGTAAAAAAGTAAAAAACTAAGCTTGCGCCCTCATGAGCGTAGCGAACTAATCAACGAACTACTATAATAATACACCATTGTTATATCTGCTTCTGATAAGATAAAGTTTTGTTTCTTGCTAATAAATTAATTTCCATTCACATGGAACTTTCTTGTTCTAAGGAGAGTTGGTTGGTATGTGCTCATTCTGCACACTATTTCAGGTTATCATTCTTAAATCCTTTCAATTTTTCTATCGTGTAATTTTCAATTTTAGATATCAACTTTTTCTTTTTTAACGCTGTACTATAACTTTCTTTTAGAAAGGGCTTTGTCCCTTCTTAATAAGAAAAACATTGCTATATGGAGAACGACCACTCTATTCTAGCCATAGTACAGTAGAATTGATCTAAAATTGGCACGTAATGAAAACTCCAAAACAAAAACTAAAACCAAGTTGGGAGGTACACGACCGTATCTTATGGGATCCCAAACTTAATGCCTTAGCATTCTATATCGGTTATGAGGACCGTATGATAAAAGATGCTCTTGGTGAAAAATTATTAATTGACTGGGCAAGCAATGATATTCCTTGGAATAGAGTGCAATATATTCGCTGCGCCAATACGATTGTTTGGGATAGAGCCAAACGTATTGATTTGTTTGAGGACAATGAGCTACCAGCAGAGGCATTTAGAACTGATAGTCAACATCTTCAAGCTTCAATTTTGATTGATAACATTCCTATTGTCCCTCAACCAACCTATGTTGCAACACTCCAAGATAGAACCAGTATTTTTACCATAGAAAACTGTTTTGTAGAATCTCTAAAATTAGTGAGTTATAATTTATTAACGGATAAATACCATTCTATATCTGCAAACAGTGAGGCAAGGCATACTGCTATTGTTCAATATCTGCAAGAACAAGACGCAGATATTATTTTATTGCAAGAAGTAGATGCTCCAATGCTCGAAAAATTATTAAAAGCAAATTGGAAACAGCCGATTTATACTTCGGATATCAAACGAAAAGCAGCTACTTATTATCAAGAGCTAGTTGTTCTATCAAAATACCCTTTTTCATGGGTAGAATTTCAATATACTACGAATAAAAAGTTTCCAATTGCTAGTTGGAAATTTAACGGTCAGCCATTTCACGTTGCGAACGTACATTTGTCTAGTAATCGCACCAACAATGCCACAACTGTTCGGCAAGAACAGTTACGTATTCTATTACAGTATTTGAATCGCTTAGAAGGGACTATTTTGATAGGAGGTGATTTTAATAGTCGAGGACAAGAAGGATTAGAATTATTAGACAAAGAACAGTTTTGGGATGCATGGAGCACTCAACATCCTCATAAAGATGGATATACCTTTGAACCAAGTTATAATCCTCTAGCAGCAATATCTACCCTAACAGGTCTGCCTGCACGCTTTGATCGCTTTTATATTCGAACGAGCCAAGAACAATATTGGAAAATAGAGCAAGCAGCTTTATTCGCCAATCAAATGACAACAATGTCCTCTCCTATGTCTTTGCCTTCTGATCACTATGGTTTATCGTTAAATATTATTCATCAAAAGGCTACGGAAAAAATTGAGCCACCAAGCAATTTTTGGAATACGATTGCTTCGACCTATCGCAGTGCTATTGTTATTCTTCCAGATGAGCATACATCGAAAAAAGTCCAAACAATACGGCAACAATTTGATCGAAAATACAACCGATGGATGCCTCATATTACATTATTGTATGGCTTTTTACCAGATCGATATTTCGAGCAAGCAGCACAAGAATTAAGCACTGTACTCAAAGCGTTTTCAGTATTTGAATTAGAATTAAAACAATATCAATTTTTCAATCAAAAAACAGAAACAATTGCTTGGCTAGAACCTGTTGAGCCCAATCAAGGTGGTCATTTGAAAAAATTACAACGTTTGATGCAACGTTTATTTGTAATGCAAAATGGGTTACCCAAAACAAAACTATCCTTTACTCCTCATTTAAGTGTTGGTCAATTTAGGTCAATTGAACTAGCTAAGGAATCATTACCTCCTTGGAAAAAGACTAATTTTAAAGTCAAGCGTCTTGCACTTATCAGTCGTTGTCATCAAGAAGCATTTAAAATAAGATATACAATTGATTTAGAAACTGGTATTATTAATAATAATGCACCATCAAAAGTAGACGAACAGAATTTAGTTGAATTATTAAGTAATAAAAAAGCTGTAATATCTTTTCCAGAACAACAAAATAGGTCAATAATACTAGACATAATTCAGACTACTTGTGATAACATATTAGGTCAAGAGTACAAACTACATCAATTAGGTTCAACTGCTTTAGGTACCAATACCAGCACAAGCGATTTAGATATCTTGGCTGCAATTCCTAACGAATTAGACCCTCTAGCTTTTTTAGAAAGAGTACAAATACAACTAAAAGGCTGGTATGAAACAGCTAGATTAATACAAGATGCCCAAGTTCCTATTTTAAAACTAAAAATGGAGGGCATTTCTATCGATTTGTTGTGTGTAGCCTATCCTACAGCATTCATATCATTGGATAACCTATCGGAAAAACATCGGTACTATTTCAGTGCACAAGACTGGCAAGCAGTAACTGGAATTTTGGAAGCAAATTCCATTCTGACCTACAGTCAAAGAAAAATTTCGCTAGATAGTTTTCGCTGGTTTGTAAAAGCCATAAAAATATGGGCAACCGCTAGGAAAATAAAGGGAAATGCCTTTGGTTTTTTGGGAACCTATTCATGGACTATCTTAGCTCTTTGGGTGCTCGATCGTATTCCAAAGCAGGAAGATTTAGAGGACATTAGTACACTGATGCCTTATTTTTTCTCTCTCTTATCTCAATACAACTGGGCGCAACCTATTACTTTAATAAAAGAGCCTCGCTATCATCTGAGAGAGAAACAAGATCGAATGCCAATTCTAACAACGATCAAACCTTATTATAACAGTGCTAGAAATGTGACTCGATCTACTGCTAGTATATTGCAACAAGAATTGAATAGAGGCAATGAAATTTTAAAAAATCAAAAGAAAGGAGCTATTTCTTGGAAATCTTTGTTTATGGCTATTGATACTTCCTCTACAATAAATCTAACGATAAACATAAAAGCTAAAAGTTTGGAGCAATTAAATCAGGCTTGTGGTTGGGTCGAAGGGCATTTGGTAGGGCTTATTATTGCGTTAGAACAAGTCTCTAATTTGATAATTCGCCCCTACCCTAGTATAGAATATAGGCATAATAAAGCTATCCTTCAACTAGGGTTGCTCTATCCAGATAGAGATAGTTTAAAGGCGTTGCTCCAACCTTATCTTAAAGACTTTATAGCATCTTTTGATTTTGACAATAAAGAACAACAATTGAAGTTTTCTTTTACCTTTTAGACAAGATTAAGTTAAGTGTAAACAAAAAGGAGCTGCTCAACTAAGAACAGCTCCTTTAATTTATCTTTCAGAGAAAATTGTTATTCTCCAATAATAACCTCTTCTTCCGCAGCAGCAGCTTCTGCTCTACGTTTCGCTTCAATTGCTTCCATTTTTTCCATGTCTGCAACAATAAGATTATCAAAATGTCTAAGACCTGTACCCGCTGGAATTTTCTTACCAACAATTACATTTTCTTTTAGACCTTGCAAAGTATCAGCAGAAGCAGAAATAGAAGCTGTACTCAATACTTTTGTAGTTTCTTGGAACGATGCAGCTGAAATCCAGCTCTTCGTACCCAAAGAAGATTTTGTAATCCCTTGTAACAATGGTTTTGCGGTAGCAGGAATAGCTGCACGTGCTTGTAAAACTTTACGATCGTTACGTTTCAAATAAGCCTTTTCTTCTTGGAATTGACGCTCAGTAATCAACATACCCGCTACAATTTTGCTAGAACCTCCAGCATCCTCAACGATTAACTTATCGTAAATATCTTCGTTCTCTTCTAAGAAATCGCTTTTTAGTACAGCCTCTTTTTCCAAGAACTTAGTATCACCAGCATCCAAGATTTGAACCTTGCGCATCATTTGACGCACAATTACCTCAATATGTTTGTCATTAATTGTAATACCTTGTGCACGATAAACTTCTTGAACACCATTCACTAAATACTGCTGTACCGCAAACGGTCCTTCGATAGATAAGATATCATGTGGTGCAATATTACCATTTGATAATGGCATACCAGCACGGACAAAATCTCCCTCTTGAACCAAGATATGACGAGAAAGTCCAATTAAGTACTTGCGTTTTTGACCATCTCTAGCCGTAACGATACACTCACGGTTACCACGCTTGATACGACCAAAACTAACAACACCATCGATTTCAGTAGCCACAGCAGGAGTAGATGGTTTACGTGCCTCAAACAACTCTGTTACACGAGGCAAACCACCCGTGATATCCTGGATTTTACCCATTACACGAGGAATCTTAACAATTGCTTGTCCTTTTACTACCTTTTGCTCGTCGCTAACATCAATGAATGCGCCTACAGGTACGTTATAAGAACGAAGAGTCTCACCACTAGCATCTACAATTTTAATGGCAGGTACTTGCTTTTTGTTTTTAGATTCAATAACAACAAACTGCTCGTGACCTGTTTGCTCATCACGTTCTACACGGTAAGTTTTACCTTCAACGATATTTTCAAATTCAATGGAACCATCAAACTCAGTAATGATCGCTGCATTATATGGATCCCAATCACAGATTTTTTCTCCTTTAGTAATCATAGCACCATCTTGGACATATAGTCCAGCACCATACATGATATAGTTAGAAGATAAAACGCGATTTGTTTTTGTATCAATAATACGTACTTCACCAGAACGAGAAATAACAATCGGTAATTCTGTGCCTTTCTCTTCGTCTTTATAAGTTACCGTTCTTACACCATCAAATTCGATACGACCTTCAAACTTAGAAACCAAGCTTGATTCTTCTACCGTATATGATGCCGTACCCCCTACGTGGAACGTACGAAGTGTTAACTGCGTACCCGGCTCACCAATAGACTGAGCAGCAATAATACCAACAGCATCTCCTAACTCTGCCAAGCGACCTGTTGCTAAGTTTTTACCATAACATTTTAGACAAACACCACGTTTTGCTTCACATGTTAAGACAGAACGTACAATAACCATTTCAATACCTACTTCTTCAATCAACAATGCCATTTCAGGAGAAATAACTTCCTCTGTTGATACCAATAGTTCGTCTGTCTCTGGATGGTAAACATTATGCAAAGGATAACGACCTTCGATACGATCACTCAAAGACTGAATAATCTTATCGTTTTCAATCAAGGCAGTACGTACAATACCTCTCAATGTACCACAACTATCAATGTTAATCACTACATCTTGAGCAACGTCTACCAAACGACGTGTCAAATATCCAGCATCTGCCGTTTTTAATGCCGTATCCGCCAAACCTTTACGAGCACCATGCGTAGAGATAAAGTACTCTAATACCGACAATCCTTGTACGAAGTTCGCCAATACGGGGTTTTCGATAATTGCTCCCCCAGTATCACCAGATTTTCTAGGTTTTGCCATCAATCCACGCAATCCACACAACTGCTTAATTTGTTGTTTAGATCCACGAGCACCAGAATCCAACATCATATATACCGAGTTAAATCCTTGTTTGTGTGCTGCCATTTCATCCATCAAGACGTTGGTAATCTCGTTATCCGCCTGCGTCCATTCATCGATAATTTGGTTATAACGCTCATTATTCGTAATAAGTCCCATGTTATAATTGTTCCAAATATCTTCAATTTCGTCATGCGCAGTTTCCAATCGTTTTGAACGAATAGAAGGAGTAATCAAATCTGGAAGGTTGAAAGACAAACCACCACGGTAAGCCCAATAGAATCCCATATCTTTAATATCATCCAAGAAAAGTGCCGTAGTACTAGTATTGGTTCTCTTTAGAATATTAGAGATAACTTTCTTCAAATTTCTTTTTGACAATTCTTGGTTGATGAAAGGTACCGTTTCTGGCACTTTTTCATTGAAGATAACACGACCAACAGTTGTCTCTATACGCTTACCATAAGTCAAGTTACCATTTTCGTCTTCTGTTCTTGCACGAACTTTGATAATAGCATGCAAATCAACATTCCCCTCATTATAGGCAATGATGACCTCTTCAGATGAATAAAACGCGCGACCTTCTCCTTTTACTTTTACATCGTCAGTACTGCGTTTTTCTTTGGTTAGGTAATACAATCCTAAAACCATATCCTGTGAAGGAAGTGTGATTGGCGTACCATTTTGAGGATTCAACATATTGTGTGCCGAAAGCATCAACATTTGAGCCTCTAAGATTGCTTGGTTCCCCAATGGAACGTGTACCGCCATCTGGTCACCATCAAAATCCGCGTTAAATGCAGAACAAACCAAAGGATGTAATTGAATTGCTTTCCCTTCAATCAACGTTGGCTGAAAAGCCTGAATTGACAAACGGTGAAGCGTAGGAGCACGGTTAAGCATAACAGGGTGTCCCTTCAATACATTCTCCAAAATATCCCAAATAATGGGGTCTTTTCGATCAACTAATTTCTTAGCCGATTTTACAGTCTTAACAATACCACGTTCAATCAACTTACGGATAACAAATGGTTTGAACAACTCAGCAGCCATTCCTTTAGGAATACCACATTCGTGCAATTTTAAAGTAGGTCCTACTACAATTACCGAACGCCCTGAGTAATCCACACGTTTACCCAATAAGTTTTGACGGAAACGCCCTTGCTTACCTTTCAGAACATCTGACAAAGATTTCAAAGCACGTCCACCTTCTGCTTTTACAGCATTTGACTTACGTGAGTTATCGAATAGAGAATCGACAGCTTCTTGCAACATACGTTTTTCGTTACGTAAGATTACCTCAGGAGCTTTGATTTCTAATAAACGCTTTAAACGGTTGTTACGAATAATAACACGACGATACAAATCGTTCATATCTGAACTTGCAAAACGACCACCATCTAAAGGTACCAATGGACGCAATTCTGGTGGAATGACAGGTAAATATTCAATTACCATCCACTCAGGTTTGTTTTCCATACGAGTGTGTCCATCTCTAAAAGCCTCAACAACACGCAAACGCTTTAATGCTTCTGATTTACGTTGTTGAGAATTTTCTGTCGCTGCTTTGTGACGCAACTCGTAAGCGATCTTGTCTAGCTCCATACGGCTCAACAATTCTCTTACAGCATCTGCTCCCATTTTAGCGATAAATTTATTTGGATCATCATCAGGAAGTAAGTGGTTCTCCTTAGGAAGAGATTCCATGATGTCCAAATACTCTTCTTCTGTAATCAAGTCTTTAACTTCACTACCATTAATTTCTCTATCCGCAACAATACCTGGTTGAATCACCACGTAACGCTCGTAATAGATAATTGTCTCTAATTTCTTAGAAGAATAGCCTAGTAAGTAACCAATCTTATTTGGTAATGATTTGAAGTACCAAATATGAACAACAGGAACGACCAACTTGATGTGTCCCATACGTTCACGACGTACTTTTTTCTCTGTTACTTCAACCCCACAACGATCACATACAATACCTTTATAACGAATACGTTTATATTTACCGCAGTAACATTCATAATCCTTTACAGGACCGAATATACGCTCACAAAATAGCCCGTCACGTTCTGGTTTGTAAGAGCGGTAGTTAATGGTTTCTGGTTTTAAAACCTCACCATAAGAACGCTCTAAAATAGCATCTGGAGAAGCCAAACTCAATACGATTGAATCGAATTTAGGTCTTGACTTAGCGTTGTAATTCTTTTTAAAAGGCATAAATCTATTTTTTTTATAATCTGCTAGTACCGTTCGAAAGCACTTTAAAGATTAAGGGCTAAAACCTTTCAAGGTTTTGACGCCTTGAAAGGTTTTGATATAAATAAGCTATTTATTTTTATTCTTAAAACAACGAAGCGTAATTCGTGTCTTATTCAAACTTAATTTCAAGGGCTAACCCTCTAAGTTCGTGCACCAATACGTTAAATGATTCAGGAATACTAGACTCAGGCAAGTTATCCCCTTTAACGATTGCTTCGTATGCTTTAGCACGACCAATAATATCATCCGACTTAATGGTCAATAACTCTTGAAGGATACTAGCCGCACCAAATGCCTCTAGTGCCCATACCTCCATCTCACCAAAACGCTGACCACCAAATTGAGCTTTACCACCCAATGGTTGTTGAGTAATCAACGAGTAAGGTCCGATAGAACGAGCGTGCATCTTATCATCTACCATATGCGCCAGTTTCAACATGTAGATAACCCCAACCGTTGCTTCTTGATGGAATCGGTCTCCAGTCTCACCATCGTATAAATGCGTTTGACCAAAGTAAGGTAATCCAGCCTCTTGAACAAATTTGTCAATTTGGTCAGATTTTGCTCCATCAAAAATAGGCGTTGCAAACTTCATGTTTAGTTTCTCACCAGCCCACCCAAGAACAGTTTCGAATATCTGTCCAAGGTTCATACGAGAAGGTACCCCAAGTGGATTCAAGATAATATCCATTGGTGTTCCATCTTCCAAGTATGGCATATCTTCATCGCGAACAATTCTAGCAACAATTCCCTTGTTACCGTGACGACCAGCTAATTTATCTCCTACTTTTAGTTTACGTTTCTTAGCCAAGTAAACCTTAGCTAATTTGAGTACTCCAGCAGGCAATTCATCACCAATCGTAATCGCAAATTTGTCGCGCTTGTAGTTACTAATGATTTGATTTACTTTAATACTGTAGTTGTGTAACAACTGACGAACCAATTTGTTCGTGTTGTCATCATTGGTCCAATTCGAGTAATCTACCGCGCTATAATCGATGTCTTTTAAGCCACGTTCTGTAAACTTAGCGTCTTTTTCGATCAATTGCTCATTGTAAATTGACTTGATTCCTTCAGAAGTTTTTCCTTCTAACAGAGCCAACAACTTCGTTACTAAAGTATCTTTTAACTTAGCAATTTCATTATCAAAATCACTATCCAATTTAGATAGCAATTTCTTATCCATTGCTTTTTGTACTTTATCTTTCTTCGCACGTTTGAACAAACGCTTATCAATGATAACCCCCTTAGTAGAAGGAGACGCTTTTAAAGAAGCATCTTTTACATCACCTGCTTTGTCACCAAAAATCGCACGTAGTAATTTTTCTTCTGGTGTTGGATCAGATTCACCTTTAGGCGTAATCTTACCAACAATAATATCACGTTCCTTAATCCAAGCACCGATACGAATCAACCCGTTCTCATCCAAGTTTCGAGTCGCATCTTCACTTACGTTAGGAATATCATTTGTAAATTCTTCTTCTCCTAATTTTGTATCGCGAACATCTACTTCAAACGCTTCGATGTGCAAAGAAGTAAAGATATCTTCGCGAACAACACGCTCAGAAAGAACAATCGCATCCTCAAAGTTATACCCTTTCCAAGGCATAAAGGCTACTTTTAGGTTTTGTCCCAAAGCCAACTCACCATCTTGTGTAGCGTATCCTTGACAAAGAACCTTTCCTAAATGTACTCGCTCTCCTTTTGCTACGATTGGTTTTAAGTTGATGCATGAGTTTTGGTTTGTTCTTCTAAACTTAACCAAGTCATAAGTAGTATAATCATCATCAAAAGACACCGCACGTTCTTCATCTGTACGATCGTATTTGATAACAATTTTTGTTGCATCTACATAATCAACAACACCATCCCCTTCTGCATTAATCAACATTCTAGAGTCACGAGCCACTTTACCTTCCAATCCAGTTCCAACAATTGGAGACTGAGGTTTTAATAAAGGTACCGCTTGACGCTGCATGTTCGATCCCATCAAGGCACGGTTGGCATCATCATGAGACAAGAAAGGAATTAAAGAAGCCGAAACACCTACAATTTGATTCGGAGAAATATCGATAAACTCAATTTCATCTGGGCTTAATACAGGGAATTCACCATGTTGACGACACTTAATACGGTCTGTTGCAAATTCTCCTTTAGTATTTAACTTAGCATTCGCTTGAGCAATAATTTTGTAATCTTCTTGTTCTGCTGACAAGTATTGAGGATTATTACCAAAATCTACCCGTATACCATCCAAAATAGGACGATAAGGCGTTTCGATAAAGCCCATTTTATTGATTTTTGCATGTACACAAAGTGTAGAGATCAAACCAATATTAGGTCCCTCAGGAGTTTCAATCGTACACAAACGACCATAATGAGAGTAATGAACGTCACGCACCTCAAATCCTGCACGCTCTCTAGAAAGACCACCAGGTCCTAGTGCTGAAATACGACGTTTGTGTGTAATTTCAGAAAGAGGGTTGGTTTGATCCAAAAACTGTGATAACTGACTGGTACCAAAGAAAGAGTTAATAACAGAAGATAGTGTACGAGCATTGATCAAATCTACTGGCGTAAACACCTCGTTATCACGAACATTCATACGTTCACGAATGGTACGAGCCATACGAGCCAAACCTACTCCAAACTGAGAATATAATTGCTCTCCAACTGTACGGACACGACGATTACTCAAATGATCGATATCATCAATTTCCGCTTTTTGGTTGATCAAACGAACCAAATAAGTTACAATTTCGATAATATCTTCTTTGGTAAGTACGCTAACGTCACGGCTTGTGTTTAACTCTAGTTTTCTGTTAATCTTATAACGACCAACATCCCCTAAGTTGTAACGCTTGTCAGAGAAGAATAATTTTTCAATAATACCTCTTGCTGTTTCCTCATCTGGTGGGTCAGAACCACGCAATTGGCGATAAATATGTTGAACGGCTTCGATTTCTGAGTTCGAAGTATCTTTTTGCAAAGTATTGTAGATTACCGAGTAGTCCTCTTCTACATCCTCCTTCTGAAGGATTACACTTTCAACATCTACCTCAAGAACATCTTCAATATTCGAAGCGTCTAGGATAACATCACGTTCCAAGATAACCTCAATACGTTCGATAGAAACAACCTCCCCAGTATCTTCATCTACGAAGTCCTCTGTCCAGTTACGCAAAACACGAGCAGCTAATTTTCTTCCCAAGTTTGCTTCTAAAGATTCGCGAGTAGCAGGAATTTCATCTGCCAAACCGAATAAGTTTAAGATATCTTTATCTCCATCATAACCGATAGCACGCAACAACGTAGTCACAGGGAACTTTTTCTTACGGTCGATGTATGCATACATAACAGAGTTGATGTCAGTAGCAAATTCCATCCATGCTCCTTTAAAAGGAATTACACGAGCAGAATAAATCTTTGTACCATTAGGGTGACGGCTTTGACCGAAGAATACACCTGGTGAACGATGTAATTGAGAAACAATAACACGTTCAGCACCATTTACAACAAAGGTACCTTTAGGTGTCATGTATGGGATATTTCCCAAAAATACATCTTGAACAGTTTGTTCAAAATCCACGTGTTCTTCATCATTACAAGAAAGACGTAATTTTGCTTTTAGAGGCACACTATATGTCAGACCTCGCTCCATACACTCTTCTATAGAGTATCGTGGGGGGTCGATAAAATAGTTCAAAAATTCTAAAACAAAAATATTACGGGCATCTGTGATAGGAAAATTCTCCTGAAACACTTGGTATAAACCCTCGTTGATTCTGCTTTCTGGAGTAGTCTCTAATTGAAAGAACTCCTGAAAAGACTTCACTTGGATCTCTAAGAAATCAGGATATTGATCCTCATGCTTAATTTTACCAAAATTATGTCTTGTATTTTCAGGTGCACCGCGATGGCTTGTATTGTTAAGAGATGACATGAAGCTAATTTTATAAAGTTACGACGCAGAATAGAATATTGTTCTGCCAATTTATTATCAAATAATTACAATTGGCAATATTCTATTAAAATAAAACAGGAAAATCCGACTTTTGTCAGATTATTAATAGAGCAATAGGCTTAGCTACCATAGAGTAACTAAGCCTACACTTATATTTAAAAGTATAGTGTATGCGTAGATATCACCAAACTTTCATTATTTTAACTCTACTTCAGCACCTACTGCTTCCAAAGCAGCTTTTAAGCTCTCAGCTTCGTCTTTAGGAGCACCTTCTTTAACAGCACATGGAGCACCGTCAACAAGTTCTTTTGCTTCTTTAAGACCTACACCTAATAGAGTTTTGATTTCTTTAACAACTTTCAACTTACCAGCACCAGCTGATTTCAACATTACGTCAAATTCAGTTTTCTCAGCAGCAGCATCTCCACCAGCTGCACCAGGTCCAGCAGCTACAGCTACAGCAGCAGCAGCAGGCTCGATACCATAAGTTTCTTTAAGAATGTCAGCTAGTTCTTTAACGTCTTTTACTGTCAAGTTTACTAGTTCTTCTGCTAATTTAGTTAGATCAGCCATTTTGATTATTGATTTTAAATTTCCTAAGAGAAATAAGTTTTCCAAATAAAATATTTACGAAGCAATTCTGTGTGGAAGCAAAGAAGTAGCTTCAATAAAAAGTTGCGTGTAACAAAGAACAACTTTATTTAGACCATAAGTGCTATTCGCCGCGACTTTCCAATGCTTTAAGCAATCCAGAGATTGTGTTTCCACCAGATTGTAAAGAACCAACAAGGTTTTTGATTGGAGACTCCAACAATAGAATGATATCCCCGATAAGCTCCTCTTTAGATTTGATGTTAACCAAAGCTTCTAGTTCTCCGTCACCAACATACACTTCAGATTCAACAAAAGCAGCTTTTAACAACGGCTTTTCTTTATCTTCGTCCTTTCTAAAGTTTTTGATTAATTTAGCTGGAGCATTACCAGTTTCTGTGAACATTAATGCAGAAGCACCTTTAAGAACACCATAAATATCTTCATAGTTTTCTTCGTTCTTTTCTGCAGCTTTTTCCAAAGCTTTTCTGATCAAGGTATTCTTAACAACTTTTAGTTGAATATCTTGCTCAAAGCATGTTCTTCTTAATTTATTTATTGTTTCAACATTCAGTTCAGAGCAATCTGTTACATAGAAGTATTTACTATCCTCAAATTTAACAGCTAACTCTTCGATAACTGACGTTTTTTCTGCTTTTGTCATTTTATATTAATTTTTAAAGCTTGATCAAAAGAGTTTGCCAATTATTTCAATTTGGTATTAATAGCAACACCAGGACTGCAAGTAGTAGCCGTTGTAATACTCTTCATGTAAGTTCCCTTAGCAGAAGAAGGCTTCATTTTAGTCAAAGTGTTTAATACTTCTTTTGCATTATCATGCAACTTCTCAGGAGTGAAAGAAACACGTCCTATTGAAGTGTGAACAATACCGTATTTGTCAACACGGAAAGAAGTTTTCCCTTTCTTAATAGAGCTAATTGCATCTCCCAAACTTTGACCAGCTGTTACAACTGTTCCAGATTTTGGGTTCGGCATAAGACCACGAGGTCCTAATACTCTACCTAGACGACCAAGCTTTGGCATTACGTTCGCCATTGCAACGATAACGTCAATATCTAACCAACCACCTTGCATTTTAGTAAGGTACTCATCCAAACCTACGTAGTCTGCACCAGCAGCCTTTGCTTCTTCCTCTTTGTCAGGAGTACAAAGTGCCAATACTTTCTTGTCCTTACCAGTACCGTGAGGCAAAGTAATTGTACCACGAAGGTTTTGGTCAGCTTTACGTGGATCAACTCCCAAACGGACGTGTAAATCCACAGACGCATCGTAATTCGCAATATTGACCTCTTTTACAAGAGCCATTGCTTCCTCTAGGGAATAGAGCTTACCAGCTTCGATTTTCTTTTCTGCTTCTGCTCTTTTTTTAGTAATTTTTCCCATTTTAATAATTAAATTTTCTAAATAAGTAAACGAGGTAAGTATTACCTATTTTTTAATAGAATTGTGTTTTCAAGTGTCTTGCACTTGTACGTTCATTTTGACTAGTTGTCCCAAGGAGCTGTACCAGTAACATTAATCCCCATGCTTCGAGCCGTACCTGCAACCATTTTCATACCAGACTCAACTGTAAAACAGTTAAGGTCAGGCATTTTGTTTTCGACGATTTCCTTTACTTGATCCCAAGTAACTGAACCCACCTTGTTACGGTTTGACTGATCAGAACCACTTTTAAGACCTGCAGCGTTCAATAACTGAACAGCAGCTGGAGGGGTTTTGATTACAAAGCTAAACGATTTGTCTTTGAATACAGTAATGATGACAGGCAATACTTGACCCATTTTATCTTGGGTATCTGCATTAAAACGCTTGCAGAATTCCATGATATTTACACCTTTAGCACCCAATGCAGGACCTACTGGTGGAGCTGGATTTGCTTGTCCTCCTTTTACTTGTAGCTTAATAAACGTTTCGACTTCTTTTGCCATTACTTACAAATATTTAAGAGTTTTTTTCAACTTGCATAAAGTTCAATTCAACCTCAGTCTCTCTACCAAATACCTTGGTAATGATGGTGAGTTTTTTCTTTTCTTCATTAACATCTTTGACCACGCCTGGAAAATCTTTGAAAGGACCATCTGTTACCTTTACATCTTCACCAACCAAGAATGGATCTGCTAGAGATTCACCTGTTTCAGAAGACTGATCAACTTTACTTAAGATTCTTGTAATTTCGTGATCTCTCATTGGAGTAGGATTCTTCTTTCCTAAAAAGTGGATCACATCTTTGATGGAAGTCATTGCTTGAATGATGTTGCCATTCAAGGCAGATTTCATACCTGTAGGTGTATGCCTTACTACTGCTTCAACAAGAATATAACCAGGAGTAAGCGTACGTTCTTGGATTACTTTTTTACCATTACGAATTTTGTAAACCTTTTCAGTTGGTACAATGATGTTCGGTACAACGTCTCTCCAACCATTACGATCTATTTCCAAATCCAAACGCTCTTTAATTTTACGTTCTTTATTAGAGACCACCCTCAAGCAATACCATTTCGTTTCTACCGAGCCCATAATCACAAAATTTATCTTGTAATAATCTTAATATAAAACGCCTAATACATTAACCCAGATAAAATCCATTAATGCGATTAGACATGCCAAAAACACAGAACCTGCAATAACAACAACCGTTGTTTTTTGCAATTCAGCCCAAGTAGGCCAAGTTACCTCTTCGGTAAGTTCTTTCATGCTACGTTTAAAATAATCAACCATTGTTGTTCGTATGAATTCTAATGAAGAATAGCACGGGTGGAGGGACTCGAACCCCCAGCCCTCGGTTTTGGAGACCGATGCTCTGCCAATTGAGCTACACCCGTAAGTGAAGGGTTAAGCAATTATTTGCTCAACCCTTCTTTTATATCTCAAAAGATCAAAGAAAGACCTTTATTATTCGATAATTTCAGTTACTTGACCAGCACCTACTGTACGTCCACCCTCACGGATAGCGAAACGTAGACCTTTCTCCATTGCGATAGGAGCGATCAATTCAACTGTAATAGTCAAGTTATCACCTGGCATTACCATTTCTACGTTTTCAGGTAGTTGGATAGCACCAGTTACGTCAGTTGTACGGAAGTAAAATTGTGGGCGGTAACCGTTGAAGAAAGGCTTGTGACGACCACCTTCATCTTTACCTAGTACATATACTTCACAAACGAATTTTGTGTGAGGTTGAACAGAACCTGGTTTACAAATAACCATTCCTCTCTTAAGAGCTTCTTTTTCAATTCCACGCAACAACAAACCAGCATTATCACCAGCTTCACCACGATCCAAGATTTTACGGAACATCTCAACTCCTGTTACAGTAGATGTCATTGGTTTTTCAGATGCATCACGGAATCCAACGATTTCTACAGGATCACCTGTGTTAATAACACCACGCTCGATACGACCAGTTGCAACTGTACCACGACCTGTGATAGAGAATACATCCTCGATAGGCATCAAGAAAGGCTTATCTACATCACGCTCTGGCAATGGAATATCAGCATCTACAGCAGCCATCAATTCTTTGATTTGAGCTACAGCATCAGCATCACCTTCAAGAGCTTTAAGAGCAGAACCTTGGATTACAGAACAATCTTCGAATCCATAAGACTCTAGGATCTCTTGAGCTTCCATCTCTACTAATTCTAGCATTTCAGGATCATCAACAAGGTCAACTTTGTTCATGAAAACAACAATCTTAGGTACACCTACCTGACGAGCAAGAAGGATGTGCTCACGAGTTTGTGGCATAGGACCATCTGTAGCAGCAACTACAAGAATAGCACCATCCATTTGTGCAGCACCTGTTACCATGTTTTTCACGTAATCGGCGTGACCTGGACAGTCAACGTGCGCATAGTGACGGTTTTCAGTTTGGTATTCAACGTGAGCAGTGTTGATAGTAATACCACGCTCTTTTTCCTCTGGTGCAGAGTCAATAGTTGAGTAATCTTTTTTCTCAGCAAGACCAGCATCTGCTAAAACATTAGTTATTGCAGCAGTAAGAGTGGTCTTACCATGATCCACGTGTCCAATTGTACCAATATTTACGTGGGGCTTCGAGCGATCAAACGTTTCTTTAGCCATGGTTAGTCTAGATAATTAAAAAGTTTTAAAATATATTTTTTGAAAAATAGAAATACTACTTTTCTGCCAAGTTGTCGAGCCAACGAGCAGAATTGAACTGCCGACCCCCACCTTACCAAGGTGGTGCTCTACCCCTGAGCTACGTTGGCAAAATTGTCAAAAAGTTAATATTCTCAATTATAAACAAATAAAGGGAATGAACCATTCCCTTTTTTACATTTATACTTGAGCGGGAGACGAGACTCGAACCCGCGACCGTTAGCTTGGAAGGCTAATGCTCTACCAACTGAGCTACTCCCGCTTATATAAAAATGAATTTTTGTGGGGGTGGTAGGACTCGAACCTACTCAGACATAGTCACCAGATTTACAGTCTGGCCCGGCTCTCCAACTCCGGCGCACCCCCATTCAACGGATATTATTCCTGTTGAAAAATTCTTGTATATTTTCTTAAAAGAGCCGATGGAGGGACTCGAACCCACGACCTGCTGATTACAAATCAGCTGCTCTAGCCAGCTGAGCTACATCGGCTTAAAAAAAAGGTTATACACTGCCTTTCTTAGAACTATTAGAAGAAGTTGTTCCCTCTAAGCGAATGCAAATATACAGCCTTTTTTTTATTCTCCAAATTTTTTCAAAAAAAAACTTACTTTTTTTTAATTATTTTTTTTGTCCTTGTACTTGATCAACTGTCGGCGCAACGATGAAGCGCCCAAATCTACGGACTCTTCAAAGGATTTACTAGTTTCTTTAACTACTAAAGTAGAGCCTGGAACTTTTAATTTTATTTCCGCTACTTTATCTTGTACCTGCCCCGTTTTTTCTAATTTCAGGAAAACATCTGTGCTAACAATGTTATCATAGAATGTTTCTAGTTTGCCTAATTTCTTATCAATAAACTCTATCAACTTAGTGTCTGCATCGAAATTAACTGCTTGCGTGCGAATTTCCATAGGCTATTTATTTTTTTAATTCGTAAATCTTTTTCATTATTAAAACAAAAAGAACAAATGCCTAGTTCAATCTTTTTGTTCTATTATTATATCCTTAAGTATTCTTAAAAATCTTATTGTAGCTAAACAGCTATTAAACAGATTTTTAATCTTGAACTTTTTCTTTTCTTTTGTGCTACTTTAACATTTCAGGTTAAAAACTAGAATATTCATACACTCTAAAATGTCTCCGCCTTGAATAAAACAGAACAGGTTTCTTCTGTTATTAGTTCCGTATAAACTTAATATTTAATGTCTATAATTCCAAATTAAGTTCCTTCTATTTTTTTATTAAATTAACAATTTAGAAACCAATCTGCTCCTTATGTTATCAGAATAATAAAATCTGATAAAATCATTCTAAAAAGGCTATCTTTGACTTTAGCTAGTACACTATCGGCTAAGGCATAAAACGCTTATCTCAATAGAGTACTTCTAACTATCAATTTGATTTTTCATTTAGGAATAAATAAAAAACGTGCAATGAACTGGTTTGTGTTAAGGTGGATCCCTATTCTTTTCTTGTTTATAGTCATTATTGCCTGTTCGGGCGATCAGGTCAAAGATTTAGAAGATATTCAACTTCAGGATGCTGTAGGAATTGAACGCGCAGAAGGAGTAGAATTATTGTATAGCGACTCTGCTGTCGTTCGAGTAGCCATTCATGCTCCAGTACTTTTGCGTTATATTGCGCGAGACACTCCCAAGCAAATATTTCCGCAAGGTGTTGATGCTGACTTCTATAACGAACAACATATTCAAACCAGTAAAATGATTGCTAATTATGCGGAACAATTTCAAAAAGAACGAAAAGTCTATTTGCAGGATAGTGTTCGAATTTGGAACAATAAAAATGAACTTCTAGAAACAGATGAACTGTTATGGGATGAGCCTGCTGAACAAATTTCGTCTACTCAGTATGTAAAAATTACGACACCAACTCAAATTATAGAGGGAATAGGTTTTAAATCCAATTTGGAATTTACCAATTGGGAAATCTACCAAGTACACGGAATTATTGAGCAAAAAAACATGGTTGATAGCCCTTTTTAATTCTTTTTTTAGGGTAAGATTAGTAATCTTTCAACAAGCCTTCCTCTAACCAATCTGCTAATGCTTGTCGGTTGCTAGGATACAAAATCCTTTTTTGATCTCTTGGATTTTGAATGTTTCCAACTTCTATAAAAACAGGCAATGGTTTTACTTCTCGAAGCATATGCAAGTCTCTGGGGGTCACTGTTCCGTGATATTCTCCTGATTTTCGATTAACAGCATATTTCTTCTTCATTGTTAGATGCAGTTTTGACGCCAAGGCTTTGCCTGCTTGACTAGTAGGGTAATAATAAAAAAATAAATCAATCCGCTTAGATTTTACCCTAGAATCAACATGTAGTTCAATGAGTCGTTGATACTCTATCCCTCTTCTTCTGTTTTGTTCATACAGTTCGTTGACAATAGTAGAACGCTGCTCCAAACGAGGTTTTTGAGATACAGGAATAACGTCATTAGGCCAACAACGTTCGTCCATATCTGGTTTTAAATACTCCAAGTTTCTAATGCCATCGTTTTTGTCTCTCACAATAAAATAAACAATTGCCCCGTGTTCTATTAAATTGCGTGCTAAGCGCAAAGAGATATCATAAGAATACTCGTCTTCACAGATGTATTTTCCGTTGTATTTCGCCATTGCACCTGGATCAGGACCTCCATGCCCTGCCACGATGTAGTAAACAGCTCCAGCTAGTTTGTCGTCTTTTAGAGGGACATGAGCATATTTTTCTCCAAAAATTGGAAAATTACGATTCTTAGGAACAAACTTAGACACATCCAAAGGGCAATATTTCATGTGATGAGGCACCCATAGTTCTCGTGTTCCACGCCTAAAATCACTTGCTTTGTATCCCAATTCTACCATCAAATCATTGTAGCGCTCGATTTGTTTGGCACTTTGCCAATCCTTGATATTGGCCGTTGAACGGATGGACTTTTGGTTATAATAATATTTACGAATCGGCAACTTATAGGTTTTTCCCAACTTTAGGCTAGAATTTTTTTTCAAACCATTGAGTTTGCAAAACTGCTCTAGGCAACAATCGCTACGATCTAAATGATAACGCCCCAACAAGACATAAATGCCATCTCCTTTTTGGGCTACAGCTTTAATGTATTCCCTTTTGGACTGACCAAATGACTGTTCTACAATTGTAAATGAGCAAAAAGAAAGGAAGAAAAATATATAGAGGTATTTACTAGACATTTTAAAAATAGATGAGGATGTTAGAGTTATTGATGTTGTATAAATTTTCTGTAATTTGTTTATGCAGCAATAGTTTTAGAGCAAATTTAATTATCCTAACTAATCGCTCATTTTCAATACGATTGCATTTCTAAACAACTCTTAACGGAAAAATAGGTGCCAAATTGCAAAATTAAGGATTTATATAGACTTGTGCAGAAATAATTCTAAATAAATTTAGAATCCCTAAAAAATTTGAGCCTATTTCTATGCAAGAATTTCAGGGTTCGCTACATTTGTGCTGCTATCTTTTATAGAATCTTTATAATGTACTAATTATTAATACTTATTTCACGATTGTTAAGGCTTAAAATGGATGATGCATTTAGGTTTAGTTAAAAATATTTTGTCCCTCCAACCAAACAATCCATTATTAAAATGATGTACCTCAAATATTCTTAAAAGAATTTCAATTTATACGAAAATAAGTCAATAATGGATAACAAAGAACCTCTATTAGATCAACCTTCAACGGAAGCACCTATTAATTTCATAGAGTATGTATTTATTTTTTTTAGAGGTCTTGCCATGGGAGCAGCGGACGTAGTTCCAGGCGTTTCTGGAGGAACTATTGCTTTTATAACAGGCATTTATGAGCGTTTGTTGAATGCCATTAAGTCGATTAATCCTACTGCCCTAACATTACTATTTAAAAAAGGAATTCCTGCGGCATGGAAGCACATTGATGGCAATTTTTTAGCAGCACTTTTTGCAGGCATTATAGTTAGTTTATTTTCTTTGTCTAAGATGTTAAAAATGTGCTTAGAATATTACCCACAACTCCTTTGGGCATTTTTCTTTGGTTTAATCATCGCTTCTAGTATTTACATTTTCCGTCAAGTCTCACAATGGAATATCTCCGCTATCTTAGGTGTACTTATTGGAGGGGTCATTGCCTATACCATTACCATACTAGCTCCTTCTGAAGCTCCGACAGCTTATTGGATGGTTTTTCTAGCTGGAGCTATTGCGATTTCGGCAATGATTCTGCCAGGTATTTCGGGAAGTTTTATTTTGCTTTTGATGGGAATGTACAAGCACGTTTTGAATGCCGCCACAGAAATGAATATTGTTTTCTTACTGATTTTTATGATGGGGTGTATCATTGGGTTGTTGTTATTCTCTCACTTACTTTCTTGGACATTCAAAAACTATGAAAACACCACATTAGCAGTTTTATCTGGTTTTATGGTTGGTTCTCTAAATAAAGTTTGGCCTTGGCAAAATGTTGTAAAAACAAGAATGAACAGCCACGGCGAGGAAGTTCCTTGGTTGATGGAAAATGTATCACCAAACAACTATGCTGGAGAATCCTACCTTGTTTATTGTCTTATTCTTTCTGCTATTGGTTTTTCCATTGTTTTTGTCTTAGAACGCTTGGGCAAACGTTTAAAAGAAGAATAATATGAAAAAATTTGGGCTTATTGGTCGGCATCTTCAACACTCTTTTTCTCCTGCTTATTTTGCTCATAAATTCAAGCAAGCAGCAATTATTGACTGTACGTATGAATTGTTTCCTCTTGCAACGATAAAAGATTTTCCTAAATTATTGCAACGAGAGTCTAATTTGTCGGGTTTAAATGTGACGATTCCTTACAAACAAGCTGTCATTCCTTTTTTGGATCAATTGAGCCCTCAAGCATCTCAAGTAGGCGCTGTAAATACAATTCAGTTTATTGATAACAAGCTTATTGGGCACAATACAGATATCTATGGTTTCCAGACTTCTTTAGAGCGAAACTTAACCATTCAACAGGCTACTTCAAAAGCATTGATTTTAGGTACAGGAGGTGCTTCTAAAGCTGTTGCCTATGCCCTTCAACAAATGAATATTTCTTATCAGTATGTCTCTAGAGCTAAAGAAAATGCTTTGCGCTATGAGATTCTTTCCCCCGAATTATTACAACAACATTTAATCATCATTAATACCACACCTTTAGGTATGGCTCCCAAAGTAGAAACCTGTCCTTTGTTGCCTTATATGGCTCTTGGACAGCAACATATTTTGTTTGATTTGGTTTATAATCCTGAACAAACATTGTTTCTCAAAAAAGGAGCTGCGCAAGGTGCAACAATCCTCAATGGTTTAGAGATGCTACACTTACAAGCAGATCGAGCTTGGGATATTTGGAACAATGGTGAGCATCTTATTCATACGTAACACACAAACGATTTTTTAGTACACAATTAGTCTCTTTTCTAAACAAGAAATAACTATAAACAAGAACGTCTACTATTATGGCTAAAGTTGATTTTTCGGATACAGCTATCGCTTTTGAGCGTAAATCCAATAAAGAGTTAAAACAAACGGCTTGGTTGTTTAAAATGATGAACAACAATTTTTTGGTAAATATTGGTAGTAATATGACCTTATTGGCTTTAAAACTAAGAATGCCTATCAAAGGAATTATAAAGAAAACTATTTTTAAACAATTCTGTGGTGGTGCGACCTTAGACGAATGTAGAAAAAGTATTCAGGAACTAGGTGTATACCAAGTTGCTTCTATCTTGGACTATGGAGCAGAAGGGAAAGAAGATGATGCCGCTTTTGATCTTACCGTTGAAGAATCAGTCAAATCAATTCGTTTTGCTGCCCAACAAGATACCGTGCCTGTTATTAGTTGCAAAGTAACTGGATTGGCTCAAAATGAGTTATTAGAAAAAATGACCGCTCAAAAAACACTTTCCGAAAAAGAAACTGCTCAATATCAAAAAGCACTGGATCGCTTGGATAAGATTTGCAAAGAAGCTTACGACAATAAAGTGGCCTTATTTATTGATGCGGAAGAAAGTTGGATTCAAGATGCTATTGATGACATGACTGATATCATGATGGAGCGCTATAACAAAAAGTATGTAACGATTTACAATACGTTTCAGATGTATCGCCATGATCGACTAGCTTTTCTAAAAAAATCTTTTGCGCTGGCCCAAGAAAAGGGGTATATTTTGGGAGCCAAGCTAGTCCGTGGGGCTTATATGGAAAAAGAACGTCAACGTGCTTCCGACAAAGGGTACCCTTCTCCTATTCAGCCTAATAAAGCGGCGACAGATACAGATTATAATGCTGCTGTTAAATTTTGTGTAGAAAACTACCAACAAATTGCCTCTTGTGTGGCTTCTCATAACGAATACAGTACTCAATACCAACTAGAGCTCATGGAGAAAATGAATATTTCTAAAAAACATACTCATTTTAATTTTTGTCAATTATATGGTATGAGTGATAATTTGACGTTTAACTTAGCCAAAGCAGGGTATAATGTCGCTAAATATATTCCTTTTGGTCCTGTTAAAGATGTGATTCCTTATCTTATCCGTCGAGCACAAGAAAATTCCTCTGTCGATGGTGAAGTTAGTCGAGAATTGGGTATGATTAATAAGGAACTGAGACGTAGAAAGAACGCTTAATAATTATTATTGTTAGTTTATTCAAATATCAAATCTTGATAAAACGTTAAAGTTTCTTGCTCTAAACCCTCAGTAATGACTTCTATTTCGTTTAAAATAGAGAGCAAGCATGTAATTCGGGTATCTGTCTTGTAAAATTTATTAATCACAATTGTTTTACGTTCGTTTACAATACAATACCCCGAATTAAAGTGTCCTTTTTCGTAAATAATCTTATAACCTATTTCTTTAAATAAGTTTTCTAGCTTTTTTAAATTAGTAGAAGTATATTTGAGTTTACTTTTAGCCATCTTTTCTTTTGAAGTTTTGTTTAATCTAATAGTTAGCTGCACTGCTACTTCGTGGTCGTTGAAAAACTTTATCAGTTTAGCTGCGCTGCTACTTCGTGGTACTTCATGAGCACTTTTTAGTTGATAATCAAAAACCTGTACATTTTCAAACTAATATTAATGTACTTTTTTATCTTTTTGATAAAAAGTAAAAAACTAAGCTTGCCGAGTAGGCTTATGCTAGTAGCGCAAAAGCCCAAGGTCATGAGCGTAGCAAACTACTATTAATCTAAAACAATAAAAAAAATCACATTCACTTAGTTTACTTTGTGTGTACTGAGAACATGCCAAAATGTTATATTTTTTTCAAAAAAGCAAATTCCCAATGAAATTATCAATAATTATTCTGCTGCTACTAGGCAGCTTTGTTCATAACTTATCCGCTCAAACCAAAGAAGAAGAAGGGCGTTTTACAGCTTCTATTGTAGCTGGAGTCAATATTTCTCAAATTGATGGGGATGATGCTTGGGGCTATAGAAAAGTTGGCTTTAATGGAGGTGCCAGAGGTGGTATTCTTTTTGGCGAGCGCATGGAGCTCTGTACAGAAATTTTATTTTCCCAAAAAGGATCTGTTGCTACGCCTAACTCTAGCCGTAGCGGAAATGCTTATACCGTACACATGGACTATATTGAGGTTCCTGTGTTGTTTTACTACAAAGATTGGCAAGCTACAGATGCTAAAAATAGAAATTATATGCGTGTGATGATTGGTGGGGGTTTTTCTTATAGCCAATTGCTAAATTTGGGTATTCAAAATAGCTCTGGCTTACAGAACAACAGTTTTTCTAAAAGTGATTTTATGTTTATGTTGGATGCCAACTTTTTCCTACATAGAAACTGGGGTATTAATGTGAGATGGGCAAGGTCTTTGGCTTCTATTTACAATGATAACCCTGCTGGCAATCGCCCTGATTATGTTATTAATCGCTCAATTATTATTCGATTAGTATTCAAATTTTAGAATAGCATATGCCTCCAATAAGAAAGTCGCCTTAAACCAAGTGTTTAAGGCAACTTTTTTTATTCTTCTACTTCAGCATTAGCTTGTCTAACTTCCGCTTTCATTTGAGAGAAGAACCTTAATTATAAGGTATTATTTCTAAATTAGGTGATATATGTAAAATTACAAATTCATTGCCTAAAGGTGTTTCTTTTGAAAACCATTTAGGATAATCACCTCTTAATCTAAGAGAAGCTCTACGATGTACACGAACTCCATTATTGACAATACCTTCTATTCTAAAAGGTCCTTTTTTCCTATTTGTATTTTTATCCAAAAAGTATACAAGTGTAACTTCTGCTTTCATTTGAGGGAAGAACAAAACTTCTTGGATAGAGCTATTATTGGTCATCATCATTACCAAACGATCAATGCCAATTCCCAATCCAGATGTTGGAGGCATACCATATTCTAGAGCTCTCAAGAAATCTTCATCAATAACCATCGCTTCGTCATCACCACGTTCAGCCAATGCCAGCTGGTCAACAAAGCGCTCTCTTTGATCAATAGGATCGTTTAACTCCGAATAAGCATTGGCAACTTCTTTTCCGTTGATAAACAACTCAAAGCGCTCTACCAAACCTTCTTTGCTGCGATGTTTTTTAGCCAAAGGAGTCATTTCAATAGGATAATCTGTAATGTAGGTTGGCTGAATTAACTTCGCTTCTACCTTTTCACCAAAAATCTCATCAATTAATTTTCCTTTCCCCATTGTTGGATCTACCTCAATGTGCAAATCTTGACAAACTTGACGCAAGCCAGCCTCATCCATTTGAGAAACATCAATACCCGTATATTTCTCAATCGACTCAAACATTGTCAACTTTTGATAAGGTCCTTTGAAATCTATGGTGTTCTCTCCTACCGAAACGGTTGTTTGACCGTGTAGTTTCATTGCAATTTCCTCTAGCAAATCCTCTACCATTTTCATCATCCAGATATAATCTTTGTAAGAAACATACACCTCCATACAAGTAAACTCTGGATTATGTGTTCTATCCATGCCCTCATTGCGGAACATTTTTCCAATTTCATAGACACCTTCAAAACCACCAACAATCAATCTTTTTAGATACAGTTCATTAGCAATACGCATATACAAAGGCATATCTAAGGTATTGTGGTGTGTTTCGAATGGACGAGCAGCAGCCCCACCGTGAATTGGCTGCAAAATTGGCGTTTCTACTTCCATCCAACCTTTGTTGTCAAAGAAATTGCGCATTGTTTTTAGCAACAACGAACGCTTTACAAAAACATCTTTGACTTCTGGATTAACCGTCAAATCCACATAACGTTGACGGTAACGCAATTCTGGGTTGGTAAATCCATCAAAAACATTCCCATTCTCATCTCTTTTGACAATAGGCAGTGGTCGCAACGACTTGCTTAAGAAAACAAACTCGTTCACACGAACAGAAATTTCTCCCATTTTAGTCTTAAAAATAGATCCTTTGACGCCTACATAATCTCCTAAGTCCAATAGTTTTTTTACAGCAAGATTATAAAAATCTTTGTCCTCATCAGGACATAGAGCATCTCTTTTGATAAACAATTGGATACGTCCTGTAGAATCTTGTATTTCTGCAAACAACACGGCACCTTTTCCTCTTTTGGCCATAATACGACCTGCCAAAGATACTTCTGCAAATGCTGCTTCATTTTCGTCCTCAAAGTTCTGTTTTATGTCCTTGGCATAGTGGGTTACATCAAACTTCTCTGCTGGATAAGGATTAATTTTTAAATCTAACAATCCTCTCAAATTTTCTAATCTTGCAACATCTTGGTCGTTTAGTTGACGATCTCCAAGTGTTCCCGCAGCAATAATACCATCTATTTTTTGGTGCATTGCTGCCATTTCTGTTTCACTAAATGCCATTTTAAAAACAGTTGTGGTTATGGTTTATCTCTTAGCTATTTATTCTCTAACAACCAATAGATAAACTCGTTATATAAATAAATAAAAATTGTATTATCATTCTTATATTCTCATAGAACATAACAAGGGGCAAAGATAGTTCAAAATTACAAGAATTAATTCATAAAATTGTGACAAACTTATAAATACACGCAACTTGTACGATGTTCTAATGCTGCTTATCTCCTTCCCTCTCTCCTTATTTTTATTTTTACAACAAAAAAAAGAAAATTATGTTAATTGCCTAGACCTATAAGACAACAAGAACAGAAGCTTTGTTCATCGAAATGCGTCTTGATTTAGTCTAAAAGAGTCTTCTTTTAATTTTTGTATTTTTATT
Source organism: Aureispira sp. CCB-E (assembly GCF_031326345.1). Taxonomy (NCBI): domain Bacteria; kingdom Pseudomonadati; phylum Bacteroidota; class Saprospiria; order Saprospirales; family Saprospiraceae; genus Aureispira; species Aureispira sp. CCB-E. The sequence goes on from NZ_CP133671.1 coordinate 7,312,766, forward strand.
TTGGGTTTAACAAAGAAAAATATGTTAAACAGTGGTTCAGAGCAATGAAAAAAATTACGACAATAGCAGCTTGCGTGACTTTAGTCTTGTCCCACTCTTCTAAAGAAAAATTCAGCTAGCTATGAATTGGAAAGCCATCAATTATTTTTGTAAATTTATATTACTTATAGGAACACTATGCTATTTAAATGCTTGTTTTCCAACAGAACCAACTAATAATAATAGTAATATGACACCCACTATACCTTTGGAGGATTTTTTCAAAAATCCAGAAAAAACAGCTTATACACTTTCTCCCAATGGAGAATACTTTGCTTTTTTGGCACCATACAAAGACCGCAAGAATATCTTTGTTCAAAAAATTGGAGATAAAAGTGCCCACCAAATTACCAAGGTAACCGATCGAGATTTATCAGGTTTTTTCTGGGCGAATGACGAACGGTTGATTTATGTTCGTGATTTTGGTGGTGATGAGAATTATCATTTGTTTTCTGTCACCAAAGATGGGAAAGACAAAAAAGATTTGACTCCATTTGAAAATGTCCGAGTCGATATTATTGATGCTTTGGAAAATGACTCAGAGCATATGATTATAGGAATGAACAAACGCATTCCTCAAGTTTTTGATCCATATAGAATTAATATTAGTACGGGTGAATTAACTGCTTTGGCAGAAAATCCAGGCAATATCTCTAGTTGGATTACGGATCACAATGGTCAATTGCGTATTGCGATTGCAACCGACGGTGTCAACACCTCTGTTTTGTATCGACAAACAGAAGAAGATACCTTTAAGACTATTCTCACTACAAATTTCAAAGAAACAGTTTATCCAATGTACTTTGATTTTGATAACAGTGAAACAGTCTATGCCTTGTCTAATAGAGGCAGAGACAAAACTGCTGTTGTGAAAATGAACATCGCTACAGGGGAAGAATTAGAATTGATTTTTGAACATCCTGAAGTTGATGTTTCTTATATGTCTTATTCTCGTGAACGAAAAGTGCCTACGACCATTTCTTATGTTACGTGGAAACGCCAACACAAATTTGTCGACCAACAAGTCGAAGATTTGTACAAACGTTTGGAGCAAGATTTGGGAGAATATGAGGTTGTGATCACTAGTACGAATAAAACAGAAGACAAATTTGTCATTCGGACCTATAGTGATCGTTCTTTAGGGGCTTATTATTTTTATGATAAAACAAGCGACAAGCTCGAAAAAATTATTGATGTCAGTAGTTGGCTCAAAGAAGATGATTTGGCAGAAATGAAGCCCATCCAATACCAATCAAGAGATGGCTTAACCATTCACGGTTATTTAACGCTGCCTAAAGGTGTCCCTGCAAAGAACTTACCAGTTATTGTTAATCCTCATGGTGGTCCTTGGGCTAGAGATGCCTGGACATTTAATCCAGAAGTTCAGTTTTTAGCCAATAGAGGATACGCTGTTTTGCAGATGAATTTTAGAGGGAGTACAGGCTATGGTCGTGCTTTTTGGGAAGCTTCTTTTCAGCAATGGGGTTTAAAAATGCAAGATGATGTAACAGATGGTGTACAATGGTTGATCCAACAAGGTATTGCCG